>JALRDO010000001.1 GCA_023262185.1 Flavobacteriaceae bacterium
GAGGGTAGGCGGATTGAGCCTTAGGGTAACTTAAGGCCTAGATAAATGATAGGGCACGACAGAATCCGGCTTATGACCTGCTTTATTTTTTGAAGAAAGAAAAGGCGCTTGAGCTGTAGGTTCGCACCTCTTCAAAGTGTTCAATTGCACTCAGATCATACTTGCTAAAATGCTCGGCCACCAAAATACCGTCTTCAATCAACAAACCTCGCTCAAAAATACTGGTGATCACTTTTTCATAGCCTTCGACTCCTAATGCATAAGGCGGATCCATGAATATGAGATCAAAGCGTGAGGCCGTTGACTGAATGAATCGATCGACTTTAGCACAGTGTACCTGTAATCCTTCAAGTCCTAACTCTTCAGCGGTTTTACTTATAAAGCTACATGCCACACGATCCTGTTCTATAGCCGTTATGGATGTGCATCCACGGGAAGAAAATTCGAAACTTATATTTCCAGTACCGCTAAAAAGGTCGAGGACCTTGGTGTTTTGAAATGACACCCGGTTGTTCAATACGTTGAATAATCCTTCCTTAGCCATGTCGGTAGTCGGTCTAGCGGAAAGCTTTTTAGGGGCTACTAATTTTCGGCCTTTATGTACTCCTGAAATGATCCGCATGTTTTAGGGCTATAAAAACGGATAAATCTCGGTGATGTATTGTGCGTCTGAAGCCCAATCATTAATAGTCTTGAAGTTTGAACGGCCCCATTGCGATCCATTTTCATAGCATATAATTGCGGCCTTTTCACTCTTGAATGAAGATCGAGTGTGCAATAGTTTGAGGTAATAACTGCAGTCTAATTCGCCATGAATAGGAAACTGATTGTAAGAAATCAATTGATTTCCTTTATGAAAAACAACTTCAAAGTGCTCAGGATGAAAGATGGAGACAAAGCGTAACCATTCTTTGTGAGGGCTTGCAAGGGCTCTGCGTACCAATTCGTAGCTACTATGGGTGATACTTATGTCAGACACCAGAGAAGCCAACTCCTTTTCAAGATTTTGATCTACTGCAAACACAACCATAATACCCATAGATTTCAAGGTTGAATAGGCGACGTGATTTGACTTGTGAAAGTGGTACTTTAAATAGTCTGCTGCTTGGTCAGGCCGAAACAATTCTTCGGGAACAAGCGTTGCTGGGGTAGTGTACACTAGCTTAGCAACGTGTTTCGTGTCTTGATTCTGAAGCCAATTCTTGAGCGCTGCAAACTGTGTAAAACTCAAATGAGAGGTCGAATCTTTCTGTTTAAAAACAGAAAATCCATCGAGGTGAACCTGGATGGATAACTGTGTTTGATCTGATCCGACAGCGGAGCTCAATAAATCAGTATTAATTAGCGTTCTTCTTCTTCTTCTTATCGTAGATAGAAGGCCAGTTACCAGATGTACTTACTTCTGTCAAAGAACCAACTTTGATTGAAGTTCCGTTAACCTCTTCAATACTGGCATGCGCATTTTCTTTAGCAAGAAGATCTTGAGGCTGATCGTAAAGAATAACATTCTTTTCAACTGAAACCTCGAAAACTGGAGCGTCAAAACCTTGCTTGTTCACAACATCAGCCTTCATGGTAAATTGCTCGTTGTTTTGAGCAAAAGGTACGCGTTGAAGTGTCATATATGCATTACTGCCTTTAAACAATGAATCCTTAACGGCTACTGTTCCGAGCGTATCTACTACAACAGTATCTACTTGCATATCGATTTTATAGACACGGTTGTAGCGCAGAAAAGAAGAATCTTTCTGCTGAGTCAAGGTGTAGTATCCGGTATCGATGAAAGAAATCAATGATTCAAAATCCTTAGCGTAAGTTCCATTAATGGTGCGATGCGCGACTTGGGCATCACGGATGTCTTTCATTTTTTCAATAACGGCTGAGAAGCGCTCCTCTTTCACTTTATTGAAAGAGATAGGAGCCATTACAGACAGATAAATTAAGTAAGCAAGAACTCCTGAGACCACAAGAAGAACGTACTGGAGAACAGTTTTCATCGTTTGGTTTTTTGTTTTGAATGTGAACAAATCTACAATTTTTTTTCAATCACTAAAGTTTTTAACCTTTAATGAAATGATGTGTATCTTCGACTCGTTTTATGGCTTCAATCCCGCTTAAAATCTATAACTCTTTGGTCGAATCACTTTCATTCGAACCAACTGATTCACAGCGAAAAGCCTTTACAGAATTAGAGCGATTTATTACTGAACCCAACCGAAAAAAGTTTTTCGTTTTAAAAGGGTATGCGGGTACAGGAAAGACTTCTTTGATCAAGGCACTCATACAGGTGTTAAAAAAAAGAGGCGGGCAGACCGTTCAAATCGCCCCAACGGGCAGGGCGGCAAAAGTGATCTCGAAGTATTCGGGATACCAAGCTTCTACGATTCACAAACTGTTGTATTACCCTAAGCAGACTGCGGGCAAACCGCTTCAGTTTACCTTGGCTAAAAACAAATTTGTCGATACTTTATTTATCGTTGACGAGGCCTCAATGCTATCGGATAGAATGCCTGATAAAGGGTTATTTGCCAACGATTCATTGTTGCAGCACCTCTTTGAGTTTGTCTACAGCGGAAAGGGCTGTGCACTTTTACTAATTGGAGACGGTGCTCAGTTGCCTCCTATTTCTGAAATTCAGAGCATTGCTTTGAATGAAGTAGAACTGGCCCATCGATTTGATTTAAAGCCCTTTCATGCGACCCTTACCGAGGTGGTGCGTCAAGCAGCAGAAAGTTCAATTCTTTCGAATGCTACTCATTTGAGAAATGCTATTATAGGACAAGAACCGTCGATTCGCTTTGATTTATCGGTTGCTGACGATGTGGTGCACATGAATGATGGAGCAGAATTGTTAGATGCGCTCGAGGACGCTTACAGAGAGGTAGGGCTTCAAGAAACAGCGATTATTGTGCGTTCGAACAAACGCGCTAACCTCTATAATAAAAACATAAGGCAGCGGATTTTACAACTCGACAATGAATTGAATGTTGGAGACACTTTAATGGTGGTGAAAAACAATTATTTCTGGTTGGCTGAATCAAAAGATGTCGCCTTTATCGCTAATGGAGATGCGGTTGAGGTTTTGCAGATATATGGGTATAAAGAATTGTATGGATTCCGATTTGCTGAGGTTCAAGTCCGTTTATTAGATTACGAGATTGCGCCATTCGATACCGTCTTGCTTTTAGACGTTTTAGAGGCCGATCAACCTTCTCTTAGTTTTGAGGACGGCTCTAGACTGTATCAAAAGGTGGCTGAAGATTATGCGCATGAGAAATCAAACTACAAGCGGTATACGGGTATCAAAAACAACCCTCATTTCAATGCCTTACAGGTAAAGTATTCCTATGCAATTACCTGTCACAAGGCTCAAGGTGGGCAATGGAAGCGTGTTTTTGTTGAAAAACCTTACGCTCCTGAGGGTTTTGATACCGACCATTTAAAATGGCTTTACACCGCATTTACCCGGGCCTCAGAACGTCTCTACTTAATGGGTTTTGAAAAGGAGTATTTTTACGAACACTAAAATGCTCTAGAGCGATGAGAACTATAGCTATGATTCCAGCCAGGCTGGCTTCAACACGTTTACCTGAGAAACTGATTCGAGATTTGGGTGGAAAGCCGGTAATTGTTCGCACCTATGAGGCTGTCATGGATTCGGGCTTATTCGATGCGGTTTATGTTGTAACCGATAGCAAGAAAATTGAGACGTTACTTAAAGCAATTGGGGCTGAAGTGCTTTTCAGCACAACAGCTCATGCCACCGGAAGCGACCGATTGGCTGAAGCCGCACAGTCTATTGAAGCGGATGTTATCATTAACGTTCAAGGAGACGAACCCTTTATCGATAAGGATAGTTTAAAGCGACTCATACAGGTTTTTGCAACAGATCTAAGGGGCGAGGTTGATCTTGCTTCTCTAATGACACCCTTGCAGGATGAAAAAGAGATTTTAAATCCGAACGTCGTTAAGGTGATTACGGATCTTAAAGGGAGAGCACTGTATTTCTCTAGGGCAGCACTTCCTTTTCGTAGAGACCTGGATGCAGAAGTGACTTATTTCAAACACAAGGGAGTATACGCTTTTAGAAAAAAAGCACTCGTTGAATTTGCCAACTTACCTATAGGACCTTTAGAAAAAGTTGAGAGTATTGAGGCTATCCGATTTTTAGAGCATCAAAGAGTACTTCAAATGGTTGAAACGCCCAATGACAGCATAGGTATAGATACAGAAGAAGATTTGCGACAAGCAAATGAAATTTTTAAGACTCTCTCATAGTGTGATACACGTTCTGGACGTCATCATCCTCTTCAATTTTTTCGAGTAATTTTTCAATCTCAGCAGTCTGCTCTTCATTTAATTCTTTGGTGATCTGAGGAATGCGTTCAAAGCCTGAAGACAATATCTCGATCCCTCGATGTTCTAATTCTTTTTGAAGGCTTCCGAAGGCCTCAAAAGGGGCATAGATTAAAATACCGTCTTCGTCTTCGAAGATTTCTTCGACTCCGAAGTCAATGAGGTCTAGTTCAAGCTCTTCGAGATCTATGTTTGCTGCTGAGATTCTGAAGTTACAGGTGTGATCAAAAAGGAATTCTACCGAGCCAGATGTGCCTAGGGTCCCACCGAGTTTATTGAAGTAACTTCTGATATTGGCAACGGTTCGGGTAGGGTTGTCTGTTGCGGTTTCAACCAAAATGGCGATTCCGTGAGGGCCATATCCTTCGTACAACAACTCTTTATAATCGCCTTGAGATTTGTCAGAAGCTCTTTTAATGGCGCGTTCAACATTGTCTTTAGGCATGTTTACTGCCTTGGCATTCTGAATAACTGCACGCAACCTTGCATTCGAATCTGGGTCCGGTCCGCCTTCTTTCACGGCCATCACAATGTCTTTTCCGATGCGAGTAAAGGCTTTAGACATAGCTGCCCAGCGCTTCATTTTTCGCGCTTTTCTAAACTCAAACGCTCTTCCCATAGGGTCAAAAATTAGGTCGTAAAAATAGCGAATTTCAACTAAGACAACACCTCTAGATGATGATCTATAGCATCACTCACATTAAACTGCAGATGTTTGGGTAGTTTGTTGGTTTTGGGTAGTACCGCTAAGTAGCGTATGTCATTAGTGGTGTACACTCGTTTATATATGGGATGGTGGTTTCCTAATTTAGCGACTAATGCTTTTATTAGGTCTTCATGCAGTACGAGATCACTGCTTCCTAAGTGAACGATTCCGTTCTTATTTCGATTAATGCAGTAGTGTAATTGTTGCATCAGTTTGGCTGCATAGGTGACGTTTAACGAAAGGTTCGGAAATACCTCTATGGCTTGCTTCTCATGAATCCAATATTTCATCTCGTTCATGCGCGGTGAACCATTACCGAACACCATGGGTAGACGCGCAATCATCCACTGTTCTTTCGGTAAACGCATAACGGCATTTTCTATGTGAATTTGATACCGTCCGTAAGCGCTTTCTGAAAGTGTCTTGTCATTCTCATAAGAGGGAAACTTTGAGTAGGCATCGAATACATTTGCTGAGCTTAGCACTATAATTTTTATAGGATGCTGCTCGAGATGCTTGCAAAGGTGTTGATGCACTATTTTGAGCACTTCTTTATCTCCTCGCATTGAAGAGATCACCAAATGAGGTTTTAGGTGGGATAGAAGGTCGATAAGATCATCACTTTCAGCAGCGTAACGATAATACCTATGGTTGGTTTTGAATGTAGTGGCACTACAATACGTACCATAAGTGTCGTAAAAAGCGCTTAACTCTCTAAAGAGATGACTTCCGATAAAACCACTTCCACCAAGAATTAAAATGCGCTTTTTTGGTGGCATACAATCAGCTCAAAAAAGGAAGTTTAACGAGCTGAGCTTTAAGGGTCTTTGCCCTGACTTCAACCGCTATCTCATTACCAATATGAGCTTCTTTTGCACTGATGTATCCCAATCCAATACCATAGCCTAAGCTAGGTGATACCGTCCCTGAGGTGACATGGCCTATAGGTTCGTCTTGAGCATTTTTTAAGAGGTATCCGTTGCGAGGAACCCCTTTTTCAAGCATTTTAAAGGCTACGAGTTTCTTTTGAAGCCCTTCTTCTTTTCGCTTTTGGAGCGCTTCGCTTCCGATAAAGGGTGTATTGAACTTGGTTACCCAACCTAGTCCTGCTTCTAGACCATTGGTTGTTTCATCTATATCGTTTCCATAAAGACAATACCCCATTTCAAGTCTTAAGGTGTCTCTTGCGGCAAGACCAATAGGAGGAATATCCTTTGAGCGGATCAAATCCCAAAGGGCAGGGGCATCTTCATTGGCGCAATACAATTCAAACCCTCCTGCTCCAGTATATCCGGTTGCTGAAATCAATACAGATGAAATAGGACCAAAAGAGGCTTCAACAAAATGGTAAAAAGGAATCTCGTTTAGTTGAACCGAGGTGAATTCTTGAAGTAAAGAAGATGCTTCAGGCCCTTGAACGGCTAGAAGTGAAATCGTATCAGACAGGTTTGTAAGTTCTGCTCCAATAGAGGAATTCGCTGCCTGTACATGAGCAAAATCTTTTTCGATATTGGCCGCATTCACAACCATTAAGTAATCGTTCTCGGCTTTCATGTAAACGATAAGGTCGTCTACGACGTTTCCATCAGGAGTTGGCATGTAGTTGTACTGTGCTTTTCCGGGTACAAGTTTGCTGATGTCATTGCTACACACGCGATCAAGAAATGTCTTTGCATCAGGCCCTTTCACGCTAAATTCACCCATGTGTGAGACGTCAAATACACCACAATTATTGCGCACCTGATGGTGCTCTTCGTTGATTCCTGTATAAGAAACGGGCATCTCGAAACCGGCAAATGGAATCATCTTTGCATTCTCCTTAAGGTGCTGTTCGTGTAAGGCTACTTTTTTCATCGTCAAATTTTCCACAAAAATAAAAAGAAGAAACCCCTTATTGATTTAAGAGAAGCGTTTTAAGCTCTTGATAGTTCGAAAGCGCACCTTTTTTGCGCTTCTTATCTCGTAAAGCGGTAATAGCTTTAGGTTCTTCGATCTTAATTTCTAAAGCCTTTTCTACGGCGGCCGCAAACTTTATCGGGTGGGCAGTTTCGAGAAAAATTCCGAGCTCTTTTTCGGAATTAAGCCTTTCGTTTTCTAGACCTAAATAGGCTATTGCTCCATGTGGCTCAGCGGTGTAGCGATACTCCTTGTAAATGTGCTTGATGGCTTCAATCGTTTGAGTATCACTAAAGCTGCAGGCGTGCATGAATTGCTGAAGTTCTTCAGGTTCAAATAGCTCCTGTATGCGCACAAAATTAGAGGGATCACTTACATCCATAGCGTTCGAAAGGGTAGGGACTGTAGGTTGAGGATTGTATCCTTGCCCATCGAGATAGCGCACAACTGTATTGTTTGTATTGGTAGCGGTCACAAAACGCTTGAACGGTATTCCCATTTTATAGGCAAGCATTCCTGCACAGCTGTTACCAAAGTTTCCTGAAGGAACTGAGACGATAAGGTCACGCTTTTCGCCGGCCTCACGAAGACTGTGAAAAGTCTTTAAGTAATAGAGCATCTGTGGGAGCCAACGCGCCACATTAATACTGTTGGCAGAAGTTAGATCGATCTGGCTTTTAAGTTCAGTATCAACAAAAGCTTGTTTGACTAAGCGCTGGCAGTCGTCAAAAGTTCCTTGTACCGCCACTGCTTTAATGTTTCGGTGAAACGTAGTCATTTGCAGTTCTTGGACATCGCTGATTTTTTGATCGGGGTAAAGAATGACCACTTCGACGTTTTCAACCCCTAGAAATCCATTCGCTACTGCGCCTCCTGTGTCTCCAGAAGTGGCTACTAACACTACCGTTTTTTTTGTTTTTTGATCCTTTTTGTGAAACAGCCCCAAGCACTCTGCCATAAAACGTGCACCGATATCTTTAAAGGCTAGGGTAGGACCGTGAAACAACTCAAGGGAAAGGTAATCTCCAACGGGAACCAGTGGGAGTTCGAAGTGAACTGTTTTTTGAATAATGGTTTTGAGTTCTTCAGGACTCATATCGTCTGAGACGAAGGGGTAAAGTGCTTCATAACTCAGGTCTTCGAAACTTCTATGGCTATTAGGGTCTAGATGTGAGGGATCAATTTTCGGAATCCGTTCAGGAAAATACAAAGAACGATCAGGAGCAAGCCCTTCTATGACGGCCTCGCGAAAAGATACTTTGTAGTCAGGATTTGAGAGACTATAAAATTTCATGCGCTCCTTTTTGGTGAATTTGTCCCGAATAGATCTTGAATTCTTGAGCTTGATTCTGAGATAAGAAGATGTCGAACTGATCTGCAACCTCTTTGGCTTTTTGTGCTCCTTCACAGAGGGCAAAGACAGAGGGTCCTGATCCTGAGATGCCGAAGGTAAATGCCCCATGCTTTAGTGCGATCTCCTTAAGGGGATCAAAATGAGGAATACTTGACCTTCTGACAGGCTCTGCAACATAATCGACTGCGCAATGCTTCATAAGGTCTAAGTTATTCGTAAGTAATCCAGCTGTAAATCCAGCTAACGAACTCCATTGGCTAACGGCAGTTTTTAATTGGATTTCTCGAGGTAAGCTGTTTCTAGAATCTGATGTTTTTATCTCAATGTGTTGGTGTGCCACCACGTAGAACAGATCGAGATCCGTGTCAAGGTGAACCACGCGATGGTTTTCTTGAGAGACGATAAGACAGAATTTTCCGAACAATGCAGGTGCAATGTTATCAGCATGACGCGCCCCACTAGCAATTTGTTCACCGTCTAAAGCAGACGCTAAGAGTTGTTCCTCAGAGAATGTCGTTTCTAGCAACGCCTGAACACCTATTACGGCACCGACAGCACTTGCGGCACTGCTTCCAATGCCACTACCAGGCTTTATGCGCTTATCAATACTAATTTCAATTCCTATAGATGGATCGCCGTGTTTTTCTAAAAGAGAAGCCGCAGCAGCACAGGCAATATTTTTTTCAGGTGCAGTAGGAGTAGGATATCCGGTTAGCTCACCCAGATGAACTCCTGGTTGGCTTACACGTTTAAACACCATTAGATCAAACGCGTCTGATAAACAAAAGCCTAAAGCGTCAAAGCCGACATTTAGGTTGGAAACAGAGGCCGGACACCATACAGTACATTGATCTTTCATGGTTTAACGGTAATTACTTGCTCTAATGATATCTCCAAATATTCCAGAAGCAGTTACATCTGCACCTGCACCTGCACCTTTGATAACCATAGGCTGTTTTTGGTAGCGATCGGTGTACAAGATTAGAATATTGTCACTTCCGCTTAAAGTGTAGTAGTCTGAAGTAGAGTCTACACCTTGTAATCCTACTTTAGCTTCTACGCTTTGATCCCCTAACACTTTTAGTTCAGCCACAAACTTCAATTTCTTTTGTTGCGCATTCGCGTCTTCATAGAGCGCCTTAAAATGTGCTTCATTTTCTTCTAAGAGCTGTAAGAATTCCGAAACGTCTGCTGTCTGCAGGGCACCTTGAGGGAGGAAGGCCTCAGTTGCAATATCTTCTAGCTCTAAGGCGTATCCGCTTTCACGAGCCAAGATGAGCAATTTGCGCTTTACATCGAGTCCGCTCAAATCTATACGCGGATCTGGTTCAGTGTACCCCCCTTGCATTGCAGCCTCAACGACAGATCTAAACGTAGTGCTACCGTCGTAAGTATCAAATATAAAGTTAAGGCTTCCTGAAAGTACAGCTACAATAGAGCGGATGCTATCACCCGAATCGATGAGATTTTTTAGGGTATCGATAATCGGCAAGCCAGCACCCACATTGGTCTCGTAATAAAATGGAACCTTTTGATCGATGCTTACTCGCTGTAAGGCTTGGTAATTACTGAGCGATGAAGAGCAGGCAATCTTGTTGCAGGTAACTAAACCGATTCCATTTTGCAACAATTCCATATAGCAGGCTGAAACATCGTGACTTGCAGTATTGTCAATGAGGATGCTATTGCGAAGATTGAGGGCTTTAATTCGTGCTATAAGCGCGCTAAGATTGGCTGGTTCTCCTTCTTCAAGATGTTTCTTCCATTTGCTAATTTCATGTCCTTGCTCATTGAAAGCCATCTTCTTAGAATTACTAATACCCACCACTCGAGCATCAATAGATAGTTTGTCAAGTAAATGCTGGTGTTGTAAATTGAGTATATTCAGAAGTCTAGAACCAACAGTGCCTACACCAACAACAAATAGATTAATCTGTTTGCGTTGCTTTTCAAAAAATCGTTCGTGAATAGTGTTTAACGCCTTTTTTACGTTGATTTCATCTATCACGAAAGATATATTACGTTCAGATGACCCTTGTGCAATGGCTACGATGTTGATGTGATTCGCTCCTAGGCTACTGAAGAGCTTTCCACTAACCCCAGTATGGCTTTTCATGTTTTCACCAACAAGGGCCACGATACTCATTTGAGATTCAATGCGAAAGGGTTTCATTCTACCCGTTCCAATCTCAGTTTCAAAGCGCTCGCTTAAGGCTTTCTGAGCGGTATCCGCATCTCCTGAATCTATGGCCACGCAAAGCGAATATTCTGAGGAGGCTTGGGTGATTAAGATGATATTGATATTGTGCTGAGAAAACGTTTCAAAGAACCTTGTGGTAAATCCTCTTTGACCGATAAGATCTGCGCCTTCAGCTGTAATTAGGGAAATATTATTGAGATGACTTATGCCAATGACGGTCTCTTTGTTTGATATGAGATCGCTCGAGGTGATTAGTGATCCTTGGGCGGATGGATCAAAGGTGTTTTTGACCTTTAAAGGAATTTTCTTCTCAAATGCAGGCTGCACAGAGGGGGCATAGAGTACCTTGGCTCCGAAATGAGAGAGTTCAAGGGCCTCTTCGTATGAAAGCGTTTCTACGGGTTTCGCCTGGCGCACAAAGCGTGGATCGGCAGTATATATTCCACTTACATCGGTATAGATATACAACTCTTCAGCCGAAACCCCATTGGCGATAAGGGCTGCACTGAAATCAGAACCCCCTCTGCCAAGTGTAGTAATTTCACCCTCTGGAGTTCTAGCCATAAAACCTGGCATTACCAGAACACCTTTTCTATCTTTAAGTCCTTGTAAAGCACCATAGGTAGCGGCATAATCTACCTTCACTCTTCGCCCCTCATGTTTTGCCGTGATATACTGGCTACTGTCTTCTAGGTTATTAGTAGTCCCTAAGGCGTTTAGATATCCGCTAATAACGGTAGAAGAGAGCGTTTCTCCGATAACCAGAATCTCATTAGAAAAAGCTTCAATGGACTCAGATCCTTCATAAAGTGCCTTTGCACAATCTGAAAGTCTAGAAAGGATCTGTTGTACTGTTTCACGCGTTGAGGTATCTGCCTTCCAAAAAAATAAATTTTCTTCGGTTCGCGCAGTAATTTGATCTAAGCCAGTGGTGTAGGTTGTGTTTTTGGCAATAGCTTCGTTTGTTAATTGCTGTAAGAGGTCGGTAACCCCTCCGAAAGCCGACACTACAACGATTAGGGGAGATTGGGCAGCATGTGATGCTACAATAGAAGCCATTTGTTTAAGGGCCTCAGGATTTTTAACAGAGGTTCCTCCGAACTTAACAACGATCATGGGCTAGATTGTGATTTCGATTTAAGCGGCAAAAATTACTTTAAAAAGTAAAGAGCGCCCAAGAATGAACGCTCTTTTTAGTAATAAATCTCAGTTTTGTAACGAATGCTTTCAATCCGTGCATAAATCGCATGATTTATGACTTTTTTTCACCGGCATCTTCTGTTTTTTGAGTTTTTGCAACAAGTTGAGATTTGTCTTCGGATAGATCCAATTCAATGGTATCCCCTTCGTTCAATCTACTATGGACAATTTCTTCAGCAAGCGTGTCTTCGATATATTTTTGAATGGCCCTCTTGAGTGGACGAGCCCCATATTGCTTATCGAACCCTTTTTCTGCTAAAAACTCTTGTGCTGCATCAGACAATTGAATATGATAACCCAAATTCTCAATACGCGAGACTACCTTTTTGAGTTCAATCTGGATGATTTCGTTAATGTCTTCGCGCTCAAGTGCATTGAACACCACCACGTCGTCAATACGATTGAGAAATTCAGGAGCGAATGCTTTTTTCAAGGCCTTTTCGATGACACCTTTGTTATAGTCATGTTCTTGAGCCTTTTTGGCGGCAGTGCCAAATCCAACACCTTGACCAAAATCTTTAATCTGTCGGGCCCCTATGTTAGAGGTCATAATGATGATGGTATTTCTGAAATCAACTTTACGGCCAAGACTGTCGGTTAAGAATCCGTCGTCCAGCACCTGAAGTAGCATGTTGAAAATATCCGGATGCGCCTTTTCAATCTCGTCGAGAAGAATAACAGCGTAAGGCTTTCTTCTCACCTTTTCGGTGAGTTGACCTCCTTCTTCGTATCCTACATATCCAGGAGGTGCACCAACTAGGCGAGACACGGCAAACTTCTCCATGTATTCGCTCATGTCAATGCGAATAAGTGCTTCTTCACTGTCAAACAATTCTATAGCTAACACCTTAGCTAACTGTGTTTTACCTACACCTGTTTGACCTAAAAATATAAATGATCCGATCGGTTTGTTCGGATCTTTTAAACCTGCGCGATTGCGCTGAATGGCTCTTGCTACTTTTTGAACGGCCTCGTTTTGGCCGATGATTTTTGAGGAAATAATAGAAGGTAATTGGGCCAACTTCGAGCTTTCAGCCTGCGCAATTTTTGCCACAGGGATGCCGCTCATCATAGAGACCACATCAGCTACGTTTTCTGCGGTTACCGTTTCTCTGTGAAGCTTGCTTTCTTCTTCCCAGGCCAACTGGGCATCTGCTAGGGCTTTTTCAACGCGTTTTTCATCGTCTCTGAGTTTAGCTGCTTCTTCGTACTTCTGTTTTTTCACCACTTCGTTCTTTAGAACTCTTGTGTCTTCAAGCTTTTTTTCTAGCTCGAGAATCTGTTCTGGAACGTTCATGTTAATAATATGAACCCGAGAACCTGCCTCGTCTAGAGCGTCAATAGCCTTGTCTGGCAAGAATCGATCACTGATGTAACGGTTCGTTAAGGTGACGCAGGCCTCTAAAGCCTCGTCGGTGTATATGACGTTGTGGTGATCTTCGTATCGTTCACGAATATTCTGTAAGATCTCTACGGTCTCTTCAATAGAGGTCGGAGAAACCATGACCTTTTGAAAGCGACGCTCTAGTGCTCCATCTTTTTCAATGTACTGCCTGTATTCGTCTAAGGTGGTTGCTCCGATGCATTGCACTTCGCCTCTGGCGAGCGCAGGCTTGAACATGTTTGAAGCATCTAGACTCCCTGTTGCTCCTCCGGCACCCACAATGGTATGAATCTCGTCTATGAAGAGAATAATGTCTTTGTTCTTCTCGAGTTCGTTCATCACAGCTTTCATGCGCTCCTCGAATTGTCCGCGGTACTTAGTTCCTGCAACTAAAGAGGCAAGATCTAAAGTGATGACTCTCTTGTTATACAGAATACGCGAGACCTTTTTTTGAATAATGCGCAAGGCTAAACCTTCAGCAATGGCACTTTTACCCACACCGGGTTCTCCAATTAGGAGTGGGTTGTTTTTTTTACGTCGACTTAAAATTTGAGAAACCCGTTCGATTTCTTTTTCTCTCCCGACAACAGGATCAAGTTTATTTTCTTCTGCTAATTCGGTCAAATCGCGGCCGAAATTGTCGAGAACAGGGGTTTTAGATTTCTGTCCTTTTTTTGACGTGGCTTTAGCCTTAGAGCCTTCACTACCTTCAGATTCTTCTCTGTCTTCTGAAGATTCGTGAAAGGTTTCGGCGGCAGGATTGTCAATAAAATCGTCATCTGAAGTAATCATTGACTTAAATTGCTCCTTGACACCATCGTAATCAATATTCATCTTTTGTAAGAGACGCGTCGTGGGGTCATTTTCATTTCTTAGAATGCACAGTAGTAAGTGAGCGGTATTAATGGTGCTACTTTGAAAGAGCTTAGCCTCTAAGAACGTTGTTTTTAAAGCGCGCTCTGCCTGTCGCGTGAGCCTTAGGTTTTTCTTGTCTTGAATAGAAGAGGTTCCTTCAGGATTTGAAGGCGTAAGGATTTCTACCTTTCGCTTGAGGTGCTCAAGATCGATATCGAGCTGATCCAAAATAGAAATAGCTTTTCCGCTACCATCTCTAAGGATTCCTAACAGCAAGTGCTCTGTTCCTATGAAATCATGTCCAAGACGAAGCGCTTCGTCTTTGCTAAATGAGAGCACTTCTTTTACTCTAGGTGAAAAATTATCGTCCATAGCGCCTTATTAAGTTCTAAAAATACTAAAACTATTTACCAACAAGACAATTTCTATGCCGGACTTATCCACCTGACAGCATTTCAGTTTTGTTGATAAATTCTTAATTAAACCGGCTTGTAATTCATGATCTACCCTGTCATTATACCTAAATTGCCCTATTCAATAAATACCACAAAATTCAGTTGAGATGAACGAAGGAGAGAAGCTGATTTCAATAAATATAGAAGATGAAATGAAGTCGGCCTACATCGATTACTCGATGTCGGTTATTGTGTCACGTGCCCTTCCTGATGTTAGAGATGGTCTAAAGCCTGTACACAGAAGAGTATTGTATGGAATGCATGATTTAGGGGTGCGGTCGACGAGTGCGTATAAAAAGTCTGCAAGAATTGTAGGAGAGGTACTCGGAAAGTATCACCCTCATGGAGATACCTCGGTTTACGACACTATGGTGCGTATGGCGCAGGAATGGTCTCTTCGCTACATGCTCGTAGATGGTCAAGGAAACTTCGGCTCGGTTGATGGTGATAGCCCTGCGGCTATGCGTTACACCGAGGCTCGGATGCGTAAGATTGCTGAAGAGATGTTATCAGACATCGACAAAGAAACGGTTGATTACCAGCTCAATTTTGACGATTCGCTTAAAGAACCCGTGGTGTTGCCTGCTCGAGTTCCGAATTTATTGGTTAACGGTGCAGCAGGTATTGCGGTGGGTATGGCCACCAACATGCCACCCCATAATCTTTCAGAGGTAGTCGACGGTACCATCAGTTATATCAAAAACAGAGATATCAATATTGAAGAATTGATGCAGTACATCAAGGCACCAGACTTTCCGACAGGAGGTACCATTTATGGTTACGAAGGGGTAAAAGAAGCCTTCGAGACCGGAAGAGGTCGTGTGGTGATGCGTGGTAAAGCTGAAATTCAAGAAGTGCAAGGCAAAGAGGCCATTGTGGTCACCGAGATTCCTTATCAGGTGAACAAGGCGGATATGATCAAGAAGACCTGGGATCTAGTCAACGATAAGAAAATTGAAGGTATTTCAGCGATTCGCGATGAGTCAGATCGTAAGGGAATGCGAGTAGTATATATTTTAAAAAGAGATGCGATTCCGAACATCGTGATGAACATGCTCTTCAAATACACAGCGCTACAAACTTCATTCAGTGTTAATAACATTGCACTTGTAAAAGGGCGTCCACAGCTCTTAAACCTCAAAGAGATGATTCACCATTTTGTCGAACATCGACATGAGGTGGTTATTCGTAGATCTCAATTTGAATTAAATAAGGCCGAAGAGCGCGCTCACATTGTCGAAGGCCTCATTATTGCTTCAGACAATATAGACGAGGTGATAGCCATCATTAGAGGCTCTGCTAATGTCGATGAAGCACGTGAAAAGCTCATGAGTACTTTTAAGTTGTCAGAAGCGCAGTCGAAGGCTATAGTAGAGATGCGTTTGAGACAATTAACCGGTCTTGAGCAAGATAAGCTGAGAGAAGAATTTGAACAGTTGCAAGCGACTATTAATGACTTGAAAGATATTCTCGCAAGAGAAGAGCGTCGCATGCAGATCATCATAGACGAATTAGAAGAAGTTAAAGCGAAGTACGGAGACGAAAGACGCTCTCAGATTGATTATGCCGGAGGTAGTTTTAGAATGGAAGATATGATTCCGGATGAGCAGGTAGTGATTACTATTTCGCATGCGGGATATATCAAAAGAACTCCTTTGGCGGAATACAAAACTCAAAATCGCGGTGGAGTAGGCCAAAAGGCTTCAGCTACCAGAAATGAAGATTTCTTAGAGCACCTTTTCGTTGGAACCAACCACCAATACATGCTTTTCTTCACTCAAAATGGTAAGTGCTTCTGGCTTCGTGTTTATGAAATACCTGAAGGCTCTAGAACCTCTAAAGGAAGGGCGATTCAAAACCTTCTTCAAATTGAACCTGAAGACAAGATTAAAGCAGTAATCTGTACACAAGATCTTAAAGACGAGGATTATGTGAACAGTCACTATGTCATCATGGCTACAAAAAAAGGTGTTGTGAAAAAGACCTCTCTTGAGCAGTATTCTAGACCAAGACAAAGTGGTATCAACGCCATCACTGTCCGCGACGGAGACGAGTTGCTTGAAGTACGATTAACGACTGGATCAAGCCAAATTATACTCGGACTAAAATCAGGGAAGGCTATTCGCTTTGAGGAAAGTAAAACGCGTCCAATGGGCAGAAATGCCTCTGGAGTACGCGGTGCGACCTTAGCAGATGCCTCGGATGAAGTGGTAGGAATGGTTTCAGTGAACAATTTTGACGAGAACATTCTTGTGGTTTCAGAAAAGGGGTATGGAAAGCGCTCAGACCTTGAAGATTACCGAATCACTAACCGCGGTGGTAAAGGAGTAAAAACCATAACCATCAGTGAAAAAACGGGATCTTTAGTGGCTATCAAGTCAGTCACCGATGAAGACGATTTAATGATCATTAATAAGTCAGGAGTCGCTATTAGGCTTCCTGTAGGTGATCTAAGGGTAATGGGGCGCGCTACTCAAGGGGTCAAGCTCATCAATTTACGCAACGATGATAGTATCGCGGCGGTCGCAAAAGTGATGAAAGAAGAGGACGTAGATCAGGAAAACGAAATTCGTGATTTGCCAATAGTAGATTCTGAAGATTCTTCTGTTGGTAATGCGCCTGAAGAAGAGTAAATTGCAACCCTTAACGTAAAACAAGACACACCTTAACGATCATGAAAAGAATAGTACTTTTCGCAATGGCCGCTGGAGCTACGCTTTCGGTCGCTGCTCAAAAAGATGAACTTAAAGAGGCTTCCAGAGCTTTTAAAAAAGGAGATGCAGCAGAAACGCTTGCTCAACTATCCCCACTTGAAGGGTCTATCAGCTCTGCTGAAGAAAAGTATCAAGGAGACTACTACTTGTTATTAGGAGACGCGTCATTGCAACTTGCAAAGGCGGGTGATTTAGAGCGCTACCAAGCAGCAATTTCGGCATACCAGTCATTGATCGCTATGGAAGAGGCTTCTGGGAAATCTAGATACACTGATCAAATAGCCATGTCTTTGGCAGAAATCGCGAATGATTATGTAAATCTCGCGGTAGAGGATCAGAAAACCGAGAACTACGCAGGAGCGGCACAGAAGCTTTTTCAGAGCTATGCGTTAAGCCCAAGAGATACTATTTACTTGTATTACGCTGCAGGATCAGCGGTTAATGGAGGAGATTTTGGACAAGCTCTAGAGTATTACATCAAGCTTAGAGACATCAATTATGACGGAAGTGAGAAGCGCTATGGGGCCATTAACATTGAAACTTCAGAAATGGAGTACTTTGATAAGGCAACCCGTGACCTTTATGTAAAGGGAGGTACTCACAAAGATCCATCTGATGAGAATACACCTTCAAAGCGCTCTGAGGTTGTGAAAAATATCGCTCTGATCTATCAGCAACAAGGAAGAAATGATGAGGCGCTAGAAGCGTATGAGGTTGCACAGGCTCAAAATCCAGGAGACATTGCATTGCTCTTAAATAAGGCTAATCTGTATTATAATATTGGTCAGCCAGAAAAGTTCAAGGAAATGATGAAAGATGCGATCGCTATTGATCCAAACAATCCTGATTTGCATTACAATATTGGGGTTATCAGTTCTGAGCAAGGAAATATTGAAGAGGCAAGAGCCGCCTACAAAAAGGCTATTGAGATCAATCCGACCTACATCAATGCGATACTCAACCTCTCTTCAACTTACGTAAATGAAGGGAATGCGTTGGTAGACGAGATGAATACACTAGCAATGTCTACTAAGCAGTCAGATTACGATAAGTACGATGCACTCAAAGAGAAAAAAGACAATTTATTTAGAGAAAGTG
The DNA here is from genome assembly GCA_023262185.1 of Flavobacteriaceae bacterium. Taxonomy (GTDB): domain Bacteria; phylum Bacteroidota; class Bacteroidia; order Flavobacteriales; family Flavobacteriaceae; genus UBA3478. Next base: position 18,219 of record JALRDO010000001.1, read on the forward strand.
CTGCGGTTTTAGAGGCTGCCCTTGAAAACCTTCCGAACAACAATGATCTGTTGACACAGTTAAGGAATCTTTACGGAGCACTTGGAGACAACGAAAACTTCAAGCGTATCTTAAGTCTTATGGAGCAATCATAAGCACTTAAACGCGCTTAGCATAGAAAAAACCCTCACTTTTAAGTGAGGGTTTTTTTATTGAAGCGTTTTAATGACGCGAAGCGAGTGGGTATATTGGTTAAGGTCGGGGTTAAAGATGCCCGTGTGGTCTAACCGGTCGATGCGCACACATCCGTGAGCGTGAATGATATAGTTGTTTGGGAGTACAAGACCAACGTGTATCAAATTCCCTTCATGGTCATCAAAGAATGCCAGATCTCCTGGTTGACTTTCTTCAATAAACGAAAGAGTTTTTCCTTGATTGGACTGTGAGATAACATCGCGATCTAGAAATAGATGACATGTTTTATACACCATCTGTGTAAATCCGCTTGCGTCTATTCCAAATGGAGACCTGCCCCCGAGCATATAGGGTGCATATGTGTATTTCAGCGCTGTGTTCACAAGCTGCTCAGAAAGGGTTTTTCCTTCAACCTTAAAGCTGTCGTGGGAGACCTCTAGCTCGTGATTTATAAATTGGGTGGCGTCTAGTCTTGAACCTAATAACAAGGGTAGGGCACCGTGAACACCGACAAGTGCATAATGCGTCAAGTTTTGATTGTAAACCGCTTTAGTGTAGTCTGAGAGGGCACGAAAGGCGTCAGGATCTAGAGCGGTAAATAGACCGTTTAAAATGTACCCTTCAGTTTGATCGTAGTGCAACTTGATTTTAGACCAAAATTTTTGGATTTCAACACATTCAAAATGGTCTCCGTAAAGCAACTGATTCACGATACTACTCGCCTCGCTAGGTTCGCGGTACACATTAATAACACTAAGTGCGCAAATTCCGTACTGACTACTCAAGACTTAAATCTAGTATCTCTAGCGAAAATACTAAAAAACAATATTTCCTATTTTTACCAGACCATGTAGCTTTATTTATGTCTCGTCTTCTTGCCGATGCGCAGCGCCTGCGTTTCTTTCTTTTTTCAAGCTTACTTGTAGTTATTGCAGTTGCGCTTATTGTGTGGATTTTTCCGTCGCAACATGCCTTTAATTACGAATACACTCAGGGGCGTCCTTGGCGTTACGAGACCCTATATGCGCCTTTTGATTTTTCGATAAAAAAAACTGAGGATCAGTTAAAGGCAGAACGGGAGCGGACTGCAAAAGCTAAGGTGTTCTATTTTGACCTTGCAGAGAAACTTTCTTCATACAAAGAAGAAATCACTTCTCTTTTGAGAATTCCCTCTAACACGGCATCCAATCGAAATCAAAAGCTTTTAGCGGATCAAATAATTCAAGTTCACTCATGGATCGATTCAATTCAGCAAGCGATTGTTTTTGGAGAAGAAATCGAATTCATAGAAAATGTTAAGCTGATCAAAGGCAATGAAGCTGTTGCAATAAGGCCTGAACATCTGGTTTCGATTACCCAGCATAAAGAAAATATTGCCTTATTATCTTCTTCGTTATTTACTGAATCCCAGCTAGAGCAGGTGAAAGAATTTATTCGTGGTGTATTACAAGTCAATGCCCGTTTAAATCAAACCCTAACGGATGCGGCCTTTAAAACACAATTAGAGCAAATCTCTTTAACCCGAGGTTTGGTTCCTGAAGGTTCTCTTATCGTTGCTAAAGGAGAGATCATAGAAGATGAAAATTTTCAAGTATTAGAGTCACTCAAATACGAGTACCAGTCTTCTTCTATTGAAGCTTCAAACGGTATATTTATTGTGATTGCCTACGCTATCCTCGTTGCTATCGTATTGGTTTTGCTGATGCTTTATCTTAGAAAATACCGTCAAGACATCTTCGAGAACAGCAATCAATTAGTATTCTTATATACCAATATTGTGCTCATGGTATTCATTACCACGCTACTGGTTGAGATCGATGAGCGCTTCGTGTTCTTATCTCCCATGAGTATTCTACCCTTAGTGCTTAAGAATTTTTTCGATGCTCGGGTGGCTTTATTTGCGCATATCATTACGGTTTTGATTATCGCTATGACCCTTTCAAACGCTTATGAGTTTGTGTTTTTACAAATCGTGGCAGGAGTGGTAGTTATGATTGGCTCAAACGAGCTACAGAAGCGCACAAACCTATTTGCTGCAGCCTTTCAGATTACTTTAGTCTACTTGATTTCTTACACCGCATTTCACGGCTTGAATCAAGGTGGATTACTTACTATCGACTATCAGATATTACTTCTGTTCGTCTTGAACGGGATGATCACTTTATTTGCTCAGCCCTTGATTTATCTCTTTGAAAAGCTTTTCGGTTTAGTATCGGATGTTTCGCTTCTCGAGCTGTCTGATACCAATTCAAAACTGCTTAAAGAGTTAAGTGAAAAGGCGCCAGGTACATTTAATCATAGTCTTCAGGTGGCCAATTTATGCGAAGCCTCTGCTAATGCGGTTGGTGCTAACAGTCTTTTGCTTCGGGTAGGGGCGCTTTATCACGATATCGGAAAAATGGCTCAGCCCGAATTCTTCTCTGAGAATCAGATACTCGGAACTAATCCGCATGAAGATCTTGAACCGGTTGAGAGCGCCGAGATCATTAAAAGACATGTTATAAAAGGAATTGAGATCGCAAGAAAAAACAACATTCCGGATAGAATCATCGATTTCATCCGTACGCATCACGGAAACAGTCTCATTTATTTCTTCTACAAGAAAGAGCAAGAATTAAGTGGAGCAGCCGATGAAGAAGATTTTCGTTATCCCGGACCGACTCCTTTTTCAAAAGAAACAGCCATTCTAATGATGTGTGATGCCGTAGAGGCGGCTAGTAAAAGTCTCAATCAACCTACTTACGAGATGTTGGACGCATTTGTAGAGCGCATCATTGATACTCAGGTAGAAAACGGGCAATTTGATACTGCTGCCATTACGCTTCAAGAGATTGAACAGATTAAAAAGGTTCTTAAAAAGAAGCTCACTAACATTTATCACGTTCGGGTAGAATATCCAGAATAAATTTGTGTTTAAATGTTGTGATACTCGAGGCTAAAAAGTATTTTTGCACCCGCCTTTATTCTTAAGAACGATTAAGACTAGGCAAAGGAGAGGTGCCGGAGTGGTAACGGAGCAGATTGCTAATCTGTCAGCGCGTAAGTGCTGCCTGGGTTCGAGTCCCAGTCTCTCCGCTGAAGACACTTTCTTTTCGGGGTGTAGCGTAGCCCGGTTATCGCGCCTGCTTTGGGAGCAGGAGGTCGCAGGTTCGAATCCTGCCACCCCGACCAGAAAAAAGCCCACAAACCAATTTAGGTTTGTGGGCTTTTCATTTGCACCCCGTGCCGAGTTGTACTCTAGCAAAGGGGCTCAAATGAAAAGACCTAGCCCGCAGAGCGGGCTGTGGGCTTTTTTCTGATTCGACTCCACCTTCAGGATGCTTTGCGCAAGCAAAGCAATCCTGCCCGTCATTTAACGACTGATTTCTGTTATTAAAATCGACTACTCCCCACAGTACTCCCCAAATTGGGATTATTTAAAACTGTTTGACTTCGCCCGAATTAAATGTATCTTTGCGCCTCTAAATCGGTCGCGTAGCTCAGCTGGATAGAGCATCTGCCTTCTAAGCAGACGGTCGCAGGTTCGAATCCTGCCGCGATCACTTAAGCATCAAGAAGGGTTAACCGCGGTTAGCCCTTTTTTTATGCGCTTTTCCTTAGAGTGCATTCATAGACTTTGACTGCAGCAAGTTACCAGTATTTAGTCTATAGATTGACACAAAATGACTCAAAAAACAGGGTTTTGTGACACATTATTGACACATAACGTAAAATGAAGTTCCAGAGGATTTGAAATAAGGCTTAAGACAAAGTATTATCTAAAACTTCTTAACAAAGTAACTCTCAACTCATTGTATATTAATATATTATGAGTTAAATTATAATAAATGATTAGCTCAAACACTAAGCGTCTCATTCGGCTGATCTAATAAACCAAGTACAATGGCTAAAAGATCGTACCCGAAATACTGAGCAACGAAGTAAGCTAAGGCAGCGAATGCCGCAAGTGCGAGAAGAAATCGCACTAAGATTCTAAGAGGAGTGAGGATAATCTTTAAAATCTTATAAATCAAAAATACCGCAACCGCCGAACCGATTACAATGAGTGCTAATTGAAAGTAGTCAAGTGCTTGCATAGGCAGTCACGAAGATACATTAATTGTTCACTTTGGTGGCCCGTATGATGACTCCTGGTTTTGAATCAATAAGAAATAAGAAGTGATCAGGACTTTCTTTGATGTTATACCTTTTACGCACCTCTTCAGGGCGTTGCTTTTGATTCTTAACCTGGATGCTAAACGCTTCTCGGCTAAAACGTTTTAGGTTCTGTTTCGAATAGGGTAGTACCTCTTCGATTTTAAGTAATCGCGAAGGAAAAGTCGTCACAGGCTCCCTAGAAAACAGAAGTGAGGGGGTACTGGCAAATCCAATGTGAAGCCCAGGATGATCTTTAATCAGTTTTTCGGTATAGCGCGATTTGATAAAAGCGGAAGGTAAGTCAATGATATACCTCGCCCCATCAAGACTCAATAAAGGGAGCGGTTTATTCTGAGTGCTTTCAAATGCGCTAGTAAATAACTGTTTTTCTTGATCTCTGTATAGAAATGCATGGACCAATGTAACCTCAGTTGAAGCTTTTAAAGGGTCTAGCCATAAGAGTAATTCTTTGAGTTCATTCTCTAATGAAACAAGATCGATGCGTACAAGGTGAGGAAGATATTTTTGGGAATAACTCAGGTCAATCATCGGAGAAACCTTGATAGCAACTAATCGCGCTTTTGAGATTAAGGATTCATAAAGCTCAAAGAGGTTAGGAGCGTAGTGCTCGAAACCGATCCTTCTCGTACCAGTTCGATCACGTCTATCCGGATCTAGGTAAATAAAGTCTACCGCAGGGGTGCGCTCTAAAAACTCTTCTGCTGTAGAAGCCTCAACCTGCACATGAGTACGTTGAAGTAGTTTCAAATTGTGGTTTAAAAGCGCATTGAGATGAGGGTCGCACTCTACAGACACGAAAGTGTCAAAAAGGTTGCTAAGTGCGGCAGAATCGACCCCAAATCCGGCCGTTAGATCAATAGCGCTTTGCAGCCTTCCAGAAAGAAGCTGCTGACATACCTCAGCCTTATAGGCAGCTGTAAATTGAGAACTCGACTGTTCAATGGCTCTTTTCGGAGGGTACACAATTCCTTTACGAACGGTCCAGTTGGGTAACTTTTTCTTTGCTTTAGATAACGCCTGTATCTGCTCAATGAGCTCAGCATTGGGCACTCCTTCAAACATCGAAGGCTGAAAGGATAGTGCATCGAGATCAACGGCTGCCCCTTGATGAATATAATCCTGGACATCATCCGCGATAAGTCGAGGATTCATCTAGAGGTTTTTTGTGAGTTTTTCAACCCAATAGTTTTCTCGGTAAAAAACCTTCAAAATGACCTTTATACTCGTGTATAGCGGTACGGCGATGATGAGTCCTACAACACCAAAGAGCAATCCAGAACACAAAATCACTAGAAAGATTTCTATGGGATGAGACCTTACGCTTTTCGCATAGATAAAGGGTTGAGAGAAAAAGTTGTCAATGAGTTGTCCTACCACAACACCCCCGAGTACAAAAAGCAACTTTGGCAAGGTGACGGCCATGAAGTCTACATTTAAATCTCCTATTAAAGTCAGCAGCAGCATTAGCAAGGCGCCAATTAGCGGTCCGATGTATGGGATGATATTAAAAATGGCACATAAAAAAGCAATCGTGAAGGCATGTTGAACCCCACCAATTGCCAAGGCTATTGCGTACACCGTCAAAAGGATGGTTAGTTGAATGAGTATCCCGACAAAATATCGGCTTAACAGCTTTTCAATGCGATCGATAGAGTCAAGTGTCATTTCTTCTTTGTGATCGGGAATTAAGGTAAGCACCCCTTTTCTGAAGAGTTGCTGATCCTTTAAAAAGAAAAAAGTAAGAAAGAGTATAGAAAATACGCTTACACTGAAACTCCCAAATGCTGTGCCGATTTGTTCTATCAAACTAGGGATAAAATCAAGATTTAAGGTGCTTAGTAGTTTAGCTTGAAGTGGTGCCAGATCAAGTTTTTCACTTAAAAATGGCACATGCGAACTGATGGCTTCGGTGAGTTGGCCCACTGCGTCAAATGCACGATTTGACAAGTCTTCGACATTCAAAAGCGACAACTGTTCGCCCTGGGCAATAACCACGGGTACCAGAAGGCCAATAAGTCCGAAAAACACTAGAAGCTGGGCTGTTAAGGTGAGGGCGACTGCCAGCGTGTTAGGCACCTTTAAACCTCCTGTCAAAAGCTTGACTAAGGGCTTTCCAATGAGACTTAATACCGCAGCAATAATAACGTAGGCAATCACCTCGCGTACAAGGTAAATTCCATAAGCTAGGGCCGCTATTCCAACGAGTGTTAAAACACTCTTTACGATGGCTTTCGAAAGGTCTTGAGTGCTCATAAATTGGTTATTCTGAAAGTTGTGCACATAAAATACGATTAATCGCGACGATTGCAGCAGTTTCGGTGCGTAATCGTTGTTCTCCAAGGGAGAAAAACTCTGCCTTTTGCTGTTTAGCCAATAAAACCTCGTTTCTGCTAAAATCGCCCTCAGGACCTATCATGATGTGATAATCGTTATAGTTTCTAGCGGTGAAAAACAAATCCTTCTTTTGAGGTTCTTCGTAACAATGTCCCATCAATACAGTTTCTTCATCATGAGCCATTAAATAGTCTGATACAGACTGTAAGGGATGGAGTTCTGGGATAAACGCGTTTAAAGATTGCTTAAAGGCACTTTGCAGGGTGCGTTCTGCGCGCTCTTGGTTGAATTTATTTTTCTCGCAGTGATCGCTTAACAGGGGTGTGATCGAGGCTACCCCGAGTTCGGTAGCCTTTTCGAGACACCATGCAAATCGGTCGTTGCTTTTCAAAAGGGCTAAGGCTAGATGTAAACGAAAAGGAGGTAGAGATTCTCTCGAGTGAACTTGAACAGCTAACTCGCATCTTTTACTATTGGCATCTATGATTATAGCCTCAAAGAGGTCTCCAAGGCCATTACCCAATTCTATACGATCGCCTTCTTTCTTTCTGAGTACGCGCACAAGGTGTTTGCTTTCAAAAGGGTCAAGGATATATGAGAATTGATCGACCTTTAGGTCGGGTGCGTAGAAACGTTGACTCATGACTGTACAGCATAACGCGCCTCCGCCTGAACAGATAAATCTGCAAAGTCAGAGACTAAATATTTGAAGTATCCTGATATACCAATCATCGCGGCATTATCGGTGCAATAGGAGAGTTCTGGTACAAAAAGTTGAACATTTTTTCTTTGGGCGAGAGCGGTTAACGCCATTCGAATTCCAGAATTGGCAGCCACACCTCCGCCGATGGCAATTTGACCAATACCTGTTTCGTGTAGCGCTAGTTCTAGTTTTTGAACCAGTATTTCTGTAATGGTGTACTGAAGAGAGGCCGCCAAATCTGCTTTGTTCATTTCAACAAAATGAGAGTCTTTCTTCATTTCTTGAGTCACCACTCTTATGAATTGAGTTTTAAGTCCGCTAAAACTGAAATCAAGACCAGAAACGTTCGGTATGCTAAAGGAGAATGCATTTGGGTTTCCAAGAGCAGCAAGCTTGTCAATTTGAGGGCCGCCTGGGTACTCAAATCCGAGCACCTTTGCCGATTTATCAAAGCATTCTCCGACAGCATCGTCTAAGGTTTGACCTAACAATTCAAATTGATCTGGGGCATTGACCCGTACAATCTGAGTATGTCCTCCACTTATTGTCAAAGCTAGAAACGGAAACTTAGGGGTCTCAGGGTGGGCTTCAGCGATGAAATGTGCTAAAATATGGCCTTGCATATGATTTACCTCGATTAAAGGAATCGCTAAAGCTTGGGCCAATGATTTCGCAAAGGAGACGCCGACTAACAGGGATCCTAAAAGTCCTGGCCCTTTTGTAAATGCGATTGCTGAGAGGTCATTTTTCGCGATATTTGCCTCGTTTAGGGCCTCATTCACAACCGCTACAATGTGTTGCTGATGAGCCCGAGATGCTAACTCTGGTACTACACCTCCATAAAGCGCATGCATTTGTTGGGTGGCAACACAGTTTGAAAGCATTTGAGTGCCTCTTAAAACAGCAGCAGAAGTATCGTCGCAAGACGATTCAATTGCCAATATTAATGGATGTTCTCCAGTGCTCATAGATGCAAAGATAACGGCTATTAAACAATGAGAAAAAGACTCTTTTTAGGACTGCGTATACTGCTCGGCCTTCTTGTGGGACTTTTCTTAATCACCTTAGTTGCATCAACCCCTAAGGTTCAAAATTATTTAGCGCAGCGATTCATTTCGCAACTCACCACCCAATACGGTATAGATCTTTCTGTCGATGCGGTTCGCGTAAATCCACTGGCATTCAACGCCACTCTTCAACATCTTTTGATTCCGGATCACAAAGGAGATACCCTGATTTATATCCGGTCACTCAGTAGCCGTTTTCGATCTCTAAAAGCATTGTATGCCTCGGCTTCTCAAAGTCAGTACAGACTTGGCGAAACTCTGGTGAATATTAAAACGCACTCGGGTGATTCTTTGTCTAACCTACAAATGTATTTGAATGAATTGCCAAAAGGTTCGGGGAATGCTTTTGGTGCAGAACGCATAAGAACAGGAGCGCTTAAGGTTAGATATATCGACGACTCAATTGGGGAGGCACACACCTTAGATTTTAAAAAAATTGACATTCAAAATTTGCGCTTGGGGTCGAAGCAAGTCTCAGGTGAATTCGAATTGGCTGGCCATTATGAAAAGAATAATTTGCTGGTTGAGCCCGATTTTAGCCTTGAGGGTAAGTTTGAAACCCATGAGGGAGTAGCGCTCGGATCACTGATTACCTTACGCGCTAAAGACGAAGCCATTGAACTAGATTCGCTCACCTACGATTTCAATTCAGGGAGATGGAAATTTAAGGTAGAAGATGCATTTATGACCGGGCAGCGATTAAAAGCCCTTGGTTTAAGTGTCACTAATGTTCCATCTGTATATTGGAGTGGAGTACTAACTCTTCATGGGGGTAAACTTGAAGCCCAAAACCTTGCCTTGCAATGGGGTGAGAGTACAGCTGTATTAGACGCTTCATTAAACTTTAACGTGCCGGGTAACTCGTATCGATTGAATTTTACAGATATCGCGGCATATTGGAAAGATATAAAGGGGTACAGATCGATACTCAAAACTGAGGGAGTGCAACGTCTAAATATGGCTTCTACAGTGCCATGGAGAGGAGCGTTAGACCTAGAAAATAACTCGCAAGTATTTTCTTTAAAAGGCTACTTTGATATTTCAGAGGCGCATCTTTCAATAAGCTATGAAAGAAATAAGAAAGTAGAAGTTTTAAGAGGAGGACTCTCAAAAGTGCCTATTGAATGGTTCTTGCCAGGGACTAAACAGCTGCTTACTACCTCATTTGAGGCTCAACGAATGACCTCGCAACCTTTCGTGATTGATGGTTCACTTGAATCGCTTAGTTGGCCAGGTAACAAACAGTTGAAAGCGGTTGATTATTCGATAGTACTCAACCCTAACCAGTACGATATCGCACTGAAGAGTGCTGTCAAAGGCCAGAATTTCACGACAAATTTCACACTAGAACGTTTGAATAATTCATGGTCCATTGTGGGAAGCGCCGATTTTAGAAGATTCGATGTGCTCTTATCAGATACACCTAGTACTGCAGCGGTTTTGAGTACGGGGGCAGACTTCTCGGTTTGGGGGAGTTCATGGGTTGATATACAAGGATCTATTTCTCTTGATGGTTTGCGCTTTTATACTTCTTCTCAAGAAGTGATTGAAGTAGGAAGTGTGCAAATGAGTTTAACTGTCGACCAAGAAAAAGACCATTTATTCAAGGTAGTTTCTGAAGATTTTGTCAACCTTTTAGTCTCTGGAAACTACCACCTATTTGACTGGCAAACGGCTTTAAGTGAACTTCGATTGCCGGATAATTTCGAATTAGATGCCGATATACAAACGGGAACGCGATGGATTGATTTGATCGAAGGCTCAACGGTTTTGCCTGAAATTACGGGTTATTTGAGGTATTCTAAGGGGCTTTTTAAATCAGACATTCGTCTTTCACGATTTCGTTATGACGCTTTCGATTTGAAAGAATTGCACGGATTTACCGATGGTGCAGGAAACTTCGTTATTGAAGCAGAGTCATTGAATTCACCGTTTTTTGATCTTTCCTCTATACGCACAGACATTGGCGCTTCAAGCTTGTCGCTAATGGCTTCTACTGCTGGAGAAACTCCCGATCAATTTGCCTTTAATTTCAGCTGGAATAGACCCTCTGATGATCACATTAAGCTTTACATCGAGCCTTCAAGCTTCACCTTAAAGCAATACGAATGGGGTATTGATAAGTCCTCTGAAATTGACCTCGATATTGTTCATAAGAGTGTCACCTTTAACCGGTTAGATTTAAGGACGGTAGACGACGGTTATTTAGCGTTGCAAGGGGGATATCAGGACAATGAGAATTACACCTTTAGCTTAGAACTCGAAAATGCACCCTTAGAAACTATAACTCCAGAAATTAAGAATCTAGAGATAAAGGGGGGGGCTACTGGTTCTTTACAATTTAAACGACAGAATGGTAGATACGATCCGCGCTTTAATTTGAGTATTGAGGATTTAGTGGTGAATTCTAAATTTGTTGGTTTTTTCAATGGGGTAGTCAACGGAAGCAGTAATGCCGATGTATTTACACTTCAAGCAGACATCTTAAATACCGGTACTCCTACACTAGAATTATCTGGAATACTCAATCAAACAGATAACGGCCAATTTACACTAGACGCAGATGCGCGTTTTTCTCAATTTGACATCTCGCCGTTTTCAGCCCTCGGAACCACTACTTTTTCTGATTTAAGAGGTTTGGCATCAGGGGTTGTGAGCTTAACCAATACCTTAGATTCGCCTGAGCTTTTGGGTGAACTCGTGCTTGATTCATCTGGATTGAGATTTCCGTATTTAGGAGTGGATTTTGATGTTGTGGATCGACCTACTATCCGACTGAACAGAAACAGTTTCTATTTTGACCACTTTCGGTTGAAAGACACCTCTTTTCAAACAGAGATTGAAATAGATGGATTTATTCAACATTCGGGATTGAAGAATTTTGAATTTGACCTTGGAGTTGCTACTCTGAGTGAGTCTTCATTAGTATTAAAAACCGAAGCCTCGGAAGACGCGCTGTATTACGGGACAGGATTTGTTTCAGGAACAGGTAGCATAAAAGGGACCCCTTCCTCAACCGTGGTACAAGTAGATGCCGTAACAAAAAAGGGGAGTAGTTTGATAATTCCTTTGAATTCAGACACAGTAGATTTTAGTGATGATTTGGTTCGTTTTGTCAACAGTGAACCTATTGCAGAAGTGCAGCGATCATTTACCCCAATAGAGACGCAAAAAGGAATCAGTTTAGATTTCAATTTGGTAGTTACTCCAGAAGCAATGGTTGAGGTGATAGTCGATCGTGAATCTGGATCAAAATTAAGGGGTAATGGTGCCGGCCTATTTCGCCTTCAAGTAGCTCCGGGAGATGAGTTCAATATTTTTGGTGAATATGCGCTCGCTTCTGGAACCTATGATTATCGATTTGGAGGTTTAATAGACAAAGGTTTTAGTCTGGCTCCAGGGGGTAATCTGATCTGGAACGGTGATCCGTACGATGCAGACATCAACCTAGAGGCTGTATACAGTTTGAGTGCCAACCCGGCGCCACTACTAGACTCTAGCTCCTTTCCTAGACCAGTACAAACCGATGTAGTGATTCAGTTAGGCGGAAAACTCCTTAATCCAACCATTGATTTCTCGCTGCGCTTTCCGACACTTAATTCAGTGGTGAGAAGCGAGATAGAATACCGCTTACAAGACCGTTCAACGCTAGAAAGAAACGTTTTTTTCCTTTTGGCTCAGGGCAATTTTGTAAACGAGCAAATGGGGCTTTCTCAGCAAGCGCTTACCGGAAACCTGCTGCAATCGGCTTCAGGATTGCTAGAAGAGGTCTTAGGGGCTTCAGAAGTCTTAGATTTAGGGTTGTCTTACGAGCAGGGATATAGAAATCCAAATGCAAACGTCGCAATTGAAGACCGTATTGGCGTTACGCTGAGTACTCAATTAGGTAATCGCTTGATGTTCAACGGTAAATTAGGCGTACCAGTGGGTCGGGTGACTGAGACCGTAGTAGCGGGCGATGTTGAGTTACAACTCATTTTAAACGAAGAAGGTACGCTGAGCGCAAAGATCTTTAACCGAGAGAATACTTTAAGCCAGTTTTTGGCAAGTATACCCGGATATACCCAAGGTATTGGCCTGAGTTACCAGGTAGACTTTGATAATTTTAAAGATTTGATAAGAAGGGTATTAAAATCGACAAACACTACCGAAGAATAAACACTATTTCTTAGATTTGGCGCGTTAAGCTTATGAATCAATCAATAAAACGAATCGGAGTACTCACCTCAGGTGGGGATTCTCCAGGAATGAACGCTGCAATTCGCTCTGTTGTCAGAACTACTATGTTCCATGGGCTAGAGTGTACAGCCATATACAGAGGCTATCAAGGCCTTATCGAAGGTGATTTTGAGGACTTCACTGCGAGAAGCGTTAATAATATTATCAATAAAGGAGGTACTATCCTTAAATCAGCGCGCTGCGAGCAGTTCAGAGAGAAAGAAGGAAGAGCTACTGCTTTTCAGCAGGCGAAGAATGCCGGTATCGATGCCTTGGTGGTAATTGGAGGTAACGGATCTCTCACAGGTGCGTTAAAATTGAATCAAGAATTTGGATTGCCTATCATTGGAATTCCGGGTACCATCGATAACGATATTTTAGGAACAGATTACACTATTGGTTTTGACACCGCTATTAACACGGTGGTAGAAGCTATTGATAAGATTCGTGATACAGCCAGTTCACACAACCGTCTTTTCTTTGTTGAAGTGATGGGCCGCGATGTAGGCCTAGTGGCCTTAAACAGTGGTGTGGGTGCTGGTGCAGAAGAAATCTTAATTCCAGAACAAAACTTAGGCTTAGAGCGACTATTAGATTCATTGAAGCGCAGTAAAGCTTCAGGAAAATCTTCAAGTATAGTTGTTGTTGCCGAGGGAGATAAAACGGGTAAAAACGTTTTTGAACTCAAAGAATACGTTGAAACTCACCTTCCAATTTACGATGTAAGAGTCTCAGTTTTGGGGCACATGCAGCGTGGAGGTAGCCCGACCTGCTTTGACCGTGTACTTGCGAGCCGCATGGGGGTTAAAGCTGTAGAGTCTTTACTTGAAGGTAAGTCAAATTTCATGGTGGGGGTAGAGTCGAATAAAATGATTCTGACACCAATCGAGAAGGCCATTAGCGGACTAAGCGAAATAGACGAAGAACTTATCCGGGTATCGGATATCATGAGTATTTAATCACTAATCAATTATAGAAATTATGCAAACGGTTAAGATTGGAATAAATGGATTTGGAAGAATCGGTAGAATGGTCTTCAGAGCAGCTGCTAAACGTAATGACGTTCAAGTAGTAGCGATCAACGACCTTTTAGATATTGATCATTTAGCCTATTTATTGAAGTACGACTCTGTTCACGGAAATTTTGACGGTACTGTTGAGATTCAAGGAGAGACGTTAATTGTAAACGGTAACCCCGTGCGTATTACGGCAGAAAAGGATCCTAAAACGTTAAAGTGGGATGAGGTAGGCGCTACTATCGTTGCAGAGTGTACAGGAATCTTCACCACAAAAGATATGGCTCAGTCGCACATTGACGGTGGAGCTAAAAAAGTTGTGATTTCTGCACCTTCAGCGGATGCACCTATGTTTGTAATGGGGGTAAATCACAAAGATGTAACTGCAACAGATACTATCGTTAGTAACGCTTCTTGCACCACGAACTGTTTAGCACCCATTGCTAAGGTCTTACACGATGCCTTCGGAATTGAAGAAGCTTTAATGACTACGGTACATGCAACTACAGCTACGCAGATGACGGTTGATGGTCCTTCACGTAAAGACTATCGCGGTGGACGTTCTGCTTTATTGAACATTATCCCGGCCTCAACAGGGGCTGCTAAAGCAGTAACCAAGGTAATTCCTTCACTTCAAGGAAAGATTACAGGTATGGCCTTTAGAGTTCCTAATGCAGATGTTTCTGTAGTGGACTTGACCGTAAAACTTCAAAAAGAAACTTCTTACCAGGGAATTAAGAACGCTATGAAGGCTGCTTCTGAAGGCGAGTTGAAAGGAATCTTGGGGTATACTGAAGATGCTGTAGTTTCACAGGATTTTATTGGGGATGCACGCACTTCTATTTTCGACGCCGAGGCAGGTATTGAGCTGAATCCTTCTTTCTTTAAGGTGGTTTCTTGGTACGATAACGAGGCAGGATATTCGAATAAATTGATCGATTTAGCGCTTCACGTAGCTTCAATTTAATTTCTGGAATAAAATGATTCTCGTTGTAGATAGTGGGGCGACTAAATCAGATTGGATCGCCCTGAACCCTGATGGTAGCGAGTTTTTCGCTACTCAGACGCTTGGGCTTTCTCCAGAAGTACTTACGCGAGAAGTGATTGAAGATCGCCTTGCGAACAACTTTGAAATCTCGAAGCACAGACAAAAAGTAACGCAACTCTATTTCTACGGAGCAGGCTGCGGTACAGATCGCATGAAACGCTTTCTTACAGAGATTTTTAAAGCTTTTTTTCCGAAGGCTAAGGTCGATGTGAAAGAAGATACCTATGCAGCTATTTATGCGACTACCCAGATTGGTAAGCAGGGTATTGTGTGTATTTTAGGTACTGGGTCGAACTGTTCGTATTACGACGGACATCAGCCCTTTCAAAAAGTAGTTTCATTGGGGTACATCTTAATGGACGATGCTAGCGGGAATTACTTTGGCAGAAAATTATTGAGAGACTTGTATTTTCACAAGATTCCTCAAGATTTGGCCCTACGCTTCTCTAAAGAATACGATTTAGAGGCGGATACCATTAAAGAACACTTGTACAAGCAACCAAACCCCAATACGTATTTAGCCACCTTTGCTCGGTTTCTAATCGAAAATAAGGAGCATAGCTACTGCAAAGGTGTGATTATGAAAGGTTTACAACAATTTGTAAACAATTACATTATGCAGTTTGAATTGGCTACTAAGGTTCCATGTCATTTCGTCGGAAGCATTGCTTATTTCTTAAAAGATGAGCTGCAACAAGTGCTTCATAACAATGACCTGGTAATGGGAAATGTGCAACGCCGCCCTATTGAAGGTCTAGTAGAGTTTCACAAGAGCATGATATAACCTGTGTAGCGCACTGACTAGCGCATAGCAATCACACTTATCTCGACATTTGCGCCTTTGGGCAAGGCAGAGACTGCAACCGTTTCTCTGGCTGGCGCTGTGCATCCCTCAAAAAAGCTACCGTAAACCTCGTTAACGGTAGCAAAATCACCCATACTGGTTAAGAATATACTGCTCTTAACGATGTGGTCTATACGGAATCCAGCCTCAGCCAAAATGTTTTTTATGTTTTCAAGGCATTGACGCGTTTCTTTAACACGATCTCCTTCTATAAGTTCACCGGTTGCAGGATCAATGGGGATTTGACCCGAAACGAAAAGCGTATTCTGATGAAGGATCGCCTGATTGTAGGGGCCGATGGCTGCTGGCGCTTTTTCTGTAAATATGGCTTGTTTAGACATAGGTGTGTAATTTAACGATTAAAATTACGCTGACTGCGACTTTCCCATTTCAGGTCTGAGAGCATAGCACTCTTGATCCCAATAAAGAAATCCCAACGGGCATTTTGGCCAAAGGGTACCCAATTAAATCTTAAGTCAAAACTTTTAAGGTCACGCTTGAAACCAATCTGAGTGAGGTTAAACCCTTGGTTTTTAAAATCATAACCTGATGAGACTCTGAGTTTCCAAGCAGGGGTGAGATCTATGTTTCCTGAAAACATCAGTGAGGCACTTGTAATTTCTTTTTCGTCTTGAAGGTTAGAGTAGCTACTATTGAACTGAAGGTTTAAGCTCCATGGAATGCGGTTGACATAAAAGGTGTTGTTTTCAGAATCCTCTTCTCCTTCTTTTTGGTTTGCTGCATAGCGCTCTTCGCCAGGAAAATTATCAGTTAATCCAAAACCAAATAGGTCGTTATCCGCTCCTCCGGATTGTGCTCTATAATCGCCGTCATAACCTTGATTGTTGCTTCTTGAACCTTGCTGAGATTCGTCGGTTCTGGGTTTGAAGGTTTCGTTCGATAACGCATAACTGAAATTCAGACTCGCTCTAGTGAGTTTGGCGAGTTTGCCGCTTTGTGCGATATGAAACGTATTGATGCGCGTACCGTCAGCCGTAGTGATAAAAGGATCTAAAGTTCCACTCATATTCACACTCATTTCTTGATTGAAAAGTGCGGTTGCTGCATTAAAGCTAACGGGGCTCAGTCGTAAAGAGTCCGCTTCAAGATTGTAGGCACTAGAGAAATTTAGGTTACTGAGTAGTGGAATTTTTCTAGGTTCAGTTTTTGTAGAGTCTTTTGAGGCCATCTTAGCTTCTAGCGTGTTCTGAAGTCCGAACGATAGACTATTCGATTTACCAAGACTCGGAGATCCATTGAGTGTACCTTCGAACCTTGAATAACTTACCTCTTGTCCGTCAAGGTTCGTATATGTATCGTAGTAGCGTTCAAAAGAGGGCCCAAAACTCCATCCAATAGAGGGTCTAGCAACGTGTCGAATAGCTTGCAATTTATTGCCCTCTTTAAAGGTGTAAGTTCCGTATACTGTAGTTCCTATGGAGCTAGATACACCGTAGCGATTAAAGCGATCAAAGCCTCTAACGGTATCTAAAACAACTTCACGACTAACGTCTGCATTCGGATCTTGCCCTCGCGTGAAGGTTTCAAAGCTCCATAGATCTTCATAGTTAGCGCCCATCGATACACTCAAAAACTTGGCCAGTTTGAAATTGGTACTTAAGGGGATATTGTGGCGAGCTCCGACCTTGGCATCGTCAAACATCTTAGAGGTTAAGAACAGCGAATCAGTCGTTCTAATCCGGTTTTCAAATCTAGAGGTGTATTGAAGGTTGATATTTTGAATAAGGCCTTTTTTGATGCCTTCTCGTTTCGCGAATGGAAAAATACGTTCCATATTCACCTGAGCCGTGGGTAATGTGAGGTTGATTTCTTCAGTATTTGTATTCTGGTTGTGCGTGGCACTGAGGTTTAGGTTGACCGAAGGATAAGCCGGAAATGTCTTAGAATACGTGATCGAAGAAGAGAGGTTGTTGTTTTGAGTCAGCGCAAGGTTCTGTTGGTTTGCAGAGTTTCTAAAGTATTTACTGCTTCCGATATTGACCGAGGCCGCGAAACGAGAATCCGGACTAGCCTTGGGGTCTTGCGAATGGGATATCTGAAGGTTAAAAATGCTATTGCGGCTATAATCCGCAAATCCCTTCTGAGAAGTAATGAGATTCTCAAACCTCAGGTTTACATTTCCTCTATACCTGTAACGCATGGTGTATACCGATTGCGCTCTAAAGCCATAGCTACCATTGGTAAAATAGTCTCCTGTAAGATTGAGATCGACATAGTCGCTAATTGGAAAGTAGTATCCGCCATTTTGAACCGAGTACCCACGTTGTGGGTCATTGGTGATGGTCGGAAAGATAAGTCCTCCAGATCTTCCGCTGGTTAAGGGGAATATGGCGAACGGAAGTGCAATGGGAGTAGGCACATCAACCAAATACATATTTGAAAAACCTGCGATAATTCTCTTTCCTGGAATGAATTTGGCTTTGCGCACTTTGATGTAGTAGTCAGGGTCGATCGAGTCTAAAGCGGTTGTCAATTTTCCTTGGCTGAAATAGAATACCGAATCGTTTTCTTTCTTCGTTTTTTCGGTAACCACTTTCATGGTTTCTCCTCCACCCATACCACCAATTCCAGCTCCTTGTTCAGTGCGAGAATTGAAAATCAAGGCCTTTTGAGAGGTAATGTTATAGCGGATAGAGTCGGGTATGACCTCGTTTTGACCTTGAGTGAATTCAGGAGTTTGACTCTTTTCTCCTTTCGAATCGACAAATCGCCCCGCTAAAATTTCATTATGTAAATAATCGATGGCGATAATACCCGCAGTGAGTTTGGTATCGGTATAATCGATTGAAGCTTCGTTAGAGAGATAGATCTTCTTTTGAGTTTGACTGATGGTAACCGAGTCTTTCGCGCTGTACTTAATAAGGCTCTCAAGCTTTGAAGAAATAGCAACATTGGTCTTTTTCTTCTTAGTAGCCACAAGAGAATCGAGAAGTTGCTGCTTTTCGGCTGAAACCTGAGGGAGTTCAAAACCTTTTGGAAGTTCTGTATACAGCCCTTTAGTCTTGGGTGACACTGTAATCGAGTCTTGTTGACCGAATATCACGCTGGGCTGAAGCAAGCACCCCATTAAGAGCACAAAGTAGATTTGCCTGAACTCCAATACGAAAGCCTTGGTTTTACTGAGTTTAAAGCGTTTAAACCTGGGTCAAACTTACGTAATATTTGTGGTAACTCTCTGTGATTGCTTAATTTTACAATACATCGATTACTTCTATTAATACGTGATTAAGACCATTATTAAGACTGTTTTTTACCTCTGTATGCTCTCTGCCTCTATACTTCAGGCACAGACAGAACAGAATTTCACGGTATTTATTGATCCTGGTCATGGCGGAAAAGACCCAGGAAATATGCATAATGGCTATGTCGAGAAAAAGATTACGCTTGCCATTGCGCTAAAACTTGGAAAACTACTCGCAAAAGAAGAAGGTATTACGGTACATTATTCACGTAAGGACGATCGTTCGGTTAATTTATATGCTAGAGGCCCTATGGCGAATCGTGTTGGGGCAGATGTCTTTGTTTCTATTCACTGTGATGCACATACTTCTTCGGCCTATGGTGCAGGGACCTTTGTGTTAGGCTTGCATCGTGCCGATAAAAACCTAGCAGTTGCTCAACGCGAGAATGCTGCTATGTATCAAGAAGATAATTATCAATCCAATTACCAAGGCCTCACCAATGTTATTGGCTTAAGCGCAATTCAAGAAGAAAATCTTGATCAGAGCATAAAACTCGCAGCTTATGTGCAACAAGAGATGGTTGCAACTGCAAAGCGCAGAGATAGGTTGGTAAAACAAGCGGGTTTTGTGGTGTTATATGAGACTATCATGCCTTCGATACTTGTAGAAACAGGTTTTTTATCTAATGCAAATGAGGGGGAATTTTTGAACTCTGACAAGGGGCAAGAAAGCATTGCGAAAGCCATGGCAAATGCGATTCTCAAATACAGAGATGAGTTTGCTATGAACTCTCTAATGATTGGTCCTGCTCCCGGAAAAGAAGTATTTAGTGTGCAGCTTTTTGCTACTGACAAAACACATTCGAGTACGGCATCTGTTTTTAAGGGTTTAAAACCCGTATGGTATGAAGAGAAAGATGGTTTAAAGCGTTATTTTTACGGAGAGGCAACCTCTCAAGCTTCTGCGAATGATCTTAAAATAAGAGCTGTTCAAAAAGGTTTCAAGGACGCTTTTGTAGTAAAGAAAATGCGCTAATCGTAGCTTATGAAAAAGAAATTTTCCCTGACTCTTTCAAATGAATTAAAGGCCGGAATTGTGGTGTTGGCTGGTGTATTCGCCCTAATTATGGGGTTCAGTTATTTGAAGTCAACCTCAATCTTTGGTCCTTCAAAGACCTTATACGCTGTGTATGACAACGTGGGAGGGCTTCAAACAGGCACAACGGTCAGTCTAAACGGCTATGCGGTGGGAACGGTTGACGCTATCGATTTTTTAACGTCTGGCAAGTTGTTAGTCAGTTTTACCCTTTTGACAGATTATGCTTTTTCTAAGAATTCTATAGCCCAGCTTTATGATACTTCTGTATTAGGAGGAAAGGGGCTTCAAATTGTAGTGGCAAATGATGATGCTAGACCTGTTCAATCAGGAGACACTTTGCCAGCTGGTGTTGAGGTTGGAATGCTTAACAAGGTAGAGACCATTCTTGACCCCTTAGAGCAAAAGGTGAGTCAGGCACTCATTGAGACAGAAATATTGGTGAGAGGGCTAAACGAGGTTTTAGATGAAGAGACTCAACGGAATTTGCGCACTACTTTAGGTCAATTAAGTGAAACCTCTGTTGCTTTGAATGCGGCAACCGCTTCGTTTAGGAATATTTTAAAAGAAAACGCGGCAGCAATAGATACCACATTGCAAAGCACAGCAAAGCTTTCAAGAAGTCTCGCCGAGGCAACTAGTGGAATGGAATCTGAGGCTTTAACCATTTCAATTACAAGGCTCAATGCCTCGCTTTTGGCCTTAGAATCATTTTTAAATGGCTTAAATGCAGGTGAGGGGTCTTTGGGTCAATTGACCACAGATCAAGCCTTGTATTCAAGTCTAGTTTCAAACCTTGAGCAACTCGAGTTGTTGTTGCAAGACATGCGACTGAATCCAAAACGTTATTTGTCGGTTTCTGTTTTTGGAAAGAAACAAAAGGAGTATGTGTTACCGAATGAAGATCCTGCTGACACCAAAAAACAATAGGTTAAATGGGAATTCAGCAACTCCTCTTCTCTGCCATTTTACTTTTGGGTTTAGGTTTATTTGCCTTCAATGTTAAGCGATTGATGCTTAGCATCCGCCAAGGAAAGCCTTTGGGTGATGTTGACCGAAAAAAGAGAGAACATTTGCGATGATACGATTGGCCTTTGGCCAACAGAAGATGCAGCGAAACTTACTAGTTGGGGTGTTGCATCTAGTGGTTTATTTAGGATTTCTCATTATAAACATAGAGCTCATAGAAATTATCATCGATGGTGTTTTTGGTACCCATCGTGCACTTTCATTTTTAGGGGCTGGCTACAACCTAGCTATTGCGTTATTCGAGCTTTTTGCTTTCGCAGTGATTGTGTCAGTGGTGGTTTTTTGGATCCGTCGTAACCTGATGCACATCAAAAGATTTAGGAGTGCTGAACTTAAAGGTTGGCCAAAACTTGATGCCAATCTCATCTTGATCATAGAACTGGTGTTGATGTTTCTGTTTCTTGGAATGAATGCTGCAGATTATGCACTTCAACTTCGAGAAGTTGCTCACTATAGCTCAGCTGGAGCTTTCCCTATAAGTGGATGGATTGCTCCTGTTTTTAATAATTGGCCAGAAGCTAAAGTCATTGCATTTGGAAGGGGAATGTGGTGGGCTCATATCATAGGTATACTAGGATTTTTGAATTACCTCTATTATTCAAAACACCTCCATATATTATTAGCTTTTCCGAATACCTTTTATGCTTCTCTAGAACCGAAGGGAAAATTTGAGAATAATGCTACTGTAACTCGTGAGGTTAAAGCCATGCTTGCTATGGAGGCAGCAGACCCTAATCAGGAGATTGAGCGCTTTGGAGCAAAAGATGTTACAGATTTGACCTGGGTTCAGCTAATGAATGCCTATAGCTGTACCGAATGCG
Source organism: Flavobacteriaceae bacterium (assembly GCA_023262185.1). GTDB lineage: Bacteria > Bacteroidota > Bacteroidia > Flavobacteriales > Flavobacteriaceae > UBA3478. The sequence continues at coordinate 39,929 of JALRDO010000001.1, forward strand.
GACGTTGTACTGCAGCATGTCCGGCCAACCAAACCGGAAAGCTATTGTCGCCGCGGAAAATAATGATGGATACTCGAGATCGTGCCACCGAGATCATTACATCTAAAGGACTAAAAGACCTAGCAGATCATACGTTGTTAGATCACTACATTTCTAGAGAAGAGCTTTGGGCTTGCACGAGTTGCAATGCATGCGTGGAGGCCTGTCCCATAGGTATTGATCCCTTATCTATCATCATGAAAATGAGACAATACATAGTCATGGAAGAGTCAACGGCACCAGGCGATCTGAATGCTATGATGACAAATATTGAGAACAATGGTGCTCCCTGGGCATTCAATGCTCAAGACCGATTAAACTGGGTTTCAGATTAAACTATGAGCCATGAGTGAGTTAAAAATCAAAACAATGGCAGAATTCCTTGCCGAAGGCCAAGTCCCAGAGGTGCTTTTCTGGGTGGGTTGTGCTGGGAGTTTTGACGATAGGGCAAAAAAGGTAACAAAGGCTTTTGCCAAGTTGTTACAGAATGCCAAGGTGTCTTTTGCTGTTTTGGGTAAAGAAGAATCGTGCACTGGAGACCCGGCGAAGCGCTCTGGAAACGAGTTTTTATTTCAGATGCAAGCCATGGCTAATATTGAGGTGCTTAATGCCTACGAGATCAAAACTATAGTAACCACATGCCCTCATTGTTTCAATACTTTAAAAAACGAATACCCATCGCTTGGAGGACAATATTTAGTGCTGCATCACACTCAATTTCTCAAGCAGCTTATTGAAAATGGACGTTTAAGCGTATCCGGTGGATCTTTTAAAGGTAAACGTATAACTTACCACGACCCATGTTACCTCGGTCGTGCCAATGAAATTTACCAGGCTCCAAGAGCCTTGATTGCTAAGCTAGACGCTGAATTAGTTGAAATGAAGCGTTGTAAACGCGATGCGTTGTGCTGTGGAGCTGGAGGCGCACAGATGTTTAAAGAACCTGAAAAAGGAAACAAAGACATTAATATCGAGCGCGCAGCTGAAGCACTAGAAACAAATGCTGATATTGTGGCAGCGGCCTGTCCGTTTTGCAATACGATGATGAATGACGGAATTACCCAACAAAACGGCTCCACAGTCGTTAAAGACCTAGCTCAATTGATTGCTGAAGCAAAAGACCTTTAATCATGTACGTACCCTTTGAAGAGTTGGCAGAAGATGCCAGAATCTGGATCTATCCGTCTGATACTCCTTTTAAAGAGGAGGATATGGAAAGCTTAGAACAGCGATTGGAAGAATTCATCAGTCAATGGACTGTGCATAACAAAGCCTTGAAGGCTTCGTTCACAATCCCTTACAGAAGGTTTGTAGTGCTGGCCGTGGATACTGAATTTAATCAGGTTTCTGGCTGTTCTATCGATAGCTCAGTTCGATTTATTCAAGAATTGGAACAAGAATTTTCAAAGGTGCTTTTAGATAAGATGAAAGTCACTTTTAAGCAAGGGGAGTATCTGGTTCACAAGGATCTCAAAGATTTTAAGGCACTTGTGAAGAGTAAATCGGTAAGTCCAGATACCATTGTTTTTAATAATTTGATTACCACAAAATCAGAAATGGATTCCCATTGGGAGGTGCCCGCTAAAGAAAGCTGGCATCAACGTTATTTTTAATATGAGAACTATTCTAATCAGCTTAGCGATGCTCGTGTCGAGTATAGCCATCTCTCAACATAAACACAAAGATCCCCTTCAGGCAGCCGATGCTAAGGCGCAATTAGAATGGGTAAACGCGACTTACGAATCTCTAAGTTTAGAGGAACGTATTGGTCAATTGATTTTTGTTTTCACTGATTCAAAAGGAAATCCGACTGAAAAGGAGAAGATTAGTGCAATGATCGAGGATTACGGTATTGGAGGTCTTTTATTCTCAGTAGGCGATCCGCTTACACAGCTTCAACTTACGAATCATTACCAAGCCCTTTCACCCACCAAACTAATGGTTACTATGGATGCGGAATGGGGGCTTTCAATGCGTCTCAAGGATGCCTTTTCGTTTCCGTATAACATGACTTTGGGAGCTGTCGAAGACGAACAACTTGTTTATAGAGTAGGAGAGCGCTTAGGTGCTCATTCTAAACGTGTTGGAGTGCATATGAACTATGCTCCTGTGGCAGATATTAATACTGATCCAAGAAACCCTATTATAGGCAATCGCTCTTTCGGAAGTGATTCAGATCGCGTTGGGCGCCTGGCGGTCGCCTTGGCAAGAGGTATGCAAAGCCAAGGAGTTTTGGGTTCTGCCAAGCATTTTCCGGGTCATGGAGATACGGCCACAGATTCACATGTAAACTTGCCTGTCATTGAAGCCGACTATAAGCGTTTGCAAAATGAAGAATTGGTTCCTTTTAAGGCCCTTATAAACGAAGGTATTGCCTCAGTTATGGTGGCTCATATTGCCTTAGAGGCTATTACTGGAGATCTTCAATCTCCGGCATCGCTCTCTCCAAAGGTAACTACAGGTCTTCTTCAAGAAGATCTAGGTTATAGTGGTCTTGTCATCACAGACGCCCTAAATATGAAAGGAGTGAGTAAATACATTGACCCTGATCACGTGGCTCTTGAAGCCTTTAAAGCAGGAGCCGATATCCTTTTGTATCCAGAAGATGTGGCTGCTTCGATAGCCGTATTAAAAGAGGCCTATGAGCGTGGTAGTCTTAGCGAAGACCGATTAGCACATTCTGTCAAGAAAATTCTAAAGGCAAAATACCTGGTGGGGCTTCATCAATTTGAGCCTTTAAAAGAAGCAGATTTATTAGATGACTTGAATGCCTTAGAAGACCACATGTTAAGTGAAGAACTCTATGAGGCTGCCATTACCACTGTTCAAAACGAAAACGAACTCTTGCCTTTATCTACAAGCCTTAGCTATGGATTTTTGGCCATAGGTGAGCAGGCAAATAAAGCGGATGTTTTTCTTGAAACCCTTCAGAGGTATGCACAGATTAAAGTAATAGACACTGAAACTTCATTTAATGACTCAGCCTTTGATGCCATTATCGTAGGGCATTTCGGTAATACCGATACGCCATGGAAAAACAGTAAGCTTAGTCCTGAGTTGTGGGATAAGGTTTATGCGGTATCTGATAAAAAGACTCCTGTAGTTTTAGTTCATTTTGGCACCCCCTATACCTTACTTGAAACCCAATGGGAGAAAGCTCCTGAATCCGTGGTAATAGCCTATCAAAATAGAGAAGAGGCTCAAAGATCGGCTGCACAAGTGGTATTCGGTGCTTTGCCCAGTATAGGAACGCTTCCTGTTGAGATTTTGAAAAATGGAGAACTACTTGAATCCATCCGCTTAAATGATCTTCCGCTATTGAGTTATTCAGAGATTCCTGAAAGAGAAGGCTTGTCTTCTAAGCAACTTAAACGGGTTGATGCATTATTGGACACAATAGTTTCTCAAGGAATGAGTCCTGGGGGTCAGCTGGTCGTTGCGCGCAATGCAAAGGTCATCTACGAAAGGAATTTCGGATACCACACCTACCAACAGCAACGGCCTGTTCGATGGAATTCTATCTACGATGTTGCTTCAGTAACCAAAATTGCTGCAACGCTACCCTTATTTATGCATAAGACAGAGGTTGGAGAAGTCTCATTGTCAGATCGCTTTAAGGATTGGATCGATGAATTAAAAGATAAGCCGATCGGAGAGGTCAACCTCATTGCTGCGCTTTCGCACAATGCACGACTTCCGGCCTGGATTCCTTTTTATAAAGAAACACTTGACGATCAGGAACAGCCACTTCAGACCTTATACGCACGGACTTTTTCTGAGGAGTATCCCACTCAGGTTGCAGATTCTTTATTTCTCATCAAAGATTACCAAAAGAAGATTTTCGATACCATTTTCAACGTTGCCTTAGAATCAAAGCAATACCGTTACAGCGATTTACCTTATTACATTATAGCGCGTTACCTCAATAAGGAGATGGATCCTTTTGAACAGCAGATCGAACGCTTTTTGTACAAGCCTTTAGGGGCGACAATGACGGGCTATCATCCGCTTCAGCGTTTTGACAAGAAGGCAATTGTGCCTAGTGAAATCGACAGGTATTTCAGACAAGACACCATTCAAGGCTTTGTACATGATATGGGCGCTGCTATGCTGGGCGGAGTCAGTGGGCACGCTGGTCTATTTAGTAATGCCAATGATATCACTAAGATCATGCAGATGTTCTTACAAGGGGGGGTCTATGGTAGTAAACGCTTTTTAAGTACAGAGACTATTCGTCGCTTCAACACCTGTTATTACTGCAATAGCGAAAATAGAAGGGGAGTAGGATTTGACAAGCCACAATTAGAGGGCAGGGGTTCTACCTGCGGATGTGTTTCACACCAATCTTTTGGACATTTAGGATTTACAGGAATTTATGCCTGGGCCGACCCTGAAACTCAAATCACCATGGTCTTTTTATCGAACAGGACGTATCCGACTATGGATAATAATCTATTGGGCAAAACCGACATGCGTACTCGAATTCAGCAGGCGGTATTTGATTCAAGGCTTTACTAGGAGTTTGAAATGGTATCTTTGCCTAAAATGGTCCGCTCATGAAAATTGCTATAGTATGTTATCCCACCTTCGGTGGTAGCGGTGTTGTAGCGACAGAGTTAGGAATGGCACTAGCCAAGGTCGGACATGAGATTCATTTTATCACCTACAGCCAACCGGTTCGACTAGCCTTACTCGAAAAGAACATTTTTTACCATGAAGTGGATGTGCCTGAGTACCCCTTATTCAAGCATCAACCCTACGATTTAGCCTTATCAAGCAAGCTCGTTGACACGATTAAGGCCTATGGGATCGAACTCTTACACGTTCATTATGCCATTCCACATGCTTACGCAGGGTATATGGCCAAAAAGATGCTCAAAGAAGAGGGTATTTATATTCCGATGATTACCACTTTGCACGGAACGGATATTACACTCGTTGGCAGCCACCCTTTCTATCGTACGGCGGTCGCCTTTAGTATCAATAAATCCGATCGGGTTACCGCGGTATCGGAGAGCCTTAGGCAAACAACCTTTGAGATGTTTGATATTTATCGTGAGATTGAAGTGGTTCCGAACTTTATAGATGTGCAGCGCTATGAAGAGCGTGCAGCCGAGCCTTGTGATCGTTCATTAATGGCTTTGCAGTCAGAGACCATTTTTACCCACGTCAGTAATTTTAGAGCGGTAAAAAGAGTGGAAGACGTAGTTGAGATTTTTGCTCGAGTAAACGCAAAGCATCCTTCAGTGCTGATCATGGTTGGAGAAGGCCCAGAACGAATCAAGGCAGAACGTTTGGCTAAAGATCGTGGAGTATACACTAAAGTGAAGTTCTTAGGAAATAGCGTTGAAATTGACAAGGTGCTCTGCATGACCGATATTTTCTTGTTGCCCTCATCAGAAGAAAGCTTTGGTTTGGCTGCTTTAGAGGCTATGGCTAATAAGACCGCAGTTATTTCATCTAATGCGGGTGGACTCCCCGAGGTCAATATACACGGTGAAACCGGTTATGTGTGTACTATTGGAGACGTAGACGCCATGAGCCGCTATGCCTTAGAGTTGACAGAGGATACGGATAAATTGCTTCAATTCAAGAAGAATGCATTGAAAGCAGCCAAGCGGTTTGACCTACCGGTAATTGTTCCGCTATATGAGCGTTTGTATGAGAGTGCTTACGCCTCTCGCCACAAAAATCAAGATTAAATTAACCGATTCGGTGCTCGAGATACCATTTGGCGAACCGCTTTAGGCCTTCATCTATAGAAGTATTTGGGGCGTATCCATAGTCTTGCTCTAGAGCGCTTACATCAGCATAAGTTTGGCTGACATCACCAGGTTGCATAGGCAAGTATTCTTTTACCGCGGTTTTACCCAGATGCTGTTCTAAGGTCGATATGAAATCCATCAAAGTCTCAGTCTTGTGATTTCCAATATTGTATATTTTGTACGTATCTCTTTTACCAATGGGCTGCTCAATAATACGCTGAACACCCTCGACAATGTCGTCGATGTAGGTAAAATCTCTTCGCATTTCACCTTGATTAAAGACTTTAATTGGTTCACCCTTTAAGATCGCCTTGGTAAAGAGGTAGTAGGCCATGTCAGGTCTACCCCATGGTCCATAAACCGTAAAAAAGCGTAACCCTGTGGTGTTAATCGCATACAAATGACTGTAGGTGTGCGCCATAAGCTCATTCGCTTTCTTTGTGGCTGCGTATAGGCTGATAGGATGGTCTACCCGTTGGTCTACCTTAAAGGGTACCTCTTTGGTCTCTCCATAAACGCTAGAACTACTGGCGTATATGAAGTGATCAACCTTATGGTGACGTAAGGCCTCTAAAAGGTTGCCGAAGGCTACCAAATTACTTTGAATATAAACACCAGGGTTTTTAATGCTATAGCGAACTCCTGCCTGAGCAGCTAAGTGACACACCTTGTCGAAAGTAGTGCGCTTAAATAGTTTTTCTACAGCTGTGTTGTCAGCTAGATCTACCTTTACAAAGCTGAAATTCGGATAAAGCTCAGAGCTGCATTCTAATCCGTCAAGGGAGGCGTCTACTTCAGAAACCCCAAGGTCTTTCAGACGCGCATATTTCAAGTCAACCGAATAATAGTCGTTTATCGAATCAACTCCTATTACGCGATGGTTGGCTTTAAGAAGACTCTTACTAAGATGATATCCGATAAAACCCGCTGCCCCTGTAACTAATATAGTCATTGCTATTCTCCGAGTTTATAGGTCTTAAATCCGATACGATCTAAAGCGGCTTTATCGATAATTCTTCTTCCGTCAAATACAAATGCCGGTTTCAACATCTGCGCGTAGATCTTCTCGTAATTGAGCGTTTTAAACTGGTCCCATTCGGTCATAATGGCAACAGCGTGCGCTTCTTCTGCAGCCTGATAAGGGTCGCTAAGCACCTTTAGATAACGTTCGTTCTCTTCTTCAGTACGTGTACCTAGTCTGTTGAGGTCAGTAAGCATTTGAGCTTTACTGACTTTAGGGTCGTACACATAAATCTCTGCCTTCTCTTCAATGAGCGCATCCGCTACGTATATCGCGGCAGATTCTCTAGTGTCGTTGGTGTCTTTCTTAAAGGCCCATCCGTAAAAGGTGATTTTTTTGCCAGAAACGGTGTTGTAGAGGGTTTGAATGATGTGATTTACAAAGCGTCTTTTCTGATAGTCATTCATTAGAACTACCTGCTCCCAATAGGCTGCTACCTCGTCTAGACCATAACTTTTGGCGATGTAAACAAGGTTGAGAATATCTTTTTGAAAACAAGATCCACCGAAGCCGACAGAGGCTTTCAAAAATTTTGGTCCGATTCTACTGTCATACCCAATGGCTTTAGCAACCTCGTCTACATTGGCATCGGTCTTTTCGCATAGTGCAGAAATCGCATTGATTGAAGAAACGCGTTGTGCCAAGAAGGCATTAGCGACAAGTTTCGATAATTCAGAAGACCACACATTGGTCTGAAGAATACGCTCTTTGGGTAACCAGTGTTCGTATATAGCAGAGAGCGCGTTTTTCGCTTCCTTACCGCTGGGGGTATCGTCGCCTCCAATAAGTACGCGATCGGCTTCAAGTAAATCGGTTATAGCCGTTCCTTCTGCTAAAAACTCAGGATTCGATAAGATTTCGAAATGAACACCGCTACTAGTATTATCAAGAATGTTTTTGATGGCTTGCGCCGTTCTGACGGGCAGGGTAGACTTTTCTACTACAATTTTATCGGTCTTTGAAGCTTTAGCAATGGTACGTGCCGAAAGCTCGATGTATTTTAAATTAGCTGCTTGCCCTTTGCCTTTACCATAGGTCTTAGTCGGAGTGTTCACTGAGATAAAAATCATATCAGCTTCTTCTATAGCTCCTTCAACGTCAGTAGAGAAAAAGAGGTTTTTACCTCGAGATTTTTCAACGAGTTCAGCTAATCCAGGCTCATAAACAGGTAATTGCTCTAAGTCACTATCGTTCCAGCGCGCTATACGCTCTAGATTTATGTCTACAACGGTAACTTTTATTTCAGGGCATTTGTGGGCTATAACGGTCATCGTTGGGCCGCCAACGTATCCGGCGCCGATGCAGCATATAGTCTTGATTTCTTTCATTAGGGTTGTTTGAAGCCTTAAAATTACTTAAAAATGCCCGTTGAGAGGTATTCACCTTAAAGCCCCAGTTTTATAATTTGTTTTGAATACTGTCTTGTGAGTGCTTGACCGCAGCTATTTGGATGTTAAAAGGGAGTCATTCTCATTGTTCATGCGTTGGGCTATTACCACTGCTGAGGCTACCGTTAAAAGGCCAACGGATAGAACAGCCGTGTCTATACTATATCGATCTGCAATCCATCCGGTTAAAATAGCGCCAAAGGCGTATCCCAAATCTCTCCACAAGCGAAAGATTCCAAGACTGCTTGGACGTTGTATGGGGTCTGTATTATCTGCTATTGCTGCCATAAAATTTGGATAAACGATAGCGGTACCAACACCCATTGCACAACTGACAAGTGCAAAACTAGTAGGGCTTGAGGAAATTAAAAGACCTAAAATCGAGAATCCCTGAATGAGCATTCCCCAAAATAGTAAACGTTTTTTAAGCATGTGATCTCCAAGCTTTCCGGTGATCAGTTGTCCAAGACCCCATACCATGGGATAAATGGCGACTATTTTTCCGATTTGAGCAAGCTCAAACCCTTTGCTCGCCAGTAGTAATGGAAAAATCCCCCAAACCATAGCATCATTTAGGTTATTGATTAAGCCTGCTTGGGTAATGCTTCCTAGGTTCGGATGCTGCCAAGTGGTAGCTGAAAATACATGTGACATTGGCTTAGCTTTTGAACGGTCTTGCTCCACTTCGATATATCCCTTGGTGTCTCTTACAAACCATAAACTCAGGAGCAAGCCTACAAGTGAAAACCCTATCCCGAGATAAAAAGGATAGGGGCGTATACCGTATTTACCTGCGATAACCCCGGTAAGTAAAGCTGCTAATCCGACCGAAATATACCCTATGGATTCGTTGATCCCCATCGCAAAGCCTCTGTTTTTTGGTCCAACGAGATCAATCTTCATGATTACAGTGCTGCTCCAGGTTAAGCCCTGATTAATCCCCAGTAAGATGTTGGCCCCGATGATCCAATTCCAATTCGGAGCGTAGATAAGGAGAAAGGGGACTGGTAGTGCAATGATCCAACCAACAACGAGTAGGCGCTTACGACCGTAACGGTTCGAATAGAGGCCTGTAAATAAGTTGCTGAAGGCTTTGGTTATGCCAAAAACGACAATAAAAGAGAGTAATGCTGATTTTGCGGTGATATTAAATTCAGACACCGCTAATTCAGGAATGATACTGCGCTCGATTCCTATCATGCCTCCTACAAACCCATTAACCAATACGAGTAGAAGAAATTGGTTTAAATTCTCACGTAAACCCTGTTGGTAGCTATTCATGCCGAGGCTTTCAAAAGTATTGAGGGATTATTTTCCGATACAGAAGCTCGAAAAGATGGATCCTAGTATGTCGTCGTTTGTGACTACCCCTGTAATCTCTCCGAGGTGGTGAATGATGCTCCTTAAGGGTATGGCTAGCAGATCTTGACTCGCCCCGTTTTCTAATTCTTCCTCTATTGTGTAGATTTCATTCAATGCAGATTGAAGCGATTTAAAATGCCTGCTATTGGTCAATATAGTGGAGTTCCCAGGAGTTGTGCCTTCTAATACCCGTGTCGATATTCGTTCTTTTAGCGACTCCATGTTTTGGCCTTCTTTAGCGGAAATTTCAATGCGCTCGTATCGGCTCAAGTTTGCTATATCTATGTTTTTAGAGAGGTCGCTTTTATTTAAAACAATTAAGGTGCGTTCTGGGGTCAAGATTTCGGGTTCGAGTGTCAGGGCTTCGGTATTTGGATCCGATGCATCGATCACATAAACGATTAAATGGGCGTTTTGGGCACGTTCAATACTGCGCTCTATTCCCATTTTTTCTACTTGGTTTGAGGTATTGCGTATTCCCGCCGTGTCGATGAGTCTGAAACGAATTCCATTCAGGGTTAAGAAATCTTCGACGGTATCTCTAGTGGTACCTGCCTCATCACTTACTAAAGCCCTTTCTTCGTTTAATAACGAATTGAGTAAGGTAGATTTTCCGGCATTAGGAGCGCCTATAATAGCGATCGGAATACCCTGTTTGATCACATTACCTAAAGCGAATGAATCGAGCAGCTGTTTGATGTTTTCTTTTAATGTTTTCAGGAGTTCTTTTAGGCTCGAATAGTCTGCAAACTCGACGTCTTCTCCTGAAAAATCAAGTTCTAATTCAATCATTGAAGCAAAGTGAAGAAGCTGCGCTCTTATGTTGCTCAGGCTGGTGGCGAATCCTCCGCGCATTTGTTCTAATGCTATACGGTGTTCGGCAGCACTTTCAGATGCGATAAGATCTGCAACAGCCTCGGCCTCAGAAAGCTTCATTTTGCCGTTTTTAAAGGCCCTAAAGGTAAATTCTCCGGGTTGAGCAACTCGACAGGTGTTAGAGGCAACGAATAGATTTAGAATCTGCTGTTGTATGTAGATAGATCCGTGACAGGCAATTTCTACAACGTTTTCGCCGGTATAAGATCTGGGAGCTCTAAATACACTTACTAAAACTTCGTCAACAATCCTCTTCTTATCGTAAAGATCCCCCAGATGAATGCTGTGTGAGGCTGCTTCTGTGAGCGGGGTTTTAGAGCGCGGCTTAAAATGGCGGTCTGTAAGGGTGATGGCATCATCGCCTGAAATTCTTATGACCGCAATGGCACCTACACCTTGGGCTGTAGCTAAAGCAATGATGGTATCTTGAGCACCATTCATTTAGAACGTTCTAGGCGTTGAGCATTACCGGCATCACAAGCATGGTGATTTGCTCTCCTGGATCAAGATGATCTAATGGTGTCAATAATCCCGCGCGATTTGGGAGACTCATGGAAAGTTGCACTTCGTCACAATCTAAAGCGCTTAGCATTTCACTCAAGAACCTTGAATTAAATCCGATTTGAAGGTCATCTCCTTGATAAGTACAGTTCAGGCGTTCATCTGCCTTGTTACTGTAGTCAACATCTTCTGCAGAAATTTGGATTTCTGCTCCTGCCATTTTGAGACGTATTTGATGGGTAGTGCGATTAGAGAAAATAGAAACTCTTCGCACCGAACTCAAAAATTGAGTTCTTGAAACGCTAAGGATGTTGGGATTTTCTTTAGGAATTACCGCTTCATAGTTGGGGTATTTCCCGTCGATAAGACGACTGATAATCTCAATGTTGTCAAAAGAGAAGCTTGCATTATTCTCATTATAGGTCAATGAGACTTCAGCTTCACTACCTGCCAAAATTCCTTTAAGGAGATTTAGCGGTTTTTTAGGCATAATAAACTCTGCTTGAGCAGAAGCCTGAATATCAGATCTCTCGTATTTCACCAACTTATGTGCATCTGTCGCTACAAAAGTGACACCGTTAGGGGTGCACTGAAAGAAAACACCACTCATCACCGGTCTGAGATCGTCGTTTCCGGCTGCAAAAAGCGTCTTGCTAATGGCAGTCGCAAGGATGTCACCTTGTAGTTTTATAGAAGAAGAAGCGTCTAAAGCAATAGGCTTTGGAAAATCCTCTCCAGATACACTAGCTAATGCGTACTTACCATTTGAAGCACTAATTTCAACCGTACCGTTGTCTTCTAAAACAAAGGTTAGAGGTTGCTCCGGAAAAGTTTTAAGCATATCTAATAGAAGTTTCGCAGGAAGTGCGATCACCCCCTTATCGGTAGAACTTACTTCTATATTCGCTGATATGGTTGTCTCTAAATCTGAGGCGATTAAACGCAGCTGATTTTCACTTAAATCAAAAAGAACATGATCTAAAATCGGTAGAGTGTTATTGGTTGCAATAACGCCTCCTAAAATCTGGAGGTACTCCTTTAAATAGGTACTAGAAACTATAAACTTCATAACACAAATATATCCTAATTCGTTTCTTTTTTTCTGCTACTGAGAATCAGTTATAAACAAGAGGTCAACACGTGTACCCAACTCAAGACCTAATAACGAAACCACCGACCCAGTTACCTGAGGAATAGATCCATAAACTGATAGTTGTAAATGGTTACTTGAATTGAAAAGGGCCAATAATTCACCTTCTGCGGCATTTCTTTTCTTAGTGGATTTGATCAATTTGGCAGCAAATGACTGGAAGCTGTTTTCAATTCCTTGTATCGAGTGGGTTCGTGCTTTAATTACAATTGATCGGTCATTGCGACGGACCTCTACATCTTCTTTTTTGATGTTAGTTACTGCATTACCGAAATGGTCGATATAGATTACTTCTCCTTCAATACGACCCGCATCTTCAGAGAGTCGTGCTTGACGAGACTGAAGTTGAATAATTTCGTCTGTCTCGCCGCCCAAAATAGATAATGCCCCTCCATTAGCGAGGTGTGCTGCTGCTCGCGTAAGGACATCTAATTCGTGAAATCCTGAAAGGAGCTTAAAAGCTTCAATAATCCTAATTTCTTCAATGGCCTCTGAAGAGACGATTTCAGGAATGATTCCATTATCTGGAGCAATGAGAAAGCGCTTGTGGGCCACTACCACAATGAATCTATTTATGGGAATCAGCGTGTTGTTCAATGCAACTAGGTGTACGCTTCCCTCTGGGAAATCTAGATAGGTAGATCGGACTAAATACGCAGCGGCAGTTATGTTAAAATGGTCTACCTCATTAGAGATATCAACAACCGTACTTTCGGGTGCGAATTTTAGTAGTGCTGCTTTGATTCGGGCGACGTAATGATCTTTGGTTCCAAAGTCTGAGGTGAGAGTAATGACGCCCATTCAATTGTTGATACTTTTGTCCATGGCCAAGAGGTATTTTGGCTATGTTTGTTTGTAGGTAAAATTAGTGAAAAGATATTTTGAACGAACTTCTTATTGAGCTCACTGATATTAGTGCGCAAGACTTTTTTGGTCTAGAGAATGAAACGGTAAGTCTTTTAAAGAAATACTACCCCAAACTCAAAATAGTAGCACGCGGCAATAAGCTTAAAGTTTATGGTGATGAGGAAGAGCTCGAAACATTTGATGCTCACTTTGATCAGTTAACATCGCATTTTGCCAAATACAATAAACTTGACGAGAATAATATTGAGCGTATCCTAAGTGGTGAAAACAATGGCTATGACGGCAGTGCATCAGGTACATCAGTAGATGATTTGATTTTAGTACATGGGGTAAACGGACGCAAGATTAAAGCGCAGACCCTAAATCAGAAGCGATTGGTGGAGGCAGTGCTTAAAAATGATATGGTCTTTGCTATTGGCCCTGCAGGTACTGGTAAGACCTATACAGGTGTAGCAATGGCAGTAAGAGCGCTCAAAGAAAAGCAAGTACGACGCATTATATTAACCCGTCCGGCGGTAGAGGCAGGAGAAAACTTAGGTTTTCTGCCAGGCGACCTGAAAGAGAAACTTGATCCTTACATGCAACCGCTATATGATGCGTTGCGTGATATGATACCTCCTGAGAAATTACAGAATTACATAGAAACAGGCGTGATTCAAATAGCCCCAATGGCGTTTATGCGTGGACGTACCCTTGACGATGCCTTTGTAATTCTTGATGAGGCGCAGAACACCACACACGCGCAGATGAAGATGTTCTTGACGCGTATGGGAAAAAATGCAAAGTTCTTACTCACGGGAGATCCCGGACAAATTGACTTGCCAAGGAGGGTGATTTCGGGATTAAAAGAAGCACTCTTGGTGCTTAATAAGATTGAAGGAATTTCAATTATATACCTCGACGACAAAGATGTTATACGCCATCGACTCGTGAAGAAAGTAATCGATGCTTATAAGAATATTGAGCATCAAAACTAAAGATTTATGAAGGCTGTTAATACCCTGATGCACACTGATTTTTCATTTAAAGGTCAGCAATCGGTATACCGTGGTAAGGTTAGGGAAGTATATACACTCGAAAACGATTTACTCGTAATGGTCGCCACAGACCGTTTATCTGCTTTTGATGTCGTAATGCCAAAGGGCATTCCTTACAAGGGACAGATTCTAAATCAGATAGCGACAAAAATGCTCAATTATACCTCGGATAGTGTTCCTAATTGGCTTATCGCGTCACCCGATCCGAATGTAGCTATAGGAAAGGCTTGTGAGCCAGTGAAAATTGAAATGGTGATTCGTGGCTATTTAGCCGGTCATGCGGCAAGAGAATATGCTGCGGGTAAGCGTAGCTTATGTGGAGTAGAAATGCCAAATGGAATGGGTGAGAACGATGCATTTGAAAGGCCAATAATCACTCCAGCAACCAAAGCTGAGCAAGGGGAGCATGACGAAGACATCTCTGTAGAGGGTATATTAGAACGCGGCCTAGTGTCTGAGGATGATTATCGCACTCTTGAACGCTACACACGTCTTCTTTTTAAAAAAGGGAGCACCCTTGCAAAAGAAGCAGGTTTGATTTTAGTTGATACGAAGTATGAATTCGGACGCACGGCTGATGGAGAACTCGTGCTCATTGATGAAGTGCATACCCCTGATTCTTCGCGGTATTTTTATGCCGATACCTATGAGGAACTTCAGCGTAAAGGGGAGCCTCAAAAGCAACTTTCAAAAGAATTTGTGCGCAGATGGCTCATTGAGCATGGCTTTCAGGGTAAGCCAGGCCAAACGGTTCCTGAAATGTCGGATAGCTACATCGAAGGAGTTTCGAATAGATATATAGAATTGTACGAGGCTATACTTCAAGAAAGCTTTGACAAGGCAGATACCTCAGACCTTCATCATAGGATTGAGAAAAATGTGAATAACTTCTTATCCAACTATTAGGCTATCTTATTCATCTACAGGAATTTATTTTTTAGATTTTTCTGACGAATCTCTTTAATTCTCAGATAAATAGCTTTCTTTTGCAGTAGATTTTTAAATTATGAATGGTACAGTAAAATTTTTCAATGAAACCAAAGGTTTTGGTTTTATCACTAATGACGAAACTGGCGAAGACGTTTTCGTTCACGTAACTGCTTTAAAAGGCCTAACTATTAAAGAAGGGGACGCTGTTTCTTACAGCGAAGAGCAAGGTAAAAAAGGTCTTCAAGCTGCGAATATAGAAATGCTATAAACGACAAAATATATTTGCTTAACAAAAGGCAGTCCTCAACGGGCTGCCTTTTTTGTTTCACGATCTCTGCGCACCGCTAGCTACTTTTTTTTTGAATTATCACTCACCCTATTTGGGTGAGCGATGAGTCCCTGTGGGGGAAGCTTACAACAAAAGCAACCACTAGCTGTGCTGCGCACCGCTAGCCACTTTTTTATTTACAGAAAGATTCGAGCAAGCTCAACCTTTCTGTAAATAAAAAACCACCTTGTTCTTCGAACAAAGTGGTTGCTTTTGTTGTAGCGAGGGGGGGAATTGAACCCCCGACCTCAGGGTTATGAATCCTGCGCTCTAACCGCCTGAGCTACCTCGCCTCACGGTTTCTAAAGTGGCTGCAAATATAAAGAGTAATTTTTTTAATCTCTACTTTTTGGTTAATTTGCTCAAATGCCTAATGCTAGATTATGAGCGCTAAGACGAAGTTTGAGATGGAATTTGTTTTTCAGGCATCTCCACAACTATTATATCAATATATTTCTACGGCTTCAGGTCTCTCTGAATGGTACGCTGATAATGTAAACTCAAGAAGTGAGAAGTTTACCTTCATTTGGGATGAAAATGAAGAGGAGGCCATATTACTAAAAAAGAAGTCCGATCAATACGTGCGCTTTCAATGGAGTCATGCAGATAGTCCTGAGGAGTATTTCGAATTGCGTATTGTAGTCGATGAGATTACAAAGGATGTGTCTCTCTTTGTAACCGATTTTGCTGAGGAGGATGAAGTCGAAGAGACCAAAATGCTTTGGGAAAATCAAATTGATGACCTTAAGCAAGTGCTAGGTTCTGCATAAAAACCTCTTATCACTTATGGTGTTAAACGTAAATGGGTTCTTGATTTCTGAATCAGACCCTTACTTTTCTTTTTCCCAGTTTATTTCCAGTTCTTCAGTAACCGTAGAAGAACGAATTTTCTTCGATTCAGAACAGTGCAAGGACTTTGAACGCCATTACTTTGGTATTATGACTGCTATGCGTATTTATAAGCGGCGCATTCCCATGGAGTATACTCCTGAATTTATTGAAGAAGAGATAAAAAAGACCATAGTGGCAAATAAGTTTGCCGGAAAGGTCCTCGTTCATTTTTACGCTTCCCTTTCTGAGAGTCAAACTCCTTTATTTCTTGTGGCTTTAGAGCTTTTGAAAGCTAATCATTGGACAAAAAGATCAATGGAAGAGATAGATCTTTTTAAAGAATTTTATTGGTCTGACGATTTTTTGAGTGGGGTAAAAACACCTTCTTCGCCTATTCATAGTGTTGCGCAGGCTTATTGTACTGATCACGGATTCGAAGACTGTTTTATTCTTAATGCTCGTAAGGAGGTTGTGATGACTTTAAACGGCTTTGTATTTCTGCGCTTTGGTAATACCCTTAAAACCCCTTCTGAAAAATCAGGGGTGTATAGGGAGACCTTAAGGGGGAGCTTTATTGAATCGATTAAAGGGATAGAAGAATATACCCTAGAAGAAACTGAAATGAACCCCTTTGATGTGCAACGAGCAGACGAGCTGATCATTATAAGTCCTCACAAAGGATTGATAGGGGTAGAGCGTTTTAGAAAAACAACTTATTCTCCTAAAGCAGTAGATGCTATCGCCGCTGTACTTCACTAAAAGATAAGTTTAGAGCAAAAAAAAGCGCCTTTAAGGCGCTTTAATTTCAACTTTTTATGGTTGTATTAGTTTACTGCAGATGATAATTCAGCTCCTGCTTTAAACTTCACTACATTTTTAGCAGCGATCTTGATCGTTGCACCAGTTTGTGGGTTTCTTCCTTCTCTTGCACTTCTTTTAGATACAGACCAAGATCCGAAACCTACTAAAGAAACACGTCCTCCTTTTTTCAAAGATCCTTCGATGTTTCCTAAGAAAGATTCTAATGCTTTTTTTGCAGCAGCTTTTGTGATACCTGCATCAGCAGCCATTGCATCGATTAATTCAGTTTTGTTCATAGTAAATTAATTTTAAGGGTTATTGTTTGATAACGCAATCAAATATAGTCGGAAATCCCTGCAAATGGCCTATTTACGGGGCTTTTACATCTATTTTGTTAATAAGTTTAATGGTTTATTAACATTTCTTGCCCTAAAAACGGACTTTTTGAGCCCTTAAAATAGTTTAATACCTTGATTTAAGTGATGTCCGTTGAGAAAATCCTTAACAAAAACAGCTTTTTTTGCCGGAAACTGCCATTTAAGAATCTCAATTGAGCCTTGGTTTAAACCCAAAAAGACTTTTCCGTCTTCTTCAATTAATGCGTGCTTCTTTATGTTTTGTTTTGATGACTCTTGCGCCTTATAGATCTTAATGGATACCTCTGTTTCGCCATCTTTCAATAGGGCGTGTGCCCCGGGGTAAGGATCTAGACTTCTGATCAAAGCGCAAAAACCAGAAGGTGATAGGTTGAGGTCAATTCGCGTATTTTCTTTGGTGAGCTTAGGAGCCTCTTTTAGGGGTTTAGAGGTGTCTTGGATAAGCGGTGTGAGTTTGCTTTGGGCTAATCCTTCTATAGTTTTTGTTATGAGTTTTGGTCCCAACTCCATGAGGCGGTCATGGAGTGCTTCAGCATTATCTATAGGGGTGATCATGCATTTAGTTTGTAACAAGATTGCACCGGTATCTATGTGTTCGTCTATTAAAAAGGTACTTAATCCTGTTTCTGACTCCTGGTTCCTCAAGGCCCATTGAATGGGTGCTGCCCCTCTGTAATTCGGTAAAAGAGAAGCGTGTAGGTTAAAAGTACCCAGGCTAGTCGCTTCCCAAATAATCTTCGGTAACATTCTAAAGGCAACTACTACTGCACAATCAATTTCAAATTCTCGATACCTTTTAACAAATGCTTCGGCCTTTAGATTTTCTGGTTGCTCTACAGTTAGTTTGTGCTCTAAGGCTATTTGTTTGACTGCAGAAGACTGTACTTTCTTACCGCGTCCTGCAGGTCGGTCTGGAGCCGTGATTACCACGGAAATAGTATATCCTTCAGTGATAAGAAAATTCAACTGATGGGCTGCAAACTCTGGAGTACCGAAAAATGCGATTTTTAACGCTTTGGAATTCATCTAGAATAGAATTTAGCCTCATTGGTTACACCGATTAATCCCTCGGATTCTAGTTCGCTTAGGTGCGATCTAATGTCTTGAGGACTGCATTCAAAGGTACTAATGAAGTCTGAAAAGCTTCTTGGTGTAGAACAAAATCTCAGAAGATCTTCATGTTTAAGAGATGATCTTGTGCAGACATCACAAATCCCGCATTCCTCTGATTGTTGACCAAAATGTTCAGCAATCAACTGCATGGCACATTGGCTTTGATTTTCGAGAAACTCTTGCATTTTGTTCGCGTGTTCTTGACGCAATTCCATGTAGGGTTGGTGATGTGTTCTTAGCAACTTCTTTACTAATTGATCTTCACGCGGAACGGTCCAATGAATGGTATAAATATCAGTAGTTGAATCCAATTTTATCTTTGCTCGTTTAGCGGCAGACTCAGCGGCCCTTAACATTTTTGAAGAGCTAAATCGATATCTAAATGTTGAACTTTTACTTTCGTGAAACTTTTTTGATAGCTTTCTGAAAAGCAAATCATCGTCTGCTTGATCCAATGAGCCGAAACGAGAGGGTTCAAAAGTTATAAACCACTCTTTTCTGTTGGTCTCTCCAAATTGTAGAATGCCATATTTTTCAAGAGATCGAATACCTAGATACCATTCCCTTGGTTTTATTCCAGCCTTACGTGCACTTTCTGCCAGTCCTAAGCTGTAGGTTTGATCCGGAAGTTCTCCTGAGGCTATTTGAAAAAGCCCCACCAATTTCTTGTAGATTTCATAGAGTTGATCAACGGTAGGATGCAATGCAAGTGCGGTTTCAGTAAATTTTGAAATGGGCTCTTCTTCGGAGATTAATACTGCCGTTGCGCTCTTTTGATCCCGACCAGCACGTCCGATCTCTTGATAGTATTGTTCTAGACTTTCAGGAATATCGTAATGAACCACTAATCTTACATCTTGTCTATCGATTCCCATTCCGAAGGCGCTAGTGCAAACCATGATAGGGTGCGCGGCTGTAGTGAAATACTTCAGACGCTTTGATTTTTCTTCAGGACTTAGTCCTGCGTGATAATACGAGCAATCATAACTCTCTTTTTTTAACTGTTGGCTTAATTTTTCTGCTTTAGAACGACTTCTGACATAGATCAAAATGCACTTTTGAAGATTTCGTTTTAAGGTGATGTTTAATAAGAGGTCCTTATCGACGTGATAATGCCTTTGAATAGTGAGTGCTGAACGGGCTACGGGACCTATAAATTCTTGTACATCATCGAGGAGTAAGTTCATATGAATACCCTCAATTACTTTGGGTGTTGCTGTCGCTGTTAGCGCGAGTATAGGCAGTTTATCCATCTGAGCCCTAAACGTTCCTATTGACCGATAAGAAGGTCTAAAGTCATGTCCCCATTTTGATATACAGTGTGCTTCATCTACAGCCAAAAACGAGAGCTCAATTTGCGCTAGGCGTTCATTGACGATAGGGTTTTGAAGACGCTCTGGGGCAATAAAGACAATTTTATAATTGCCATAGCTGATATTGTCTAGGCGTTGTATCAGACTTTCTTCGCTCATAGGTCCGTACAATCCCATGGCCTTAATCCCTTTTGTCTTTAACTCTAATAGCTGATCTTCCATAAGCGCGATCAGAGGTGAAACCACCAAACAAACTCCCGGCAGCAGTAATGCAGGAAGCTGATAACAAAGAGACTTTCCAGCGCCCGTTGACAATACAGCCAGGGTGTCTTTCTTTTTTAATACGGATTGAATGATCTCAGACTGCAGCGGTCTTAATTGATCAAAACCCCAATATTTTATTAAGGTGTCTTGGATTTCTTGAATCAACGCATCAGGTGTTTTTCTATAAACGCAACCCGCTCATCAACGGTTCCGACAGGTACAGTGATAGGCGTGTATCCAAGGCAAGTATAGTGTTCTTTTAAGGTTGTATTCAAGTTTAAAACGTCTTTAAACGTTTCTAAGCGTTCTGAATCCTTTTGGTAAATCTCTTCCCAAGGATCAAAGTAAAACAAGAGGTCGTACCTGAATTGTTTGCAGTAAGACTTAAAGTATTCAGGAGGAATTTGATTAAAAAAGTCCATGTAAGCAACTACATCAATCAAAGAACGGTCGTAAAAAGAGTGCGGTGCAGGGGTTGAATGAAAAAAATCCTGAAGCCTGGCAAAAAAGAGTCGCTCATTGAAATCTACATAATCGTCAAGTGCCTCAAGAGGATTGCGGTAGTTTTCTTTTTGCTTTGAAATGAGCAGTTCTTGAGTCAATTCTCTAATTACCTCATGGAAGACATTATGACCACGTGCTTCGAGAGCAGAAATGACCGTTGATTTTCCGCTTCCAGGGGCGCCGCTAATCAGTATTCTTTTATGGCTCATGTCAAAGACTGTATCTTTGACAAAAATACACCGAATGAGCGCTTCAAAGGAAGACGAATTTTATTCCAACCTTAAACAAAAGCTGAACGATCAAACTGCATGGCCTTCAATTTACCTGTTTAAATTCATTGTAAAAGTGAATGAAGAAAAGGTTGAGGCCTTGACAAAGGTTTTTGAAAAAGAAAAAAACGACATCACATTAAAGCCATCAAGTGCTGGAAAATATGTGAGTTTCAGTGTAAAGACAATGATGCTTAATGCCGATTCGGTTATTGCGAAATACAAAGAGGTAGGAAAAATAGAGGGGGTTATAGCCCTTTAACTCATTTCAATACCTTAATTTACCCCCATGAATTTAGAAGCTTTAGAACACCTGCAATACAACACATCACGCTCTCAATTAATTATTCCTGAGAACGGAAGACATTTTCAAAAGATGATAGACCAGGCCCTTGAGGTTCAGGCCCGTGATGAACGAAATAAAATGGCTCATGCGATTGTCAGTGTAATGGGTAATATGCATCCGCATTTAAGAGATGTGCCTGATTTTCAACACAAATTATGGGATCAGCTATTTATTATGTCTGATTTTAAGCTGGATGTAGACGCTCCGTTCCCTAAACCCTCAAAAGAAGAGCTTAGTCAAAAGCCTGAAGCGCTTCCTTACCCTCAAAACTTTCCGAAATACCGTTTTTACGGAAATAATATCAAGCGGATGATTGATATAGCCGTAGAATGGGAAGAATCAGATAAGCGCGAAGCTTTAGCTCTAGCTATTGCTAATCACATGAAAAAGTGTTACCTAAACTGGAATAAAGACACGGTTGAGGACACGGTAATCTTTGAACACCTTTTTGAACTAAGTGAAGGGAAGCTTAACTTGAAAAATCAAAAAGAGGCGCTGACTGAAATTGAAGACATTTTGAGATTCGCGAACCAAAAACATCAGAAATCTAATTATTCGAAAAAGAACAATCGTTCTAACCGAAATAAAAAGAAGTAAGCCGCATGGGTAGTTTCGTTATCGAAGGAGGTCACCGATTAAGAGGTGAAGTGATTCCTCAGGGAGCCAAAAACGAAGCGCTTCAGATTATTTGCGCGGTACTTTTGACCGATGAACAGGTAGTCATTGAGAATATTCCGCAGATCATTGATGTTATGCGCCTTATAGACATCCTGAAACAATTAGGAGTGAAGGTTGAGCAAATCGATGAGCACACCTTTGCATTTGATACCTCAGGTGCTTCTCCAGATTATTTGTTTTCTGAAGGATTTAAAAAAGAAGCGGCAGGATTACGTGGCTCGATCATGCTAGTAGGTCCAATGCTCGCGCGTTTTGGTAAGGGGTACATTCCAAAGCCCGGAGGAGACAAGATCGGAAGAAGACGATTAGACACCCATTTTGAGGGGTTCATGAAATTGGGGGCGCAATTTAGGTATAACGATGAAGAAGATTTTTACGGAGTAGAAGCAACTCGCCTTACAGGTACATATATGTTGCTTGATGAGGCCTCAGTAACAGGTACTGCAAATATTATAATGGCCGCGGTCTTAGCAGAGGGTGATACTGTAATATACAACGCTGCTTGCGAGCCCTACATACAGCAATTGTGTAAGATGCTTATCGCAATGGGAGCGCAAATTGAAGGGGTGGGATCAAATCTTATTACGGTTCACGGTGTTGATAGGCTTCATGGAACCACTCATAGACTGTTGTCTGATATGGTTGAGGTGGGCTCATGGATCGGACTTGCAGCGGTGACACAGTCAGAAATAAAGATCAAAAATGTAGGATGGGATCATCTAGGCCAGCTTCCGCGTGTTTTTGAACGCCTAGGCGTAAAACTTATTAAAGAAGGAGATGATCTAATTGTACCCGCTCATTTAGACGGGTATGAGGTGCAATCCTTTATCGACGGATCTTTGATGACTATTTCAGACGCCCCTTGGCCAGGCTTAACTCCAGATATTTTAAGTGTGCTTCTCGTGGTCGCGACTCAGGCGAAGGGGTCTGTGCTTATCCATCAAAAAATGTTCGAAAGCAGATTGTTCTTTGTAGATAAGCTTATCGATATGGGGGCTCAAATTATTCTTTGCGATCCGCATCGCGCGACTGTAATTGGCCAGAATTTTAGTACTCCACTTAGAGCCACTCAATTGAGTTCACCCGATATTAGAGCGGGTATGGCGTTGCTTATAGCTGCGCTTTCGGCAAAAGGCACCTCTGTCATTCATAATATTGAGCAAATAGATAGAGGTTATCAATTTATTGAAGACCGACTTAAGCAACTAGGTGCTGTGATTGAAAGAAGGGCTTAACTTATAGGGCCGAATCAAGTAATATTTCTCGAACCACTCCGAAATAATCGGTGGTTAGTTTGCTGGATTTTTCAAAAGCTTTAGAGGCCTCGAAAAAACGGTCGATCTGTCCTAGTTTGTGCTGAGCAGAAAGGCGAAGGTTACCGTAATCATAAAACGCCATGCTCCAACGATCAAAAATGCGGTCTTCACGTTCTTCTGTTCTTAAAACGGTTACATTTTGGTGTCTCTGATCTGACTCGATCGCATTAAACAAGCTAATAACGTTAGGTTTTTCTCCTTCAAGTAACTGCAGAAATTTTCTATCGTGGTACAATAGACAGCCCGTGATGTGATGCTCGGCATTAAAGTCTCTTGCGTCGCTGAGCATTTTATAAATGTCAGAATCAATAAAACTCTCCTTGGCTACCGAGCGATAGATTAAGGAAAACATATGGTCTTGGTTGCTTTCCTAAAGTTAGCTAATTAATTGATTTTCAACTAATTTGATTTGGTAATTTGATATATCCGTCTGGGTATTGTGCAAAACGTCCGCGGCCCGCGCCATGAACGTGCTCAGCGGTAGGCCAAGGCCATCCACCAAATTCAGTTCGCCTATAGTTTTGGATGACTTGTTCTATTTCTTGAGAGGTATTCATTACAAAAGGCCCGTATTTAGCAACGGGTTCACCAATGGGTTTACCTTGCATAAGGATAAAATAAACCGGACTTTCAGAACAGTTTATAATGGTCAATTTTTCTTGCTCTTCAATAAACACTCCGGTTCCTTCCTTAAACGCTTGTTCGTTGATTTCAGAGCTTCCTTTGTATTGATACAAGGCACGATTTAACGGTCCATCGGTGCCAGGCAATTGAAGGGTAGCCCCCGGATCGAGGATGTACTGTACTAACTGCATATGATTGCGGTGATCTGCTGCCCATGAATTGGGAGGACACATGGATTGCTTGTGTTCATCAATTTTCCCATAGATAAGGCGAGTAAATACCCCGTTGGTCTTCCATTGAGGAATTTCATCTGCCCATATCATTTCGAAATGCGCATCTACCTGTTTAGAACGTGCAGGCAAATTCAGCCATATTTGAAAGAGTTCCAAACGGTTCTCGTTATCGGATTGGAGCATTGGAAACATTTCACTGTGTTGCACTCCAGACCCTGCGGTCATCCATTGAACATCGCCCTCCCCGAATCGAGCCGCAGCTCCTAAGGAATCGCTGTGATCTATAAATCCTTCTGTGACCAAGGTAATGGTTTCGAATCCACAATGAGGATGGTAGGGGAATCCAGGGATCTGCTTTCCGTGGTACATGCGAAAGCCATCTTTTTTTTCAAAATCACTTCCAAGGGCCCTTCCTCCAAGTTGATCTCTGTCGATACCTAGTTGTTCATTTCCAGAAGGATAGACATCTTGGTGGTGTGCACAAAAAAGAAAGGGGTCAAAGGTTTGCCAAGGAAAACCCATATGAAATGTTTTCATAGTCACTTTTTTACAAATGTAAAACTAACCTATTGACAGGTTGCTTAAACTGAGTTAAGAATTAGGCTTTAATGCTGCATTGTAGGTCGCTAAGCACCGCTCCCTGGCCATCTTGTGATCTACCATGGGGCTCGGATAGGTGAGCTCCTGATGTTCAGGTACCCATTTATTAATGTATTTGAATTGTTTGTCAAACTTTTGAATCTGAGAGGTGGGATTAAATATTCTGAAATAAGGTGCTGCATCTACTCCAGATCCCGCTGCCCACTGCCAATTTCCGATATTACTTGCCAATTCAAAATCGAATAATTTCTTCGCAAAATAAGCCTCACCCCAACGCCAATCGATGAGTAAGTGTTTACATAGAAAACTCGCAGTGAGCATACGAACCCGATTGTGCATATATCCGGTTAAATTGAGCTCTCTCATCCCTGCATCTACCAAAGGGTACCCCGTGTTTCCGGAACACCATTTTTCAAAATCGTCACGGCTGTTGCTCCACTTTATTTGGTCGTAGGGAGCCTTAAAACTTTGACTTACCGTTTTCGGAAAATGCCATAGAATTTGTTGAAAGAATTCACGCCAAATTAGCTCGCTTAAAAAGGTATGGTTCTTGGCTTTATAAGCGGATTGCACTACGGATCGAGTAGAGACCGTTCCGAATCGCAAATGCGTTCCGAGTTTAGAAGTTCCATCGGCGTCCATAAAGTTTCGAGTAGCTTCATAGGCTTCAATGCGCTGCGATGAGAGATTGTACTGTGGTGCCTTAAGTAAGGCGACCTTTTTATTGAAATCCTCTAGGTGTGAAACTCGATAAGGAGTAAATGTTAATGGAGCTAGGCGATTTAATAAAGTCGAAGTATCGTAAGTCTCGCAATGCTGCTCTGGATCAAACTGATTCAACCATCTATGTTTGTAGGGGGTAAAAACGACGTAGGGGCTATGATCGTCTTTTACAATTTCATCACGCTCGAAGATTACATGATCCTTGGGCAGGTGAAAGGCAATCCCTTTTGCCGTACAGAGGTCATAAATCTTCTTGTCTCTAAGACGGGCATAGGGCTCATAATCGGCATTGGTGTATAAGGCGTCTATTTTAATTTCTTCAAAAAGTGCTTTAAAAATGGTCTCCGGATCACCCTTGTAATATCGAATGAGTTGTTGCCCTCCAAGTGATTGATTAAGGTATTCTAAAGTCTCGTAAATGAAGGTGAGACGATGGTCGTCTTCTTCTAACTCATCTATGATGGTTTCGTCGAAAATAAAGAGAGGAAACACCTTGTCATTTTCAGAGAGTGCTTTGAATAATCCGTGATTGTCTTCTAATCTTAAATCTCTTCTAAACCAAAATACCGCTTGCTTCATAAGACTAAACGCTTAACGATGATTTTCCGCCATCAACGCCTAAGATTTGGCCGGTAATCCAAGAATTCTTTTCGTCTAGTAAAAAAGATACGGCAGAGGCCAGCTCATCAGCATTTCCAATACGTTTTAAGGGGTGCTTGTCGGCTATCATTTCAACCTTTTTTTCATTATTTAAAAGTCTTGAGGCAAGTGGCGTGTCTACGATCGAAGGTGCGATTGCATTTACACGAACCTTTGGGGCCAACTCTGCGGCTAAAGCTCTGGTAAACCCTTCAATCGCCCCTTTTGCAGCTGAGATAGAACTGTGAAAGGGCATACCTGTTTGGACAGCAACCGTTGAAAAGAATACCATGCTACTTTGTTCGCTCATCTGATTTAAAATGGCTTTGACCGTAGCAACTAATCCAAAGAAATTTAACTCCATTTCTTCTTTAAATTGCTCTAGTTTGAGCATAGAAAGGGGTTTTAGATTAATACTTCCGGGTAGATAAACAAATTTGTCAATCGTTCCGAGCGCCTGTAATGCCTCAAAATTGGGCTGAAGCACATCGTAGGGAAGGTGCTGAATGTTCGGATGTGAAAACGTTGGTGCCGTGCGCGACGCAACTGTAATGAGATGTGTTTCACTTAGGTTTTTAATGAGTTCTAGTCCGATTCCTTTAGATCCTCCTATACAAAGTAATTTTTTCATAATCAGTCGCTTAACGGTTTTAAGGTGAGTTGGTAATCTAGATGTGTTTCGTTTTGGATAAGTAAATCGAGTTGTTCTTTTCTATAGGCAAAGGCCTTCAAAAGCGCCCTTCGAACATAGAGATTATAGAGTACTGTTCCCAAAAACCCGAAGGGTAATTCGAAGTAAATCTCATCTTCGATAGTACATCCCTTGCTTTCTGCATTTTTGACGATCCGATGTTCGTGAATCCAAGAGCTGTAAGGGCCTTTGAGTTGTGTATCACAAAATCTTTGTGGAGGATCAAAAGCGCTTATTTCACTAACCCACAGGGTCTTGAAGAAGGATAGTGGTCTTATAGAATAGACTAGAATGCTTCCCAAAGACAAAGGTTTGTGAGGATCTCCTAAGAACTTAAATCTCATTTTAGGAGGAGTCATTCGCTCCAAATTCGTAACATCATTCAAGAAGTCCCACGCCTCTAGTGGTTCAAGACGCGTTTCATGTACTACATTAAGTCGAAACCATGGCATGACTCAAAGATACATCTTGTTTAACTTTTATATTCAATAATTAAACAAATTAATCTTCAATCCATTCTTTCAAAAGGGAGTACAAGAGATGGGTAGGAAGTCCCATTACGTTGAAATAAGAGCCCATGAGTTTTTTCACCCCTATAAGACCGATCCAGTCTTGAATGCCATAGGCCCCTGCCTTATCCATTACTTCGTGGTGTGCAACGTAGTAATGTATTTCTTCTTTGCTTAGCGTTTTAAAACACACTTGGGTGCAATCGACCTCAGAGCACATTTGTATCCGGTCGCTAATGCTTATGGCCGAATACACCTCATGCGTTTTGCCCGATAAAAAGGATAGCATTTCAATGGCCTCTTCAGAAGTCTGCGGTTTTTCAAGAGATCGATCATCGCACCACACCACAGTATCACTTGTGATCAATAGTTCATTTTTAAGTAGTTCAGGTTGTAGAGCCCTGGCCTTTAGTTCGGCGAGATAGGTAGCAATAGCTCCCGCCTTTAATTGACTCGGATACGTTTCATCAACGCTACTAGCTCTTTGACTGAAGGTTAAGCCAAGATCTTTTAGAAGGGCAGCTCTTCGGGGTGAGTTTGAGCCTAGAACTAGTTTGAGCTGTTTATGCGCTAGTTGTTCCGCTATCATGCTTCCAATCTCCTTTTACCTTCATTACTTGTTCGATGACTTCCCTGACGCAGCCTTCTCCGCCTTTAAAAGGCGAAACATGGTCTGCAATAGTCCTTATCTCTTGAACTGCATCTGCCGGACAGGTGGCTAAATGACAATACTGCATGGCGTCTAAATCCGGAATGTCATCACCCATATAAAGGGCGTGTTCAGCACTTATATTGTGGGTTTCAAAATGCTCCTTAAGAACCTCTAACTTGTGATGTGCTCCGAGGTAAATGGAGTGAATCCCAAGATCTTGCAAACGTGTTTTTACTTGGGTATTGGTTCCGCCAGTAATCACAACGACTTCATATCCAGCATTTAGAGCTTGTTTGAGGGCGTATCCGTCCTTGACGTTCATCTTGCGCACGAGCTCTCCATTAGAGTCTAAGTATAACGATCCATCGGTCATTACACCGTCTACGTCGAATACAAAGCAACGAATAACATGTAGCTCTTCTTTAAAGCTCTTTTTCATATAGCTGTTGAATTGAGGTAGTCATTGAGTTGTATAGTTCAAGCAAATTTAGGTGGTCCTTTAGTAATACTCTATGCTTTTCAAGTGTTTTGAGATCGTTTCTTTTGGCAGGACCTGATTGCGTTTCAACAGCACTTGATTGAAGTGTACTGATCAAAGACCCCTTTAACATGGGTTTGATCCATTCGAAATCAAGTCCTTGCTCGCTGCAATACCTTTCGCTCAAAGCATACATGTGATTACTGAAATTCTGACTAATGACAGCGGCCAAATGCAATTTAGCCCTAGAATCACTTGAGAGAGGAATCACTTTAGACGAGAGCGATTTGGCCATCTGTTCAAGTATTGTTTGACTCTCTTCAGAAGTTGCTTCAATAAAAAAGGGAGTGCTTTTTAGCTCGGTCGCGAGGGTCTTATTGAAACTGTTGAGAGGGTAGAAAACCCCTGAATCTCCGACTGTTCTTTGTATTAAAGGTGTTATACCACTGCAGTGGGCTACTATTCCTTTGAAGCTATTTAAACGTTCGTACAGCGCTATAATGTGGTCATCGGGTACTACCAAAAGGATCAAATCGCTTTGTAAGACCTTCTCCCACTGTGTGATCCAATACCTTCCGAAGTGAGTTGCATCATCTTTATTTCTGCCGAAAACACCTTGAAAGGCTATAGAGGGCAGTGAACTCATGGCCGAAAAGAGGCTTCTAGAAAGTGCACCTGAACCAATTATAGAGACTGAGATCATAAGAACAATTGACCCTCGAAACTAGTGTTTTTAGGTCAAAAGGTGATAATTTTGCTAGCCAAAGAATCGGTGCATGCGTTCGTTCTCGCTTTTAAAATTTCTTGTTTCAACACGTTTAATGGCTGTTCTCTTTATTGCTTTTGCCCTAGCAATGGCAGTGGGAACCTTTATGGAGAGCATGTACTCGACCGCTACCGCGCGTATCTACATTTACAACGCGCGTTGGTTTGAGTTAATGATGTTGTTGTTTGTGATCAACTTTATCGGAAACATCAATAGATATAAGCTATGGAAGTTGAGTAAATGGCCCCTTTTAGCGTTACACTTATCGTGGATTTTAATCATTCTTGGGGCAGTTGTTACGCGTTATGTCAGCTTTGAAGGTATGATGCCAATTGCTGAGGGCGAAGCTTCTTCGAGTTTCTATTCTGATAAGACCTTTCTTACGGCCTACATCGATGGAGATTTAGAGGGGTCTCGTAAGCGAAAAGTGCTCGAAGACGCCATGATTTTTAGTGCTGAAGGACGCAAGTCATCCCTTCCTTGGTTTACCAAGTTCGGAACTACTCCAGTTGAAATCAAGTATGTTGATTTCATACCAAATGCGGTTGAAGGGGTGGTTGAAGATACTGCTGCTCCATACATTTTAAAGATTGTTGAATCAGGTGAAGGAGCAAGGCACGACCATTTCATTCAAGAAGGTGAGGTGGCCAATATCCACAATGTCTTGTTCTCGTTCAATCAGCCTACGCCAGGCGCCATTGAGATTAGCTTCGACGGTAATACCTATGGGATTAAATCGCCTTTTGACGCACAGTTTATGCGCATGGCGGATCAATTTCAAGGACAGCTAAAGGCAGAAGAGCATAACGAGTTACTTCTAAGATCGCTCTATACTATCGGTGAATTTGGTTTTGTGATCCCAGACCCTGCAATTCGCGGAAGGGTTGATGTAGTAGAGGCGGATAATGACAGTGTTGAAGAAACAAAAGAAGCTCTAGTAATAGAAGTGGATGTTGCTGGAAACTCAAAGAGAGTTACCTTGATGGGAGGGCAGGGATACACCGACTTTCAGCCTTCATTTGAATGGGAAGGTTTAACGTTTACCATGCGATACGGTTCGAAAGAATACGAACTGCCTTTTGCTATCAAGTTGAAAGATTTTATCGCAGAAAAATATCCCGGAACAGAAGCGAATTATGCTTCGTTTATGAGTAGAATCGAAGTACAAGATGACCCTTCATTCGATTACGATATCTACATGAACCACGTACTTGACCACAAAGGCTATCGCTTTTTTCAATCGAGTTTCTTTCCGGATGAATCTGGTACGGTACTTTCAGTGAATCACGATCAATGGGGAACTTGGATCACTTACATTGGTTACTTCTTGTTGTATGCCGGTCTCATGGGCCTCATTTTCTTCGGTGACACGCGGTTTAAAGTTTTGGCAAAGTCCTTAAAGAAATTAAATCAAAAGAAGTCTGCACTCCTGACGGTTATTTTTCTGGGATTCGGATTAAGCTCTTGGGGACAAGAAAATCAACTACCGAGTCAGGAGGTCGTTGATTCATTGATCCTTTCTAATGTGGTTTCACAGGAGCACGCGTCGAAGTTCGCTTCACTGGTTATTCAAGACGATAACGGTCGGATGAAACCCGTACATACCTTTGCTTCTGAACTTTTGCGAAAAATAAGCCTAAGGGATTCATATAAGGGGCTTAGCGCAGAGCAGGTATTTCTTTCGATGATGCTCTATCCTGGCCTTTGGTACAATACCGAGTTTATTGCGTTAGATAAGAAGGCTCAGAATGACAGTATTCGCTCTATAATTGGTGTCCCAAAAGCAAAGCGCTATGTCAAGGTGACCGACTTTTTTGATGAAGAAGGAAACAATAAACTGCGGCCTTACCTCGTTGAAGCCTTTGCTACCAATACTCCAAATAAATTTCAGCAGGATTTTAAGGATGCCTCTAACAGATTGGCTTTGCTCAATCGTGCTTTGAGTGGAGAAATCCTTCGCATTTTTCCGGTCCCTACAGATGAAAACAATAAATGGACTTCTGCCTTAGAATATCGTTCTGGCGTGGTTCAGCTTAACGACACCCTGTACGGAAGCTTTGTGGCCAATTCAATTCCGCTCTATCTTCAGTACGTTGATGGAGGGGTGCAAGAAGGGGATTATCAGAAAGCAGATCAGCTGCTAGAGAGTTTGAAAAAGAGCCAACGCCAGTTGGGCTTTGAAGTGATTCCTGCGGACTCAAAAATTCAAACCGAGATACGCTATAACCGCTGGGATATATTCAATAGACTCTACAAATATTATTCGCTTTTTGGAGTGGTGTTGTTTTTCATTGTGGTGATACGTATCTACAAAGAACGTAAGGCTTTAAGGATGACAGTTAGTTTTTTTAAAATAACCATTTACGTCTTGTTTTTATTGCATACACTCGGACTAGGGGTGCGATGGTATATCAGCGGCCACGCTCCTTGGAGCGATGCCTACGAAAGCATATTGTATGTCTCATGGGCTACCCTAGGAATTGGATTGTGGTTAGGTAAAAAAAGTGACTTCACTATTGCTTCAAGCGCCTTTGTAAGCGCCATGTTACTCTGGATCGCACATCAAAACTGGGTAGATCCTGCAGTAGCCAACCTTCAACCTGTTCTTGATAGTTATTGGTTAATGATTCACGTTGCGGTCATTGTGGGCTCTTATGGACCCTTAACGGTGGGAATGATTTTAGGGGTGGTAACCCTGATTCTTATGCTACTGAGCAACGCCTCTAATAAAGAACGTGTGAAGCTGTCGATTAAAGAATTGACGGTCATTAATGAGCTTTCACTGACCATTGGGCTCATCATGCTCACCATCGGAAACTTCTTGGGAGGTCAATGGGCCAATGAATCTTGGGGACGGTATTGGGGATGGGATCCTAAAGAAACCTGGGCTTTAATTTCTATTTTGGTGTATGCCTTTGTGCTTCATATGAGACTTGTTCCTAGTCTTAAAGGAATATGGGCCTTTAATTTCGCAAGTGTAGTGGCATTCTCAAGTATTATTATGACGTACTTTGGAGTAAACTTTTATTTAGTTGGATTACATAGCTATGCCTCTGGTGATCAGGTAATCACACCTTCGTTCATCTATTACACCGCAGCTGGAGTACTTCTTTTAGGGATTCTTAGCTTTGTTAAATACAAACGGATCCATGGAACAGCTTAAACTGGATATTTTAGTACTTGCGGCTCATCCTGACGATGCTGAGTTGGGAGCGGGAGCAACCATTGCTAAAGAGGTGAGCTTAGGAAAGAAAGTAGGTATAATCGATTTTACACGTGGCGAACTAGGAACGAGGGGTACGGTAGAGACTCGTGACAAAGAAAGTGC
Source organism: Flavobacteriaceae bacterium (assembly GCA_023262185.1). Classification (GTDB taxonomy): domain Bacteria; phylum Bacteroidota; class Bacteroidia; order Flavobacteriales; family Flavobacteriaceae; genus UBA3478. The sequence continues at coordinate 72,248 of JALRDO010000001.1, forward strand.
CATTGCAGCCGAGATTTTGGGCGTTTCTGTTCGAGAGAATATGAACTTCAGAGATGGTTTTTTTGTCAATGATGAGCACCATCAGTTAGCCGTTATACAGAAAATAAGAAAGTACCGCCCAGAAATTGTTATTTGCAATGCCGTTTCAGATCGGCATATCGATCACGCTAAGGGAAGTAAATTGGCAAGTGATGCTTGTTTTTTGAGCGGACTTATTAAAATTGAAACGACAGACGAAAATGGTAAATCCCAGTCGACTTGGCGCCCTAGTGCTGTATATCACATGATACAGTGGGTAGATTTAGAACCGGATTTTGTCGTTGATGTATCTCAGCATATCGATCAAAAGTTTGAGGCGATCAAGGCTTACTCGACTCAATTCTACGACCCTAAAAGTGATGAGCCAGAAACTCCAATTAGCACCCAAAACTTTTTAGAATCTGTACGTTATCGCGCGCAAAATCTAGGAAGGCTTACAGGGGTGGCTTTCGGTGAAGGTTTTACCGTAGAGCGTTATCCGTTAATTGATCGTTTGGATGCATTAAAATAAGTGTAGTCGATTGTTTTGATATTGATAAACAATCGAAAATAAACTACATTTGCCAACCAATTTAAATGGTGGTTGTAGCTCAGTTGGTTAGAGCGCTAGATTGTGGTTCTAGAGGTCGCCGGTTCGAGCCCGGTCTTCCACCCAAAAAAGCCCGCATTGCGGGCTTTTTTTATTCTCTACGTGTTATTTGTTATTCTTTAGGCGCTTTATCTACAACGGGTCTATTCTCTCGATTTGCCACCTCTAGAAGGGTGTGAAAAACCAGGCGAGTTCTATTCTCTAATAAATCGTAATTTATTTTATCTGGTGTATCGGTATGAGCATGATAGTCGTCATGGGTACCATTGAAATAAAAGATGATCGGAATGTTGTTCTTGGCAAAATTGTAATGATCTGAACGGTAATAAAAGCGATTAGGATCGTTCTCGTCGTTATAGGTGTAATCTAATTCGATCTGGGTAAACTTCTCGTTTACATCCTCTGACAATTCGTGCAGTTCAGTGCTTAATTTATCCGACCCTATGAGGTAGATGTAATTTCTATCGCCTTCTCTATTGGGATCTATACGGCCAATCATATCGATATTCAAATTGGTTACGGTTTTAGCAAGGGGATATAAAGGTTCGCGATCTGCATAATATTCAGATCCTAGCAGGCCTTTTTCTTCTCCAGTGACATGAAGAAACACAACTGATCTCCTTGGACCTTTTCCCTCTTTTTTCGCTGCAAGAAGTGCATCTGCGAGTTCTAGCATGGCTACCGTTCCTGATCCATCGTCATCGGCACCGTTGTTAATGCGTCCTTCGGCATCAATTCCGATATGGTCTAAATGAGAAGATATAATGACATATTCATCGGGTTTTTCAATTCCTTCAATGATTGCAGCCACATTTTCGGTGTCTACCACTTCTGATCCTCCATCGATAGCAATGGTAATAGTTTGGTCTAATGCGGCGGGCTCAGGAGATGATCCAATGATGGCTGAGGCTTTTTCTGTGTGCATGATGGCTGAGAAAAGCGTCTCTTCTTCGCTAAGTCTCATTTGTCCACTGTTATTGCGCTTCATGTAAGCATAGTAACGTGCATATCGCTCAAAATTTGTGGCATCAACGAAGATCAATCCAACTGCTCCGTGCTTTTTTGCAGCCTCTACTCTCTTGGGTAGCGCCTCAGAGGTATTGCTCCATTTCGAATACTCAGACGTTTGAGTAAGCAGATAAGTTCCATCTTCGTTCTTGGGCTCACCGGCTATTGCGATTACAACCTTTCCGGTTACATCTAAGTCCGTGTAATTGGAGTAGGCCTCAGTGTCAATCCCGTAACCGACATATACTATTGCAAAGCTTCCGTTGGCAGCAGAAAAAGTGACAAAATCTTCACCTATAGTAAAGGCCTGGTCTCCGAAAGTGAGAGACCCTTCAGGAGCTGTGGTATAGGTGACTGGTACTTTTTGAATATAGTTTTCGGTGCCTTGAGCCATAGCAATGCCCAATGAGTCGTAAAATGAAGTGAGATAAGCTACCGCCTTTTTTTGACCAGGTGTTCCGGTTTCTCTGCCTTCAAATGCGTCAGAAGCATAGGTATAGAGATGGGTTTTTAAATCTTCTTCGGTGATGCGAGAAGCAAGGTCAGCTTGTTCTTGATCAGAAGGTAAAAGAACAACGGCAGTCTTCTCAGGTGTTGTTTGACAAGAGAAGAGAATAGCGCTAACAAAAATGAGCGCAACAACAGCTTTTTTCATGAAGTTAAATTTTGGATTGAAGATAGCGTAAATTCAATCGATTCAGGTATTAAAGCGGTATTTTTGAGGTATGAAAGGGATCTGGGCATTTACTCTGTTTTTATGTTTTGGTTGGCTCCAAGCCCAGTTTGAGGAAATAAAGTACGCCTCAGATTTTGAACTCAATGGTCGCGTTGAGCGTTGTGAGGTTTTGACACCTTACGGCAGAGAGATTTTGGATTTTAATCGAGACCAGTCCTTAAGGCAAATCACTACTGTTTTCAATGAAGAGGATCAAGAAGTGGTGACATTTACCTATGACCAAGGTGCTCTAAAAGAAAAGTCAATCGAAGTGGTAAAAGGGGGGGAGCTTCAACCATCGGTGTCATTCTATCACACCTACACGCGGCGTGATTCGATCACTGAAGAAATAGTGTTCTCTTTTGACGGTCAATTTCAGGCCCAAAATCGAAAGGTCACAGATAGCATGGGTTCACCAAAAACTTTAGAGCTGCGAACCAATAGCAGTGGAGCCCTGTATCGCTATGAATCGATAAATGGAATGACTCGTGACAGCTTGTACACCTATTTAGATCAAGAACTCATCCGTCTAGAGATTTTCGACAGAACATCAAAATCTGAAGTTCGTAAAAGCGATGTAAGCTACACCGATTCTATAGTGACGTCGATTCATTGGAGCTCTTATGACCTGAATAATAATATGTTGCGAGAGGTGGATTCGATTTTTGATTACAATGCTAGACTGGTCGATAAGACTGAAAAAACCTATTCGTACAGTGAAGGTTTATTAGAAGTACTGAAAGAAATGAGATTGAATCAAACCAAAACCAAGCGCTTTATTTATCAGCTTGACAATCACACTCCTCCCAATTGGGTGAAACGGATTGAACAGCCATCGAATGCCTACACTACAAGAATAATCACCTATTTTGATCCAAATGACAGCATCCCTAGATGAAAAAGAAATTTTAGCCCGCTGTAATGACCGCAGAGAAGGGACCTTAATGCAAACGCTAAACATTGAGTTCGTTAGTGTAGATAAAGAGAGCATTACCGCCAAAATGCCGGTTACCTCATCAGTGTATCAGCCCGATGGTGTGTTACATGGAGGGGCAACTGCAGCACTTCTCGAAACGGTAGGAAGCGTAGCTGTTTTTGTCTTTAAAGACACCACAGATTTGATGGTTAGAGGAATTGAATTAAGTGTCAATCATCTGAAGGGCGTGAAGTCAGGTCACGTTTATGCCAAAGCAAAGGCAATTCATTTAGGACGCACCACACAATTGTGGGAGGTTAAAGTTACAGATGATGATAACAATCTTATTTCAGTCGGAAAGTTAACGACACTTACTTTGCAAAAAAAGGCGTGATGAATCGTCTAGAATGGTTTCCGCTTTTAGAAGAATTGCTTGAGCATTCACAACCTTTTTTGATGTGTGTGCGTCCTGAAAGTAGGATTTTGGAGTTCTTTAAATTGAACAGTAGAACTGGTGCTATTTCGGTTTCTTCTGCTGAAAATCAAGGCGAAATGTTCGTGATTCATTCGTTTGATCAAGAAGAGAACGCGCTTTTTTATATTCTGGACCCTGTTGATACTTTTGAACTCTTTGAAGTATCAGAGGGTGCTGTACAAGGCGAATTTTCACTTAGCCCTTCAGACCGTCAGCATTATGCTAGTATGGTGGAGAAGGCGCTCGTTCCTTTGCGCAAAGGAGAAATGAAGAAGGTGGTGCTCTCGTCTCGCCTGAGTAGGCCCTTATCATCGGTGCTTGATCTTCATATAGAGCGCTTATTCCAAGGGAATGAATCCTCTTCGTTTCGCTATCTATTGCAGTTAGAAGGTGGAGTGTGTTGGTTAGGTGATACTCCTGAAACCTTACTTGTCAAAAAGCAGCAAAGCATTTCAACGATGGCCTTGGCGGGAACAAGACGCAAAAACGAGGTGGCCCTTGACGCATTTACTTCAAAAGAATACGAAGAACAAGAAGTAGTTGTGCAAGAACTTATAGAGCGCTTAAACCCTTTAGCGCATGGCATTGAAGTGTTTCCTCGACAACAGGCCACAGCTGGAACTTTAGTGCATCTTAAGACTGTAATTACTGCAACCCTTCCCAATCAGGTGAGCGAGCAATCTGTTTTAGATTTGTTACATCCGACAGCAGCGGTATGTGGATTCCCTCGTGAAGCAGCACTTAAATGGATAAGCCAAGAAGAGGCTCATGATAGAGAGTTGTATGCGGGCTACTTAGGTTTTTATTCTCCTAAGCACTCGTCTTATTATGTCAATTTGAGATGCGGACGTTATGCAGAAGGCTTGTTCGAGTTTTTTGTGGGTGCTGGAATTACCGTGGATTCAGATCCTCAAAAAGAGGTGGATGAAATACAGGCAAAAACAGCTATCATGATGCGCTTGTTCACAGAATCCTAAGGTAGTCTGACGAGAGTAGAGTACTTTTGCCTTTAATGTATAGCGCTATTCCATCAGCTCATATTGTCACCTCTGCTTTAAAGCACTTTGGTGTTACACAAGTGGTTATTTCCCCGGGATCACGAAATGCTCCACTTATCATGAATATTGTAGCTGATGAGTCGTTCAAAGCCTTTAGCGTTGTCGATGAACGATCTGCTGCTTTTTTTGCCATAGGTCGGGCTCAGGCTACGAAACAAGCTGTTGCTCTTCTATGTACCTCAGGATCTGCCTTGTTGAACTATTATCCGGCAATAGCAGAGGCCTATTACAGTGAAATACCTTTGCTGGTGCTATCGGCTGATAGACCTCCAGAAATGGTAGATATAGGAGATGGACAAACCATTCGCCAACCCAATGTATTCGCATCTCTTTTAGGAAACTCTTTCACCCTTTCTCTAGATCGAAGGGTGATTAAACAGGCCTCAGATTTTGATCCTTCAATGCCTGTGAATGCAGAAAATGTAGGCATCCTCATTAGGGCGCTATCACGCCTTCAATCAAAACGTATTCCTGTTCATATCAATATACCTTTCGAAGAACCACTTTATCATCAGATTGATGCTCCTGTAGGACTCATAAACTGGAGGCCTTACCCAACAGACATCGCTTCTGATTCTAAGGAGGAGTCTGCTATTGATGGTATAGCAGTGCAGCAGCTTACCTCGGCTAAAGTGATGCTATTGATTGGAGTTTGGGATCCTTCTGAAGTAGAAAAAGATCAATTAAGGACGCTCATTCAACGCACACAAGCCTTAGTGCTTACCGAAACACTTTCAAATACAAGTGGTTTAGATTGTGTCGACAGTATTGATACGTTAATTGCACCGCTTGAAAGCCATGATCAGGGCAAAGTGTTACTCGAAAAGCTTAAACCTAATGTGATCCTTACTATTGGAGGCATGGTGGTGTCAAAAAAAATAAAAGCGCTCTTAAGATCGATCAATGGGCTTCAACACATTCATCTTGGGAACACAGCTGCACTTAATACATACGGATGTTTAAACGGTCACTACGATTTAGGCGATTTTTCGCAAGCTAGTGTTAACCTTCTTAACAACGATACTACATACGCCAAGTTTTGGATGGATTATTACCATCATCTCGTTTCTAAGAGAGCGGATTTTATTTCTGCTGCACCTTTCAGCGATTTTAAGGCATTTTCTCAAGCACTTGAAGCCATTCCTGAAGCATATGAACTTCATATCTCAAACAGCTCAGCTATACGTTACGCTCAGTTTTTTTATACCCCTGCTAAAAAGCAATGGTGTAATCGCGGAACAAGTGGTATTGAGGGTAGCGCCTCAACTGCCGTGGGGTATAGCTCTGTAGAAATGCACGAGAAGACGGTGCTACTCACAGGAGATCTTAGTTTCTTCTACGATACAAACGCTTATTGGAATGCTTATGTTCCTTCTTCATTTCGGATAATTGTGATCAATAATTCAGGAGGAGGTATTTTTAGAATCCTTCCGAATGCCAAGAACACCAAAGGATTCGAGACCTACTTAGAAACAAGACATGACAAGAAAGCTGAAGAAATCGCCAAGCATTTTGATTTCGAATATCTATCAGTAGCTGATATCGATTCCATGGCTCAAGCTTTGGGGTCATTCTTTGAAGAGGGCAAACGACCTAAATTACTTGAAGTGTTTACCCCCTCAAATGAAAACGAGGAAGTACTGTTTGATTACTTTAAATCCCTAAAATGATAGGAATAGGATATAAGAATGATTTGGTGGTGTCTCACCATACCCCTCAGGGATTTTATCTTACTGATGAAGAGGAAACAGAGATTCTATTACCAAATAAAGAAGTTCCAGAAGGGTGCAAGCCAGGTGATCGCTTAACCGTTTTCTGTTATCTAGATCACGATGAACGTCCTATCGCAAGTTTGATAACACCTTATATTGAACGAGATCATCTTGCTGTACTCACTGTTGCGGAGAGCACTTCTATGGGATATTTTCTTGATTGGGGTCTAGAGAAGCAGCTCCTTTTACCTTTTAGAGAAAGTAATAAACCCCATCAAAAAGGAGACAAGGTGCTTGTGATCTGTATCATGGATGAGCATTCTTCAAGACTTATGGCTAGTGAGCGCATTGAGAAAAAATATAAAACCGATGCCGGCATCCTTAGTCAAGGCATTCCTTATGCTGCCTATGTGTATCGCAAAACACCAATGGGATACGAACTTTTTACTCAAGAAGGAGTAAAGGGTTTGCTTTTTAGAGACCGTGCCGCTGTTGATTTAAAGCCACTTCAAAAATTAAATGTGTTTGTCGATCGTATAAGGCCAGACGGTAAAATAGATTTTGCTTTACAACTTAAAGGAGAAGATAAGTTTTATCAGGCTAAAGAAAGAGTGGTTCGACAGTTAGAACAGCAGGGAGGTTTTTTGGCGCTTAACGACAAATCTACCTCAGAGGTGATTTTTGAGCAGCTTCAAATGAGTAAGAAAACCTTTAAAGCAGCTATTGGGATCCTTTTAAAAGAAAAGCAGATTGTTTTTGAAGACAATGGCATTCGCTTAGTTGTAAACTAGAAGGATTCACTGTATTTTAGACCCTCTTTGTATATTAAATGAGCGCAGCGCAGAACGATCAAACTCAATTAACTCAACTCGAACGTAGAACCAAAACGTTGTCGATCAGTCTCTTTTTGGTTTCATTAATGGTAGTGGCGTTGGCTGTGGTTTATAGTTTTCCGGACCTCTTCGAAAAAGAAGAAATGCTTGTTTATAATGAAGAGGTTTTAGGGTTAAAGCAGCAAATTGAAGAATTGAATGCTGAAAATCAGGAACTTAGAAAAATTGAGGAATTTTATTTGGCCAAGCGCCTGCTTGAGAACGATACTATTTATAGTGTTCAAACAGGCATGATTCAAATGGATTCAACAAGCTTCATTTCTCAGGGCCTTTCCAATGGGATGTTCATTGAAGCCAGACCCTACTTGAAGTATTCAATAGGATTGTATGAGACCTATGAAGAAGCGAATGCATTGAGAAGAGGTCTCGTGAAATTAGGATTTACAGATGCTTTTATAGCCTCTTACAAGGGTACAACTAGACTGCAGATTCACCGTCCACAATAAATGATGGGATCTTTTAATGCCTGGATTTTAGCCTCTCGTTTACGTACTCTTCCCCTTTCTTTATCTGGTATATTAATAGCAGCTGCCATTGCCATGGATGCTGGGTTTTTCATTGCTTCAGTCTTCGCCTGGTCGCTAGTAATAACGATTTTACTTCAAATCTTGTCGAATGTCGCCAATGATTATGGCGATGGTGTCAAGGATACAGATAATGAATTTAGAATAGGGCCTAAACGGGCGATGCAGTCTGGATTGTTGTCTGCTAAGGACCTCAAAAGGGGTATGTCTATCTTAGTTATTTTCACTCTTTTGGCAATATGGAGGCTTTTTGTGTCTGCTGATTTGCCTTTTTTAGACTTAATGATTTTTGTGGCCTTAGGATTTCTGGCGCTTTTAGCTGCCATTGCCTACACAGTAGGAAAGAGGCCTTATGGTTACAGAGGCTGGGGAGATGTTATGGTGTTTCTCTTTTTCGGAGGGGTTTCGGTAATCGCTGGAAGTTACTTGTATATTCAAACGTTTAGTGCGACTCAACTTCTATTCGCTTTATCGATAGGCCTTTACAGTACTTCTGTTTTAAATCTAAACAACCTCAGAGATAGCGAGTCGGATGCTTTATCGAATAAAATGACCCTTGTAGTTCGTATGGGGTACAATAAGGCTATCATTTATCATCATGTCCTTCTTATGGTTGGTTTTGTGACTTATGTGGCAGGAGTAGGTCAAATCGATACTAACGCTACCCTAATTGCCATTCCAGCAGCACTCTATCTGCGTGCTCACCTTAAAAGAGTTCGAACTATTAAAAGCGCATCAGCCGGATTAGATCCAGAGTTAAAAAGAATAGCTCTATTTACCTTTTTTTCAGCAGTGTTTGTTTTGGTTTTAGTTGGTGTTAAGCTATATCATTAATGAATGTTATTCAGATACATCCCTATACCCTTGTTTTTAAGAGGCCTGCTCAGACTTCTAGAAACACGATGACCGAAAAGAAGTGTTATGTGTTGACCTATGGTAGTCCATTAAAGGCGATAGCAGAGTGTAATCTTTTTGAAGGCCTCAGTGCCGACGACCGTTCTGATTATCCAGACAGGCTGAAAGAGGCTTGCTTAAAACTTGAAAGACTTTTACAGCTTGAACTTCCATTAGAAGATGAACGTTTCAATGAGCTCCTTTCGTCTTACGTTGAACTTCCGTCTATCCAATTCGGATTAGAACAACTGTGGTATAGTTTTCACAGTGACAATCCTTTCAAAATGTTTTCAACCCCATTCTTTAACGGACAAAAGGGTATTGAAATCAATGGCTTAGTGTGGATGGGGGATTTGCCGTTTATGCAAGCGCAGATTGATGATTTACTTAAGAGGGGATTTAATTGCATCAAATTAAAGATTGGAGCACATCGCTTTAATGACGAATACACCCTTTTAAAGGGATTAAGAGAAAAGTATTCGGCCGAGGTCCTTGAGTTAAGAGTTGATGCAAACGGGGCGTATGCCCCTGATAAGGTTCATAAGATCCTCGAACAACTCGCTTCACTTGAAATTCACTCCATAGAACAACCCATAAAAGCAGGTCAATGGGATGAGATGGCCCAGTTGTGTGAGCATTCTCCGCTACCCATTGCTCTTGATGAAGAGCTTATAGGACTATTCAATGATAAAGAAAAGCAGCGATGTATTTCTCATATTCGTCCGCACTACTTGATTCTAAAGCCTGCCTTAATAGGAGGGTTTAAAGCCTGCGATGCCTTTATGGAACTCAATACTCCTTGGTGGATTACCAGCGCTCTAGAGAGCAATATTGGCTTAAATGCAATAGCCCAATACACATCGACAAAAGCGTTGCCTAGACCTCAAGGATTGGGAACAGGAAGTCTATTTACCAATAACTTCGCGTCGCCACTTTCTATTGAAGAGGCCCGTCTATATTACAACAAAGAATTACCTTGGATCCTAAACACCAACACATGAGTTCCTTTATTGAAAAGTCGTATCAGGGCAAAACTCAAGCATGGCGCTATTTACTAGTTCCTATTGCGTTTATAGCATTTATGAGCTACAACTATTGGGCTACTCTTCAATCTTCGACAGATACCAATGAGATGATGCAGGTAATGATTCAAAGCATGGGATCTACTACTGTTCTCGCCTTATTGCTACTGCCTTTAGCAATTGGTTTTTTTGTGCTACTTATCTATGGGTTGCAGGTGTTGCGGATGCCTATGATCGGGCTTTTCACCTCAAGAGCTTCTTTTGATTGGAAGCGTCTTTTCTTCTCCTTTGTGTTATGGTCATTTGTCATAGGATGTTCAACCATATTAGACTTTATACTTGCACCCGAGGCTTATGAAATTCAATTTTCATGGGATACTTTTTGGCCTTTTGCACTTGTAGCGATTTTACTTATACCCCTTCAAACTAGTTTTGAAGAATTACTGTTTAGAGGACATATGACTCAAGGATTAGGTATAATGACAAAGAATAGGGCGGTAGCGTTCATTGTACCTTCAGTGATCTTTGGCCTTATGCATATCGGAAATCCTGAAGTTTCAAAATTAGGGTATGGGATATTGGCCTATTATATCGGTTCAGGATTATTTTTTGGGGCAATGACCCTTTTAGATGAGGGCACAGAGTTAGCATTGGGGTTTCATGCATCAAACAATCTGGTTGGAGCTTTGCTCGTTTCTAGTGATTGGACGGCTTTTCAAGTTCCTTCGATCCTCAAGGATATCGGCGAGCCTTCATTTGGTATTGATGCCTTAATTCCACTTTTAGTGATTTACCCTATTGTATTGTGGGTCTTATCTAAGAAATACCGTTGGAACCAAGTAGGAGCCAAGCTTCTCGGAAAGTTGTGATTCATGTGGAGTTCTAATTTCAGTATAATCTCCGAGACCGCTTCTCGTTCTTACCGTACTGAACTTGAATCGATGGTGGCATTGCTGCGCGAGGGTAGAAGCCTTAGTGTTCAGAGTTCTGGATCTACCGGAAAGCCTAAAGCTTTTAATCTCGACCTTGAGGATGCTTTGGCCTCAGCGGATCTCACCTTGAATTTTTTCAATCTAAAAGCCAAACAGCGTGCCCTTGTGGCGCTGCCTCTACAAGCCGTATCTGGCGCCTTGATGGTCATTCGAGCGATGCGTGCCGGGCTCGAATTGCATGCTGTCGCACCGCAAGCCAATCCGTTTCTTGGGTTTGAAGATAAAGAAGATGGATTCTTTGATTTTGTAGCCCTAACTCCTTATCAAGTGGCTCACAGTATGTTTCATTTAAGGCTAGTAAAAACATTGCTTGTAGGAGGAGCTAGGCTTTCAAATAGTTTACTATATAGTCTTCCAGATGGGAGTCAAATCACGATTTTTGAATCGTACGGAATGACAGAGACCCTCACTCACGTTGCGCTTAGAAAGCGTTATCCTATTGAAGAGGGTTTATTTACCGCGCTTTCGGGAGTACAATTTACAACCGGAGAAGCCGGCAATCTCATTATCCACGCTTCACACCTTAAACACAATACTGTGATCACTAATGACAGTGTGCGCTTACATTCTGAGAGGCAATTTGAATATATAGGCAGACTAGATCATGCCATTAATTCGGGAGGAGTAAAACTCTTTCCTGAACGCATTGAACAAAAAATTTCAAGCGTATATAGCGACTTTTTATTTTTCGTTTCAGCAATGCCGCACCCTGAATTAGGAGAACAAGCCGCACTCATTATTGAAGGAGATGAGGCACTTCGAAAACAGGTTGAAGAAGGATTGGATCAGATCTCATGGGAAAGGTACGAGAAGCCTAAGGCAGTATACGCTCTCTCTAATTTTTTCTATACTTCTACTCAAAAATTCGATCGCCTAAGGACAATGGAGCAGCTAAACCTGAAGTAATCCCAGTGAAAAGGGCTCAATTTGTGAATTGTTATTCGCCATTTCTATTCCTAGCGAGAGGTGTTTCCGGGTTTCTACAGGGTCAATGACACCATCTGTCCACAGTCTCGCTGCGGCGTAATAAGGTGAGGTAGAATGCGCGTACCTCTGCTCAATTTCTTCAAGAAGTGTTTTGCGTTCGTTCTCTGATAAGGATTGTTTGGCACCTTTTCTTTTACTTTCTTCGATCTGAAGCAACACTTTTGAGGCAGATTGCCCACTCATTACGGCGATTTCAGCCGAGGGCCAAGCAAAGATGAGTCTTGGATCATAGGCTTTACCGCACATAGCGTAATTGCCCGCCCCGTAAGAGTTGCCTACCACTATGGTAAACTTGGGTACCACAGAATTGCTCACGGCATTGACAAGTTTAGCACCGTCTTTAATGATGCCCTGATGCTCACTTTTACTGCCAACCATAAATCCAGTGACGTCTTGGACAAAAATTAAAGGAATCTTCTTCTGATTACAATTAGCGATAAAGCGTGTGGCTTTATCCGAAGCATCAGAATAGATGACCCCGCCAATTTGCATTTCGCCTTTGGCGTTTTTAATCACTTTTCTTTCATTAGCTACAATACCTACTGCCCATCCATCAATGCGTGCATAGCCCGTAATCAATGTCTTGCCGTAATTTTCTTTGTAGGGCTCAAAAGAATCCTTGTCGATAAAGCATTCTAAAAGGTCGAGCATTTGGTATTGTTCGGATCTATTGTCAGGTAAAATGCTGTACATCTCATCTGGATTTTTACTAGGTGCAACGGAGTTTATTCGATTAAATCCAGCAGTTTCTGAGGTCCCTAATTTTGAAATAATAGATTGGATTTTCTTCAAGGCCTCTTGATCCGATGGAACAGCATAATCCACCACGCCAGAAATCGCGCTATGGGTGTGTGCTCCTCCGAGTGTTTCTTTATCTACATCCTCGCCAACGGCAGCTTTCACAAGGTAAGGTCCAGCTAAGAAGATAGATCCTGTGTTTTCTACGATGATGGCTTCATCACTCATGATGGGTAGGTAAGCACCACCAGCAACGCACGAGCCCATTATTGCAGCAATTTGGGTGATTCCCATACTGCTCATTTTGGCATTATTCCTGAAAATACGACCGAAATGTTCTTTGTCGGCAAATGTATCTTCTTGCATAGGCAGGTAAATTCCTGCACTGTCTACAAGATAGATGATTGGAAGTTTGTTTTCGATAGCAATCTCTTGTGCTCTAAGGTTCTTTTTTGCAGTCATAGGGAACCAAGCTCCCGCTTTAACTGAGGCGTCGTTAGCTACTACAACACAGAGCCTTTCTTTGATTTTACCGATCTGAACGACTACGCCCGCCGATGGACAACCTCCGTGTTCTTGATACATCTGGTCAGCAGCTAGCTGACCAATTTCAATGACCTCTGATTTTTTGTCAAACAAGAAGTTTAACCGTTCACGAACGGTCATTTTGCCTTGATCCTTCTGATTCTGAAGTTTAGAAGCTCCTCCGCCAAGGCTCACTTCTTCTTGCTTGTCGTGAAGAAACTTGACCGCATTACGATGGTGTATTTCACGTGCAAGCTCTTTTTTCGTCTTGGTCATGACCCTCTGGTTTGCAACTGCAATTTACGATTAATTAAAGCATTTTTACGACCTTTACGCGCCTAACACCAGAAGCTAATATGAACAAAAATACTGTTTTAGCCTACGCTACTTTTTTGATGATACTTATGGGGCTCGTTTTGCTCGCCCTTGCCGCGTTTAAATACGATGAGGTTGCAGGATGGGGTTTTGCTACCGTCGGAATTGGCTTCTTTGCAATTGCCTGGGTATTTAACGCATTAAAAGGTCGCGTTTAAATTTTATCATACATGTCAGACGATAAGAAGGTAATATTCTCAATGTCGGGGGTCACCAAGACCTTCACCAATGCTAATACTCCTGTTTTAAACAATATCTACCTAAGCTTCTTCTACGGGGCCAAGATTGGGATACTAGGGCTTAATGGGTCGGGTAAATCAACGCTACTAAAGATTATTGCTGGGGTAGATACCAATTACCGAGGAGATGTTGTTTTTTCTCCCGGATATTCTGTTGGGTATTTAGAACAAGAACCGCATCTTGATGAGTCTAAAACGGTAGTAGAAATTGTAAAGGAAGGAGTAGCTGAAACCGTTGCGGTGCTGGATCGATACAATGAGATTAATGATTTATTTGGTCTCCCAGAGAATTATGAGGATGGCGATAAGATGCAAAAGTTGATGGACGAACAAGCCAAGCTTCAAGATCAAATTGACGCTATGAATGCTTGGGAACTAGACACCAAACTTGCCATTGCGATGGATGCTCTTCGCACCCCTGAGCCCGACACACCCATTAAGGTGTTGAGTGGAGGTGAGCGACGCCGTGTAGCGCTTTGTCGTCTATTGCTGAAAGAGCCCGATGTGTTGCTCTTGGATGAGCCCACCAACCACCTAGATGCTGAATCAGTACTATGGCTTGAGCAGCATTTGGCCCGTTATAAGGGTACGGTGATTGCAGTAACGCACGACCGCTATTTCTTAGATAATGTAGCCGGATGGATTCTTGAGTTGGATAGAGGAGAAGGTATCCCTTGGAAAGGAAATTACTCGTCTTGGTTAGAGCAAAAGGCGAAACGCCTAGAACAAGAGAGCAAGCAGGCAAGTAAACGTCAAAAAACGCTTGAACGCGAATTAGAATGGGTGCGTCAAGGGGCTAAAGGAAGACAAACTAAGCAGAAAGCCAGATTAAATAATTACGATAAACTGCTCAATCAAGACCAAAAACAATTAGAAGAACGTCTTGAAATCTATATCCCTAATGGACCCCGACTGGGTACCAATGTGATAGAGGCCAATGATATTTCTAAAGGTTTTGGTGACCGATTGCTTTATGAAAATTTAAGCTTTAAGCTTCCTCAGGCAGGTATTGTTGGAGTAATCGGCCCGAATGGAGCCGGAAAAACAACGCTCTTTAAGATGATCATGTCAGAGCTAGAGCCTGATTCTGGAACTTTTACGCTAGGAGAGACTGCAAAGATTGCTTATGTAGATCAGACCCATTCTGATATAGATCCAGAAAAATCAATTTGGGAAAACTTCTCAGACGGACAGGAACTCATCATGATGGGACAGCGAGAGGTCAATTCAAGAGCTTATTTGAGTCGATTTAATTTCTCTGGAAGCGAACAAAATAAGAAGGTAAAACTGTTGTCTGGTGGAGAGCGAAACCGTTTACATTTGGCAATGACCCTAAAAGAAGAGGGTAATGTATTACTTTTAGATGAGCCCACTAATGACTTAGATGTCAACACATTAAGAGCACTTGAGGAAGGTCTCGAAAATTTTGCTGGATGTGCAGTTGTCATCTCTCACGACCGATGGTTCTTAGACCGTATCTGTACGCACATATTGGCCTTTGAAGGAAACTCTTCGGTATACTTTTTTGAAGGTTCTTTTTCAGACTATGAAGAAAATAGACGTCAGCGATTGGGTAAAGACATTAATCCTACACGCATTAAATACAAAAAACTGACACGTTAGATGCAGTAATCTTGCGCTTTTGCCCTAAATCGCTATATATTTGCAGCAAATAAAGAAACCAATCTTAAGATCTTAAATTATGGAAAAAAACCAGTCTAAAGCGTTACCTGCGATACTTGGGGTTCTTTTTGTAGCAGCCACTGCTTTCGCTATTAGCCTTTACATCAGCGGTAAAAACACCGAAGAGGCTTTAAATGCTGAGAAAACGGCAGTTATTGAAGAGTTAGAAGGATTGAAGTCAGATTACGACAAATCGATCCTAGAGAACAATGCCCTTAGCGAGGAGCTTTTAGCTGCTAGAGGAGAAATCGCTAGCTATATCGATTCACTTTCTACGCTAAAAGCGGATGTAGCGACTTTGATGCGTTTTCGTAGTCAAGTATATCAGCTTCGTAAAGAGCGCGAAACTTTAATGGCTCGTTTGGATTCACTTACTGCAAGCAATGTTGCATTAAAGTCATTGAACGACAAAACTCAGGCGGAGTTAGAGCGTGTTGCTGCACTTAACGATTCAATTGTTCAGCAGAACATCATTTTGGAACAAGAAAATAGAATTGCTGCTCAGCTTAAATTAGAAATGCTTGATGTACAGGCCGTTCGCGTTAAGACTAACGGAGACTTTAAGTCGGTTCAGCGCGCTAAAAAAGCAGACAATTTTAAAGTATGTTTTACTATTAGAGATAACGCCGTTACTAAAGCTGGTGACAAGAACTTTTTCATCGAAGTTATGGGTCCTGACGGTAACTTGGTTGGTAATACAGAGTCAGTTACAGTAAACAACCGTACTTTAAATGTAAGCAAGGTTACAGCCTTCTATTACGAGAACCAAACCTTAGATGTATGCGACTATGTTGAGAACGGTGGAGCGGATTTTCCTAAGGGAAGTTATATGGTAAATGTTTATGACAATGATTTAGAATTAATCGGTACTTCAAAGTTCTATCTGAAGTAATTCATAAATACCTCATAAAAAAAGGCTCCCATTGGGAGCCTTTTTTATTTGTTAGGGTCTGTTCGTTACAAAGAACCCGTCATTTCTTCAGGGCGCACCCATGCATCGTACTCTTCATCGGTTACATAGCCCAAACGAATAGCTTCTTCTTTAAGTGTGGTTCCATTAGCGTGGGCTGCATTCGCTATCTCTGCTGCCTTGTAGTACCCGATTTTCGTGTTTAAAGCTGTTACTAGCATTAACGAGTTATTGAGCAGCTCTTGAATGCGTCTTGTGTTCGGTTCAATTCCTACTGCACAGTGTTCGTTAAAACTCAATGCGGCATCTCCAATGAGCTGAGCAGATTGCAAGAAATTAGCGGCCATAAGTGGTTTGAACACATTTAGTTCGTAATGTCCTTGTGTTCCACCAATAGTAATTGCAACATCATTGCCCATAACTTGGGCGCATACCATGGTAAGAGCCTCTGATTGTGTTGGATTGACTTTACCAGGCATAATTGAACTCCCAGGCTCGTTTGCTGGAATAATGAGCTCTCCTATACCAGATCGGGGCCCTGAGGCCATCATTCGAATGTCGTTTGCGATTTTATTCAATGACACAGCCATCTGCTTCAAGGCAGAATGCGATTCTACGAGGGCATCATGAGAGGCTAGAGCTTCAAATTTATTTTGAGCGGTGATGAATGGAAGCCCAGTAAACTCTGCAATGTATGCCGCAACTTTTTCAGCATAACCCTTTGGAGTGTTTAATCCTGTACCTACTGCAGTTCCACCCAATGCTAGTTCAGATAAATGGGTTAAACTGTTCTGCGTGGCCTTGACTCCAAATTCTAGCTGTGCTACATATCCCGAAAACTCTTGACCAATAGTTAGAGGAGTGGCATCCATTAAATGGGTTCGACCAATTTTCACAACATCCTTGAATGCTTGACTTTTTTGGTGAAGGGTAGATTTTAGTGTCTCAACAGCAGGAATACTGTGACGCACTAACTTATCATAACAGGCAATATGCATCGCCGTCGGAAAGGTATCATTTGATGATTGTGATTTATTGACGTCATCATTCGGACTCAAGGTACGATTACCTTGTCCTAAAACCTTTCCCTCTATAACATGAGCGCGATTGGCGATAACTTCATTGACATTCATGTTGCTTTGAGTACCAGAACCGGTTTGCCAAATCACTAATGGAAATTGATCTTTCAATTGCCCCTCTAAAAGTTCATCGCATACTTTTGCGATTAAGTCTCTTTTATACTCTTCTAAAACTCCTAATTCAGCATTGGTATAGGCTGCGGCTTTCTTGAGAATGGCAAAGCCTCTGATAATTTCCATAGGCATTGAACCACTTGGTCCTATCTTAAAATTATTGATAGAACGCTGCGTTTGCGCTCCCCAATAGGCATCTTGAGGAACTTGAACCTCACCCATGGTGTCTTTCTCAATTCTATAGCTCATAATTCAAATTTCATAGTTGGAATACAAAGATAGCCATCAAAATGCTCTACCGTTTTAAAAATCGATCTTCAGGTTTGTACTGTACATTGAAATCGACTTATATTCGTAGCGTAAAAGAAACAACATGATTGAGTTCGATCAATATTTAGGATTTATTGCCTTTTTAACCATACTTACCATTGGGTTTTGGTTGATGATTTTTCTTTTGACTTTCGTTATACCATATTGGGTAACTGGAAGTCTCATTGAATTTTTAAAAGAAAAGAAAAAGGAGCGTGAAGCTTCTAGAAGTTAAGCTCCCTTTCTTGATACTATAAAAAAAGCCCCGCGACAGCGGGGCTTTTTATTTATGGGGTTCCGAATTGAAATTCTTCTTCTCCGTCTCCCATATCTTCACGGTTGTTTCTTCTTCTATTATTGTCTTGCTCATTGAATTGATATCTAAACGTCAAGGTGGCTTGGCGTTGTCTCCACTGGAACTCACTGTAGCTATATACAGTTGCTGTTTGAGTTGTAGACATTCTTTTTCGGCTATTCAATAGGTCGCTTATATTAAACGAAATAGATCCTTTTTCCTTTAAAATCTGCTTACTCATGGCGAGGTTAATCGAAAGGTTTCCTTTGTCAGTACCCTGAGGATTGACAGAATTTCCCCGATAGAATGCATTTGTTTGAAAATCTATTTTACCCGGAAGTGGAAATTGCGCACTTGCTCTTGAAAACCAGGTAAAATTATCCGTATTAAAAATTTGTGAAATTGTTTCTCCTTTACTGTTGGTGTAGGTAAAATCACCTTCTAAGCCCTGTTGAAAGAGATTGAGGTTCCATGAGAAGCGCATGCCTCTCTTTGGTGAATACGAAGTGGTAACTTCTCCTCCTGTTCTATATTCAGAGGCAAGGTTAATAGGAGAACGTAATTGAACAGGAACCTCAACGAATCCACCTTCTGGGTTTTCAATGCGTACAGTTTCTCCTGTCTCACGTTGAATGAACTGAAAAACGCCTGAGGTTTGATTGTAATATACCGAGGTGTTAAGGGTTAATTTTCCGAAACGTTTGAGGTATCCAAAATCGAAGGCATCTGTATAGGCTGGATCAAGATCTGGATTACCACTGAATAAGTTCGTGTTGCTATTTCTTCTAATAAATGGATTGATAAACCATGAGCGAGGCCTTCTAAGACGTTTGCTGTAGCTCAAAGTGAATTGCTCCATTTCTGATATTTCATAACCTAAGAAAAGGGATGGGAACCAATTCGAATAGATTTTCTCATTTCTACTTTCTTGGGTGGTGCTGGTAGAATTAACCTGAATATCCGAAGCTTCCATGCGAAGACCTCCTAAAACCGAAAATTTGTTGAATTTGTTTCCAAGCTGCATGTAAGCAGCATTTACGTATTCTTTATATTCTAACTGGTTGCTTAGATCATTATTACGAACTAGGGGGCCTCCGTTTTCTTGCTGAATTTCAAATTCAAAGTCAGTGTAGAAGTCATTAAACGTTCCGCGATATCCAGCTTCAAATTGACCCTGACCATTTTCACCCAAAGGCAAAACATAATCAAATTGAAATAAGCGATTGATTTGAGATTCTCCAGTAAATGTATATTCTGAGGGCACAAATATTGAGGCATCTTCATTAACATTCTCATCTATATAATTGTTCCCTAGTTCTTCACCCGTAGAATATTGAAAATCTGCTGTTAGCTTATGGCCTGTTTTTTCAAAGTCTTTTACAAAATTGAGAGCATACTGATAATTAGAATCTGTGTCATCCCCAGTGTTGGTTCTTAATCTTGAAATGGTGGGGATAAAATTTTGATCGAAGTTGAAAAATTCAGCTCGACTTGTGTTTTGTCCTTCACGAGTTCTATAGAAAAAGGTTTGAGTAAGTGAAGTTTTGTCACCTAATAGCAATTCAAGACCTATATTGGTATTGAAACCATTACCTCCGCGCTGGGTTTTACTTAATTCGTTTTGATAACTGAGAATGTTCCCAGCGAGATCGTAATTAATTTGTTCATTTAACCCTTTTCCAGGCGAATCGTTTTGTCTGTAGGAAGTATTGGAGAAGAGATTAAAAGATTTGCGTCGAAGATTTAAATTGAGGTTAGCTCCTGTGGTCTCTGGTGAGCCCACATAAGCCGTGGCCGAACCGTTGATACCTTTAGTTTTTTCTTGTCTTAATATAATATTAATAATACCTGCTGATCCTTCTGCGTCATAACGTGCAGATGGGTTGGTGATAATTTCAACACGCTCAATAGCGTCAGCCGGAAGTTGTTGCAAGGCATCTGTACTTAGGCCAGATAGGGCAGAGGGCTTACCGTTGATTAAAATCTGAACACTTCCGTTTCCACGCAAGGCTATGTTTCCTTCTACATCAACACTTACAGAGGGGACATTGTCTAGAACATCGGTTACCGTACCTCCCTTAACGGTTAGGTCTTGACCTACGTTATAAACCTTTTTGTCTAATCTAAGTTCAACTGTGGTTCGTTCTGCCACTAGCTCAACATTGTCCAACTGCTCTACGTTAGCCTCAAGACTTATTGTACCGAGATCTGTCGAGACAGCAAACCTCACATTGTCTTGAGAATAGGAAGAGAAGGATATGAATTCAACACGAAGGTTATAGGCACCAGGGAAGGTTTCAACACTGAATTGACCATTCTCATCGGTAATTCCTCCGGTAACACGCTCAGGAAATCGAACGCTTTGCAATATTAAAGTTGCATATTCTAGTGGAGTTCCAGTTTCTTTGTCAACAACTTTACCACTGATTGTTATAGGTTGCATTGCAGGTCTCTGAGAGAATTGTTGCGCATTTAGCTGTGTTAAACCTAGTAGGGATACAATCAGCAGTGTCAGTCTTTTCATGTTTAAGTTTTACGTTTTTTCTTCTTTTCTTTTTTTCTTTTTGTTTTTGAGTTACCCTCTTCTTTCAATGCTTTTAAATGTGCATACAAAGCGGGTGGCAACTCGTTCTCGAGTCTGGCGTCTTCTAGAGATTCAATCTCCTCTAAAGCCGTCTTCATCGCATTAGGTTCAAGTTTCAAAATTTGAAGTTCGATACGCTTTTTGGTCGCCTCTAGCATAATAGAATGCAAGACCGCTTCTTCAAAGGCATTGATTTCAATAGTTTCTTTTACCCTGTTTATTGAAAGTTCGACAATGTCTTCTGCCGTTAAGGGTTCATCATCTTGCGTTCGCGCCGGAAATTGATTCATACCTCTCATAGGATTTCCGTAGGGGTTCCCATAAGGGCTTCCCATCATTCCACCTCGCCCCATAGGCATACCGTATTGGCCAAAACTTTTAAAACACGATAGCATTACCAACAATGATGCCAAAAAGTAAAAACGTTTCATATTCAAGTTGATTTTAACAATTTTATTCAAGTGCAATAAGATTATTCGGAGGTTGTTTTTTGCCCGTTAACCATCAGATAAGCCTTCAAAAAGGCATCAATATCTCCGTTCATTACCCCCTCTACATTTGCGGTTTCTTCGCCGCTTCTTACATCTTTAATCAATTTATAAGGATGCATGACGTAATTTCTAATTTGAGAACCCCATTCAATCTTCATCTTCGCGTCTTCTATTTCTTTTCGAGCCTCCATTTTACGACGTAACTCAATTTCATAGAGCTGTGATTTCAACATCTGTAGTGCTCTTGCGCGGTTGTCGTGTTGTGAACGCGTCTCTGAACAACTGATCTGTATCCCTGTCGGTTTGTGAACCAGTTGCACTTTTGTCTCTACTTTATTGACATTTTGACCACCAGCCCCACTTGATCGAGCAGTAGTAATCTCAATATCGGCCGGATTGATTTCAACTTCAATACTTTCGTCGACTAAGGGATATACATATACAGAGGCGAATGAAGTGTGACGTTTGGCATTGCTGTCAAAAGGAGATATACGCACTAATCGATGCACGCCGTTTTCACCTTTGAGCCATCCGAAAGCAAAGTCCCCTTGGATTTCTAATGTAACCGTTTTAATACCAGCCACATCACCCTCTTGATAATTCAGTTCACGCACAGTATATCGCTTCGACTCGGCCCACATCAGGTACATACGCATGAGCATTGAAGCCCAATCGCAACTCTCTGTACCACCTGCACCAGCGGTAATTTGAATAACCGCAGAAAGCTCGTCTCCTTCGTCTGAGAGCATGTTTTTAAATTCTAAGACTTCGATGAAATTAGAGAGAGCGTCAAGTTTTTGAGCGACTTCTTCCTCTTCAACTTCTTTAGAGTTCAGAAACTCTAACAAAATTTCTGCTTCGTCTTTTACCTCAACGGCTTCTTCGTATTCTTTCACCCATGATTGAAGCCCTTTTAAGACTTTCATGTGTTCTTGGGCAGATTTGGGGTCATCCCAAAAGCCTGGTGCCGCTGATTTTTCTTCTTGATGCTCTATTTCGATTCGCTTGGCATCTATGTCAAAGATACCTCCTTAACGCACCGAGGCGATCAATGAGATCCTTGAACTGTTCGTTCTTTGTCATTTGTGTTTGATTCTAATTGATGCAAAAATAGTGACTCTGTTAAGAGCTGCTGAAAAAATCAATAATTTAAGGCCCTTAAAATGATGCTCACATGAAAAATCTCTTGACTTTACTATTTGTACTATTTATCGCTCATACTCATAGTGCACAGGATTTTGAACACACCAAGGGAATGCGAAAGGTTGAAGGTTTCCAGGTGACGTATTTTGATGATGCAACGGATAAGGTTTACTTCGAGGTTTCGCAACTCAATGAAGACTTTCTGCACGTTTCGTCCTTGAGTTCAGGGATTGGGAGTAACGATATCGGTTTAGATCGTGGTCAACTTGGTCCACAGCGTGTGGTTCGTTTTGAAAAGATGGGGAATCGCATTTATTTGATTCAACCGAACTTGGATTACAGAGGATCCTCGTCTAACCAGAATGAAATTAAGTCTATTACTCAAGCCTTTGCCTCATCGGTGCTCTACGGATTTGATGTTATAGAAGCCTCAGGCGATAAGTTTCTGATAGAGATCACTCCATTCTTATTTCAAGATGTTCACGGGGTAGCTGATCGTTTAGCGTCAAGTGGACAAGGAAGCTACTCTTTGGATCGTTCTAAGAGTGCGCTAAATGCTAGTAGAACCAAATCTTTTGAAAAAAATATTGAGATCGATTTAATGCTGACCTTTTCAGGAAAGCCAAAGTCGTATGAAATTCGTTCTGTAACTCCAGAGCCGACTCTGGTTACGGTATATCAGCATCATTCATTTATTGAATTGCCTGAATTGTCATCATTTGAACTTCGCGCTTATGACGCGCGTTCAGGAGCTTATCCATTTAGCTACAGTGATTATTCTGCCGCGGTAAACGAGCCTATCGACAAGATGTTTATTAGACGTCATCGCTTAGAGAAGAAAGATCCAGAGGCAGCCGTCAGTGAAGCGGTTGAACCTATTGTGTATTACCTAGATAATGGAACCCCTGAGCCTATACGATCTGCGCTATTAGATGGAGCGAAATGGTGGAATCAAGCTTTTGAGGCAGCAGGATATAAGGACGCGTTTCAAGTCGAAATTATGCCAGACGATGCTGATCCGCTCGATGTGCGATACAATGTCATTCAGTGGGTACATCGCTCAACCAGGGGGTGGAGTTATGGATCGTCAGTCGTCGATCCTAGAACTGGTGAAATTCTGAAAGGGCATGTGAGTTTAGGAAGTCTAAGAATCCGTCAAGACTATCTAATTGCTCAGGGTTTAATGAACAAACCTTATGCACAGCAATCTGAAGCTGAAAAGCAGATGCTTGAAATGGCGCTTGCGCGTATTCGACAATTGTCGGCACATGAAGTAGGACACACCTTAGGTTTTGCACACAATTTTGCGGCAAGCACCGTAAACAGAAATTCGGTCATGGATTATCCGCATATGTTTGTGTTAGATGCTGAAGGAGAACAGCTCAATTTCGAACAGGCTTATGAAGTAGGAATAGGAGAGTGGGATAAGATTTCTGTAGCCTATGCTTATAGTGATTTTCCAGAAGGGACTAATGAAGTAGCGGCCCTAAATGAGATTCTAGAGCGTTCAAACGCAATGGGGTACCGTTATTTAACCGATAGTGATGCCCGTCCTGTTTCTTCAGCTAGCGCTACAGCTCATCTATGGGATAATGGGCGAGATATTGCTTACGAATTACAGCGTATGTTATCGTTAAGAGATAAAGTAATCGATCAATTTTCAATAGAGAATATTCCATCCGCATCTAGCATGTCTGAGCTCGAAGATGTATTTGCTCCTGTATACTTCATGCATCGTTATCAGACCGAAGCGGTTGCCAAATTAATTGGGGGTATTCATTATAAGCACGCTTACAAAGAGAGTTACGAACCTTGGTTTTTTGTCTCGAAAGATGAGCAATTGAGTGCCTTAGACGGCGTATTGCAAACCCTTTCTCCTTATGTGTTGAGCATACCTGAAGATAAATTGCAGCTTTTCGGGCCACGTACCTATGGTTACGGGCGTACACGTGAATCTTTTAAGTCAAAATTAGGGGTAGCTTTTGATCCAATTGCCGCTGCGGAAACGGCCACTGATTTTACGCTTACCTTCTTGTTTAATCCTGAACGAGCAAATCGCGTAGTTTATCAGTCTATGTTAGACAAAGAACAATTGAGCTTTCCTGAATTCTTGAAAATTGTCTTTGAAAAGACGTTGAGACAAAAAGCGCTAAATGGCTTTGAGGGAATGGTGCAAGAGGTCATGCAGTTTACGGTGTTAAAACGATTGATGGAATTGGCCTCTGGCGAGACCGTATATCCTCAAGTCACAGAAGCAATTGTATTTGAAATGATGCGATTGAAAACCTTTTTAGGAGACCAGCAAGCAGATCCTACCTCAATCTATATGAGAAAAGAAATAGATCGCTTTTTAGGAAATCCGAGAGGGTACAAATCTGATTTAGAAGTGGTGGCTATTCCTGATGGGTCTCCTATTGGAATGGACATGATGTGTTCGTTTGAATAATTAATATGCCGAAAGAAAATCCTTTGCTTCCGCCTGTTGCGGTGGAACATCCGTATACCTTAGAGAAACACAACCATACTAGAGTAGATCCATATTTTTGGCTCCGAGAGCGTGATTCGCCCGAGGTCTTAGCTCATTTACAGCAGGAGAAAGACTATTATGAAGGAGTCACGGCAGAGCAGCGCATTCTTAAAGAAACGCTTTACAAAGAGATTAGATCGCGCATCAAAGAAGACGACACAACCTTACCTGTATTTCGAAATGGGTATTGGTACGAATCACGCTTTAAAGAAGGGTTAGAGTACCCCATTCATGTGCGTTACAATGATCCGGATCATAAGGAAGAAGCCCAGTTACTTTTTGATGTAAATGCCATGGCTAAAGGTTATGATTATTATGACCTAAAGGGCATACGTATAAGTTTCGACAATCAATATGCCTTGTACGCTGAAGATACAATTTCAAGAAGGCAATACACTATTGGAGTAAAATCATTGCAGGACGAAACCCTGTTAGCAGATCGCATTGAGAACACTACGGGTTCGGGTTGCTGGAGTGAAAGTAACAAGGTGTTTTTTTACGTCAAAAAAGACCCAGAGACGTTTAGGGCCTACGCGGTCTATAGACATGTTATAGGTACGGATGCTTCAGAAGATGTTTGTGTATTTTTAGAAGAAGATGAGACTTTCAATGTAGGGGTTTACCTGTCTAAAAGCAAAAAGTATATCATCATCGTGTCGGGATCTACCTTGACTACCGAATATCAAATTCTCTCTGCTTCAGATCCGTTGGGCTCGTTTGTTTTATTTAGCCCTAGAGAACGCGGCTTAGAGTACAGCATCGACCATTTTGGAGATCACTTTTACATTCTTACTAATAAGGATGGTGCGACGAATTTTAAATTGATGCGTACTTCAGTCGATCATACAAGCACCAACCATTGGGAAGTGTTTTTAGACCACCGTCCTGAAATTTTCTTAGAAGATTTTGATTGTTTTAGTGAATTCTATGTTCTCGCAGAGCGAGAACGCGGCTTAACTCGATTGCGGATTATTAAATGGGATGAATCTGTCGATTTTTTTATCCCCATTGAAGGGGAGACCTATGTCTGTGATCTTTACGACAACCCTGAGTTTGATACCTCAATTATTCGCTATTATGTGAATTCTATGACTGTTCCTGCCAGTGTTTATGCGTTTGATGTTAAGGAGAAGTCTTCAACACTGCTAAAGCGACAAGAGATTATTGGTGGATACGATGAAAACCAGTACGTTTCATCCCGTATTTGGGTTAGCGCTAAAGACGGAGCTAAAATTCCGGTAAGTGTGGTTAAACGCAAAGATTGCAAAGAAAAGGCGCCAACGCTCTTATATGCCTATGGATCTTACGGTCACACCGTAGATCCTACTTTCTCAATTTCACGCTTATCCTTATTAGATCGTGGCTTTGTTTTTGCAATTGCTCATGTTAGAGGATCTCAATACCTAGGCAGACCGTGGTACGATTCAGGTAAGATGGAGCACAAAGAGAATACATTTAACGACTTTATAGCGGTCTCTCAACATCTTTTAGCTTCTGGTATAGCGCACAAAAACAAACTCTTCGCCATGGGTGGGTCCGCTGGCGGATTATTAATGGGTGTCATTCTCAATGAGGCTCCTCATTTGTATCGAGGAGTGATAGCAGCGGTTCCGTTTGTTGATGTTGTTACAACTATGCTTGATGATTCCATACCCCTTACTACCGGAGAGTACGACGAATGGGGTAATCCGAATAATGAAAAAGAATACAACACCATGCTTTCGTATTCCCCTTATGATAACGTGAAAACTCAAGATTACCCTCATATATACGTGAGTACAGGTTTTCATGATTCTCAGGTACAGTATTGGGAGCCTGCTAAATGGGTGTTGAAGCTCAGAAAACACAACACAGCAAAAACTAATGTGCTCCTTGATATTGATTTATCTGCAGGACACGGAGGAGCATCGGGTAGGTTTGAGCAACTCAAGGAGATTGCTAAGGAATATGCCTTTATTATTGAACTAGCTGATAATCAGGCTTTTTAGAGTTTAATTATATTTGTCAAAATTTTTGGTTTGTTTCTACCTTTTAGTAAACGAAAAAAAGTTAAAGCGGTTGATTCTTTCCTTCATTTGGTAGGAAATACGCCTTTATTAAAACTCAACCGCTCCGTTTCATCTGTCCCTGGTTCTGTTTATGCCAAACTTGAGTGGTTTAATCCAGGACAGTCTTCTAAAGACCGAATCGCCCTCCATATTATTGAAAATGCAGAGAAGAAAGGTTTATTAAAACCTGGCGACACTATAGTAGAGACTACCTCTGGAAACACAGGTTTCAGTCTGGCAATGGCCAGTATGGTAAAGGGGTATAAGTGTATTTTGGCGGTTAGTTCTAAGTCTTCTCAGGATAAAATTGATACGTTGAAGGCAATGGGAGCTGAGGTGCATGTTTGCCCGGCACATGTGTCTGCCGAAGATCCGAGATCTTATTATGAAGTAGCGAAGCGCATTCATCAAGAGACGCCGAACTCGATCTATATTAATCAGTATTTCAATGCGCTTAATACAGAGGCGCACTACCTCACCACCGGTCCTGAAATCTGGAAACAGACCAATGGCACTATTACTCATCTAGTGGCATGCAGCGGTACAGGGGGGACCATCTCAGGTACGGCTCGTTATTTGAAAGAAAAGAATAAAAACATTCAAATTCTTGGAATTGACGCCTACGGATCAGTAATTAAAAAATACCACGAAACTGGTGAGCTTGACGAAAACGAGATCCATCCGTACAGAATAGAAGGATTAGGTAAAAACTTGATTCCTACAGCTACGGACTTCGAAAGTATTAACCGTTTTATTAAGGTGACCGATAAGGATGCTGCCCTCAGTGCACGTTACTTGGCAAAAACAGAGGGTGTTTTTGCGGGATATACTTCTGGTGCTGCCTTGCAAGGCGTATTACAATACGCTGAAGAGGGTACGTTTAACAAGGACAGCGTCATAGTAGTCATTTTTCCAGATCACGGTTCAAGATACTTGAGCAAGATATACAACGATCAATGGATGCAAGATCAAGGTTTTATGGAAAAAGATACGGTTGAACCCGTTGCCGAAACTTCAAAGAGCATCCAATAATGCCACATCTTAACGTGTACAGCATATAAGTTTTAATCTTACTTTTGCCTGTACTTCCACACACATTGATTTAAAACTTTATGAGAGATTTATTCGATCGTATTATTGAAAATAAAGGTCCTTTAGGGAAATGGGCAGAATATGCTGAAGGTTACTTTGTTTTTCCAAAGTTAGAGGGGCCGATTTCAAACAGAATGAAGTTTCAGGGTCGTGAAGTGATTACCTGGAGTATTAATGACTATTTAGGGCTGGCAAATCTAGAAGAAGTAAAGGCTGTAGATGCTGAAGCTGCCAGAACCTATGGTGCAGCGTACCCGATGGGAGCGCGAATGATGAGTGGTCATACTGATGCCCACGAACAGCTGCAAAACGAGCTTGCCTCTTTTGTCAACAAAGAAGCAGCATATCTCTTAAACTTTGGTTATCAAGGTATTATGTCAGCAATTGACGCCTTGGTGAGTAAAGATGATATCATTGTATACGACGTGGATTGTCATGCGTGTATTATTGATGGAGTACGCTTACACCTTGGAAAGCGCTTTACCTTCAAACACAATGATATTGAAAGCTTAGAGAAGAATTTAGAGCGCGCAACGAAACTTGCCGAGCAACAAAACGGAGGGATTCTGGTGATTTCTGAAGGGGTTTTTGGTATGCGTGGTGAGCAAGGAAAGCTCAAAGAAATTGCTGCTCTAAAAGAGAAGTATAACTTTAGATTCTTAGTAGACGATGCCCATGGTTTTGGAACCTTAGGAGCAACAGGAGCAGGAGCAGGAGAAGAACAAGGGGTTCAAGATGCTATAGATGTTTACTTTGCTACATTCGCAAAATCACTGGCCGGAATTGGAGCCTTCCTTGCGGCTGATAAAGAAATTATCGATTACCTAAAGTACAATTTGCGTTCTCAAATGTTTGCAAAATCGCTTCCGATGATCTATGTCAAGGGGGCATTAAAGCGTCTTGATATGCTGCGCAGTAAGCCTGAGATCAAGCAAAAACTATGGGATAATGTAATTGCGCTTCAAGATGGTCTTAAAGAACGCGGCTTCAATATAGGAACTACCACAAGTTGTGTGACTCCTGTCTATTTGAACGGTAGTATTCCTGAGGCAATGGCCTTGGTTAAAGACCTACGTGAGAACTACGGTATTTTCTGCTCAATTGTTGTCTATCCCGTAATACCTAAAGGTCTTATTCTATTGAGGATGATTCCTACGGCCACACACACTCTTGAAGATGTTGCTATCACTCTAGATGCATTCTCTTCTATTAGAGAACGCCTTGAGAATGGTACCTACAAGAGATTGTCGGCGGCTGTTTCTGCGGCGATGAACGAATAATTTGAACTAGATTTCTTTTTTGTATGTCGCCCTTTTTTGAGTGACGTACGGATCAAAATCTTTCCACAAACGCTGAATGGCTAGATTGTCTTCTAGTTCAGGAGTTCTGTGTGCAATCTTCACGCCTCTCTTGTCATATTCCTTTTTTAGAGCTGCGAATAGTAAGGCAGTTATACCCTTGTTTTGGTATTCTGGACGCACTCCTATGAGGTAGAGAATTGCGGATTTTGAATGACGCTTTGCCCACAATAGATTCAAAATACCCCACAATGATAATTTTCCATTTGCACGTTGCAATGCTTTTGAAAATGAGGGCATGGTGATGGCAAATGCTATCATATTACCTTCATTATCGAATACAAATTTGATGTACTCTGGATTAATAAAGGTGAGGTATTTCTTCTTGAAATAATCCTTCTGACGTTCACTAATGGGCACAAAAGAAGAGAGGCTCGCATATGATTCGTTAAAAAGATCAAACATCTGATCTGCCGAGGCGAGCACTTCTGAAGTCTTTGTAAAATTCTGAAGTTGCAATTGATACCTTCTCTGAATCAGTTTACTTGATTTTTCAATGAGTGTGGAGTCTACATTAGAGATTAGAAACTCACTCTCGAGGTATTTCTTCTCAGACGCTAAGCCATATTGGATGTAGTGTTTTTCATAATACTCGTGATTGTACCACGATATCATCGTACCGATGTGCTCAAAACCTTCAGTTAATACACCAACCTTATCCATATTAGAGAATCCTACAGGTCCTTCAATGAAGGATAACTGTTCTTTCTTTCCAATGGCAACCACCTCGTCTAAGAGCGCTTTAGAAACCTCGTAATCATCAATAAAGTCGAACCATCCGAAACGCATTTTAGGTACGCCTTGCTCATTGATCTCAAGACGATTCACAATTGCGGTTATACGTCCGACTACCTTTTGTTCTTTCTTAGCAATGAAATAACGAGCTTCAGCATGCTCAAAAACGGGATTGATTTCGGGGTCAAAGAAATCTAATTCATCGGCTATAATAGGGGGCACCCAATACTTATTACCTTTATAGAGTTCAAAAGGAAAACGTATAAAGGTCTCAAGTGCTTTCTTGCCGTGTAATTCTTCAATAGAAATCATGCTTCTAAAGTACTTCAAAATTCAAGAAAGCATAGGCTAAAATCAGAATATGAAAGAGCAGTTGATAAGCATAATGAGATCGTTGCGAATACATCTTCTTGTTTTTTTAGGTTTTGTGGTGCTCTCTTTGGGTATGTTTTATCCAGTCCTTCAAGGGAAGGCTTTATATCAATCAGACATTGCTTTGTACAAAGGGATGTCTCATTTTCGCGACCAGGCACGCCTTGAAGGAAAGGAATCTTATTGGACACAAGCCGCCTTTGGTGGCATGCCCACTTATCAATTAGGAGCACACTATAGCTATAACCTGCTCAGAGAAATTGATAAAGTCATCCGATTTCTACCGAGGCCGGCCGATTATGTGTTTCTGTACCTAATTGGCGCCTATTTATTTTTGTTTTTAATCGGAGTAGGATATAGGGGAGCGGTAATTGGAGCCCTCGGATTTGCATTAGCAACGTATCATTTGATTATTCTAGATGTGGGTCATAATGCTAAGGCTCACGCAATAGGATACTTTCCATTTGTTTTAGCCGCGCTTTATGGATTGTTTCTGGGTAAGCGCAAGATGCTCTTTACTTTAGCACTGACCTTGTGTATAGGCCTAGAAATATATGCGAATCATTACCAGATGACCTATTACCTCTTTATGGCCATTGGGTTGCTGTGGTTGGTTATAGGATGGCAGTACTTAAAAACAAAAAGAATACTGGATTTTGCTGTTTCTTCAGGAATGTTTGCTGTGGCATTAATTTGGGCAATAGCCTTAAATGCAACCTCACTTTTAGCTACGCGAGAATATGCAGCCTTTAGTACTAGAGGAGAATCGACATTAACAATAGATACCCAAGGGAACCCCATAGAACCTGAAGACGGTCTAAGTTACGAGTACATCACTCAATATAGCTATGGAATCATTGAATCTTTAAATCTCTTGTTTCCAAGGTTTGTTGGAGGTGGAAACGCTGAACCGCTAGGAGAAGACTCGGCGCTTTTCCAGTTCCTTAGAGCGAATAATGTTCCGAGAATATCAGCTTTAGATTTTATACAAAATGCCCCGCTGTACTGGGGGAGTCAACCTATTGTAGCAGCGCCTGCCTATCTCGGAATCACCTTGGTTCTACTCGCATTCATTGGTCTTTGGTATCTCAATCGTACCTATAGATGGGCATTGATTTCTATAAGTCTTTTCTTTTTGGCTCTCTCCTGGGGTAAGAATTTTACTTGGCTCACTTCATTGATGATTGAATACCTTCCGCTTTACAACAAGTTTAGGGCGGTTTCATCCATTCAAGTGATTCTCTCTTTAGTTGTGCCTCTACTCGGAGCCTATGGGGTGTATCAGTATTTAAAAACACCGAGAAAAACCCTTTTAAAACCACTTTCTATAGGGCTTTTGGTAATGGGTGCATTGGCCCTTGCATTTGGGCTTGTAAGTGATTTTACAGGTGCTTCGGATGTCTTGTATCAAGAAAATTACGGTCAGGCTTTTGTAGAGGCCCTCATTAGAGATCGTCAAGATGTTTTTTATGCTGATCTAGTGCGTTCGTTAATTCTAGGAGTACTAATGTTACTCGTTCTTTATTTTCAACACTTGCCAAGAGTGAAGAAATACAGCTACCTTCTCATCGGAGTTTTAGTAGTTTTCGACTTGGTTGGTGTGGCAAAACGGTATATAACCCCTGACGATTTTGTTAGTCAAACACGAGTGGATCGGCCTTTTCAAGCTTCAGCTGTGGATCTTGAACTTCAAAAGGACACCTCTTATTTCAAGGTGTTTAATATTAACGAAGGTTTGAATGGGGCCAGAACCTCTTATTTTCATAGATCTCTTGGCGGATATCATGCAGCAAAGCCTGCATTTATTCAGCATCTCACTGAATATTTAGTGTATCAAGACCATCCTGAAGTATTGGATATTCTAAATGTAAAGTATTTGATTACCTCCGATCAAAACGGTGACGAAATTAATGTTCCTTACCCATCTACGCTCGGACCTGCATGGTTTGTTTCTTCGCTATTTACCGTAGAAGAAGATCAAGAAGCACTATTAGCATTAAAGGATCAAAACTACGGTTCAGAGGCTTCAATTAGGGGTGACCTACCCAGTCAGGTGCGTTACAACCGAAGTGCCACTGACTTTATTGAAGTCGTACATGCTGAAGAGGGAGAAATTGAATACCGCTATTCAGCCTCTGAAAAGAGTTTTGCTGTCTTTTCAGAATGGTATTATACTCCGAGTCCTTCAGATTGGGTGATGGAAGTAGATGGCAAGAGCACTCCATTGTATCGCGCTAATTATGCATTGATTGGTGCAGAATTACCTGCAGGCGAACATCAGGTGAAACTTAGTTTTAGGCCTAGGATAATCGAAAGAGCGGATCTTATCCGTCTTCCGGCTCAGGGTCTATTATTAGTTGCACTCCTATTAATTCCACTGATTCAATGGAGAAAGGGTTAGAACCGGTTGTAGTGATCGCTTACTATTGGCCACCGGCAGGAGGTCCGGGAGTTCAAAGATGGCTAGGATTTACCAAATATTTTGCTGAAAATGGATTTAAACCTATTGTTATTGTACCAGACAATCCCTTTTATCCGCAAGTAGATGCAAGTTTATTAGACACCTCCATCGAGGAACTTGAAGTGATTCGTGTGCCTATCATTGAGCCTTTGAGATGGGCTAGCCGCTTAGGGTTCTCGAGCACTAAGGAATACGCCAAAGGGTTACTACCTAATCGTCCTAGAGGATGGGTACAAAAGTTTCTATTTACTATTCGAGGCAGCTTATTTGTTCCTGATTCACGCATTTTTTGGGTAAAAGCAGTTACCCGCGTGGTAAACAAGCTTATTCAAGAGCGCTCTATTCGTTTGCTTATCACCACAGGGCCTCCACATAGCGTTCACTTAGCGGGTTTTAAATTGGCATCCCAAACAAGTAATCTTAATTGGATAGCCGATTTCAGGGATCCATGGACCGACATAGGATACCACCGTTTATTACCCATGAGTGCTTTAGCGAAAAAAAGGCATCAACATTTAGAAGCAGAGGTGCTTAAAAAAGCTTCTTTGGTTTTAACTACAACTCAGTATTTGGCACATCATTATAAGCGTAAATACGCTATTAGTTGTGAATCTGTTACCAATGGTTTTTCTGAACTGAATTCAACAGTAGATGAGGCTACCGAGGAATTTATTCTGCTTCATATAGGTTCATTATTTGCCCATCGCAACCCTGAAAGATTATGGCGCTCCATCCAGACTATTTCTATGCAAGAAAAGCATGCTTCATCTAAGATGAGACTCTGGTTTGTAGGAGAAGTGGATGAGACAGTGAAAGCCTCCCTGCGGGCTCACGATTTAGAAGATCAATGTTCGTTCTTCGGATATGTTGCCAAGGACAAGCTTCATGAATACACTTCAAAAGCATCTTTGCTATTGCTTGTTGAGGGAGATTCTGATGCTTACGATTACGTCATCCCAGGTAAACTTTTTGAATATCTTTCGATTCAGGCTCCCTTGATGATTATTGGGCCTGAAGGGTGGGAGGTAACTGAGATGGTAAAGGATTATCCAATGATTCTATCATTATCTCAACACGAAGAAGCACCTATAATACCCTTTATTGAAAATTGCCGTTCTCTATTCAATCAAGATCAAAAACCCCCGCGTTTAGAAAGAGATGTAGCTAAATACCAACATAAAGAGCTTGCTAAATCTCTGGCCAAATGTATTCGAAGCTTATGAGTGACAATCAAGTAAAGTACAATGGACTTTTAATTGCCTTTGGATTTCTCTTAGGAGCCATTAATGTGCTCTTTCTTTACACTCGAGTTTTTACTCCCCAAGCCTACGGAACGCTGTCTTTTATCTTGGCAAGTGCAACACTTGTTTTTCCGCTGATCTCTTTGGGTGTTCAACAAACGATAATTCGATTTTTTGAAGCCAATGATGAAAATGGCCGCAAAGCACTTATGGCAAATAGCCTTCAGCTATTGGTATTGGTCAGTATTCTAGTGTTTGCATTGGTGTACGCTTTTGAATTTGAATTGCGAAGTGTTTTAGAAGCAAAAAACAGTGTGTCACGGACAGCACTTTTTTCAATGGCAGCAGTAGCGATCTCCATGGCATTTTTTGAGCTCTTATTTTCGTGGGCAAAGGTGAATTACCGATCTACGGGAGGGATATTCTTGAAAGAAGTGTTTCCAAGGCTTGTGATTACGATTGTATTAAGCACTTCTTATTGGCTCACTCCACTTTCTTTAGAAGGTTTCATCCAAATACTAATTGCGGTATACGTGATTCGAGCTTTTTTAATGGGACTTTGGTCTTATCGTTTACTTCCGTTTCATTTTTTTTATGGCCTCGACCTTCACCAAAGAATTGCCTATCTGCGGTACGGTACTTTGGTAGTAGTCGGAAGTGGATTGAGCATGGCCTTCTTAGAAATTGATAAGGTGATGCTGCATAGCCTTAGAAACGCTTCTGAAGTGGCCTTGTATGCCGTCATTGTTTTTATAGCTACCACCATTGCTATCCCTTTTCGGGCTGTGCAACCCGTTTTTAACGCCAAGTCTGCAAAATTTTTGGCGCATGGTCAACGCCAGCAACTTAATACATTGGTTCAGAAGGCTGTAGAGATAAGCCTTGTTCTTGGGGTATTTATCGTAGCACTTTTGCTAGTGGCTGAACCTTTAATGCTTTCTTTTTTGCCTATCGCTTACCACGAGGCCTTTGCGATTTTCCCGATTGTATTGGTGTTAAAAATAATGGACAGTGCTTTTTCTCCTGCAGGTATAATCTTTCAATATACTCGGTATTACAGGTGGTATTTGTTGATTAGTAGTTTGTTTTTAGTATCTATGATTTTTCTGAACCTCTGGATGATTCCCCAGTATGGAATTTATGGGGCGGCTTTGACTTCATTTATTGCCGTTTCTTTATTCAGTGCGGTTAAGGTCGGATTGGCTTATATGATTTTGGAAGTTCAGGTACTTTCTCGCTCACATTTTTGGCCGGGAGTACTAATAGTTTTTCTGATGGCTGTGGAATTCATTCAAGATTCTACTTTGAGTACAATTTTCTATTTAATAGGATTCGTTCTTTCTTTGATCTTATTGATACGCTATAAGGTATTTGTCAAATCTTTTCTAAGCCTGTAGTAACTTTTCCTTGAGGTAAGGGCCTGTTACGGATTCATTTGAAACCGCAATTTCTTCTGGAGTCCCTGTGGCGAGTAAATAACCTCCTTCGGTTCCGCCTACAGGTCCTAATTCGATAATGTGATCCGCACCTTTAATAAGGTCTAAATGGTGTTCAATTAGAATAATGGTGTGCCCGTTATCTATAAGGGCATCAAAGGCTTTTTTAAGCGTACGAACATCCTCAAAATGCAAACCTGTCGTGGGTTCATCGAAAATGAAAAGGGTGGGTGAGCTTTGGTTTCCTTTGCTCAAGAATGAGGCGAGTTTTATGCGCTGCGCTTCACCTCCAGATAGGGTTGAAGAAGATTGTCCTAGGGTGATATAGCCGAGTCCAACTTGGGCGAGGAGACCTAATTTTTGTGCAATCTTTTCATTCCCGTTATGATTGAAGAAGAGAATCGCCTCGTCGACTGTTAACTGTAATAAATCGTATATCGAAGTTTCGTTTATGCGTACTTCTAATATTTCAGATTTAAATCGTTTTCCCTTACACTCTTCGCACTCTAACACAACATCAGCCATAAACTGCATTTCGATGGTTACCGTCCCTTCGCCTTTACAGTTTTCACAACGCCCAGCTTCAACATTAAAAGAAAAATGTTTAGGTTGTAATCCAAATACTTTGCTTTGAGGTTGGGAAGCATAAAGCGAGCGAATATCGTCATAAGCCTTGATGTAGGTTACCGGATTTGACCTTGAAGATCGACCGATTGGATTCTGATCAACAAACTCTACTGCCTTTATTTTGTGTAGATCACCACTAAGTTCGTCTAGATGTTTGAATCGTCCTTGATACCCCCCTAAATGATGTAAAAGACCCTGATGGATGACATCATTCACTAAAGTACTTTTTCCGCTCCCAGAAACCCCTGTGACTGCCGTAATTGCATTTAATGGAATGTGTGCTTCTATATTTTTTAGGTTGTGCAGACGGGCTCCCTTAACTGTTATTTGAGACTTAGAAACTCTTCTTTTTTGAGGAATCTCAATTTGTTTCTGATGCGTTAAATAGCTGGCAGTTAGTGTATCTAGTTTAATGAATGCTTTATATGTACCTTCACCTACCACATGACCTCCAAGTGCTCCGGCCAATGGGCCTATATCTATAATATGGTCGGCTTCTTTCATGATGTCCTCATCATGCTCGACTACGATAACAGTATTCCCCAGATCTCTAAGCGATTTTAGTACGCTAATCAGGTTTTCAGTATCCTTAGAGTGGAGTCCTATGCTCGGCTCGTCTAGTATGTACATAGACCCGACTAAACTGCTCCCTACAGAGGTTGCTAGATTTATCCGCTGACTTTCTCCGCCCGATAGCGTATTGGATTTTCTATTCAGTGTGAGATAAGAAAGGCCTACGCGATTGAGGTATTCTAATCTTGTTTTTATCTCCAAGAGTATTCGTTTTGAGACGGATTGCTGGTAGGGGTTAAGCTGGAAAGAATGAACCACTTCAATTAACTCTTTAATTGACATGTTCAATAAGTCAGTGATGGCATACGTATTAACCTTAACGTAACTAGCTTCTATTCTAAGCCTGTTGCCTTTACAATTCGGACACTTTGATTTTCCTCTATATCTAGAGAGGAGTACTCGATTCTGAATCCTATATGTCTTCTCTTCGACCTTTTCAAAGAAGCGATAGATCCCTTTAAAGGATTGAGTGCCATTCCAGACCATTTCTTGTTGTTCTTCTGTGAGCTCAAACCAAGGTTTGTGAATGGGGATTTTGGCTTGTACCGCTCCTTCTATGAGCTGGTCTTTGAACTTTGAGAAACGTTCGCCGTTCCATGGAGCAATGGCTCCCTCATAAATTGATTTTCTAGTATCAGGAATCACCAATTCAGGGTCGATACCGAGCACATCTCCGTAACCCTCACAGCGCGGGCATGCACCAAAGGGATTATTGGCGTTGAAAAGGTGAATGCTAGGTTCGTCAAACACGATTCCATCCCTTTCAAATTTGTCGTTAAAAACAGCCCTTTCTTCACCCTCTAAATGGATCACTTCACACTGTCCTTGCCCTTCATAGAATGCGTTGTCCACTGCAGCTGACAGACGGTTGGTAAAGTCTTCATCATCTTGTTTTACTACCACCCGATCTACAACTAAACTAAAATCTTCGTTAAACGTAGTTTCAAGTTGATCAATCCGCTTGATCTCTTTATTCACATAAATACGAGCGTATCCAGCCGCATTGTATAGCTTTGCCTTTTTAAGAGGCTCTTGATGCTGTTTTATTGAGATAGGAGCGACAAGCAAGAGTTTAGTTCCTGCAGGCCGTTTTAAGATGTAGTCTACTACATCGCTGACAGTGTCTTTTTGAACTTTTTCATTGCTTACTGGAGAATAGGTTTCACCTACTCGAGCGAATAGCAGTCTGAGATAATCATAGATCTCGGTTGTTGAGCCTACGGTAGAGCGCGGATTTGTGCTGTTCACTTTTTGCTCAATGGCAATGGCAGGAGCAATACCCTGAATAGAATCTACATTAGGTTTATCAAGTTTTCCAAGAAATTGACGCGCGTAACTCGATAAGCTTTCAACATATCGGCGTTGTCCTTCAGCGTAAAGGGTATCAAAAGCGAGAGATGATTTTCCTGATCCCGAAAGCCCCGTGATAACGGTTAGCTTGTTTCGGGGAATCCGAACATCAATGTTTTTAAGGTTGTGTAAGCGAGCGCCTTTTATGTAGATTTCGTTCGACTTCATATTTAGGGCTTCGACTTTTTATAATAGGAGTCTATCACAGATTTTCTTCCTATTGTCTTGGTAATTGGATCGTTTTCAATATTCCATCCTCTTGCTGGTGAATACTCTCGACCGTACCATATGATTTGAAGGTGAAGCTTGTTCCATTTTTCTTGCGGAAACAATCTTTTTGCGTCACTTTCGGTTTGGACCACATTTTTACCCGATGAAAATCCCCAGCGGTACATGAGACGATGAATATGCGTATCTACCGGAAAGGCGGGTATTCCAAAGGCTTGTGAAACGACTACGCTTGCAGTTTTGTGGCCTACAGAAGGTAATTTTTCTAAGGCCTCGATCTCTTTAGGAACCGCGCCATTATAACTATCTATAAGTATTTGAGACAATCCGTGTATTCCCTTAGATTTCATGGGGGAAAGACCTACAGGCTTTATGATCTCACGAATTTCCTCAACAGAAAGCTTGATCATATCGTAAGGATTGTCTGCTTTAGCGAACAGTAGAGGGGTGATTTGATTGACGCGAACATCAGTGCTTTGAGCGGATAGTATAACCGCTATCAAAAGGGTGTAAGGGTCTTTGTAATCTAAAGGGATAGGAACCTCGGGATACAATTCTTCAAGTTTCTCCATGCAAAAGGATACCTTTTCACTCTTTTTCATTTAGCGTAACTTTAAAACAAAAATAGCTATGAATATGCTCAAAGTAGGGGATAAAGCCCCTGATTTTTCAGTTCTAGACGAAATGTCCAACACGGTAGATTCTAAATTGTTAAAAGGCACCGCATATATCCTTTTCTTCTACCCTAGAGCAAACACTCCAGGGTGTACCGCTGAGGCTTGTAGTCTTAGAGATGGTTACGAGGAACTCAGTGAAAAGGGGTATCGCATTTTTGGGGTGAGTGAAGATAATCCAACGAAACAACTATCCTTTAAAGAGAAATATGATTTTCAGTATCCGTTACTGGCAGATACCGCTCACGAAATCATTAATAAATATGGAGTTTGGGGTCCTAAGAAATTTATGGGTAAAGAATACGACGGACTTCATAGAACTACATTCGTGATTAATGAAGAAGGTATTATTTCACATGTAATAGAAAAAGTAAAAACGAAGGATCATGCGAACCAACTCTTAGAGTTGATTGGGTAGCACGTTTTTGTAAGGGAATACCTCTTCAGAGACTTTGGTGTCTTTGAAGAGTTCGTTTTTCTTTATAATATCTGCTATTCCCTCAGGTAGCATGGTCTCCCAACCTGGGGTATCATTGGCAATCATTTGTAAGACCTCTCTCGAATAAATAGAGAGATTGGCTTCTTCGTAATCCTCTATGTCGGTTAGCTTATTGTTATGCTTAAAGAATTTATAAAGATCCTTCATTTGCTCACTTACTATGAGATTGTCACTATTGATTATAGCTCCAGTATTCGGATCCTTCATTGGGTAAAGGTATACTTGAACATTCTTGAAAAAGAGTTTACCGAAAGCCTCAAGAATGCCGCCGCTTAGATGACGGTAATATTTTTCGTCAAAAATGTCTACTAGACTATTGACTCCCATGCTCAAGGCAATGCGGCTCTTGGTATACTTATCGAAATACTCTACAAGTTTGAAGTACTCTTTGAATTTCGAAATCATTACGATATGTCCTAAAGAGCCTATTAGTTCAGCTCTAGCCAAGAAGTCTTTTTCATCGATATCTCCATATGCTTTAAGATTTTCTAGGGTAATCTCGAATATGATTTCTGTATTTGATTTAGCAACCTTAGGAATGTTGCAAAAGAGTTCTTGAGACTTTTCGAGCATGTCGATGTTCACCTTAGTTACGGGGCGAAAACTTCCGCGTAAGGCAAGAATATTTTTTTTATAGAGTAGGGCTGCAGGGAGAATATTGTTTCCATCTGGGCCGAACATCACCGCCTCGGTCATGTCGTTTTTAATCAGCTGTAGGCTCATGAGACGATTGTCAACCTGACTAAAATGTGGACCTGAAAAGTTGATCATATCGATCTCTAAGGTGTCTTTGTCGATATGATCGTAGAGGTAACGTAAAAGCTTTTTGGGTTCATGATGCTTGTAAAACGCACCGTAAATAAGATTTACTCCCACAATACCGCAAGTCTCTTGTTGAAGGCGCGCTTCAATTTGTTTGAATCGTACGTGAAGTACGATCCGGTTATATTCTTTTTGATTGGGCTCTAATTGAAATTGGATACCGATCCACCCATGTCCCTTATAGCGCTTTGAGAAATCAATCGTAGCTACTGTGTTGGCATAGGTGAAAAAGAGATACTCAGGATTATTTGAACGATCTATGCGTTCTTCAAGAAGATTCGTCTCATGGTCGAGCATCTTATTCAAACGAGACTCCGTGACATATCTTCCGTCTTCTTCGCGTCCGTAAACAGCATCACTGAAAGACTTGTCGTAGGCGCTCATGGCCTTTGCGATCGTTCCAGAAGCTCCACCTGCTCTAAAGAAGTGACGCGCCGTTTCTTGACCCGCACCGATTTCGGCAAAAGAGCCATAAATGTTTTGATTGAGGTTTATACGAAGCGTTTTGTCCTGTATAGAAGGGACTACTTCATATTCATTCTCTCTAAAAACAATCTTTCTCATAGCGCATTTACGGTATTGAATTCCTTTTCAAAGGTAAGACTTAAGAGGGCTAAGTCTCGTTAAAACGACCTATTTTTAACCTTATAATGAGCTTAAAGTTAACTTTCTTAGGAACGGGTACCTCTCAGGGGATTCCAGTGATTGGAAGTGATCATCCTGTGTGTAAAAGTGAGGATCCTAGAGATAAACGACTGAGAAGCTCTGTTTTGATTTCTTGGGAGAGCGGAAATATCGTTATTGATTGCGGCCCTGATTTTAGGCAACAGATTTTAAGGAATCCTGTAGACCATCTTGATGCGATCTTGTTGACCCATGAACACGCAGATCACACCATGGGTTTAGATGATATCCGTCCCTTTTTCTTTCGACAAGGGGATATTCATTTCTATGCTAGCACTAGAGTATTTTCTTCTCTAACTAGGCGTTTTGATTACATATTTGATCCGAATTTTAATTATCCAGGTATTCCTGAAATAACCCAGCACAATATTGAAAAGAACCTGACGTTTCAAATCAATGATCTTACCGTGTTGCCGGTTGAAGTTGATCATGCCGGAATGCCTGTTTTCGGATTTAGAATGCGAAACCTAGCCTATGTAACAGACATTAAATCGATTACATCCGATCAAAAAGCACTGCTTATGGATTGTGAAGTGTTGGTTTTAAATGCGTTACGTCATGAGCCTCATCACTCTCATTTATCGTTAAACGAAGCGATTACGTTGGCCAAAGAGCTTCGCGCAAAGAGAACCTATTTCACTCATATTAGTCATACTCTTGGTTTTCATAAGGAAATACAAGAATCACTGCCAGCGCATATGTTTTTGGCCTATGACGCCTTAACTGTAACCCTTTAAAGATGCTTAAACGTTCAATTTTTCTTTACCTATTTGTTTTTACTGCACTTATTTTGTTGTTTCAATTGGTGAATTCTAACAAGACCTTTAAGGCACTAAACCAAAAAATTGAGCGTCAAGAAAAGATGATTGAAGGGCTAAACAAAAAAATTGATCTTTTAGAAGAAGAAGCGAAGCTAGACTTGAATGTTTAAGAAAGCAATTAGGTCCTTGAAGTTGTCGTATGAGACGGTGTGTCCGCTAGGGTATTCGTGCCACTCCAAGTTTAAGTTGTGTTTTAGCAATAGATCTCTTGTTTCT
Source organism: Flavobacteriaceae bacterium (assembly GCA_023262185.1). Classification (GTDB taxonomy): domain Bacteria; phylum Bacteroidota; class Bacteroidia; order Flavobacteriales; family Flavobacteriaceae; genus UBA3478. Next base: position 114,321 of record JALRDO010000001.1, read on the forward strand.
TGGGCCCATGTAAACGGAATCACAGCATCTTCTATACCGTGAGATAAAAAGAATGCCGTGGTTTGCTTTTCAATTGCTCCAGCATTCTTAAGCATTTCAAGGTTGAGATAACCACTTAATCCTGCTACGCTCTTGAAGTATCCAGGATGGTTTAGTGATAAGGCTAGGCTCAATATACATCCTTGACTAAAACCCATGATGTCAATGTGTTGAAGCTTTAATTTTTCCTTCTTGTCATCGATGAAATCTTTAATCGCAGTCAAGGAGCTTCTCGCTTGATTTAAATCGTTGAACTTTTTCTGATTTTCATCAAAATGAATCGCATACCATGCGAACTGCTCAAATCCTAATGAATAGGGGCCTCTGAGTGAATAAATATGATAGTCCTTAGGGAGGTGTGGAGTAAATTGAAATAAGTCATTGTCAGAACTCCCATAACCGTGAATTAAGAAGATAGCTTTGTAGCTTTCTTGTTCAGGTGCTCGATAGAGAAAGCCTAAGTCTATCATAAAACTAATGGGAAACCATTAATTGACCTTTAGAAAATACGCCAGCACCTTTGTAAGTAAACTCTTGGTTATTAAAGAGGTGGGTTTGATTTTCACGCTCTTGAATTCGGTGTTTTTGCATGTTGAAAAGGGAGAGTTGGGCCTTGGTTTCTTCTTTAATTTCTGCCTTCCCTAAACCATAGGTTGCATAGGGTCTTTTCAATAGTTCGATCGCCTTATCTAGCCCAAAAAGATCACATAAGGCCGGAAACAATGCATTTAAACTTCTACTGCCAAAAACAGCATCAGAAAACTCAACATCTTTTTCTTCAACTGAAACATTATTATGATCAGAAGTTACATAGTCAATCACCCCACTAGAGAGTGCGTCTTTTAGGGCATTTCGCGTTTTTTGGTCTGTAAGCGCAGGCGCAAGCTTATATCTAGGATCAAAGGCTTGAAGTTCTTTTTCATCAAAATACAATAGCCCTATAGTCGTGCTACAACTGATGTCTAGACCCTCCTTTTTCGCTTTCTTGACAAGTGTAAGAGCGTCCGCTGTAGAAATTCCTGTCAAATGAAGACTTGCATTGGTGTAGCGCAATAGCTCAATGCACAATTGAACCCCTAAGTATTCACTCAAATCAGGTATTGATTTAAGTCCGAGAGTAAGGTTTAAAGGACTTTCTCTTAATTGTCCTCCTTTACTCATTGAAGCATCTTGAGGATAAACCAAAATTTTTCCATCGAACCCCTTGCTGTATTGAAGTGCAAGTTTAAGAAGGTTCGATGCCACCAGCGGCTTTTTGTAGTCGTAGAATCCAATGGCGCCTGCCTCTTGCAAATCATATAATTCAGAAAGATCAACTCCGTTTGCGTCTTGCGTTAAGGTCCCAAAAGGGTGTACCGTAACCGCGTGAGCGCTGAATCCTTTGTAAAAAGACAATGCGCTTCCACTATTCGGATAGGGAAGGGTGTGAGGCATTATACCCAAAGTTGTATATCCACAACCGGCTGCATCATTTAAATCGTCTATGAATCGTCCTTTTGATTCGTATCCGGGTTCGCTGAAGTTTACTTCTGGATCAAACCACCCATATGAAACGTGTAGACCCTTTAGATTTTCTATTGAATCTGAGGAAAGAGGTTTAATTTTCTTAGCGATCTGTTTGATCGTTCCATCAACAATCCGAATATCAACAACCGTTTGATGTAAAGAATGTGAGGGTTCATGCAGCGTTACAGATTGAAGAAGCGTATTCACAGAATCAATATAAATCTTACAAATCTACAAATTCAAAGGCACCAATCCCAAAAAGAGCGAAATCGTATTTAACCGGGTCATTAGAATCGAAAGCTCTGAGCTTAGAATCCAATTCAATTACGGCTCTTAAATCGTTCTGTTTGCGGGTTAATAATCCCAAAGACCGTGCTATACGGCCTGAGTGGACGTCAAGTGGACATGACAGTTGAGAAGCCTTTACCTGCTTCCAAATCCCCAGATCAACACCTTTGTTTGCACTTCTAACCATCCACCTTAAATAGAGATGGAGGCGTTTTGACGCGCTCGACTTCTCTGGATCTGCAAGGTGTTTTCTGGTGCGGACCTCATGAGGGGTCATGAGTAAAAAGCTCCTCAAATCAATAATTCCGTTATCTAAACGGGGTTCTGAAGAGATGAAAAATGATTCTAAACTTGAGGTTTGGGAATATGCTCGCTTAAGACTGGTTAAAAAGAATAAGAGATCATTTTCGTTAAATGTTCGATGCACAAAGCCTTTGCTCATTTGCTTGAGCTCCATTTCAGTGGCGTTGACGATAAAGTTATGGGGTTGTTGATCTAGGCGTTTAAGAAGTTCAAGTCCACTTTTAATAATAGATGCACGGTTCCCCCACGCGATAGTTGCCACTAAAAGACCTAGAATTTCTTGATCAGTAGGTTGGTCAAGTTCATGAAGTATGCCTAATGGGTCTGTTTCGAGAAATCCTGCGTGTTCATATTGTTCAGCCTTTTCATCGAGGTAGACCTTGAGGTCATTTTTATTCCATCTTCCCATCGCGCAGCACTAGAATTCGATCTGATTTTTGGGCAATTTCTTCATTGTGAGTAACCACTAAAAAAGCACATTTAAATTGATCTACTAACTGGTAAAAGAGGTCGTGTAATAGTAGTGCGTTAGGAGTGTCTAGATTTCCACTTGGTTCATCCGCCAAAACCATTTTTGGATGATTAATTAAAGCACGTGCCACTGCGATACGTTGTTTTTCTCCACCAGATAGGGCCTGAGGTTTGTGATCTGATCGATGAGATAAGCCTAAGGTTTCTAGGAGTTCATAGGCATACTCTTGAACCATTTTTTTGGGTTTCTTCATGATAAGTCCGGGAATACAGATGTTTTCGAGAGCAGTAAATTCTTCCAAAAGCCCATGATGCTGAAAAACAAAGCCAATAGATTGATTACGTACTTCAGCCAATTGTTGCTCGTTCAAAGTCAGCAGTGAACGGCCATCGAATTCTATTGAGGTGTTGGGATGTTTATCAGGTTGCTCTAGGGTACCTAGAATATTCAATAGCGTGGTTTTACCTGCACCTGAAGGCCCTGCAATTGCTACTATTTCTGAAGCGTTTAGTTCTAAACTAACATCATGTAAAATGTTAACATGCTGCTTTGTTTTATAAATGTGAGACGCCTTAAGTAGCATATTCCCTTTATTTTTGTGTAAAGTACCGAAAGATAATGAACGACAATCAAATGTTGCTTTTCGCAAGCGGGTGCTTTTGGTGTACCGAGGCGGTATTCACCTCACTTAAAGGGGTGGTAGGGGTGCGTTCAGGCTATGCTGGAGGATTTGTGAAAAACCCATGTTACAGAGAAGTGTGCAATGGAACCACTGGACACGCAGAATGCGTCAGAGTGGAGTACAAGCCTACAGAAATTTCTCTAGACGTGTTGCTAACCGCTTTCTTCTCTACCCATGATCCGACAACACTTAATCGTCAAGGGTATGATGTGGGTACTCAATACCGTAGCGCTTTATTTTACACTTCTGAGGATCAAAAGAATACTATTTTAGATTTTATCACTGAATTGATAGAAAAAGAAGTGTTTACTTCTCCAATAGTCACAGAAGTGTTGCCTTATAACAGTTTCTACGAGGCAGAGCAAGAGCACCATAGGTACTATGAAAGAAATCCGGAAATGCGTTATTGCGAGGTCGTTATCGCACCAAAACTTGCGCATTTTAAAGCCGCTCTAAAGAGCTACTTAAAGAATTAAACGCGCTATTATAAAGAGGTTATAGCTTCAGGCCGAAACGTCTTAACATCTTCTTTTCAAATCCCCAAAAGAAGCTAAATTGTCCGAATAGCGCCCCAATTAATACCAATAAAACTTGATATAATGGAAAAATCAAGCCTATCCGGAGTGGCCAATATACCCATGGGTTGAGTGTCTCTGGTTCTTGAAAAAGCCAGTGCATAACAGGACCTGCTATACGAGTAGAAGAAGAACCCGTTAACCCGAAAACAATAAAAATAAGGGTGAATTGAAGGTTAGAGGAGATGCCCCATTTCTTTTTTAATCGTGAGAATAAAGGTGGTTTAGACATGTGTGTTGACTTCGTCTATAAGGTCGGTTAGTATTTTTACACTAGAAAGCGAAAGCGCATTGTACAAAGAAGCTCTGTAACCTCCTATAAAACGATGACCTTTCAGGCCGTGAAGATCGTGCTTCTTGCAATACGAGTCAAAAAGAGCTGCATGAGAGGCATCAGGAATAGTAAACGTCACGTTCATTGAAGATCTGCTTGAAGGTTCTGCAAAAGGAAGAATCCATTCAGTTTTCTCTAGTGTGTCGTAGAGTAGTGATGCCTTTTGTTGATTTTCAGAAAAAATTGAAGTCAACCCTCGGTCTTTAATCCAACGCAAATTGAGTAAGCTTACAAAAATCGAAAATACCGTTGGGGTGTTTAGCATGCTTTCTGCTTTAATATGAGCATTATAGTCTAAGAATTTGAATCTATTGAGCTCATTCACCTGGCGTAAAAAATCTTTTTTAATCACTACCAAGGTTGTTCCTGCTGGTCCAATGTTTTTCTGTGCCCCTGCGTAGATCAGATCAAAAGCCGCATAATTTCTAAGTCTGGAGAAAATATCCGAACTCATGTCAGCAATCACTGGTGTTTCATCGAAAGAAGGAAACGTGTCAAATTGAGTTCCGTATATGGTGTTGTTTGATGTCAGATGCACATAGTCGTAAGCGTGCTCTATTTGGATATTGCTAGGAATTGATTTGTATCCATCTTCTTTTGAAGAGGCTATGGTTTCTACCCTACCCACCTTTTCAGCTTCACTAATCGCCTTTTGACTCCACACCCCTGTGTCAATATAGGCTGCCGATTTTTTGAGAAAGTTATAGGGTATCATAGCGAATTGCTGGCTGGCACCTCCGTGCAAGAATAGGGCGGTGTAGGTTGACGCGTCAAGATCCATTAACTCAAGAACAAGCGATCGCGCTTCTTCCATAATGTCTACAAAAGCTTGAGACCTGTGACTCATTTCTAAAATTGACAATCCGAGGTGATCAAAGTCAAAAACCGCTTCAGCGGCCAAATCAAAAACAGATTGTGGTAAAATACAGGGTCCTGCACCAAAATTGATTTTCTTCATCTATAGGTTGGATAAGAAGGTTAAGGTGTCGATTTGATCGGCATAAGTGTCTAGTGTGGGTTGTTGAGATTGCCCGAAAGAAATTCCTTGTCTAAATGGACCTACACTACATTGAATATTCACTGAATGGTTGGCAGTCCAATTATCGGCTTCTTCTAGGTTTTCGACCCATTTGTAGTGAAGTACTCCAATGGGCGAGTGTATCGTTTCGTCTTCTACCATTAAAATCGTTTCTGCGTCTATAAACTCAGCTTGATTTAACAATAACAAAGAACGCTGATATTCTACATTGTTTGCATACTTGTTGTGTTGTAATAATTCATTCCGCGACGATAAAACCTGTGTAAGTGTATTGAGTTCAAACCCTCGTTCAATAAGAAGTTGTGTAACATTACGACAGCCTAATCCGAAGTAATCAAAAATATCGTTCGCCAAGAGCTCTAGTTTATACTTTTCGGTGTCTTTGGTTAGCAGCGCTACACTATTTCTGTTTTTTCGGATCAGGTGTGGATATTTTTTAAAGTAATAGTCAAAGTATCTTCCTGAATTATTTGATCCGGTTGCGATAACGGCGTCAAAATCTGCTCCGGGATCAATACGAATGTGAATGGACTGAATAGCTTCGTCATCAAGAAGGTGCATCTGCTCAACCATGAAACGCATGAGTGCACTGTCTTTTTGAGAAGGCTTTATAATGCAATGATGCCCTGAGAGATAGACGCTTAACAGATCGTGAAAACCTACTAGGGGAATATTCCCCGCCATTATTAATAAAACCCGCTTTTTACGTTCAGGTTTAAGTGTATAAGGAGCAGTCCATTTCAAAAGCGCCTCAGTGATTAATTGCCGACTCCAATAGTCTAAAGCCTTAAGAATGTGTTCAGGTGTAAACCACTTGTTCTGTGCCTCTGCATTTCGAATAAGTGCTGCCAATGGCTCGTTTTCTGTAAGGGGAGCCTTAAGGAATGTGCTTAGGGTTTTGCCCAACTGATCAAGTGCACTAATTCTCTTTTTTAAAGCGGTTTCTTGCATTTGTTTTTAAGTGAGGTCAGAAGTACTTTTGCAAAAGTAATTAAAGACTATGGCAATCGTTATCACTGATGAGTGTATTAACTGTGGGGCATGCGAACCAGAATGTCCAAATACGGCTATTTACGAGGGTGCAGATTCTTGGAGATATAGTGATGGCACTAGTCTGAAAGGTTCTGTTGATTTGCTTTCGGGCCAAACTATTGATGCAGACGCTGTGAATCAAGCCTTGAACGATGAATTGTATTATATCGTTCCAGATAAGTGCACAGAATGTATGGGGTTTCATGAAGAGCCTCAATGTGCAGCCGTATGTCCGGTTGACTGTTGTGTACCAGACCCGAATCATGTAGAAACTGAGACCCAACTTTTGGGTAAGCAACAGTTGATGCATTCTAACTCCTAATTCTAAGATATGAAAGCAGGCATTGTTGGATTGCCCAATGTGGGAAAATCCACTCTATTCAATTGTTTGTCTAACGCAAAGGCACAGAGTGCTAATTTTCCATTTTGCACCATTGAACCTAATATAGGTGTAGTCAATGTTCCAGATCCGCGATTGAAACAACTAGAAGCCTTAGTTCAACCAGAACGTGTACTTCCGGCAACCGTAGAGATTGTAGATATTGCTGGGCTTGTGAAAGGTGCGAGTAAAGGAGAGGGGCTGGGAAATCAGTTTTTGGGAAACATACGAGAAACAGATGCTATTCTCCATGTTTTGCGCTGCTTTGATAACGACAATATTGTTCACGTCGACGGCTCGGTTGATCCTATTCGCGATAAAGAAACGATCGATCTCGAGCTTCAACTGAAAGACCTTGAAACGGTTGAGAAACGATTGGATAAAGTGTCACGTGCTGCGAAAACAGGAAATAAAGAAGCTCAGAACGAAAAAAATATACTTGACAAGATTAAAGAGGCGCTACTCCAGGGAATATCTGTGAGAGCCGTTGAACTTTTAGATGCCGAACGCGAAGAGTTTGTCACTCATCTTCAGTTAATTACTGACAAGCCAGTGCTTTATGTGTGTAATGTTGACGAGTCTTCAGCAAGTGGAACCAATACTCATGTAGAGCGTGTTAAAGAAGCTGTAGCCGGTGAGAATTCCCAAGTACTAGTCTTAGCCGTCGGATTAGAAGCCGATATCGCAGAATTAGAAACACATGAAGAGCAGCAACTTTTTCTTGAAGACGTAGGTTTGGATGAACCTGGATCAGCGAAACTTATCCGTAAAGCGTATGAATTACTAAGACTCGAAACCTATTTTACAGCTGGTAAAAAAGAGGTGAGAGCCTGGACGATACCATCAGGAAGTACTGCGCCAGAGGCAGCTGGGGTGATACATACTGATTTTGAAAAAGGCTTTATTAGAGCAGAGGTTATCGCTTTTGATGATTTCATCACCTATAAGAGTGAGCAAAAGGTTAAGGAGGCCGGAAAAATGCGCGTTGAAGGAAAAGAATACGTAGTGAAAGACGGAGATGTGATGCATTTTCGTTTTAATGTGTAAAACTTACGTTCGTTTTGTTAATTACTTTCAGGAAAACCCTTTTAATTCAAGGGCTATGGTCAAGTATATTGCATCCTAGTTTTTTCCCTGACCGTTCACATGTCTCAAAACACCTATACTGAAGATAATATTCGTTCGCTAGATTGGCGTGAGCATATTCGCCTGCGTCCTGGTATGTATATAGGTAAGTTGGGTGACGGATCTTCTGCGGACGACGGTATTTACATCCTTCTCAAAGAAATCATCGATAATAGTATTGATGAATTCGTAATGGGTGCCGGAAAAACCATCGAAATCACGCTGAACGATAGACATATGAGTGTCCGTGACTACGGACGTGGAATTCCCCTAGGAAAGGTAGTTGATGTAGTTTCTAAGATGAATACAGGGGGTAAATACGACACACGAGCCTTCAAGAAATCGGTGGGACTAAATGGAGTAGGTACCAAAGCGGTGAACGCACTATCAAGCAGTTTTAAAGTTTCTTCTTTTAGAGATGGACAACGCAAGATCGCTTTGTTTGAACAAGGCATGTTAGTTGAGGAACATCAAGAAGAAAAACAACAGCGAAGCGGAACTCTTATTGAGTTTATTCCAGACTCGACCATATTTAAAAATTATCGTTTTAGAGATGAATACGTAGAGCGCATGCTCAAGAATTACGTGTTTCTGAATCCGGGATTAACTATACAATACAACGGTCAAAAATTCTATTCTGAAAACGGATTAAAAGACCTCTTAGAAGATCAGAATTCGAGTGATGATTTTTTGTATCCTATAATTCACCTAAAGGGAGATGACATTGAGGTTGCGATTACGCATAGTAAATCGCAATACAGTGAAGAATACCATTCTTTTGTCAATGGGCAGCACACTACTCAAGGGGGTACACACCAATCTGCTTTTAGAGAGGCCGTAGTAAAGACCATTCGAGATTTTTACGGAAAGAATTACGACGCCTCTGATATTCGAAAATCTATCATTTCTGCGGTAGCCATAAAGGTAATGGAACCTGTTTTTGAGAGTCAAACCAAAACAAAGCTAGGGTCTACCGATATGGGCGGAGAGCTTCCAACGGTAAGAACCTATATCAATGATTTTGTAGGGCATCACTTAGACAATTACCTCCACAAAAACTCAGAAACGGCAGAGGCCATCCAGCGTAAAATTATTCAAGCGGAGCGTGAGCGTAAAGAGTTGTCGGGTATCCGCAAGCTGGCAAAAGAGCGCGCGAAGAAAGCGAGTTTACACAATAAGAAATTAAGAGATTGCCGAGCTCACCTGACGGACCTTAAAAACGATCGAAGATTAGAAAGCACACTTTTCATTACCGAGGGTGATTCGGCTTCAGGATCTATTACTAAATCGAGGGATGTGAATACCCAGGCAGTTTTCAGTTTGAGAGGAAAGCCTCTTAATTCGTATGGAATGTCTAAAAAGATCGTCTATGAGAATGAAGAGTTTAACCTGCTTCAATCTGCTTTAGATATTGAGGAGTCAATAGAAAACTTACGCTACAATAACATTGTAATCGCAACGGATGCCGATGTAGACGGAATGCATATCCGTCTTTTGCTTATCACTTTTTTCTTACAGTTCTTTCCTGAGCTTATAAAAGAAAACCATCTGTACATTTTACAGACTCCGTTGTTTAGGGTTCGTGATAAAAAGAAGACTTACTACTGTTACAGCGAGAAAGAACGCAAAGATGCCCTCCAGGCACTCACAGGAAAACCAGAGATCACCCGATTCAAAGGGCTAGGAGAGATTTCTCCTGATGAATTCAAGCACTTTATAGGAGAAGAAATTCGTCTAGAGCCTGTACTGCTCGATCGAGCAATGAGTACCGATCAACTGCTCGATTTCTATATGGGTAAGAATACGCCTGAGCGTCAAGAGTTTGTAATACAAAATCTAAAAGTAGAATTGGACGTTGCCGATGAGTGATGAGTCGCTAAATAATGCTGAAGGTACTCATGAATTGAATCAAGAGCGCATGATCACCGTAACCGGTATGTATAAAGACTGGTTCTTAGATTATGCTTCTTACGTAATTCTTGAACGTGCTGTGCCTGCGATTGAAGACGGATTTAAGCCGGTGCAAAGACGCATCATGCACGCGTTGAAAGAACTCGATGACGGACGTTACAATAAAGTAGCAAACGTGGTAGGCCATACCATGCAATACCATCCGCATGGAGACGCAAGTATTTCAGATGCTATGGTTCAAATGGGTCAAAAAGACCTGTTGATTGACACGCAAGGAAACTGGGGAAATATTCTAACGGGAGATAGTGCGGCGGCTTCCCGCTATATAGAAGCGCGCCTTTCTAAATTTGCCTTGGAGGTTGTGTATAGTCCTAAGGTCACCGAGTGGCAGATGTCTTACGACGGTAGAAAAAAGGAACCCGTTAATTTACCCGTTAAGTTCCCGATGTTACTCGCTCAAGGTGCAGAAGGAATTGCGGTGGGTTTGTCGACAAAAATTTTACCCCATAACTTCAATGAACTCATTGACGCTAGTGTCGCCTATTTGAATAACCGGTCGTTTACGTTGGTGCCAGACTTTCAGACAGGAGGCCTTATAGATATTGAAAATTACAACAATGGTTTAAGGGGAGGACGCATAAGGGTACGCGCCAAGATTGATATTCAAGATAAGAACACCTTAGTCGTTCGAGAGATTCCTTTTGGAACCAATACTTCTTCTTTGATTGAATCGATTTTAAAAGCGAATGAAAAGGGGAAAATCAAAATCAAAAAGATAGAGGATAATACTGCTGAAAACGTTGAGATTCTAATACACCTTCCATCTGGCATATCTCCTGACAAGACATTAGACGCCTTATATGCCTTTACCGGTTGCGAGCAATCTATTGCACCCCTAGCCTGTGTAATTGAAGACAATAAACCTGCATTTATAGATGTAAAAACAATCCTAAAGCGTTCTACAGATAGCACCGTAGAGCTTCTAAAAGCAGAACTCAATATTCAGCTTCAAGAACTCGAGGAGCAGTGGCATTTTGCTTCGCTTGAACGCATCTTTATAGAAAACAGAATCTATCGCGATATAGAGGAGGAAGAAACATGGGAAGGTGTCTTAGCTGCTATTAGCAAGGGGTTAGCTTCACATGTGAAAAACCTAAAACGAGCCATCACCGAACAGGATATTGAAAAGTTGACAGAGATTCGTATCAAGCGTATTTCAAAGTTTGACATTGACAAAGCGGCTGCTCTCATTGATTCTCTAGAGGGGGACATCTTAGAGGTGAAGAACCATTTAGATAATATTGTAGACTACGCGATTCAGTACTTCAAGGCGTTGAAGAAGAAATACGGTGAAGGGAGAGAACGCAAATCAGAGATTCGAGTTTTCGACGCGATAGAAGCAACCAAGGTAGTCATCCGTAACCTTAAGCTCTACATGAATAGAGAAGAAGGCTTCATTGGTACTGGATTGAAAAAAGACGAGTATGTAACCGAGTGTAGTGACATCGATGATGTAATTGTCTTTTTACAAGACGGTACGATGATGGTAACAAAGGTCGATGCCAAGGTTTTTGTTGGAAAGGATATCCTTTACGCTGGGGTCTTTAAGAAAAATGATCAGCGGATGGTGTATAACATGATCTACAAGCTTCCAAAAGGCGGGACCTCTTATATTAAGCGCTTCAATGTCACTTCAATCACCAGAGACAAACCCTATAGTCTAGTGGGAGATGTTGAAGGGGTATCAGTGCTCTATTTCTCAGCAAACCCAAACGGAGAGGCAGAGGTTGTGACCGTGCTGCTAAGACAAACAGGAAGTGTTAAGAAACTAAAATGGGATATAGATTTTTCAGATACTCTCATCAAAGGAAGAGCCTCAAAAGGAAATATCGTCTCTAAGTATCCCGTTAAAAGAGTAGAGTTTAAGTCTTCTGGTAAAAGTACGCTTAAGCCAAGATCAATATGGTTTGATGAGGTCACCTTACGACTTAACACAGACAAGCGCGGTCGTTATCTCGGTGATTTCAAATCAAATGACCTTTTGCTCATTGCTACAGACGATGGATTGGTGAAAACGGTTATGCCTGATCTCAGTCTTCATATCGCTGAAAATACAGTTCTGATCGAAAAGTGGGTCCCTCAGAAACCTCTTTCGGTTGTTCACTATGATCCTGAACGTGATCGATACTACATCAAGCGGTTTTTAATAGAGCAAGAGGAGAAAGAAGAGTCTGTACTCACAGAAACTAAGGGTGCCACTTTGTTGGCTATTCTTTCAGACTATCGCCCTTCAATTAAGGTAGAGTTCGCAAAGCCTAGGGGTAAAGATGAACTTCCTGCCTTAGAAGTAGATGTAGCGGATTTCATTGCTGTTAAGGGCATCAAGGCAATCGGGAATCAGCTAACCACTCATAAGATTAAGCAGATCGTTGTAAATGAACCGTTGCCCTATGAAGAAGAGGTTGAAGAACCCAGCAATGAATCTGATCGAGAAGACGATGGTTTTGAAGAGACAGAAAACGGTGACCTTCGATTATTTTAAAGCACGAGCATAGCCTTTGATTCGCTTGCTGTCTTTAAGAACACCGTATTCAAAGGAATAACCTCTGTTATCAGTGCTTAGAATCTTGATGTGAACAGCTTGTTGTTCACTAATCGATTTTGGATGTTGATTACGCAGTACAAATTCGCAATCGTTGATCCATTTCACGCTAGAAGTATCGGTTTTGCCTTCATAAAAATCGATTTCGTAATCATCAAAACGCTCAAAAGTGCTTCTTAGTGTATCTCCATTAACCACTGAGACAAACTCAAATGAACCTGTCCTATAGGTTGCACAGTCTCTCTCAGGTAAAGAATAACAGCCTGTAACCGTCAGTATTAATGTTGCGAATCCTATTTTTGTAGCTTTCAATCGTTTCATAAAACAAAGATACATTCCTAAAACCGTATAGAATGACCAAAGCTTTTTCTTGCTTTCCGTATCGTTACCTGCCTCAGGATATACTTATGGAAGCTCTTGATAATGAGCTTGAATGCGTTTCAATTGGTCAATCTGTAGAAGGACGATCTATATATTGTTTGCGTCTTGGAACAGGATCTAAAAAGATACTTGGTTGGTCTCAGATGCACGGAAATGAAACAACCACAACAAGAGGGCTGTTTGATTTTATAGAACGAATAAAAGGGGATCAACAGCTGTTGAGACAATGTAGTTTTGCCTTCATACTTCAACTGAATCCTGATGGAGCCTTTCGCTATACTCGAGAAAACGCGAACAAAGTAGATCTAAACCGCGATGCCTTAGATGTTTCTCAACCCGAAACGAAGGCATTTATGGACTTTTTTGAAGCGTATGCTCCTGACCTTTGTCTCAATCTCCACGATCAAAGAACACGCTTTACAGTTGGGGCTACCAAAAAAGAAGCGGCACTTTCATTTCTGGCACCATCGGCGGACAATGCAAGAACCTTTACCAAAGCACGTATAGAGGCTATTCGCGTTATTAGTTATGTATACCTACAGTTCAATCGTTCTGTCCAATCTCGAATTGGGAGGTTTGACGACAGTTTCAATGCTCAATGCTTTGGAGATTATCTCACTCAAAAAGGGGTGCCCACTATTTTGGTTGAGGCCGGTCAATGGGGGAGTGACTACGATCGTGTGATTTCCCGTCGATTAGTATATGAAACCTTGCAACATATAGTCGAGGGATTTTGTAAAGCGCCATTAGAAACAGATGCACTCGAAACCTATTTGAGTATACCAGAAAACACGCAATACGGATACGATTTGGGGTATTTTGATCCAACTACGCAATACTGGCTTGGTATGCGCTACTCAGAGCATTTGCAAGATGAAGCCGTTGTATTTAGAGAAGAGTCATTTGAAAAACTAGATCCAACGGCCAATGACTTCTACTATTTTCGAGGATGAAAATAAAGTTGGCAACAGTTTCGATTTTCGAAAAATTCTTAATTATTTTTGCTTTTCATCGAAAATAATTCTAGAAATCATAACAATTTGTAATAGAACCGCATTTTATGGCAAAGATTAAACTTGACGAAATAGACCATCAAATTCTTGACATGCTGATTGAAAACACGCGTGTACCGTACACCGATATTGCCAAAAAGTTGCTCATATCTGCTGGAACAGTTCACGTTCGTGTTAAAAAAATGGAGGATGCGGAACTCATTCAAGGTTCTTCACTTACCCTTGACTATGTCAAATTAGGATACTCTTTTATCGCCTACATTGGGATATACCTAGAAAAGACACACCAAACGAAATTTGTTTTAGAGCGCCTTGAAGAAATACCCTTTGTAACTGTGGCGCACATCACAACAGGTAAGTTCAACATCTTTTGTAAGATTAGGGCAAGAGACACTACTCATGCGAAAAATATCATCTTTAAGATTGACGATATTGATGGCGTGAGCCGCACTGAAACCATGATTTCTATGGAAGAGTCGATTAATGATAAGAAGAGACTGATGCATAGAATTTTCAACGACATGTAATCCCATTGTAATAGTCAAAGCCGTCATCGATGGCCTCTGCACTGTACAGAACATCATAAAGCGCTTCACCGATCTGTTTTAAACCGACAAATTGAACAGTGTTTGCCGCGTTTTTTTTGTCGTGTTGAAGGAGTGGGACGATCGATTTGCGATCAGCATCTGACAGAGCAGGTAATTCATAGAAAGTGCACAAGGTTGTTGTGATTTCATCGAGTTCTTCTTTAGCTAAAGAACCGCAAGTATGTGACAAGTACGCCTCGAGTATCATTCCGAGTGCAATCGCTTCACCATGAAGGAGCGGCTGAGGTGTTTCTAGAAAATGGGTCTCTATCGCATGACCTAATGTGTGTCCAAAATTTAGAATTTTACGTAATCCTCTTTCAGTTGGATCTTGATTGACTATGTCTATTTTGATGGCAACAGAATCCGCAATTAAAATTTCAGGGTTTAAGTGTTGCTCTTTAAGGCTTTTCCAATGCTCTCGATTGTAGATTAATCCGTGTTTAAACATTTCAGCTACACCACTCTTCAGGTTGCGCTGGTCTAATGTTTTTAGAAACTGCTGATCTATTAGGGTGGCTACAGGTGAAGAAAATAAGCCGATATGATTTTTAAGCCCTTCAAAATCAATTCCTGTTTTTGACCCGGTAGAGGCATCTACCATAGCAAGCAAAGTGGTAGGAATATTTAAGAAGCGTATTCCTCTCTTATAACAGCTTGCCGCAAACGCCCCCATATCAGTAAGGACACCACCTCCAAGTAAAACCAACAAGGCATTTCGATCTGCTCTATGCTCCGTTAGGGTGCTCCAAATCGCAGAGCACGTTTTAATGTTTTTATGTAATTCACCTGCTTCACAAATGATTTCAATGAAATCTGAATGTCCGAGTAGTTCTTTTAACGCAGGCAAACATTTGGTGGAAGTATTGGTATCTGTCAAAACAAACAGCTTTGAAAAACTTAACCGCTCATTTAAATTGTTTAGATACGACTGTGCCGTTGCGTTAAAATAAAGTTCTGGTGGTTGAATCATGATTTAAAGATACATTCTCTGCATTATTCCAAGGGCCAATTAGGGTATATTTGCCCAAAATTTGCACATTGAGAATGGATAAGATCGTCGATTTTCAAAATACCGAAATAGCATTTGCTTCGAAATCAAATACGGAACTCACCCGGGCGCGATTGCTTTTCGAAATCCTTAAAAATAAACAACTGGTAAATTTTTCGAATAAGCTTTTGCAATGGGCTTTAGCTTTAAAACTGCCAGTTGAGTGGATTATTAAAGCGACTGTTTTTAAGCATTTTTGTGGAGGAGTTTCATTGGAGCAATGTGCTCCTTTAGTCAGAAAGCTTAATGAATCAGGGGTTTATGCCATATTGGATCATTCGGTTGAAGGACAAGATTCAGAGGAGCAGTTTGATCAAAATACGCGCTTAATTCAAGAAGAGATTAGAAATGCCGCCTCGAATGATGGTGTGGCATTCGCAGTTTTTAAACCTACATCGATTGGTCGTTTAGAGACTTTTGAACTGCTTACAAAAGATCCAACGGCAGAATCACTTGAATTCAACCGTATTAAAGAACGCTATTTCTCAATTGGCGAAACCGCTAAAACACTGAATCAGCGGATCATGATTGATGGTGAAGAGAGTTGGATGCAGGCGTCTGCGGATGAATTAGCCTTAGCTCTAATGGAGCGTTTTAACCAAGAAGAAGTGATCATCTACAATACGCTTCAAATGTATTTAGCTGATAGCTACGAGCGATTAGAAGCGTGGATTGAACGTGCGAAGTCTCAAAACTTTAAGTTAGGAGTGAAGTTCGTTCGTGGGGCATACATGGAAAAAGAACGCGCATATGCGAAGAAAATGAGAATTCCTTCTGCGGTGTGCGTCTCAAAGGAGGCTACAGACGAGCTATTCGACAAAGGTGTAGCTTTAGCGTTTGAATATCCTGAGCGTGTTTCTATCTTTCTGGGAACCCACAATGAAAAGAGCACTGAAAAAGCAGCACAATTAGCACTGAAGACCTATGGTGTTGTGAATCACCCCAACGTGTGGTTTGGACAACTTCAGGGAATGAGCGATCAAATCACCTATAATTTATCTCATGTCAAAGCGAGTGTTGCAAAATTGATTCCTTATGGACCAGTAAAAGAAGTGTTACCCTATTTAGTGCGTAGAGCCGAAGAAAACACTTCGATTGCAGGACAAACAGGACGTGAGTTAAAGCTATTGAGGACCGAACAGAAAAGAAGAAGTTCTTAAGGTTTGTGGTAGGTGAGATAGGTGTCGCAGCGCTCAAAAATATAGCGTTCACCTTGGTAAGTGACCACGTATTGCTTGCAAGGCTCTCTTCGAGGATCACTCTCTGAAAAAACAACTTTACCATTTAGAAGAACAGGTGCGATTAGTGCAGAATCTTGAATAGGTCTTAACGGAGTGTTTATGAGTTCTTTAAGCACTCTACAATTCGGCAAGTAGCAGAAGTCCATACCCTGGCCATTCGTTTTTTTGTCAACGATAAAGTTTAAAAAAACGATACCAAGGGACAGTCCTATTGAAAAGTATAAAAGACGCTTTAAGAAGATTGAAAGAGTTAGCTTCAAATCAAGTAGAGTTTAAGGTCGTGGTATTCAAAACCGAACCAATCCGTAAGGCTTAGGTTTGTTGCTTTTCCTTTATAGCTATAAACCCCTGAGGCAAGATAGGGCTCCTTGCCTACAGCCTCCTCGATAGATCCTCCATTTGCCAATTTCATAACGAAAGGAGTTAAAAGGGCGTTCAATGCATCTGTAGAACTTTTAGGATATCTAGATGGGATATTTGGTACTCCGTAGTGAATTACTCCATTGTAGACTGAGGTAGGGTTGTCGTGAGTAGTGAGTTCAGAGGTTTCTACGCAACCCCCACTGTCAATCGAAATGTCTATAATCACTGATCCTTCTTGCATCTGATCAACCATAGCAGTGCGAATGACAACAGGCGCACGACGCTCTCCAAAAAGGGCTCCAATAACCACATCGGCACTTTTTAGAGACTCGAAAAGTGCTGCATCGGCAATGAGCTGAGTAGAGAGCTGAGGAGAGATTTCAAGCTTTGCTTTACGCAGTTTTGAGATATCAAGGTCGAAGAGCTCAACCGAGCTGCCTAAAGCATGGGCGGTTCGAGCGGCCACTAATCCTGGTGCAGAAGCTCCAACTACTACGGTTTTTAAAGGTTTGACTCCACTTATATTTCCGAATAGCATCCCCTTTGAATGCGCAGACGATGCCAATAATTCAGCGGCTGTAAGCACGGAGCTTACTCCTGATATTTCGCCCAAGCTCTCCACGAATGGATAGCTGCCCTGACTTCCTTGGATATATTCTAAGGCTATGGCAACGATTTGCTTTTTAAAGAGTTCCTCAAAAAAACGCTTTTCTCTCGTTTTTATCTGAAGTGCCGAGATTAATGTGGCACCTTTTCGCATCGCCTTGATTTCATCGATTGAAGGGGGATCGACTTTTACAATAATCTGGGATTGATAGAGTTCTGAATGATCAGAAGTGATTTTTGCGCCGGCTTCTGCGTAACTACGATCAGAATAACCCGCAGCTGTACCAATACCAGATTCTACGGTGACCTTATGTTGATGTGAAGTAAGTACCGCTACACCATCCGGTGAAATCGGGGATCTTCTCTCTTGTAGTGATGAAGACTTCGCAAACGAAATATTTAGGGTGGAAGAAGAATCTACAACCGCCAGCCTCTCTTCTTGAGGAAGCAATTCTTGCCTAGAAAATGGAGATTTACTCATTCTTTTCAACTTCGCGGTGCTATTATTTTAGACTCACCTTTCTTTCGTCATCTGAAATAACTTCAAGATGTAAAATATGGTGCTCAGGAAGCCTGAAGTCAAATAAATGTTCAGGCCATTCGATAAATATAAACCCATTCTTTTCAAAATACGCCTCGAATCCGAGTTCAAACAATTCTTCAATTGAACGAACGCGATACAGATCAAAGTGAAAAATAGGATGTTCAGAATGCGATAAATAGGTGTTTACTATTGAAAAGGTCGGGCTAGAAACTTCGTCTATACATCCCAACTTCTTGGCTATAGACTTGATTAAAGTTGTTTTTCCGGCGCCCATTTGGCCTATAATGATCATCACCTTATGTTCCAATTGCTCGACAATCGCTTCTGCAATTGTTTCGATGGTGTCTAAAGTGAATACATGGGAGGTGTATTCTGAGTCCAATTTGGTTTTTGACATATTCTATGGATCTTTACAATCCAAATTTAAAGATAGTGAGTGCGCCTAGAAAGTTAAAGGTTATTAACGATCCCGTATACAATGCTGTTCGTGTTTCAAGTCCGCTCATCTTTGATATTATTAGTCATCCTTATTTTCAGAGGCTAAGGCGGATTTCTCAAATGGGATTATCCTACCTCGTCTATCCGGGTACCCACCATACCAGATTTCATCATGCCTTGGGTGCTATGCACCTTATGGAAAAGGCTATTCGTACCCTTAGGGCTAAGGGTGTGGTGATCAGTGATCAAGAAGAAGAAGGATTATTAATTGCCATATTGTTGCATGATATAGGGCATGGTCCCTTTTCACACGCTTTAGAGTACAAGTTGATTCATGCACATCACGAGTTGTTAACTCTTGCTTTTATGCAAGAACTTAATAAGGTGTTTAAAGGCACTTTAAATACTGCAATAACCATTTTCAAAGGGGAATATCCTCGAGCGTTTTTAAATCAACTCGTTTCAAGCCAATTGGATGTGGATCGTTTGGATTATTTAAAACGCGATAGTTTTTATGCAGGAGTGACTGAAGGAAATATCAATTCAGAACGTTTGATCAATACTTTTTACGTAGTTGATGATCAGCTTGTTATAGAAGAAAAAGGTATTTATTCTGTCGAGAAGTTTTTGATGGCAAGACGTTTTATGTATTGGCAAGTTTACCTTCATAAAACCAGTATTGTAGCAGAGCTCATGCTTGCTAAGGTAATTGAGCGTGCTAGAGAATTGCTACAACTGAAGAAAGAGCACTATGTCGCGTCACCGCTTGATGGGTTTTTAAATTTGTCACTAGCGGCTAAAGAAATTGACGTTGAAAGTGTTGATATAAAGGGGTTTGCGATTTTGGATGATTACGATGTGATCAGTGCCTTAAAGTGCTGGAAGCAGTCAAATGATTTTGTTTTGTCGTTTTTGAGTTCTTCTATTTTGGACAGAACATTGCTCGATGTCCGATTTAGCGAAGAACCCATACCTGAACAACTTCTTAATCAAACGATGCATGAAGTGGGTGAGCGCTATGGATTAGATGCACATCAATCTTCTTATTTGGTTTATACGGGTTCGTTATGGAATAGGGCTTACGACGAAACTAAGGAGCCAATTCGCATTTTGTTTAGAGATCAATCCGTACAAGATTTTATGAAGGCAAGTAAGTATTTGGGAACTCAAGCCTTCTCTGCGATACACCGCAAAAACTACCTGTGTTCACCGGCGCTCTAAACCCTAGAATTGTTTAACTTTGCGCTCTATGATTTTCAAGGTTGAACAAATAGCAGAATGGATTAATGCAAAGGTGGTTGGAGACCCTTCTGTTGAAATCGACCACTTCTCAGCTATTGAACAAGGAAACCTAAAGGGATTATCCTTTTTAGCGAATCCGAAATACGAAAATCACCTATACACCACTGAGGCTTCGGCTGTTATTATAGATGAAGATTTAGAACTTAAGCACCCGGTTAAAACTGTACTGCTAAAAGTCAAGAATCCATATGCAAGTTTCACTGCTTTGCTTCGAATGTATGAGAAGATGATACGTCCAATCTATGAAGGGATAAGCTCTTCTGCATTCATTCACGAAGAGGCTCAGGTAGATCAAAGTTGTTACATTGGAGAAGGCGCTGTTATCTCTAAAGGAGCGGTGATTGAAGAAGGTGTAGAAATTCATCCTCAAGTATTTGTGGGAGAGGGTGTTAAGATAGGTAGTCACAGTATTTTGTTTTCAGGAGCTAAGCTTTATCACGGCACTCAGCTTGGTAAACATGTGATTGTCCACGCGAATGCAGTTTTAGGATCAGATGGTTTCGGATTTGCTCCAGATACTGAAGGGGTTTATTCAAAGATTCCACAATTAGGGAATGTTATTGTAAAGGACCATGTCGAGATTGGAGCGTGCTGTACTATAGATAGAGCCACCTTTGGTAGTACTGTAATTGAAGAGGGCGTTAAACTTGATAATCAAGTACACTTAGCCCATAATGTTACCGTTGGGGCCCATTCTGCCATCGCCGCTCAAACAGGTATTGCAGGTTCTACCAAATTAGGAAAACGTGCCTTAATTGGAGGGCAAGTGGGTATTGTCGGGCATCTTTCAATAGGAGATGACGTAAAGGTTCAGGCACAGACTGGAATCGCTCGAAATGTTAAGGACAATGAAAAATTACAGGGGACTCCTGCGATTGATTATACGAATTACAACAAATCCTATGTACTGTTTAAGAATCTTGCCAAATTAGAGCAACGTATAAAGGAATTAGAGCAACAACTCAAAACACAAAACTCGTGAATCAGAAAACGTTAGCACAACCCGTTTCTCTGTCAGGAATTGGGCTTCATACCGGAAAAAAGGTGACGATCACTTTTTGTCCTGCAGAACCAAATACTGGATTTGTTTTTAGACGCGTGGATCTTGCTGGGACTCCCGAAGTACCGGCCTTGTCTAAATATGTGACACGCACCCAACGCAGCACCGTACTTGATAAAGATGGTGTTGAAATTCACACCTCTGAACACGTTTTAGCTGCACTTACTGGTCTCGATTACGATAATGCGATTATTGAGTTAGACGCTAGTGAACCTCCGATAATGGATGGTTCAGCCATTGCATTCGTAGAAGCGCTTCAAAAGGGAGGTAGCGTTGAACAAGAAGAGAAGCGCGATGTCTATGAGGTGGTAGATCCTATTCATTTTAAAGACGAGAAAACAGGTAGCGAGGTTATTGTTTTGCCCTCTGAAACCTACGAGTTGTCTGTTCTTGTTGACTTTGGAACAAACGTTTTAGGTACCCAAAATGCGAGTATGAATTCGTTGCAAGAGTTTGCTACCGAAATCGCTGATGCTCGCACTTTCAGTTTCTTGCATGATATAGAGACCCTTTTAGATGAAGGGTTAATCAAGGGTGGAGACCTGAATAATGCAATTGTATACGTTGATAAGGAGCTTTCAGACTCTACGCTAGAGAAACTAAAAAAGGCTTTTAATCGTGACGACATTAAGGTCACTCCCAACGGGATATTAAACAATCTAGAGTTAAAGCATTCCAACGAAGCAGCTCGGCATAAATTACTAGACGTCATTGGAGATTTAGCCTTAGTCGGTACCAAGTTTAAGGGTAGAATTATTGCATGTAAGCCCGGTCATTTCGTCAATACAGAGTTTGCAAAACTCCTCCATAAAAAAATCAAAGAAGAACGCCGTTCTGGGAGACCAAAAGTAGATGTGAACGCCGAGCCTTTAATGGATACGGTGAAAATAATGGAGATCCTACCGCATCGCCCTCCATTTTTACTAATAGATAGAATACTTGAGCTTAGCGATTCTCATGTGATAGGATTGAAAAACGTAACCATGAACGAATCGTTCTTTGTGGGTCATTTTCCTGGAGCCCCTGTGATGCCTGGAGTCTTACAAGTTGAAGCCATGGCTCAAACGGGGGGTATTTTGGTATTAAGTACTGTGTCAGACCCTGAAAATTACCTTACGTTTTTCATGAAGATGGATAACGTAAGATTTAAACATCAAGTAAACCCAGGGGACACACTGGTCTTCAAATGTGAGCTGGTTACCCCCATTCGCCGTGGTATTTGCCATATGAGAGCTACGGCATTTGTAGGAGATAAGTTGGTTTCAGAGGCCGAGTTGATGGCTCAAATCGTTAAAACTAAATAAGCTAAACCATTTTATGAATCAACCCTTAGCCTACGTTCATCCCGGTGCCAAGATTGCTAAAAACGTAGTAATCGAACCTTTCGCGATGATTCACAATAATGTCGAAATCGGAGAGGGTACTTGGATAGGATCGAATGTAACGATCATGGAAGGTGCACGTATCGGAAAAAACTGTAATATTTTTCCAGGCTCTGTTATTTCAGCACCTCCACAAGATTTAAAATATAATGGTGAAGAAACGACCACTGAAATCGGTGATTACACCACTATTAGAGAGTGTGTAACCATCAATAGAGGTACTACTGATCGCTACAAGACACAGGTTGGCTCTAATTGCTTGATCATGGCCTACTGCCATATTGCACACGATTGCATTGTATCTGATGGGTGCATTTTCAGTAACAATTCAACGCTTGCCGGACATGTTGTGGTCGGAAAAAATGTGGTTATGGCAGGAATGGTTGCTGTTCATCAGTTTGTCTCTATAGGTCATCATGCTTTTGTTACTGGTGGTGCACTCGTTCGAAAAGATGTGCCTCCTTACGTTAAGGCGGCTCGCGAGCCGCTTTCGTTTGTTGGTGTTAATTCGGTTGGTTTAAGACGAAACGGTTTCTCTATGGAAAAAGTGCGTGAGATACAGGATATTTACCGCATTCTATACCAAAAGAACTACAACAATACCCAAGCCGTTCAAATTCTTGAGGCCGAAATGGAAGCCACTGAAGAACGCGACGAAATATTAGAATTTATTCGCGCCTCTAAGCGCGGTATTATGAAAGGCTATTTTAATCACTCATAACTTATGGCAAGTACATCAGACATTAGAAAAGGGTTGTGCATTCGTTACAACAACGACATTTATAAAATCATTGAATTTCTTCATGTAAAACCCGGAAAAGGTCCTGCTTTTGTGCGCACAAAACTTAGAAGCGTTACCAATGGAAAAGTGCTAGACAACACCTTTTCTGCCGGACACAAGATCGAAGATGTACGTGTTGAGACCCGTAGCTTTCAGTTTTTGTATGCTGAAGGAGACGCGTTTCATTTTATGAATACTGAAGATTACGATCAAATGGAATTTTCACGTTCGCTTCTCGAAGCCGCAGACCTTTTAAAGGAAGGTGAAGTGGTTTCTGTCTTATTCAGTGCTGAAGATAATATGCCTTTGAGTATTGAAATGCCTGCTAGTGTGGTTTTAGAAGTTACCTCTTCTGAACCTGGGGTTAAGGGAAATACTGCAACGAATGCGACTAAGCCGGCGGTACTCGAAACAGGAGCCCGTATTAATGTACCCCTGTTTATTAATGAAGGAGACAAGGTGAAAGTAGATACCGAAAAGGGTACCTACATCGAACGCGTTAAAGAGTAAAGAACAACTTCTCGTTCAAACTATACATTCTATTTTTGCAACAAATTATACAATATGAGCGTACTCGTTAATAAAGATTCAAAGATTATTGTACAAGGTTTTACCGGAACCGAAGGTACTTTCCATGCCGAACAGATGATTGAATACGGATCACCCGTTGTTGGTGGTGTGACGCCTGGAAAAGGCGGCCAAACACATTTAAATCTACCTGTTTTTAATACCGTTAGAGATGCTGTAAAAGCTACAGGTGCTGATACTTCGATCCTATTCGTACCTCCAGCCTTCGCAGCTGATGCTATTATGGAGGCAGCAAATGCAGGAATCAAAGTGATCATCACTATTACAGAGGGTATTCCAGTGGCTGACATGGTAAAGGTGTACGACTATCTTAAAAAGTACGACTGCACAATGATAGGACCGAACTGTCCAGGAGTAATCACTCCAGAAGAGGCCAAGGTAGGTATTATGCCAGGTTTTGTATTTAAGAAGGGGCGTGTGGGACTGGTATCGAAATCGGGCACCTTAACCTACGAAGCAGCAGATCAAGTGGTACGTCAAGGCTTAGGTATTTCTACTGCAATCGGTATTGGAGGAGATCCAATAATTGGCTCTACTACTAAAGAAGCCTTAGAGCTCTTGATGAATGATGAAGAAACAGATGCTGTGGTTATGATTGGTGAAATTGGTGGGCAATTAGAATCAGATGCCGCTCATTGGTATAAAAACAGTGGTATCAAAAAGCCTGTAATAGGTTTTATTGCCGGAGAGACAGCGCCTGCGGGTAGAACTATGGGACATGCTGGTGCTATTGTAGGCGGAAGCGACGATACCGCACAAGCCAAAAAACGCATTATGCGCGAATGTGGGATCCATGTAGTGGATTCTCCTGCTCTTATAGGGCAAATGGTTAAAGAAGTTCTATCTTAAACTTTACATATGCTTTTAAAAGGTAAAACTGCGGTTATAACAGGAGCCAGTCGAGGAATCGGAAGAGGAATTGCTGAAGTTTTCGCTCAAAATGGGGCGAATGTAGCCTTCACTTACAGCTCAAGCGAAAGCAAGGCCTTAGAGCTTGAAAAGGAGCTTTCGGCTTATGGAGTAAAAGTGAAGTCGTACAAGAGCGATGCGGCAAATTTTGAAGCTTGCGAACTCTTGGCCAATGAAGTGGTCTCTGATTTCGAATCAGTAGACGTACTGATTAATAATGCAGGAATTACCCGAGATAACTTGCTAATGCGTATGTCAGAGGAAGATTTTGACGAAGTTATTCGTGTGAACTTAAAGTCTGTTTTTAATATGACAAAAGCGTTTCAACGCGGATTTCTCAAGCAACGATCTGGCTCAATTATCAATGTCAGTTCAATTGTAGGAGTCAAAGGCAATGCGGGTCAGGCTAATTATGCAGCTTCGAAAGCAGGTATTATTGGATTCACTAAATCAATTGCATTAGAGCTCGGTTCTAGAAATATTAGATCAAACGCCATTGCACCCGGATTTATAGAAACAGAAATGACCGCTCAACTCGATGATGCTGTTGTTCAACAATGGAGAGATGGAATCCCGCTTAAAAGAGGTGGTACCGTTACAGATGTAGCAAATGCTTGCTTATTTTTTGCTTCAGATCTTTCTTCTTATGTTACAGGACAGGTACTTCTAGTGGATGGCGGAATGTTAACCTAAACTTATTTACTATGGAACGATTACCTAAATACGTATTGCCAGGAGTTCTAGGCTTTTTTGTCTTAATCATCCTGATATCTAAATCTGCCATCACCATTGGATCTGGTCAAGCAGGAGTGTTGTACAGAACTTTTGGTGGTGGGGTAGTCACTGACGAAGGCCCCCTAGGTGAAGGTTTTCATATCGTAGCACCTTGGAACCGCGTTTTTGTTTATGAGGTACGTCAACAAGAGCTTTTTGAGAAGATGAAGGTACTCTCATCGAATGGACTTGAAATTCAAATCGATGCTTCTGCTTGGTTTCAGCCAAAGTACGAGACCTTAGGAAAGCTGCATCAAGAAAAGAGTGAACAATACGTCAATCGTATTTTGCTGCCGGCCATTCGATCAGCTGCGCGAAGCGTTGTTGGGCGTTATACGCCAGAACAGCTCTATTCTTCTAAGAGAGATGCCATTCAACAAGAAATATTCACTGAGACTAAAATGATCGTCGATGACCAGTATATTCAATTGAATGAAATTCTGGTAAGAGATGTTACTCTTCCTCCAACCATTCGCGAGGCTATTGAGCGTAAACTAAAACAAGAACAGGCAGCATTAGAATACGAGTTCCGTCTCGTAACAGCAGAAAAAGAAGCGGAACGTCAGCGGATTGAAGCACAAGGTAAGGCGGACGCAAACCGTATTCTAAGCGCATCATTAACAGATAAAATATTGCAAGACAAAGGGATAGACGCTACGCTAAAACTTTCTGAATCTACAAATAGTAAGGTTGTAGTAATAGGGTCAGGTGATAGTGGCTTACCTTTAATTCTAGGGAATAATTAAAATTTTGTAAGTCAAAATAGAAGTTTACTTTTGTCTTATGTTTTTGAATCATACACACCACCATATTTTTTGCTCCGCTCAGACGAGTTAATGGTGTTGTCTATTATATTCACTAAAGGCCCGTTTGAAGCATTCATTCGGGCCTTAATTTTTTGCATATGAGTGAGAGATTAAAAATCGCAATTCAGAAATCAGGGAGACTTAATGAAGACTCTCTTGCCTTACTAAAAGAGGCTGGTATCGCTTTGTTTAACGGTAAAGACCAGCTAAGGGTAGAATCGCACACCTATCCCATAGAGGTTTATTATCTCAGAAATGGGGATATTCCTAATTATCTTAAAGATGGAGTAGTAGACCTGGCGATCATCGGAGAGAATCTTTTGGTTGAGAAAGGAGATCAAATTCCGGTCATTGAACGTCTTGGATTTTCAAAGTGTCGTGTATCCATCGCAGTGCCTAAAGGAAGCAATTACAATTCAGTAAAAGAATTAAACGGTAAGCGCATTGCCACTTCTTATCCTAATACGGTCACAGATTTTTTATCAAAAAACGGAATTGAAGCAGATATTCACGTAATAAATGGATCCGTTGAGATCGCTCCAAATATAGGTTTGTCAGATGCTATCTGCGATATCGTAAGTAGTGGAAGTACGCTTTTTAAAAACAACTTAAAAGAGGTCGAAGTATTATTAAAAAGCCAAGCGGTACTCGCACTATCTCCACTTTGTAAAGCAGAGGATCCGCGTATAGTAGATCTTCTTTTTAGACTTAGAGGTGTCTTACGCGCAAGAGGGCATAAGTATGTACTCATGAACGTTCCAAAGGCTAATCTAGACGCGGTCGTACAACTCCTTCCTGGAATGCGTAGTCCAAGTGTGCTCCCTTTGGCAGATAAAGATTGGGTATCAGTTCATACGGTGATTGAAGAGAAGACTTTTTGGCAAGTCATTGAAAAGCTGAAAGAAAATGGTGCTGAAGGGATTTTGGTGAGTAGCATTGAAAAAATGTTCTTGTGATGAAGTGTTTTGTTAATCCAGAACCGAAAAGTTGGGATGCCTTGATCGAGCGCCCTACAAAAGATTACAGCGAACTCAATACGCTTGTAGAGGGTGTTTTTCATGAGGTTGAGAAACGAGGAGATAAGGCACTCATTGAATTCGCTCGCACATACGATAAGGCTGAACTAGATACATTGCGAGTTAGCAATTCAGAAATCGATAATGCTGCTGAAAAATTCTCAGAAGACCTTAAAGAAGCCATTAAGACTGCGGCTAAGAACATAAGACTCTTTCATGAGGCTCAGCGCACTCCAGAGGTTTACATAGAAACGCAGCAAGGCGTTTCGTGTTGGCAAAAAAAGACGCCTATTGAGAAAGTAGGTATTTATATTCCTGGAGGTACAGCACCTTTGTTTTCTACGGTGTTAATGCTCGCTATTCCTGCAACTATTGCAGGCTGTAAAGAAATTGTACTCTGCACTCCGCAACAGGCTGATAGGCCTATTGCACCTGAAATTTTATATGCAGCAAAGTTGTGCGGAGTTTCATCAGTTCACCCTTTAGGGGGTGTACAGGCCATAGCTGCACTAGCAATTGGTACAGAATCAGTTTCTAAGGTCTACAAGATTTTTGGTCCAGGTAATCAATATGTCACTGCCGCGAAGCAGTATGCGGCTCAAAAATGGGTAGCTATTGATATGCCTGCCGGCCCTAGTGAGTTACTGGTATATGGCGATGAGACTTCAATACCTTCTTTTATAGCTGCTGACTTGTTAAGTCAAGCAGAACACGGATCTGACAGTCAGGTCGTATTGGTTGCAACCGATGCGTCGCTTCCTGAGAAGGTAAATAAGGAGCTAGATGTACAGCTCGAATCGCTTAGTCGTAAAGGGTTTGCTAAGGATGCCTTAGAGAATAGTATAACAGTTGTTTTTAATGATACCAAGACTGCTGCTGACTTTATCAATTACTACGCCCCAGAGCATTATATCATTGCCAGTGAGCACCCTGAGATCATGCTTGACAGCGTTAAGAATGCCGGATCTGTTTTTGTTGGAAGTTTCACTCCTGAAAGTGCAGGAGACTATGCCTCTGGAACCAACCACACACTGCCGACCAATGGATTTGCTAGACAATATAGTGGGGTAAACTTAGACAGTTATTTAAAAGCGATAACCTTTCAACGCATTAGTCCTTTGGGAATTACAACTCTTGGGCCAGCAATTGAGGAAATGGCCCGAGCAGAGTCTTTAACCGCTCATGAAAGGGCTGTCACCAAGCGTCTTGAGTTCCTTAAAGGAAATATTATTCAAGAACCGAAGTTTAACTTTCAAGAACGAATTCAGCTTCATTTAAGAACCGCAGAAGTATACAGTTCTGCCAGAGATGAATTTAAAGACAACAACAAAGACTACACCTGGTTAGATGCGAACGAGAATCCATTTAACACGGGTTATAATCGTTACCCTGATCCGCAGCAAACACTTTTGAAAGAGAAATTATCTGAGTTATGGGAAGTTGACCGTGATCAACTTTTTATTGGCAACGGAAGTGATGAAGTGCTCGAGTTGTTATTTCAGTTGCTTACGAAGCCATCGAAAAGCAATGTGGTTGCCATTGACCCCTCTTATGGGATGTATCAAGTCTTAGCCGAAAAATACGACATTCATTACCGTCGGGTTGGTTTAAATGAGCGATTTGATCTCAATGCGAATGAACTTTTGAGCAGGGTAGATCCTATGACGGCTATGGTGTTTCTTTGTTCACCAAATAATCCATCAGGGAATCACTTAAATCTAGAGCAAATCATTCAAGTCATAGAGCGGGCGAATACCCTAGTAGTAGTGGATGAGGCCTATATAGACTTCAGTGAGCGTCCTTCACTTGTTCATCTCTTAGGGAGGTATTCAAATCTAATTGTAGTTCGGACGCTTTCTAAGGCATATGGCTTAGCTGGTTTACGACTGGGCGTTGCCGTATCACCCTCAGAGTTAGTTAATTGGATGAACCGAATTAAACCTCCTTACAATGTAAACGCATTGAGTCAGAATGTTGCCTTAGAGCGTCTTCAAGCATCAAAAGACATCGTTGGTGAAATTGAATTGCTTAAAAAACAAAGAGAGGTATTAAATAAGGCACTTGAACAATGCCTATGGGTCTCTAAGGTATTTCCTTCAGATTCTAATTTTATTTTGGTGCGGGTAGATGACGCTAAATCCAGATACGATGCGCTGGTAGAAAAAGGTTTTGTTGTTCGCAATAGAAGCTCTCAATTCAATTGCGAGAATACCCTTAGAATATCAGTGGGAACGGTTCAAGATAACAAAAAATTAATCTCATATCTAACAGATAAGTAATATGAAAAAAATACTTTTTGTTGATCGTGATGGCACTTTAATTAAAGAGCCAAAAGACTATCAGGTAGATCATATCGACAAGCTTGAGTTTTTACAGGGAGTAGTCTCGAATTTGAATAAAATTCAACACCAGCTTGGGTACACCCTTGTTATGATCACGAATCAAGATGGGTTGGGTACCTCTAGTTTTCCTGAGGAAGCTTTTTGGCCTACACATAATGCAATGATGCGGATGTTCGAAAGTGAAGGAGTGCATTTTGAGAATGTATTTATCGATAGAAGCTTTGCTAAAAACCCCTCAGATACACGTAAACCATCGACAAAGTTGTTAGACGGATATTTAATGCAAGGTTTTGATCTAGAGAATAGTTTTGTGGTCGGTGACAGACTCACCGATGTAGAATTGGCCTACAACCTCGGAATTCGTGCACTAACTATTAACTTGAATACCCTGGGAGATCAAGAGGTCAAGACGAGTATGAAAAATTTAGAAGGTATCATAGTGAAAAGGGTAGACGATTGGGGAGCCATTTATCTTGAGCTGGCCGGTCTGAGCCGTAAGGTTATCCACAAGCGTAATACGAACGAAACAAAAATTGAAATCGCTTTAGATCTCGACAATAATGATCCGGCGCGTATTGACACAGGAATAGGGTTTTTTGATCACATGCTTGAACAATTGGCTAAACATGCTCAAATAGCATTAACCTTAAATTGTCAAGGTGATTTGCATATCGATGAACACCACACCGTAGAAGATACCGCGATCGCCTTAGGAGAGGCCTTTAAAAAGGCTTTAGGAAATAAGGCAGGAATTGAACGTTATGGGTACACCCTTCCGATGGATGATTGCCTGGCTCAAGTGGCACTAGACTTTGGTGGAAGGCCATGGCTGATGTGGGATGCCAAATTTCAGAGAGAAAAAATTGGAGAACTACCTACAGAAATGTTCTTTCACTTTTTCAAGTCATTTGCAGATGCCTCAGGGGCAAACCTGAATATTAAGGCAAGTGGCATTAACGAACATCATAAAATAGAAGCCATTTTCAAGGCCTTTGCGAAAGCCATAAAGATGGCCATTCGTAAAGATGTGGCACATATGCAGTTGCCGAGCACCAAGGGATTGTTATGAAAAATGAAGTTGTCATAGTAGACTACGGGGTAGGAAACGTGCAGAGCATTCGTTTTGCCTTGAATCGATTGGGTTGGGAAGGGGTTTTAACCTCAGAAGTCACTACCATTGAAAATGCCAAACACGTCATATTTCCAGGTGTTGGACACGCTGAAGTCGCGGCAAAGCAACTCAGAGCATCGGGTCTAGATCAGGTGTTAAAACAATTGACTCAGCCTGTATTAGGAATCTGTTTAGGAATGCAACTGATGTGCACATCTTCAGAAGAAGGAGATACCAAGGGTCTAGGATTATTCGATCTAGAGATCAAACGATTCGACAGTGGATTAAAAGTGCCTTGTGTAGGGTGGAATAAACTTGAGGACCTTAAATCACCTTTGTTTGCCGGACTAGAGGCTCAGAATCATGTCTACTTTGTCCACAGTTATTACGCTCCTCTATCAGCGCAAACGATTGCCGTGGCAAACTATGGACAGTCGTATAGTGCTGCCTTGCAAAATGATAATTTTTTTGCCGTACAATTCCATCCTGAACGAAGCGGAGAGGTCGGAGAGCGAATTTTGAAGAATTTTTTAAACTTATGAAGACTGTAATTATACCGGCGATTGATTTGATTGAGGGTAAATGCGTGCGATTGACTAAGGGCGATTACAGCTCTGCAAAAGTATACGACAACAATCCAGTTGATATGGCTATGCGTTTTGAAGACCTTGGTGTAACGCACTTACACGTTGTGGATCTAGATGGAGCAAGAGAAAAGCATATAGTGAACTATAAGATTTTGGAGCAACTCGCGTCAAAAACCAGCTTACAAATAGACTTTGGAGGTGGAGTTCAAAGTAGTGAAGACCTAAAAATTGCATTTGAAAGCGGTGCTCATCAAGTAACAGGAGGTAGTATTGCTGTTAAAAACCCAGGATTATTCGAACAATGGATTCGCGAATATTCTTCAAAGCGCATCATTTTGGGAGCCGACTCGCATCATGAGAAAATTGCCGTTTCAGGTTGGCAAGAGGCTTCAGAGTTGAGTGTTGAGCCCTTTATTCGCGATTACATTGAGAAAGGAATCCAAACAGTAATCGCTACCGATATTGCGAAGGATGGAATGTTACAGGGCCCTTCAATTTCACTGTATAAATCACTACTCCAAGCTATTGAGCAACCTTGGAATCTCATTGCGAGTGGGGGCGTTCGATCAATGCAGGATATTGAAGCGTTGAATCAAATAGGCTGCTATGGAGTCATTGTAGGTAAGGCGATATATGAAGAAACCTTGAAGTTAGAAGAAATAAAAAATTATAACGCTTAGAATGATAGCTAAACGTATAATACCCTGTTTAGATATACTAGCTGGTAGAACAGTGAAAGGCGTTAATTTTGTCGAACTGAAAGACGCGGGAGATCCTGTGGTTTTAGCTTCAATGTATAGTGAGAAAGGAGCGGATGAACTCGTATTCTTAGATATTTCGGCGACCGAAGAACAAAGAGATGCTTTTGAACCACTAGTTTATGAGGTAGCCAAGACACTTTCTATTCCTTTTACCGTTGGGGGCGGCATTAAATCCGTTGAAAAGGTCGGACGGCTATTACACCAAGGAGTTGATAAAGTTTCCATTAACTCTTCTGCTGTTATGAACCCAGATTTAGTAAGTCAAATCTCTAAGGTTTATGGTTCGCAATGCCTTGTGGTAGCCATTGACGCAAGATTTGAACAAGAAGATTGGTGGGTGTATACTACAGGAGGAAAAAAGAAAACCAGGCTTAAACTATTGTCTTGGGCTAAAGAATGTGAAGAACGAGGCGCAGGAGAGATCTTGTTTACTTCAATGGATCACGACGGTACTAAAGCAGGATTCGCCAACATTATTCTTGATGAGCTATCACAAAGCCTAAACATTCCGATTATTGCCTCTGGAGGAGCTGGGACTATACAAGATTTTATAGATGTATTTTCACAAGGAAAAGCGGATGCCGCACTGGCGGCAAGTGTCTTCCATTTTGAAGAAATAGAGATTAAACAATTAAAAGAAGAATTGGCTTCTGCCCATATACCCGTTCGCCTATGAAAACGCCTGATTTTACTAAAAATGCTTTGATTCCTGCTATAATTCAAGATGCAGCAACACGTACTATCTTAATGCAGGGATATATGAACGAAGAGGCTTTTCAAAAAACACTTGAATCGAACAAGGTGTGGTTTTACTCTCGTTCTAAACAACGCCTTTGGATGAAGGGTGAGACGAGCGAGAATACCCTTGATTATGTGTCACACGAAATCGACTGTGATGCGGATAGTATCTTGATCCAAGCACATCCCAATGGGCCGGTATGTCACACAGGGAATGCTACTTGCTTTAAGGATGAGAATTTAACTGGGCTTCAATTTTTGAGTACTCTTACACGCGTTATTCAACAACGCCGTCAAAACCCTGACGCGAAAAGTTATGTCAGCTCGCTCTTTGCTATGGGCACGAATAAAATTGCTCAAAAAGTCGGAGAGGAGGCTGTAGAAGTAATTATTGAGGCGAAAGATGCTAACGACGAGTTGTTCTTAAACGAATCTGCTGAT
>JALRDO010000020.1 GCA_023262185.1 Flavobacteriaceae bacterium
GGAAGCTCGGAGGTTTCTGACCTGCGATACCACCTCAAACACTTGTGCGGCATCTTCGGTAATCTTAGCATCGTATGGCTTGGTTTTTGGCCAAGCCGCTAGGATCAAGGAATTTTCAACAGAACGTTCGCTGATCTGGTGCCACAATTCTTCCGTAATGAAAGGCATGAAAGGATGAAGGATCTTCAGTATATTTTCAAAGATCTCCAAGGTCTTGTCGTAGGTGGCTTGGTCGATGGGCTGCTGGTAGGCAGGCTTGATCATTTCCAAGTACCAGGAACAGAAGTCGTCCCAAACCAATTTATAGGTAGCCATTAAGGCGTCTGAAATTCGGAACTTTTCGAAGTGCTCGTTGATCTCGCTCAAGCTTTGGTAGAATCGCTGTTCAAACCATTCAATGCTTGCTGCATTGGCAGAGCCATTGAGGCTTGGATCTATTTCCCATCCATTAACGAGACGGAAGGCATTCCAGATTTTGTTGGCAAAATTTCGGCCTTGCTCCACCAACTTGTCGTCGTAGGGGAGGTCATTTCCCGCAGGGGAAGAGAAAAGCATGCCTGTACGCACGCCGTCTGCACCATACTGAGCGATTAGCTCAAGGGGATCTGGGGAGTTGCCCAAGGACTTAGACATCTTTCGACCGAGCTTGTCCCGCACGATACCCGTGAGGTACACATTTTTGAAGGGCTTCTCGCCTAGGTATTCGTATCCAGCAATGATCATCCGTGCCACCCAGAAGAATAAGATGTCTGGACCGGTGACAAGATCAGAGGTTGGGTAATAGTAATTTACCTCTTCATTATCTGGCTCTAAAATTCCATTGAATACACTTATCGGCCATAACCATGAAGAAAACCAGGTGTCGAGCACATCCTCATCTTGTTTGAAATCAGCGGCTGAATAGTGTTTCTCGATTCCTAACTCAGTGGCTTTGTGATTCGCCTTTTCTATGGCCTCGTCGATGGTTCTAGCCACAACATAACCTTCATCGTAGTAGTAGGCTGGAATTTGTTGTCCCCACCACAATTGTCTTGAGATATTCCAGTCGCGGATGTTCTCTAACCAATGTCTGTAGGTGTTATCAAATTTTGAGGGATGAAGCTTGATCTCACCTGTTTTTAATACAGCATCTATTGCAGGCTTGACCAATTCCTCCATTTTTAAAAACCACTGATCTAACAGTCGCGGTTCGATGACTGCACCTGTTCGCTCAGAGGTTCCTATCTTATTCATATGGTTTTCAACCATTTCTAACAGTCCTAGTTGCTCTAACTCTGCAGCAATTTTTGGGCGTGCCTCAAATCGATCAAGCCCTTCAAAAGATGCAGTATGCGCGTTTAATGTTCCGTCACTATTGAGAACATCAATAACCTCTAATTGGTATTTATCCCCTATGTTTTTATCGTTCTGATCGTGAGCGGGTGTAATCTTCAAGCAACCTGTCCCAAACTCAGCATCGACATAACTATCGGAAATAATAGGTATTTCTCTATTTATGATAGGCACAAAGACCTTCTTGCCCACTAGATCTGTATAACGCTCATCTTCAGGATTGACACAGAGGGCAACATCTCCAAAAATCGTCTCAGGACGTGTAGTAGCAACGGTAAACTTGCCGCTTCCGTCTACAAAAGGATAATTTATATAGTAGAGTTTACCTTCACGTTCTTGATAAATCACCTCTTCATCTGAGAGGGTAGTCTTTGCTTCAGGATCCCAATTGACCATGCGGTATCCTCGAAAGATATGACCCTTTTCATATAGGTCTACAAAGACCTCAATGACAGAGTCGTACATGTGTTGATCCATCGTAAAGGTGGTTCGCGACCAATCGCATGAAGCCCCCAAACGCTTTAATTGTTCGAGAATGACGCCTCCGTACTCTTCGGTCCAATCCCAAGCGTGTTTCAAAAACTCTTTTCGGGTAAGAGACTCCTTTGCGATCCCTCTTTCTTTAAGGCGATTCACCACCTTAGCTTCTGTGGCGATAGAAGCATGGTCAGTACCCGGAACCCAACAAGCATTTTTTTGCTGCAAACGAGCTCTTCGAATCAAAACATCTTGAATAGTATTGTTGAGCATATGCCCCATGTGCAATACACCTGTCACGTTAGGAGGTGGAATCACAATCGTGTAAGGCTCTCTCTGATCCACTCGAGATTCAAAAAGACGATGCTCTAACCAGTAACTATACCATTTTGATTCAATTGAGCTGGGAGTGTAAGAAGATTCCAAGAATGAATGGGGATTAAAAGGCGTTTAATGCAGCGACAAAAATAGGAAACATCATGTCATAACTAAAAGTTATTTGTTTTCTGCTTTGATCAAGGTAGTTTCAATGTACAAACTCAAAATTTGAATACGATGAAACGTTTCATTATCAGTGCGATAGCCGTCTTCATCTGGCAATTTAGCAGTTCTCAAGAAGCTAAATTACTCGATCAAAAGACTTTCGCCGAATTAGGTACCATCACCTCTTCGACTAAACAGCCCATCTTCTTTAAATTCATCAATGACGGAGAGCTTCCCCTTCTTCTCTCTGAGGCGAGAACGAGCTTTGGTTATGAGGTAGTTTATTTTCCTGAAAAGGTGCTGCCCAAAGCCATAGACAGTATTGGAGTTATGATTTCAACGGAAGACCTTCAAGGACCCTTTAGAAAAATGGTGAGCATTGTTTCAGGAACGAATGATGACATATCGGTGTTCGTGATTACCGGAAGAGTAGAAGACTAAATAATGTACCTTTGACGGCAAAAAGGTATGCCGCGTATTTCTCAGAAGGCAACACTCATGCCTTCCTCTCCTATAAGAAAATTGGTTCCCTTCGCCGAAGACGCAAAAAAAAGAGGAATCCATGTTCACCATCTCAATATCGGTCAACCTGATATCAAAACCCCACAACAGGCCCTTAAAGCGGTTAAAGAAGCTGAGTTTAGTGTTCTAGCTTATAACAGGACCGAAGGCTCTGAAGCCTTCAGAACAAAAATTGCCGGGTATTACAGCGCATTAGATTTAAAGGTTACGGCTGAAGACATCGTTGTAACCACTGGTGGTTCAGAAGCCTTATCTTTTGCACTAGGATCTGTTTTAGACCCGGGCGAAGAGCTTATTGTTCCCGAACCATTTTACGCGAATTACAACGGTTTTGCTCAGGCGAACAATGTGACTATTGTACCGATCACCTGTGATTTTGAAAGTGATTTCGCCCTTCCTAGTATCGCTGATTTTGAACGGCTCATTACTGAGAAGACGCGCGCTATCTTGATCTGTAATCCTTCTAATCCCACAGGTTATGTCTATCAGAAAGAAGAGCTCAATCAATTAGCTCACCTCGCCCTTAAACACGACTTATTTATCATCGCTGATGAAGTCTATCGCGAATTTGTTTACGACGGGGCTACACATTATTCTATGCTCGCTTTTGACGAACTGAAAGAACACGCTATAGTGGTAGATTCAGTATCAAAGCGATACAGCATGTGTGGTGCACGCATCGGATTTGTAGTCACCAGAAATAAAGCCTTGAGAGCCGCCATTTTAAAGTTTGCTCAGGCCCGACTCTCCCCTCCTACTTACGCCCTTATAGCCAGTGAGGCGGCAATGGATACAGACAAAGAATATTTTGATGCAGTTCTAAAGGAATACGGTGAACGTCGCGATTTTTTGGTTGACGGATTGAGTCGCATTCCAGGGGTACGTACCACAAATCCTAAAGGAGCGTTCTATTGCATTGCAAAACTTCCGGTGGATGATGCTGAGGCTTTTGCACAATGGCTATTAGAACACTTTGCGCTAGAAAACGAAACAGTCATGGTGGCTCCTGCCAGCGGATTCTACAGCACAGTAGGAATGGGAAAAGATGAGGTACGTATTGCTTACGTACTCGATAAAGCCTCCTTACAAAGGGCACTTATCATCCTAGAAAAAGGACTCGAAGCTTACACCAGTTAATTCATGGCGGTATTGAATTCTGATTTAAAGTCGCACAACACTTTTGGTGTATCAGCCCAAGCTAGGGCTATTCACTCTATACACACTGAATCAGAATTAATCGCCTTTTTAGCAGCAGACACATTAAATACTGATCTCATCTTAGGGCAAGGAAGCAATGTTCTATTCACAGATCATTTGCCTTATCGAGTGGGTCTTCTAAAGCTAAAAGGACGTCATTTCAAGGTATTTTCAGAAGATGAGGTACTCGTTACTGCAGCTGCGGGAGAGCCATGGCACGACTTTGTAATGTGGACGCTTGAACAAGGGTTTGGCGGGCTTGAAAACCTAGCGCTTATTCCAGGATCTGTTGGCGCCTCTCCTATTCAAAACATAGGAGCCTATGGAGTTGAACTAAAGGACCGTTTTTATTCGTGCAGAGCGATTGATCGCAGAACTAAAGAAGAAAAGGTATTCAACCATGAAGACTGCGCTTTCGGTTATAGAAATTCTATCTTCAAAAACGAATACAAAAACCGATTTGTAATTGTAGAGGTAACCTTTAAACTAAGTCAAAGAAATCATACGCTCAACCTCAACTATGCTCCTCTAACAAAATGGTTTTTAGATAAAAACATTGAAAAGTTAAGTCCAACAGACGTAGCTGAAGCGGTTTGTAGTATCCGTCGGTCCAAACTTCCTGATCCCACTATCCTAGGCAATGCAGGAAGCTTTTTCAAAAACCCCATCATTACCGCTGAGTTCACTCAATCCCTGTTAAAGAAATTTCCTGAAGCACCCCTATATTCACAGCCCGATGGCACCTTTAAGATTGCCGCCGGATGGCTCATCGATCAATTAGGCTTGAAGGGGTATCACCAAGGAGACGCGGCCGTACACAACAAACAAGCTCTTGTACTGGTCAACTTAGGAGCAGCAAGTGGAAATGACCTTAAAAATCTCGCGCAACACATAAAGAAAAGCGTGAATGAAACTTTCGGAATCACTTTAGAAGAAGAGGTTACATTTTTCCCCTAGACTTCTTACCTTTGCGCTATGAAACTTGTTGCTCTTACCGCCTTTTTATTACTCCTTTCTTTTGCAGGCATTGCCATTAAACTTTGGGCTAAAAAAGACGGAAAATTCTCCGGAACCTGCGCTAGTCAAAGTCCCTTTCTGAATAAAGAGGGTGAAAGTTGCAGCTACTGCGGAAAAAGCGCAGACGAAATGTGCAAAAAAGAGGTTGTTAATCAGAGCCGTTGAACACCCCTGCTACCACTACGCTTATTCAACAGGCCCTTAAAGGCGATCAATCAGCCTTTAACTCCTTGCTCAACACCCACTGGACTGAGGTCTATTACTTCTTATTGAAACGAACCTCGAATGAACTCGATGCTGAGGATATTGCTATTCAAACGTTTTCAAAGGCCTTTGAAAAACTTGAATCGTATAACGTTTCTTTTCAATTCAATACATGGCTACTATCCATTTCAAAAAACCTTCACATAGACCTTATTCGTTCACGCAATCGCGCAAGAACTGAAGAGCGTTTAAATGACGAATCAGATAGGGTACTCGACGAAAGTCCGAACCATGAAGACCAAATCATTAAAGAACAGACGCAACACGAACTTTTGCAGCAAATCGAAAAGCTCAATAGCCGTCATCAGCAGCTCATCGAGCTTTTTTACTTCGAATCTCATTCGATTCGAGAAATCAGCAATCTGTTGCAAGAAAGTGAGAACAATATCAAAGTTTCTCTACTAAGAGCTCGTCGCAGCCTAGGAGATCTTTTGAAGAATATGCCTTAATTTTGTTCAAAATTGCAAGATGGAGAGTAGCATATCGCAGCAGACCGAAGAAAGACGTGTGAGTAAACCCAAATGGATTAGGGTAACCTTACCTACTGGTCAGAAATACAAGCAGCTGCGCTCGCTGATTGACACCTACAACCTCAACACTATTTGCACCTCTGGGAGTTGTCCGAACATGGGAGAATGTTGGGGTGAAGGAACGGCCACCTTCATGATCTTAGGGAATATATGCACCCGCTCATGCGGATTCTGTGGCGTGCAAACAGGTCGTCCAGAACAAGTTGATTATGCAGAACCAGAAAAGGTAGCTCGATCCATCAAGGTAATGGGTATCAAACATGCGGTATTGACCTCTGTGGACAGAGATGACTTAAAAGATATGGGCTCTATCTTGTGGGCTGAAACAATCCGTGCAGTCCGCCGAATGAATCCCAATACAACTATGGAAACGCTGATTCCAGATTTTCAAGGAATCACTGAACACCTAGACCGTATAGTAGAAGCAGCTCCAGAAGTGATCTCACACAACATAGAAACGGTCAAACGACTTACAAGATCTGTCCGTATTCAGGCGAAATATGAGCGTAGTCTCGAGGTGCTTGCCTATTTGAAACGAGCCGGTGCTCGAAGAACTAAGTCAGGAATCATGCTAGGTTTAGGCGAGACCGAAGAAGAAGTTTTCGAAACCCTAAGAGACTTAAGAGCCGTAAATGTTGACGTGGTTACTATCGGACAATACCTACAGCCTTCTAAAAAGCATCTCGCTGTTTCTTCTTTTATCACTCCAGACCAATTCAAGGTCTACGAGGAATACGGATTATCACTTGGGTTCCGACATGTTGAAAGTGGACCCCTTGTGCGCTCATCATACAAAGCCCACAAACACATCGACTAGCCGTTTAAACTATTTAGAAAGGAGCTCCAGAAAAGCTTCTGATCGATTAAACAAAAACCCATGTTCTACCTCAACAATTTTACGCGGAGGTAAGTCATCGCTCCAGAGTGTTCTAAGTTTTACATCATCTTTAGAGGTAGTGAGGACCAAATCAAACGCGCGAAGTACGTCTAGGTCTTTCTTCTTGTAATTGTAGTGATCTGGCTTTTTGAAGAACGTAAGGGATACTCCGCGCTCTATCAAATCATTGTAAAGCCTATCTCCGTTGGCTAAGCCTGTGATTAAGGCGATGCGTGCCCCTGTGGAAGTTGAAAGTTCAGCAAGAAAAGCCTCGTTATACCCATTGTAGGTAAAAAACACGGGGACATCATGACGTTTTCGAACCTGCTGCTCAATAAGGATTGCCTCTGATTTGGAAAACGTTTTAGGGCACTTGGTAACGACCACTACCTGCGCTCTCTTTACTTGATTTTTGTGATCCCTCAAAGTACCCAGAGGAAGATAATGGTCTTCGTAAAAAACCGGAGCATAAGGGGTAAGCAGGATATTTTTCGTTGCCCTAATCTTTCGGTGCTGAAAGGCATCGTCTAGTAAAATGACATCCAAAAGATGTGCTGAACTAAGGCGTTCTATGGCGTGTACTCTATTAGCGCAAACTGCAAAAATGGCTCGCTCCTTGAAAGCAGAATACAGTTGAAAAGCTTCGTCTCCGACCGTTTGCGCGTTATCCTGTGATGAAAGTAAGCGAAACCCCTTAGTTTTACGGCCATATCCTCTAGAAAGCACGGCGAGTTGATCAGAGGACCTCCAGTGACGCAATAAGAACTCAACCATTGGGGTTTTACCTGATCCGCCGACCGAAAGATTCCCTACCACTAAAGTCTTAACCTTTGGAGTGACACTTTTTATCCATCCCCAATCGTAAAGCATATTACGCACATAGACCACTACCTGATAGTTCAGAGAAAGAGGCCACAATATGAGATTTAAGAACGGCATAGCAGCGAAATTATGATAAATTCGTAGATTCCTTAATTCATGAGTATGGTATTGGTAAACGACATCTGTGAAGCTTTAGAGCAAATTGCCCACTCAGCACTATCAGAGGACTTCGACAATACGGGTTTACTCGTTGGTGACCCTTCTCGAATAGTCGACCACATCTTAGTCTGTCACGATGCTATAGAGGCCGTTATTGACGAAGCGATTGCACTGAACGCTTCTATGATCGTATGTTTCCACCCCATTCTATTCAAAGGGCTCAAGACCATTACTCCTGAAGACTATGTGTCTCGAAGTATCCTTAAAGCCATCGAACACAAAATTTCGATCTATGCACTACACACGAGATTTGACAAAGTGATAGGTGGGGTAAGTGATCTAATGGCAGAGGCTTTAAACCTCTCCGAAGTTCAGGTATTAGTTCCTGAAGAAGATCAAACCGGATTTGGAAGAATAGGCAAATTGCCAGAAGCGCTAACTGCCACAGATTTCTTAGCCCTAATTGCCAAAACCTTTGAAACTCCAATGGTACGACATTCAGAACTAACTGAAAAAAGTATACTTAGAGTGGCAGTTCTTGGCGGAAGCGGTGCATTTGCAATTCAAAACGCAAAAGCCTTAGGTGCAGATGCCTATATTAGCGCAGATTTCAAATACCACGACTTCTTTCAAGGGGAGGCTAACTTTTTATTAGCAGATGTCGGGCATTATGAATCTGAGCGCTTTACAAAAAACGCAATCGCTCAGAAGCTTAGGGAAAAATTTCCTAATTTTGCCGTCACTTTATCAGAAATAAAAACAAACCCGGTCAAGTACTATACCTATGGTTAAATCAAAAGAAATGAGTGTTGAAGAAAAACTTAGAGCACTCTACGCCCTTCAATTAATTGATTCACGCATAGATACCATCCAAAACCTTAGAGGCGAATTACCGATGGAAGTTGAAGACCTTGCAGATGAAGTTGAAGGTTTAAAAACGAGATTGGCCAAACACCAAGAAGATATTGAGACCTTAAATGGCGAAATTGCTGCACGCAAAAATGCTATTGAAGAGTCTAAAGCGCTCATCAAAAAGTACGCTGAGCAGCAAAAAAACGTGCGAAACAGTCGCGAATTCAATTCGTTGAGTAAAGAAGTTGAATTTCAAGAACTCGAGATTCAACTGGCTGAAAAACACATCAAAGAGTTCAAGGTTAAAATTGAACAAAAAAACGAAGTCATCGAGCAAACCCAAGGAAAGCTCAGTGAGCGTGAAACGCACCTTGGACATAAAAAATCAGAGCTTGATACTATTCTCGAAGAGACGGCTAAAGAAGAAACCGCACTTGTTAAGCTCTCAGATGATTACAAATCGAATCTTGATGAGCGTCTTTCACAGGCCTACACCCGTATTCGTTCGTCTGTTGCGAATAAACTCGCTGTGGTTTCGGTAGAACGTGGTGCTTCAGGAGGATCATTCTTCACCCTTCCGCCACAAGTTCAAGTAGAGATTGCGTCTAGAAAGCGCGTGATTACCGATGAGCACAGTGGTAGAATTCTTGTTGATCCGACATTAGCCGAAGAAGAATCAAGCAAGATGGAGGCCATCTTCAAGAAGTTAGGATAGGTTTTAAGTATTCTCATCCCTCACATTTTACTTTAGAAGGGCTTTAACGTACATTTGTTTAATATTTAATAAAAATTATTAAACATTTTGAACGTCTTTACTTCCAAAAACCTCCAAGCATTACCCAGCAGAGAAAGAGCTACTCTTATCAATGCTATATCAGGCATTCGATCTGCGAATCTAATTGCTACACGTGGAGACGCAGGAACAAACCTGAGCGTTTTTAATTCTGTAACACACCTTGGAAGCAGTCCTGCACTCTTGGGCATGGTATTTAGACCGCTAAGCGTTGAGCGACATACCTATTCCAATATCAAGAACTACAAAGACTTTACGATAAATGCCATTACAACGGCTATGGTTCCTAAAGCCCATCAGACGAGTGCCAAATATCCTGAAGGAGTATCAGAATTTGATGCTGTAGGTTTTCAACCGCTTTTTAGAGAGGAAACTCATGTTCCTTTCGTTGAAGGAAGTCCCATTCAGGTGTTATGCACCTACAGCCAAGAACATGTACTTGAGAACCAATGCATCCTTTTGACCGCATCGATTAAAGCCATATGGATAGACGAAAGGGGACTTAGTAAAGACCACTTTGTGAATCACGAACAACTGCAAACAGTGGGAATAGGAGGCTTAGATGCCTACTATACTACCCGATTAGAAGGAAGATATGCTTACGCTAAACCAGATCAACCTACTACCAAAATCAATCAAGTGTGACACACCGTAAGGCGCATTTACCTGAAAAGATTTGTATCCATTGTCAAAGGCCTTTCAGCTGGCGAAAAAAGTGGGAGCGAGATTGGGAAGAGGTCAAATATTGCAGTAAAAGATGCGCGCAGGAATACAAGAGAAAATGAGACGAAGCAACGCATTAGTTATTTTAAATGAATGCCTAAGGACTGAAGACAACCAACTGCTTAAACAAGCTTCAAACCATGACGGAGTTCTTTGTATTTACCTCATTGATCGAAGTCCGATCACGCTCCATGGGCAGCAATTTGAGGCGAAAGGACTCTATGCTAGAACCTTTGAATTAGAAGCCTTAAAGGAGCTCGAATTACGCTTAAAACAGCTTCGTATCAACCTCTCTGTGATTCCTTTTGAGATAGATGCTGTTTTCAAGCTCATAGAAGACTACCTTATTGACACCGTTTATAGCGCCCTTTCGATTGGGCCCTATGAGCAGCAATTGAAAAACCTCATACTCGAAAAAACCAGAGGCAGTCTAAAGTGGAAAGAATACCCTGTGCAATTTTTGATTTCACCCGAGAATTTACCTTTTAAAATCAATGAATTACCCGAGGTATTTACCATCTTTCGAAAAAAGATTGAGAAGCGATTGAGCATCGAAAGACCCCTTCCATGTATAGAAGAGCTGGCTGACAATAGCCTATTTCAATCCCATCATTCGGCTTTACCTAGCCTGGATAGTTTTGGTTACTTTTTATTAGAGCCTGACCGCAGAAGTGCTCATCCGTTTAAAGGGGGGGAATCTGAGGCCATAAATCGCGTGCAGGATTACTTCTTTAAAAGAAGACTTGTCTCCCGCTATAAGAAAACCAGAAACGGTCTCATAGGAGAAGCTTACAGCACCAAATTTTCAGGATACCTGGCCCTGGGATGCATAAGTGCGCGTTCTATTTATGCAGCACTTTCAGCGTACGAATCGACTGTTGAAAAAAGCGAAGATACCTATTGGGTACTCTTCGAACTATTGTGGCGGGATTACTTTAAATTCTTAGGACTGAAACACAGAGAAAACCTATTCAAACTAGGGGGTATCAAAGAGCGATCTTACCCAT
This sequence comes from Flavobacteriaceae bacterium, assembly GCA_023262185.1. Taxonomy (GTDB): domain Bacteria; phylum Bacteroidota; class Bacteroidia; order Flavobacteriales; family Flavobacteriaceae; genus UBA3478. The sequence continues at coordinate 11,056 of JALRDO010000020.1, forward strand.
GGAATAATGATAAAATAGCTTTTGAGGCTTGGATTAATGGTAAAACTAAAGACCCCTTTGTAAACGCCATCATGCTCGAATTAAAACATACCGGATTCACGAGTAATCGCGGTAGACAAAATGCGGCGAGCTATTGGTCTAAAACGCTAAGGCAAGATTGGAGGGTTGGAGCCTATTACTTTCAAACTCAACTGATTGATAATGACGTTCAAAGCAATTGGGGAAACTGGAATTACATTAGCGGCGTCGGCAACGATCCAAGAGATCGGGAATTCAATACAAAGCTTCAGGCCGAGCGGTATGATCCACATCAAGAATTTCAAAAACTGTGGAACAAATGATACGCTTAAGGCTCATTTTAGGAGATCAGCTCAATACGCAACATTCATGGTTCAATACGATTGACGATCAAACCTATTACCTCTTTGCAGAGATGTCTCAAGAGGCAGCATCGCCTGAGCAACACCTCCAAAAAATCGTTGCTTTTTTCAATGCGATGCGGACCATGTCCGATACCCTTAGAGCACGAGGGCACAAGGTCATCTATCAACCTATTAGCGAACACCCTGAAAGAAGTTTGCAAGAGCGTATTCAAGCATTGGCTCTTGAATTTAAAATTGATCAATTTGAATACCAACTTCCTGACGATTACCGCTTAGATCAAGAACTCTTAGGTATCGCAGAGACTCTAAAAGCACTTGGCATAAGCACCTCACATTATGACACAGAGCATTTTTATACCCATCGATACGAGCTAAAAGAGTTCTTTGGAGAAAAGTCGCTCTTAATGGAACGCTTCTACCGCGCCATGAGAAAGAAACACCATGTTTTGATGGCAGGTGAAAAACCAGTCGGAGGTCAATGGAACTTTGATCGAGAAAACAGGAAATCATACGACCACAAAGTGCCCTTAAAAGATCCCCTAGCCTTTCATCATGATGTTCGAGCGCTGTGCAATGAAATTGATAAAAGTGGTATTCCTCACTTCGGATCTATTGTGGACTATGACTTCAACTGGCCCAAAACATATGAAGAGGCCACCTTGATGTTAGTTTATTTCTGTGAAGAGCTCCTCCCCCATTTTGGAACGTATCAAGACGCTTTATACAGCCAACACCAATTCTTATTTCATTCTAGGATGTCTTTTGCCATGAATGCTAAAATCATTGGTCCGTGCGAGGTCATTGATAAGGTGATTGAGTCTTATAAGAAGGATCCATCACGTGTATCGCTGCCTCAAGTCGAAGGGTTTGTCCGTCAAATTTTGGGATGGCGTGAATTTATGAGAGGGGTCTATTGGAAAGAAATGCCGCGGTACAAGAGCCTCAATTACTTTAACCATAAAAGACCATTACCCAATTTTTATTGGACAGGGAAAACCAAGATGCGCTGTGTAGCTCATGCCATAAAACAAACCATGGAAGACGCTTATGCACATCACATTCAGCGCCTCATGGTTACCGGTAACTTTGGATTGTTAGCCGAGCTCGATCCGGACGCCCTTGACCGATGGTATCTCGGGGTTTATACTGATGCCATTGAATGGGTAGAGCTCACCAATACCCGAGGAATGTCACAATATGCCGACGGAGGCATCATAGCCACAAAACCTTACATCAGCAGCGCCAACTATATCGACAAGATGAGCGATTACTGTAAAACTTGTCATTTCAGCCCTAAAGAAAAAACCGGAGAAAAGACCTGCCCCTTCAACGCACTCTATTGGAACTTTCTAATCAAAAAACGCGAAGTACTAAAAGGAAATCAACGGATGTCAATGATGTATAGAATCCTTGACAAAAAATCTACGAGTGAATTGAAGGCCTATACCGAAAAGGCTGAAGAGCTCTTAGCTGATCTCGACAGAACCTTAGGAGAGTAACTCATCTACGATGCCATAAGCGAGCGACTCGTCAGCATCCATCCAGTAGTCTCGATCGAAATCATTCATCACTTTCTCGAGTGGCTGACCGCAATTATCGGCTAAGATGCGCGCCCCAATTTCTTTGGTCTTTATAATTTCTCGTGCCTGAATCTCGATAGAAGAGGCCTGTCCTTGAGCGCCACCACTAGGTTGATGAATCATCACTCTCGCATGAGGCTGAATCATACGGCGACCTTTCGCGCCTGCCGAAAGCAGAATACTACCCATAGAAGCGGCTAGTCCAGAACATACTGTTGCTACCGGGCTCTTGATCTGCATCATGGTATCGTATATCGAAAAGCCAGAGGTCACATAACCTCCAGGACTATTGATAATCAATTGAATCTCATTGTGATTCAAAGAATCTAAGTACAGCAAGCGTTCAACGACGTGCTTTGCACTATCGTCATTTACCATTCCCCATAAAAACACCTTGCGCTCTTCTAAAAGCGTATTGTCGATTAACTCTTTTACTTTTGGCTGACTCATTTGAACCCTGTTTCAATGAATCACAAAAATACACTGAATGGGCATTCTAGCCTACTAATGCGTATTTTTAAAAGAAAAATGAAAAAGTATTTTCTGCTTTTTTCGGCCTTACTAATTCTCATAGGGTCTTGCAGTCAACATACGCAGTCTCTTTCAGAAGCTGAACTTAGAGCACAACAAGTATCCGAGGCTCACGGATTAGATGCCTTTGCTCAGGTCTCAGAAGTAGCCTTTACTTGGGGTGTTGCACGTACAGACGGAAACTTTGAAAGACGCTGGATCTGGAACACTAAAACCGACACGGTAACGCGTATCATGAATGGTGATAGCATATCCTACAATTGGAAGCGCCTAGACTCTGTTAGCAACGAAATCAATAAAGGATTCATCAACGACAAGTACTGGCTTTTTGCACCCCTCCAATTGGCCTGGGACAAAGGTAGTTATACCGTGAGCCTAGAGAAAGAGGTTGAATCGCTAGGCCAGGGTCACATACTAGACAAACTCACCATTACCTATGGCAATGAAGGAGGATACACACCAGGAGATGCCTATGATTTTTATATTGACAAAGATCATGTAGTGAGAGAATGGGTCTTTCGAAGAGGAGCATCTGAAGAACCATCAATCGTTTCAATATGCGAAGATTACATCACCTTAGGCGGATTGGTAATGGCCCAAAAACACAATAGATCAGGACAAGAGAACTACCTTTATCTGTCTGATATCATTGTAAAATAACTCGAAGCTAAACGGATGCATTTTTTTTCTGATGCTCTAGAAGAGTACCTCAACCAGCAACTCGATAAAGAGGCAGATTACCTCGAGGCATTGCGAAGAGAAACCCACCTCAAGGTGATTCAACCAAGGATGCTTAGTGGCCATTATCAAGGTAGATTATTGGCTCTTATCTCTAAACTATGCGCACCTCAATACATCCTTGAGATTGGCACCTACACTGGATATTCAGCAGTTTGTTTAGCAGAAGGACTACGCAGTGAGGGGAGGCTCACCACCATAGAGGTTAACGAAGAATTGAGCAGTTTACAGCAACGCTTTTGGAGCCAGAGCCCTTATCAGTCAAAAATCAAAGCCCTAGTTGGAGATGCGCTCACCATTATCCCTGAGTTAGAGGATTGCTACGACCTTGTATTTATAGATGCCAAAAAAGCGGATTATACCAAATACTTAGAAGCGGTGATTCCAAAGCTGAATGACGGCTGTCTATTGCTTTCAGATAATATTTTATGGTCTGGCAAGGTGGTTGAACCAATAAGTGAGAATGATAAGGCTACGCTAGAACTTGTTCGATACAATCAACTCTTGACAGATGATCCAAGATTTGAACAGGTGATTCTTCCGGTGAGAGATGGTCTAAGTATGGCGCGTTACAGCAAGCCTACTGGCGCTTAATAGTACCCGTAACTTCTTCTACCGATTTCTTCACCTCATCGGCACTTTTTTTGAGATCACTGGCAATACTAGTATCAATGCCGCTTTTGTCTGCAGATTTCTGAATTTCTCTTTTGATATCATCGGTAGCATCTCTGAGCTGACGCATTCCTTTACCCAGACCTCTCATGATCTCAGGCAACTTATCTGACCCGAATACCATGATAACGATAAAGACGATAAAAAAGATCTCAGCTCCGCTGATAAAAAGAGAAATCATAAGGGTACAAATATAAAAAATCCCGCAGCCAAAGCTGCGGGATTCTTATTTCAGTTTCAAACCATTCTTATTGTTGAACTTGATCTTTCAATTGTTCAAACTCCGAGCCTTGATCAACCTTTGGCCAACTATTGTTTGAAGTATCAATATCTGCTGTTTCAAGGTTAGGATCTACAGTAATACCTACTAACTCTTTATCCGATGAGAAGACACGCTTCACTGAGGCGTCATTTTTACGCCAAATTTCAACCGGATAACGCACCTCTTCTTTAGTACCATCGGCATAGGTATACTCAACAATTAACGGCATAGGTATACCCCCTGGCTTTTCAAACTCGATCTCGTAGAAGTACTTAGGTTGTTTCACCTTTGCTCGCTCTTCAGCGGTCATGTTATCCATCATGAATTCAGATAAAGTAGAAGAAGCCGAAAGCGGATCTTTAATTTCTTCGTCTGATTCTTTGGCGTCTAAATCGGCTAAATACACTAATGGAGGAAGGTCTGCAGCAGTTAGGCCATTTGCCGCCATATACTCTTTCATCTGTTCTGTAGGCTCGTCAGAAACATAGTACTTCTTCACATTCGAAACCGCAATATCCACATAATCAGTTGTATAGAACCACGATCTCCAGAACCAATCTAAATCCACAGCTGAGGCGTCTTCCATTGTTCTAAAAAAGTCTTCAGGAGTCGGATGCTTAAACATCCAGCGTTGTGAGTAGGTTTTAAAGGCGTGGTCGAACAGCTCACGACCCATTACGGTTTCTCTTAAAATATTAAGAGCAGTGGCGGGCTTAGCGTAAGCATTAGGTCCTAATTGATAAACGTTTTCAGGATTCGACATAATTGGAGCGATATAGCTTTGATCTCCTGCCATGTAGTTCACAATAGCCGAAGGCGCTCCTCTCCTTGAAGGATAATTATCTAAGCCTTCAATAGCGGCTGGATAGGCCTCACCGAATTCTTGCTCTGCTAGGTATTGCATGAAGGTATCTAAACCTTCATCCATCCATCCCCACTGACGCTCGTCTGAGTTTACAATCATAGGGAAGAAGTTGTGCCCTACCTCGTGAATGATCACACTCATCATCCCGTATTTTGTACGGTCTGAATAGCTACCGTCTTTATTGGGTCTTCCGTAGTTCCAACAAATCATCGGATACTCCATACCTTGATTCTTCGCATGAACTGAGATAGCCTTGTGATAAGGATAATCAAAAGTGTGTGAAGAATACGACTTAAGTGTCGATGCCACTACACGAGTTGACCACTCTTCCCAAAGCGGGTTTCCTTCTTTTGGATAAAGCGAAACCGCCATCACATCGCGATTTCCTACTTTAACCGCCATCATATCCCAAATGAATTTTCTTGAGGTAGCGAAACCGTAGTCTCTTACGTTTTCTGCTCTAAACTTCCAGGTCTTCGTCTTCGTTGCAAAAGACTTTTCAGCAGCCTCAGCCTCTTCTTGAGTAACGATAAGTACGGGCTTATCATAACTCTTCTGTGCTTCTTCATAACGCTTCATCATATCTTTAGAGAAAACCTGTTTGCGGTTCAATAACACACCAGTAGCATCTAAAACATGATCTTCAGGTACAGTAATTGAAACGTCGTAGTTTCCGAAAGGAAGCGCAAACTCTCCACTTCCCCAGAACTGATGGTTCTGCCAACCTTCTACGTCACTATATACGGCCATTCTCGGAAAGAACTGAGCAATCACATAAGCTCTATTACCGTCTTCCGGAAAATACTCGTAACCAGAGCGTGCTCTGTTAACGGTGTGGTCAGGAATGTTATACCACCACTTGATTGAAAATGAATACGATTGCCCTGACAATAAAGGAGCAGGCAAATCGACACGCATCATTGTAAAGTTGATAACGTGAGGCAGTGCAGCACCACGACTATCTTTTACCCACTCGATATTGAATCCTCCATCGAAAGATTCACCCATAAATGTTTGGGTAAAGTTATCAGGGGTGTACGCTAAATTCATTCCGCTTCCGTTTCGAAGTGGTGCTTTCGAGTCTTTAGCGCGCACGTTTTGATCTAATTGAACCCATAAAAATTCTAGTGCATCTGGAGAATTATTGGTGTAGGTAATTGTTTCTTCACCGTAAATACGGGCGTTCTCATCGTCTAAGAGAATATCCATCACATAATCAGCCTGTTGCTGATAATAATCAGGACCAGGTGCTCCTGAAGCAGTGCGGTAGGTGTTTGGTGTTGCAAACTCTTCGTAGAGCTGTTTGAACTTATTGGTATTGTAATGTCCTGGTTCGCGCTCGGTTTTTTCTTCTTGAGCGCTTAGGCCAGTGCTGAATAGCACAAAAGCTGCTGTTAAGCAGGTAAGTACATGTTTCATTGAAAATCAACTTAAGATTAGAAAGGTGAATTTAGCGTGTTTTTAGCAGCTGTCCAATTTTGTTTTAGCGACGCGCTAGGTCCCATTTAAACACGGGATCTTCTTTTGACAAAACCTTGCTTTTCTTTGCCCCAAAAACATAAAAGTGTGTCAGGTTTTGCTGCTCGTCAAAAAGCCCGGTAAGTAAGCGATTTTCAAAGGTAACATCAGAGTCTTTGTCGAGGTGTACACCAGCGAACTCTGTTAGTAGCACGATCTGATCGCCATCATAGGTGTAACCCGCAAAATTCGGGCTATAAGAGATTACATCAGCATTAAAGCCCATCATCCGCTTGATGTAGCGCTGAAAGTACTCATTGGCTAATGATGTTTGTTCTTGTTCAGTATCCAAATTCAAAGCCACTCCGTAACGGGTTTGAATGGCTAATTCTATATCGTCAATAAAGGCACGTGTCACTAGCTGCAAAACTTTTTGCTCGGCATTGTAATTTACCTTGGTTACGCTGAGATAAAACTTGTGGTTAATGACGTGAGCTGGTTTGTAGGCCCCTGCACTCCACGTCATAATTACTGCCATGAAAAACAGAAACTTCTTCATGGATTCATCTCTTTAAATGCACTGCTCTTTTTCTTCATAAACTCTAAAAACCTAAGCTCATCTCCCAATGCGACTAGGTCTGTAAAAAGTGAATCTTGCTCACAATAGTACAAAAAGCGAAGAATTTCGGATGAATCTATAGCGAGATAGCCCTCGAACAGCGGCTTTTCATAACGCTTTATCACTTGATCTATTTTCGCATTTTTTGCCTCTAGCGCAATTCTATTCTTGAGCATCTTTGTCCTTCCAGTCAAGGCGTTTAGCAATGGGTTAAGAGGAATAAGACCTCCTCCACTGGTGGCTTCATATAAAAGTCTTTGACTTTGAGTGAGCTCAGGAGCATCTGCATTGGGTAGGCCTAAAGCACTCGCGTTTACTTCCTGATTCACCTCTATCCTCGTAACATCTTCTGAAAGCAGCCTGCTCAATCCGTAAGGGTTTAAGGTTACTCCTTCTAATTCATTGACAAAGGGATCAAGGGGTATTCGAAGGTATGATGAGGCGTAAAGCGAAGGGTCAATAATGAGAAGCTTGGGTTGAATTTGAACAGAGGTGATACGAAGACTATCACCAGGGCTCACCATAATCTCAAACTCACCTACACCATTGGTAACGACTCCTGTCTTCTTACTTATGTTCTGAATAGTGATACCCGACAGATCAACCTCTTCTGCAGTAACAACGGCGCGAAGGATTTTCTGATTTTGTGCCTGAAGTAAGGGAGTGCATATGGCAAAGATCACCAATAGTGTTAATAGGCGGATCACTGCGTCTCTTTTTTAAAGGCCTCTGCCGTGGTAACCAAGAATTCGAGAAGCTCAAACTCATTTTCTTTTCTAAGGAGTTGATAGGTCGGAACACGCTCGTCGCAATAGGTCAAAAAATCAGGGATCTGAGCCGGAGACAATTTTAAATCTTGTACAAAGAAACGTTCATCGTATACTTTAGCCAACGCCTCAGAAAGCTTGAGCTTTGGAACATTGTCTCCTTCGTTAGGAACAAGCAGCGACTTTAGCAATTTAAAAACAGAAATGAAATTTAAGCCGTCTTGCATTCCGCGCGCGGTGGATGAAAGCGCAATGTTATCTACTGGAGAAGCCCGATCGATTTCATATTCAAACCCCTTGAATTCTTCGTTTTTTAATTCAATAAAAGCCTCTTGATTGTCGGGGGTCACTACCACCTCATCGAGTTGACGCACCTTTTCAGTCACCTCAACGACCAAGCGTCCGTTATTGAGTATATCTTCGGTGATCTGAATCACCTCTAGTTGGTAATTGACCGCGGTAAACACAAGCTCATCCCCTACAGCCACCTCTATGGTAAATGACCCATTTTCATCGGTAATCGTGCTGATTTCACGCGTAGCATTTACCACCGCTTCATCAGAAACAAAACTATTTCTATACAACACTTGGCCTTTCAGGCGAACGAGTTCTGACTGTCCAAAAGCAGAAAAACCAATCGTCAAACACAAGAGAAACAAAACATTTTTCATGAGCTGTATATACTTACGCTAAATTTACCACAAACCGTTCAGTTTATTATGATCATTAAACAAGTTAATGCGGCTGCTATTTTAACAGTCAGACAGGCGGTTCTGCGTCAAGGGCTTCCTATAGAGGCCAGCATCTTTGATAAAGATGAAGATCGGCATACCGCACATTTTGGAGCCTTTATTGGCGACACTATCATAGGTTGTGCATCGCTAGTCCGAAACGCGCATGCTAGATTCAACCCTGAGTTTACCCAGATTGCACAATTGAGAGGTATGGCAGTGCTACC
>JALRDO010000021.1:0-229 GCA_023262185.1 Flavobacteriaceae bacterium
ATTGGCACCGAAGTAATGCCCGAGGGCTTGCGCGTTCTAGAAGCTGCGTGCAGCCGGTTCAATATTGAGCTTGCGTTCGATCACTTTGATTTTTCGAGCTGGGCGTATTACGAAAAGCACGGCAAGATGCTGCCAGACAACTGGAAGGAGTTGATTGGTGGGCATGACGCGCTATTTTTCGGGGCGGTAGGTTGGCCAGAAAAGATACCGGACCATGTGAGCCTATGGG
>JALRDO010000021.1:239-18561 GCA_023262185.1 Flavobacteriaceae bacterium
CAGTATGTCAACTTGCGGCCCGCTCGTTTGATGCCGGGCGTGATTGCTCCTGTTGTGCGCCGCGATGGCAGTCCGAGACAGCCTGGAGAAATCGACATGGTCATCGTGCGCGAGAACACGGAAGGGGAGTACTCTGCCGTTGGTGGGCGCATGTTTGAAGGCACGGCACGCGAGATCGTCATGCAGGAGACTGTGATGACGCGCCATGGCGTGGACCGTGTGTTGAGATTTGCTTTTGAGCTGCTTTGCCAACTGGCAGCTTAGATCTAATCTTCTTCTTGTTGCCACGTTCGTCGAAGCCTGCCTGAACTTTATTCAGGTCTACACCAAATGCCAACAAAAGCTCTGCGCCTTCTGAATTTGGTTGCAAATCTCCTGCATTATTAAACAACGAACCTGCTCCTGGCAAAGCGCTGACGGTGGCTCCGTTTTTATCTTTCAGAGAGATGAACCACTTCTTACCAGTGGTATCGGTCAGGACGATATCTCCGATTACCGATCCGAGATCCTCAAGCTTTACGCCAGTCTTCTTCGTAGATCCTTTTCTTTGCTCGACCTTGGCGATCTCAACGTTTCGAAACTCAGGATGAGGACCGATAGCTCTCTTTTTGGTTTCATTAATAGATCCATCACTACTCGGGCTTGAAGGACCACAAGAGTTATGGAGAGGTCTTGCAACTATTGCCGGAAGTTGGATCGGAGGTGGTGCCAATCAGGCCACCATGTTGGAGGTCTTCGGATACGAGAGAAGCCTGTATGGCTCTATGGTTCTGGTAGACATTATTGTAGCAAATATTTGGCTCGCCATTCTCATGATGAGTACTTCCAAAAAGCAGGAAATTGACCGGTGGCTAAAAGCAGACACCAAGGCGATAGATGCCTTACAAACAAAGGTGGAGCACTACCAGAACGAACACTCAAGAGTAACGAGCACTTTTGATCTCATGGGTATCTTTGCCATTAGCTTTGCAGGGGTAGGATTTGCTCATTTTCTGGCCCCAAGGATTGTTAAAATGCTGCTTTTATCCTTTCCTCAACTCGAAAATCCCGACAACGTTTTTACCTCATTGACCTCAGAGTTTTTATGGATGGTGGTTGTCGCAACAGTAATCGGCATTGGAGCTTCGTTCACAAAAATGAAGAAATACGAAGGCGCTGGTGCAAGCAAACTCGGAAGCATTTTCATCTATATTCTTGTTGCTACCATAGGAATGCAAATGAATTTAGTCGACGCCTTAAGTCATCCAGAGCTTTTTGCGATAGGACTTATTTGGATTAGTTTTCACGCTTTACTTTTAATCCTGGTAGCCAAGCTGATCAAGGCTCCCCTCTTTTTTTTAGCAGTAGGGAGTCAGGCAAATGTTGGTGGAGCAGCATCCGCACCAATTATCGCTTCTGAATTTCATCCAGCCCTATCATCAGTGGGTATACTTTTAGCCGTTTTAGGCTATGTCATCGGTACCATTGGAGCTTATTTATGTGCCATTTTAATGCAAGCAATAAGTTTATAGTTATTTTTGGCCAAATTTTAGAATCATGACGCGTACCCTTCTGATTGTATTGAGCTTCATCGGAACACTCCTTATATCGTGCACATCGAATTCGGCAACCAATAGCAGTATTGAGATTACTATCGCTGGTTTAAAGAAAGGAAAACTGTTCCTTGAACAGGTACAAGACAGCACCCTGGTTGTACTAGATACAGTGCGTGTGACCAAAGAAGAGAAACACAGGCTTCAAATGAATATTAAGCATCCTGAATTCTTAATTGTCAGGCTAGATAAAGAAGACAATAATCCGTTCAATGACCGCATTAATGTATTCGCTGATCCAGGGCTAACCACCATTGTGACCACTCGAGAAAACTTTGAGAAAGACGCACAAATTATTTCAGGGCCTCATCAAGAAGAATTTGAGCGTGTTAGTAAAATGCTCAGTGATTTTGACACCCGATCGCTTGAATTGTATCAGCTATCACAACAGGATGAATATCTAAATCCTGCAATGCAAGACTCTTTGGTTACGATCGCACGCAAAAATGAACTTAGAAGATATCAATACCTAGTTAACTATGGCTTAGCGAATACGGATAGTTACCTAACACCTTTTGTAATTGTTGAGCAAGGGGATTTCTTACAAGAAAAGTGGAAAGATTCTATTTACAACCTGCTCACCGAAGAAATTAAGGGGTCAACTTACGGAAAGCAGCTCGCAGATCAACTTAAAGACTAACTCGGGAGCGATTCGATTTCTTTTTGAATACCCTCGGTTTTCTCGTTGAGATAGGATTTGATTTTATTGAAGTGCTCCTTTTTTGCCGCGACCTCTTTGTCGTTTACGAGTTCAATGAGCTCGTCATAGACCTGAATACATTTGTCTATCAGCTTCGTTCCCTCTTCTGAATTTAGTTTTTTCGAACTGGCCTCCCAGTGGTAAACTTGTTCAATGAGGTCGCCCAAAACATAGTTAATTTCTTTTTTGAGCAGCTTAATACTTGCCATAGTGTTTGATTTCTGTACGAACAAGTTAAACAAAAACCTCTAAGAGCCTACAAGAATTTGTATGTATTCGTATTTTTTTTACTGCAAGCTGGGATAAGAACAGTTGTTCCGACGGGGGCATCTACCGAGAGATCAGAGAGTTCAGCTGATTCAAATACAGCTTGACCTTCTACCACGAGATAGATTAAAAAATGATCGCATGCGTTTAAATTACGTGTAATTGTAGACTCGATATGAATCTCATTGGTACTAAAATAGGGCGTTTGGGCAAGAGTTGAGAAAAGAGATTGCGCAGACTCAGCAGTAGGTTCAGACTTTAACCTGTAGGTCGTTTTGTGGTCATAATTGAGTGCATCTTTAGCCAGTTCGGTATGTAACTCTCTTTTATTTCCTACTGCATCGGTTCTATCAAAATCATAGACACGGTAAGTGACATCGCTTGTTTGTTGAATCTCTGCCAGCACAGTACCAGCACCAATAGCATGAATAGTAGCTGTTTCAATGAAGAATGCATCATTAGGTTTCACAATGTGAAACTCTAATAGGTCGATTAAACGCTTTTCTTTAAGTGCATTGAGGTACTTTTCTTGATCAACCCCCTGCTTAAAGCCTATAATCAGCTTGGCATTTGGATCGGCATGAAGAATATACCACATCTCATTTTTTCCGAAACTATCGTGACGTTCACGTGCCAATTCATCAGACGGGTGTACTTGAATAGACAGATCGAGCCTTGCTTCTAAAAACTTAATCAAAATCGGAAATGCCGTTCCAAAACGATCGATTGTAGATTGTCCCAACAACTGGGCTCCAAACTCTTGAATCAAGTCATTGAGACTCAATCCTTGATACAGACCGTTAGATACAATAGATACCGAACCTTCAACCCCCGAGAGCTCCCAGCTCTCGCCTATCTGACCGTCTGGTTTTTTTTATTTAAAAAGTTCGGAGTCCTTGTCCTCCCCATAAGCGCTCCTTAAAAATGGGAGTAAAAACGAGTGGATATGCCTGCATTTTTATCCGCTATAGGTGACGTAGTTTCTAGGTGTTTCATACAGTACAACCTCAAGGTCCATGGTGGCATCTAAGTGAGGTTTTAACTTGTCGAATATGACTACCGCAATATTTTCAGCCGTAGGATTCAGTGTCTTGAATTCATGAACTTCTACATTGAGATTCTTATGATCAAAGGCCTCTTCAACCTCAGACTTGATCAAATCCTTTAGGACTTTCATATCCATAACGTAACCCGTTACGGGATCTATCTCTCCGGTTACACTCACAATGAGCTCGTAATTGTGGCCGTGGTAATTCGGATTATTGCATAAACCAAATACTTCTTGATTCTGCGCTGCAGACCAATCAGGTCGGTATAATCGATGGGCGGCATTAAAATGCGCCTTTCTACTGACCTTAACCCGCATACACCTCTTTTTTTAGATGTTCGTAGAATTTTTCAAATATAATCTTGAACCATACCGTGTAAGATTCAGGGCTAATCGCAACATCCTCTTTTATTGCTTCTAATGATTTAAAGCAATAATCTGATACTTCCTCGAGATTAATCTCTGGAGGTTCATTGTAATGTCCTATTAAGACATGATCCAATTCGTGTTCTGTTAAGCCGTTGTCAAAGGGGGCTTTGTAGATAAAGCTGAACAACTCCTTTAGTGGAACCGAAAATCCCATCTCTTCTTTCAGTCTTCTCTTCCCTGCCTGAATAGAGTCTTCGCCGTCGCGTTGATGACTGCAGCAGGTATTGGTCCACAATGAAGGAGAATGATACTTGTGGGCTGCCCGCTTCTGCAGCATTATTTCATTTTTATCATTCAGGATAAACACCGAGAAGGCCCGATGCAACAGAGCTTTTTCGTGCGCCTCCATTTTAGGCATCAGGCCAATAGCCTCATCGTTTTCGTTTACTAAAATGACTTTTTCTTCTTGCATAGTGTAATTCAATAGAAGTAAATCACTGCTTTATCAAAGATACCTCAATTGAAAGAGATACGATAATAGCCTTATTTTTGCCAGCAAATTAGCGCGTCTCGATTTATGTCATTTACAGAAGAAATTAAGAAAAGAAGAACGTTTGGTATTATCTCTCACCCCGATGCGGGTAAAACGACACTTACCGAAAAGTTACTCCTCTACGGGGGGGCTATTCAAGAGGCCGGGGCCGTTAAGAGTAATAAGATTAAAAAGTCTGCCACCAGTGATTTCATGGAAATTGAAAGACAAAGGGGAATCTCTGTTGCGACCTCAGTTCTTGCCTTTTCTTATAACGACACCAAAATCAATATCCTTGATACTCCAGGGCACAAAGACTTCGCTGAAGACACCTTTAGAACTTTAACAGCAGTAGACAGTGTAATCGTTGTCATCGACGTAGCAAAAGGGGTCGAAGAGCAAACCGAAAAACTGGTAGAGGTATGCCGTATGCGAAATATACCAATGATCGTATTCGTCAATAAACTTGACCGTGAAGGAAAAGATGCTTTTGATCTTTTAGATGAAATAGAGCAAAAGCTCAATTTAAAGGTTACGCCACTTAGTTTTCCCATTGGTATGGGATATGACTTTAAAGGGATATACAACATTTTTGAGAAGAATGTCAATCTTTTTACCTCTCAAAGCAAACAGTACAAGGGTCAAACCATTGCCATACAAGACGTAAATGACACTAATCTCGATAACTTAGTAGGAACCTCTGCCGCAAACACCCTGCGCGAAAACTTAGAACTTGTAGAAGGAGTGTATCCAACATTTTCACGCGAAGCGTATTTAAATGGTGAGATGCAACCTGTGCTTTTTGGTTCAGCTCTTACCAACTTTGGCGTTCGAGAGCTTCTCGATTGTTTTGTTCAAATCGCTCCTCCACCAAGACCCAAGCGTGCTGAAGAACGAGATGTACAACCCTCAGAATCTAGTTTCAGCGGGTTTGTATTTAAAATACACGCCAACATGGATCCTAAGCACCGTGATCGACTGGCCTTCGTGAAAATCGTATCAGGAACCTTTGAGCGCAATAAACCCTATTTACACGTTCGACTGCAGAAAAAACTTAAATTCTCGAGCCCGAATGCCTTTTTTGCAGAGAAGAAAGAGATCATTGACACCTCCTATCCAGGAGATATTGTGGGGCTCCATGATACAGGAAACTTTAAAATTGGAGATACCCTTACAGAAGGGGAGCAATTGCACTACAAAGGGATTCCTAGCTTCTCGCCTGAACATTTTAGATACATCAACAATGCCGATCCAATGAAGGCAAAACAGCTGTTCAAAGGGATTGATCAACTGATGGATGAAGGGGTAGCACAATTGTTTAGCCTAGAGATCAACGGTCGTAAGGTTATAGGAACGGTTGGTGCACTTCAATATGAAGTCATTCAATACCGACTAGAGCACGAATACGGAGCCAAGTGTTCGTATGAAAATTTTGCAGCCTACAAGGCCTGTTGGATTGATGAGTCAAAAGCGAAAGCGGATGAACTCAGCGAATTCAAAAGGGTGAAACAGAAATTTTTAGCCAAGGATAAATCAAACCAGCTTGTATTTCTGGCTGATTCACAATTTTCACTTCAGATGGCACAGCAGAAGTACCCTTCAATTGTCTTCAGGTTTACCTCAGAAAAAGTAGAGTAGTACCTTCTAGGCCTCGCCTACGGGACCAAAATTGATAGGAAGGTTTTGAGCTTGTTGCTCTTTAATTGTACCGTTGTGCTTCTCAAAGCCTGCGATGTTTTCTTCTAGGGCTTTTACAAAGCGTTTCGCATGTTCAGGTGTAAGTACAATCCTACTTTTCACCTTTGCCTTTGGGGTACCAGGCATTACACTAATAAAGTCCAATACGAATTCTGAAGCAGAGTGATTGATGACCGCCAAGTTCGAATACACTCCCTCGGCGGTTTTTTCATCAATCTCAATATTTAATGACTGCTCTTTAGCGTCCATTTTCAGTTATTCTTAGGCCTTAAGGGCTTCTTCATCAACAAGTGATGGAACTTTTGCCTCAAACTCATCCTTAGATCCTACGATGATATGATCGTATTCACGAAGACCGGTTCCCGCAGGAATCTTATGACCTACAATCACATTTTCTTTAAGACCTTCGAGTGAATCTACCTTACCGCTTACCGCTGCCTCATTCAACACTTTTGTTGTTTCTTGGAACGAAGCTGCTGAAATAAACGATTTGGTTTGAAGCGAAGCTCTAGTAATACCCTGAAGAATTGGCGTAGCCGTAGCTGCAACCGCATCACGAGCAGAAACCAATGCCTTATCTTGACGCTTAAGCAACGAATTCTCGTCTCTCAACTGGCGAGCAGAAATGATTTGACCTGGCTTAAGATTTTCAGATTCACCTGCATCTTCAACGACTTTCATTCCAAAGATGGCGTCGTTCTCACGGATGAAGTCATCCTTGTGAACCAATTGATCTTCTAGGAATAATGTGTCTCCAGCATCTTGAATCTGAACCTTACGCATCATTTGACGTACTACTACTTCAAAGTGCTTATCGTTGATTTTCACCCCTTGTAAACGATACACCTCTTGGATTTCATTTACTAGGTATTGCTGAACCGCAGACGGCCCTTTGATTGATAGAATATCGTCTGGAGTAATCGATCCGTCAGAAAGCGGCATACCGGCTTTAACGTAATCGTTTTCTTGAACCAAAATCTGGTTTGAGAGCTTCACAAGGTACTTGCGAACATCACCTAATTTCGACTCAACAACAATCTCTCTGTTACCGCGTTTGATTTTTCCGAACGAAACCACACCATCGATCTCAGAAACGATAGCAGGATTCGAAGGATTACGCGCTTCGAAAAGCTCAGTAACTCTAGGTAGACCCCCTGTAATATCACCAGCTTTAGCCGATTTACGAGGAATCTTAACTAAGATTTTTCCTTCTTTAATCTCTTCGTTTTCGTTAACGATAAGGTGTGAGCCTACAGGTAGGTTGTATGAACGAAGCGTGTTTCCTTTCTTATCTAACACCAAAAGTGTTGGAATAAGCTTTTTGTTTCTAGACTCAGAGATTACCTTCTCTTGGAATCCAGTCTGTTCATCGATCTCAACCTGATAGGTAACCCCTTGCTCGATATTTTCATAAGCAATCTTACCGGTGAATTCTGAAATGATCACACCGTTGTATGGATCCCATTGACAGATCACATCACCCTTCTTCACCTTGTCACCATTTTTAATGAATAACTGTGAACCGTAAGGGATGTTGTTTACGCTTAAAACAGCTTTAGTATTAGGCTCAATTAACTTCATTTCAGCTGTACGTGAAATCACGATATTCGCTTTTTCACCTGCACTGTTTTCTCCATCAACCACGCGAAGATCTTCGATCTCTGCGATACCGTCGAACTTCACTGTTAATGTGCTGTCTTCAGAAACGTTACCTGCAATACCACCTACGTGGAAGGTTCTAAGCGTAAGCTGAGTACCTGGTTCTCCGATAGACTGTGCAGCAACTACACCGACAGCCTCACCTTTTTGAACAGGTTTATTATTAGCGAGGTTACGTCCGTAACACTTCGCGCAAATACCTTTAGAAGCTTCACAAGTCAATGCCGAACGCACTTCAACACGATCTACTGCAGACTTTTCAACTTTCTCAGCATCGGCCTCTGAAATTTCTTGACCTGCAATTAAAAGTAATTCTCCGCTAATTGGATCGTATACATCAGCCAAGGTTACACGACCAAGAATACGTTCTCCTAAAGTCTCAACTACCTCTTCATTCTTCTTGAGCGCCTCTACTTCAATTCCTCTTAACGTACCACAATCTTCTTCATTGATGATCACGTCTTGAGCAACGTCAACGAGTCTACGGGTTAGATAACCAGCATCTGCAGTCTTAAGGGCCGTATCGGCAAGACCTTTACGTGCACCATGCGTTGAAATAAAGTACTCGAGAATTGAAAGTCCCTCTTTAAAGTTTGAGAGAATTGGGTTTTCGATAATCTCTCCCCCTCCTGCGGTAGATTTCTTTGGCTTAGCCATCAGTCCACGCATACCGGTCAACTGACGAATCTGCTCTTTCGAACCACGCGCTCCAGAGTCAAGCATCATAAATACAGAGTTAAACCCTTGCTGATCTTCGCTGATACGCTTCATAGCGAGTTCAGTAAGCATCGCATTGGTCGACGTCCATACATCAATAACCTGGTTGTAACGCTCATTATTGGTGATTAGACCCATGTTGTAGTTCATCATGATGCCATCCACCTGTTGATTCGCCTCTTCGATCATTGTGACCTTTTCAGCTGGAATGATAATATCACCCAGACTGAAAGAAAGTCCTCCTTTAAAGGCAAACTCATATCCCATCTGCTTCATTCTATCCAAGAATTCAGCTGTACGCGGAACGTCAGTAACTTGTAAAATCTTACCAATAATAGTTCTTAAGGCTTTTTTGTTCAATACTTGATTGATGAATCCAGCCTCTTCAGGAACTACATTGTTAAAGAGTACGCGACCAACGGTTGTCTCAATGATTTGCATAACCAATTCTCCAGCCTCGTTGAAGTCCTTAACGCGAATCTTGATCATCGCATTAAGGTTCACGCGCTTCTCATTGAATGCGATCACTACCTCTTCAGGCGAATAGAAGGTCAAACCTTCACCCAATACAGGATGCTCTGGTGTAGACTTTCTAGCCTTAGTCATATAATACAATCCAAGTACCATGTCTTGAGATGGTACTGTGATTGGAGAACCATTGGCTGGGTTAAGAATATTTTGAGAAGCCAACATCAAGAGTTGCGCTTCTAGAATAGCCTCAGGCCCTAGCGGAAGGTGAACCGCCATCTGATCCCCATCAAAGTCAGCGTTAAAGGCTGTACATGCTAGTGGGTGTAGACGGATCGCTTTTCCTTCGATAAGTTTAGGTTGAAATGCCTGGATTCCTAAACGGTGCAATGTGGGGGCACGGTTCAGTAATACCGGATGTCCTTTAATAACATTCTCTAGGATATCCCATACTACAGGCTCTTTCTTGTCTATGATTTTCTTTGCAGACTTCACCGTCTTTACGATTCCGCGCTCAATGAGCTTGCGGATGATAAACGGCTTGTAAAGTTCAGCGGCCATATCTTTTGGAAGACCACACTCAAACAGTTTCAAATCTGGACCAACAACAATAACAGAACGCGCAGAGTAATCTACACGTTTCCCTAAAAGGTTTTGACGGAAACGCCCTTGTTTTCCTTTTAAAGAGTCTGAAAGAGACTTAAGCGGTCTATTAGACTCTGTCTTAACGGCAGAGGCCTTACGGGTATTGTCAAAAAGTGAGTCTACCGCTTCTTGAAGCATCCGCTTTTCGTTTCTCAAGATAACCTCAGGAGCTTTGATTTCCATGAGGCGTTTCAGACGGTTGTTACGGATGATCACACGACGGTAAAGATCGTTGAGATCTGAGGTCGCAAATCGCCCTCCATCAAGTGGCACCAATGGTCGTAATTCTGGTGGGATCACCGGAACCACCTTCATGATCATCCACTCTGGTAGGTTTTCTCTATTGTTCTGTGCCTCTCTAAAAGATTCAACAACCTGTAGGCGTTTTAAGGCTTCAGTCTTACGCTGCTTTGAAGTTTCAGTATTGGCTTTGTGGCGTAGTTCGTAAGAAAGTGACTCAAGATCAAGTCTTGCAAGAAGGTCAATAAGACACTCTGCACCCATCTTAGCGATGAATTTGTTCGGATCGCTATCGTCTAGGTAATGGTTTTCTTGTGGTAACTCGTCAATAATGTTTAAATACTCCTCTTCTGTCAAGAAGTCAAGCATTTGAAGTTCTTGATCTTCTGGACCTTTCGCAATACCCGGCTGGATCACCACATAGCGCTCGTAATAAATAATCATATCGAGCTTCTTCGATGGCAAGCCTAAAAGGTATCCCAATTTATTAGGTAACGATCTGAAGTACCAGATATGCGCTACAGGAACCACAAGACTGATGTGACCAACACGGTCACGTCTTACCTTTTTCTCTGTAACTTCTACCCCACATCGATCGCAGACAATTCCACGATAGCGGATGCGCTTATATTTTCCACAGGCACACTCATAGTCCTTGATCGGACCAAAGATGCGCTCACAGAACAATCCGTCTCTCTCGGGCTTATGGGTTCTGTAGTTGATCGTTTCAGGTTTCAATACCTCTCCTCGAGAAGCCCCTAGAATAGATTCTGGTGAGGCTAACCCAATCGAGATTTTATTGAATCGCTGTTCTGTTGTTTCGTTTACTCTAGCCATAGTTTCGTAACGCTTTATTGTTATAAGAGAGCGAATTATTCTTCTAGTCTAATATCAAGACCTAGTCCTTTCAATTCGTGCATTAACACGTTGAATGACTCAGGTAGTCCAGGTTCTGGCATGGTTTCACCCTTAACGATTGATTCGTAGGTCTTCGCACGTCCGATGACATCATCAGACTTAACGGTAAGAATCTCACGCAAGGTTGAAGAAGCACCATAGGCCTCAAGAGCCCAAACCTCCATTTCTCCAAATCGCTGACCACCGAACTGAGCTTTACCTCCAAGAGGTTGCTGAGTGATGAGCGAGTAAGGTCCAATAGAACGTGCGTGCATCTTATCATCCACCATGTGACCCAGTTTAAGCATGTAAATCACACCCACAGTAGCAGGCTGATCAAAGCGCTCTCCTGTTCCTCCATCGTAGAGGTAGGTATGTCCGTATTGCGGTACACCAGCCTCTTCTGTTAGAGCGTTGATCTGATCGATAGACGCACCGTCGAAGATCGGGGTTGCAAATTTCTTATCCAGTTTTGCACCTGCCCATCCTAAAACGGTCTCATAGATCTGACCAATATTCATTCGCGATGGCACCCCAAGTGGATTCAATACGATATCTACAGGTGTTCCATCTTCTAAGAATGGCATGTCTTCGTCTCTAACGATACGTGAAACGATACCCTTGTTTCCGTGACGTCCGGCCATCTTATCACCTACTTTAAGCTTGCGCTTCTTGGCGATATACACCTTGGCCAACTTCATAATACCCGAAGGAAGCTCATCCCCTACAGAAATAGTAAACTTATCGCGACGCAAGTTTCCTTGTAGATCGTTGAGCTTAATCTTGTAGTTGTGAAGAACGTCAGCAATAAGAGTGTTCGTCTCCTCGTCAACCGTCCAGCTTCCGCCAACAAGGTGAGCAAAGTCGTCCACTGCGTGAAGCATCTTAAGACTGTACTTCTTGCCTTTTGGCAATACCTCTTCTCCTAGGTCATTCAGAACTCCTTGAGAAGTCTTTCCGTTGACAATAGCAAACAGCTTATCAACCAAACGATCTTTGAGTTGTTGGAATTTTACTTCGTATTCGAGCTCTAATGCTTGGATAGCTTCTTTTTCTTCAGAGCGCTTGCGTTTATCTTTAATCGAACGCGCAAAAAGCTTCTTGTCGATAACCACCCCTCTTAATGAAGGTGAAGCTTTGAGTGAAGCGTCTTTTACATCTCCTGCCTTGTCACCGAAAATAGCTCTAAGCAGTTTTTCTTCTGGAGTCGGATCAGATTCTCCTTTTGGAGTGATCTTACCAATTAGAATATCACCAGGCTTCACCTCTGCACCGATACGGATCATACCGTATTCATCAAGATCTTTGGTAGCCTCTTCTGAAACGTTTGGAATATCATTGGTGAGCTCTTCAGCTCCTAATTTAGTATCACGAACCTCTAGAGAATACTCATCCACGTGGATCGATGTAAAAATATCCTCACGTACCACGCGTTCTGAAATTACGATCGCATCCTCAAAGTTATATCCCTTCCAAGGCATGAAGGCAACCTTCATGTTACGACCTAAAGCTAATTCTCCCTTCTCGGTAGCATAACCCTCGCAAAGCACTTGACCTTTAGCGACCTTATTTCCTTTTGAAACAATAGGTTTTAGGTTAATTGCTGATCCTTGGTTTGTCTTTCTAAACTTGATGAGCTTATACTCCTTGAATTCATCTTCAAAACTGACCAAACGCTCTTGATCCGTCATGTCGTATTTAATCACGATACGTTCTGCATCAACGTACTCCACCACTCCGTCACCTTCTGCATTGATAAGTACACGTGAGTCTTTGGCAACCTGGCGCTCTAGTCCTGTACCTACAATAGGTGCCTCAGGACGAAGCAGAGGAACTGCTTGACGCATCATGTTCGATCCCATGAGCGCACGGTTTGCATCATCGTGCTCTAAGAATGGAATCAAAGAAGCAGAAATAGATGCGATTTGGTTCGGAGCGACATCTGTATAGTGAATTTCAGATGGATCTACGACAGGGAAGTCACCTTCAAGTCGTGCAATTACTTTGTCTGTATCAATTTTTCCATCAGAAGACAGAGGAATATTTGCTTGAGCAATTTTCATTCCTTCTTCTTCCTCAGCACTCAAGAATACGTGCCCTGAAAGGTCTACCTTTCCGTTTTCAACTTTGCGGTATGGTGTTTCAAGGAATCCCATTGCGTTAACCTTGGCAAATACCGAAAGTGAAGAGATCAATCCAATGTTTGGTCCTTCTGGCGTCTCAATCGGACACAATCTTCCGTAATGCGTATAGTGAACATCACGTACCTCGAATCCTGCACGCTCTCTTGATAGACCCCCTGGCCCTAGAGCTGAAAGGCGACGCTTGTGCGTGATTTCGGCAAGAGGGTTGGTTTGATCCATGAACTGAGAAAGCTGATTCGTTCCGAAGAATGAATTGATCACAGACGATAAGGTCTTGGCATTGATCAAATCAATAGGCGTAAACACCTCGTTATCACGAACGTTCATACGCTCTCGGATGGTTCTTGCCATACGGGCTAAACCGACACCAAATTGCTGAGAAAGCTGCTCTCCTACAGTTCGGATTCTACGATTCGACAAGTGATCAATGTCATCAATCTCGGCCTTAGAGTTAATCAACTCAATAAGGTGCTTAATAATCGTAATGATATCCTCTCTCGTCAAGACCTGGTTGTCCATTCCAATATCGAGTCCGAGTTTCTTATTCATTCGATAGCGTCCTACCTCTCCGAGGTTGTAACGCTGATCTGAGAAGAATAGCTTGTCGATAATACCCCGTGCAGTTTCTTCATCTGGCGGTTCTGCGTTACGAAGTTGACGATAGATATGCTCTACAGCCTCTTTTTCAGAGTTTGTAGGATCTTTCTGCAAGGTGTTGTGAATAATGGCGTACTCTGACTGCGCATTATTTTCTTTGTGAAGCAAGATCGTTTTAACCTCTGCTTCAAGGATTTGATCAAGGTGCTCTTTTTCGAGAACAGTATCGCGATCAAGCACAATCTCGTTACGCTCGATAGAAACTACTTCACCTGTATCTTCATCTACGAAATCTTCATGCCAGGTATTCAATACACGGGCAGCGAGCTTACGCCCTAAAACCTTTTTAAGTCCGGTCTTAGACACCTTAACCTCTTCTGAAAGGTCAAAAATCTCTAAAATGTCTTTGTCGCGCTCGTATCCGATCGATCTAAAGAGCGTAGTAACCGGTAATTTCTTTTTACGGTCGATGTATGCATACATCACACCGTTAATGTCTGTTGCAAATTCAATCCACGATCCTTTGAAAGGAATAACACGTGCTGAATATAATTTTGTTCCATTCGCGTGAACCGATTGACCAAAGAACACACCAGGTGAACGGTGCAACTGCGAAACAATGACACGCTCCGCACCATTGATCACAAACGTACCAGAAGGGGTCATGTACGGGATCGTACCCAAATACACGTCTTGTACAATCGTCTCAAAATCCTCGTGTTCAGGATCCGTACAATAGAGCTTTAAACGCGCTTTCAACGGAACGCTGTAGGTCAGACCTCTCTCAATACACTCTTGTATATTGTAGCGAGGTGGATCAACGAAGTAATCCAAGAACTCAAGTACGAATTGGTTACGCGTATCGGTGATCGGAAAATTTTCCATGAAGGTGTTAAACAACCCTTCATTCTCACGCGCATCTGACTTCGTCTCTAGCTGAAAAAAGTCTTGAAATGACTTTATTTGAATATCTAAAAAGTCAGGATACTCAGGTATACTAGAAGCAGAAGCAAAGTTTACTCTCTCGGTCTGATTCGACAACATGGAACGGACAGTTTTATTTAATGAATAAAAACAGGTGAAGGCCTTACCAATTTTAGCATTGGAAAGGCCTTTACCCTAAATAGTTAGAACAATAGAATTACTTAAGCTCAACCTCAGCACCAGCCTCTACTAAAGAGTTTTTGATACCTTCAGCCTCGTCTTTCGATACTCCTTCTTTAACAGCTTTAGGAGCGCTATCTACGATTTCTTTAGCCTCTTTAAGTCCAAGGCCGGTTAGTTCTTTAACTAATTTAACTACAGCAAGCTTGCTTGCTCCAGCATTTTTAAGAATTACGTCAAATTCTGACTTTTCTTCTCCAGCTGCTACTTCAGAAGCTCCACCAGCAGCTCCACCAGCAACTGCAACTGCAGCAGCAGCAGGCTCGATACCGTATTCATCTTTCAGAATAGTAGCTAATTCATTAACCTCTTTAACAGTAAGGTTAACTAATTGTTCTGCAAAATCTTTTAAATCTGCCATTTTCTATCGTTTTAATAAAGTTTAAAATATTGAGTATTGAGTGCGTACAAATTAACGTTCAGACAATGTCTTGACGATTCCAGCAAGCTTGCCACCACCAGACTTAAGTCCAGAAATAACATTTTTAGCAGGTGATTGAAGCAATGCAACAATCTCGGCAATAACCTCGTCTTTAGATTTGATACTTACAAGAGCGTCAAGGAAGTTGTCTCCAATGTAAATGGCCTCCTCAACAAAGGCTCCTTTAAGTACCGGTCTTGATGAATTCTTTCTAAAGTTTTTGATCAACTTCGCAGGTGCATTTCCGGTTTCAGAAATCATAATTGACGTCTCTCCCTTTAGCACTGTTGGTAAGTCTCCAAAATCTTTATCAGAAGCCTCCATTGCTTTTTCAAGCAAGGTATTTTTAACAACCGATAAGCTGATACCTGCTTTAAAGCAAGCTCTTCTCAAGTCAGCAGTGTCACCTGCATTCAAACCTGATATATCGGCTAGATAAATGGTTGAAGATGACGTTAGTGTCTCCTTCAACTGCTCTATCACTTGGGCTTTTTCTTCTCTAGTCATACGATTACTTCTTAAAGTGAATTAAAGCGCCTTTACATCTAAAGGAACACTAGGACTCATTGTTGATGAAAGGTAGACGCTCTTCATATAAACCCCTTTTGCAGCCGCTGGCTTCATGCGATTCAAGGTGTCAAGAATTTCCTTGGCATTGCCTTCGATCTTTTCAGCTTCGAAAGAAACTTTACCAATAGCAGCGTGAACAATACCCGCCTTATCTACCTTGAAATCAATTTTACCAGATTTTACCTCAGATACTGCCTTGGCGATATCCATGGTAACGGTTCCTGTTTTAGGGTTTGGCATCAATCCTCTAGGACCAAGCACGCGACCTAACGGTCCAAGTTTACCCATCACACTAGGCATGGTGATGATCACATCTACATCTGTCCATCCTGATTTAATCTTGTCTAGATATTCATCTAGACCTACATAATCAGCACCGGCAGACTTAGCCTCTTCTTCCTTGTCAGGAGTAACGAGTGCTAAAACGCGAACATCCTTACCTGTACCATGAGGAAGTGTTACCACACCGCGAACCATTTGATTCGCTTTACGTGGATCTACACCCAAACGAACAGCGATGTCTACAGAAGCATCGAAATTAACATTGGTGATCTCTTTAACTAAAGCGGCAGCTTCTCTAAGCGAGTAAAGCTTGCTCTGATCGACTTTAGCGTAAGCAATTTTCTGTTTTTTAGTCAATTTAGCCATAACTTAAGTCGATGAATTAAAAAGGTTTTTGTCCTGAAACTTTGATCCCCATTGATCGAGCGGTACCTGCAATCATCATCATTGCAGACTCGACAGTAAATGCATTTAAATCTACCATCTTGTCTTCTGCAATAGACTTAATCTGATCCCAGTTTACAGACGCTACTTTTGATCGATTGGGCTCTCCAGAACCTTTCTTTACTTTTGCTGCTTCCAATAGCTGAACGGCCGCCGGCGGTGTTTTTACCACGAAGTCAAATGACTTGTCGGTATAAACGCTGATGACAACAGGAAGAACTTTTCCTGCCTTATCTTGGGTTCTAGCATTAAACTGCTTACAGAACTCCATGATATTTACACCAGCGGCACCTAAGGCGGGTCCAACCGGTGGCGATGGGTTCGCAGCACCTCCCCTAACTTGTAGCTTAACTACTTTACCTATTTCTTTTGCCATGATGAGTGTTTAAAATGCCGTTGCATCAGTGGAAGCTATGCAACTAAGCGACTTATAGTTGTAACAATTAAATTTTCTCTACTTGT
This sequence comes from Flavobacteriaceae bacterium, assembly GCA_023262185.1. GTDB lineage: Bacteria > Bacteroidota > Bacteroidia > Flavobacteriales > Flavobacteriaceae > UBA3478. The sequence continues at coordinate 17,156 of JALRDO010000021.1, forward strand.
AAATAGCTTAATTCTAGTGGTGTTTTACGGCCAAAAATCTTCACCATCACCTCTAGCTTACGCTTCTCTTCATTAATCTTTTCAATAGTACCGTTAAATCCATTAAACGGCCCATCAACCACTTTGACGGTTTCCCCTAAAACGAAAGGAATAGCGACATCATCTGCAGTCAATGACAATTCATCTACTTTACCTAGCATTCTGTTCACCTCAGACTTGCGAAGTGGAACAGGTTCTCCTCCTTTAGTTTCTCCTAAAAACCCTATTACGTTTGTGATCGAACGGATAATGTGTACCATTTCTCCAGCTAGGTTGGCCTTCACCATAATGTAACCAGGGAAATACGTACGTTCCTTTTGAATCTTCTTACCGTTGCGAATCTGAACGACTTTTTCGGTAGGAACTAGAACTTCCTCTAGGTAATCTTTAAAACCTTGGCGTTCAACCTCAGTCTCAATATACCCTTTGATTTTATGTTCTTGCCCGCTCACTGCACGAACCACGTACCATTTTTTATCTAGAACCTCAGCCATTCTTGCTTACTTCAATAGATCGAAATACACCTGAATCACTCTGCTGAAAACCGAATCAACACCCCAAGTCAACAACGCAAAAATCAACGAAAACACGGCAACAACTACCATGAGGTTCGATGCTTGTTCACGCGTCGGCCAAGAAACGTTATTCTTAAGTTCTTCTAGTGATGCCTTGATATATGTAATCATCTTTATTATCGAATATGGGCATTAGCGCCTAACCTTTCGCACGGGAGGAGAGACTCGAACTCCCGACACCTGGTTTTGGAGACCAGTGCTCTACCAACTGAGCTACACCCGTTTTTATGTACGCTAAAAGGTATCTCGAAAACGAGACACCCTTTAGACATACTTAATACTTATAGACTTAGTCTAAAATTTCAGTTACCTGACCAGCACCAACTGTTCTACCTCCTTCGCGGATTGCGAAACGAAGTCCTACGTTAAGTGCGATCGGCTGAATAAGATCTACAGTGATCGTTAGGTTATCACCAGGCATAACCATTTCAACTCCATCAGGAAGTACAATGTTTCCTGTTACGTCAGTAGTTCTTACATAGAACTGTGGACGGTAGTTGTTGTGGAATGGTGTGTGACGACCACCTTCTTCTTTTTTCAGAATATAGACCTCAGCCTTGAATTTAGCGTGAGGAGTGATTGAACCTGGCTTACAGATAACCATACCTCTTTTGATATCAGTTTTCTCAATACCACGAAGAAGTAGACCAACGTTATCTCCAGCTTCACCACGGTCAAGAATCTTACGGAACATCTCAACCCCAGTAATTGTAGAATTCAATTTCTCAGCACCCATACCGATGATCTCAACTGGATCTCCAGTATTTGCAACACCAGTTTCGATACGTCCTG
>JALRDO010000022.1 GCA_023262185.1 Flavobacteriaceae bacterium
CTAATTTTTTTAAGCCCCAATCTTCTTTAGCTACAAATTGAGCCCCTTTAGAAGTAAGAAAATCTTCAAACTTACTCACTGCTTCCTTTACCTGAGTATCAGATAGAACGGGATTCAAAATGAAAACAGTTTCGTATTGGTTCATAATAGTGTTTTAAAAGGAGTGCAAAAATAGGTAAAGCTTTTCTCCTTTACAAGTCAATCAGAGAGATTCTAAATATGATCGACGTGATAACCCAGGCGAACAGATTGAAAATTGCCTATACCTTCAAAAGAGCGCTGAACACGCACAATTGCATCTTTCAGTTTATGAGGTGAAATAGACTTCGGATACTTCACTACGATCTGTTGATAGTGTAGCCCCCTGATTTTGGAAACTATGGGGCTGTCATTTCCTAAAACCTCAATTCCATTGAATTGACGTAAGGCCTTAGCGAACCAAGATGCTGCTTCCCAAACCGTCGATTCGCTCTTCGCTTTAAACTGTATGCGTATCATCCTCGAATAGGGAGGGTAAAAGAACGTTTTTCGCTCTTTGAGTTCATCCGCATAAAAAGCAACGTCATCATAACGAAGTAACTGCTGTAAAACACGGTGTCCTGGGTTAAAAGTTTGCAACAGCATCAAAGCGGGAGTAGAAGAGCGCCTTCCGCCCCTTCCGGCTACTTGAAGAATCAATTGAAAAGACTGTTCCTGTGCGCGGTAATCAGCTCTATACAACATCTGATCTGCTTGCACCACTACTACTAAACCAATATTTGAGAAATCAATACCCTTACTAATCATCTGTGTACCTACTAGCATATCGTATTCCTGAGCCTCAAAAGCACTTAAGGCCTTTCGACGCTTTGTCAAAGAAGCGCTAGAATCACTATCAACACGAAGGACTGAATGGTTAGGGTACTGTTCTCTAAGAAAGTGTTCGATCTGCTCTGTACCCAACCCTTGAGCCACACTATCGTATTGGCCACAATCACCGCATTCTACCGTGAAACGCTCTTCATAGCTACAATAATGACAACGTAGCAACGACTCTCTTTTGTGATAGGTCAACCCCACATCACAATGCTTACAGCGCTTCACTGCACCACAGCTCTGGCATGACACAAGGGTGGCATACCCTCTTCGGTTTTGAAAAAACAAAATTTGCTTGCGATCCTCAAGAGTGCTCTCTAGGGCAGAAAGCAATGTTTGAGAGAAAAATCCGTGCATTCGCTTGCGTTTGTATTCTTCTCTAAGATCAATCAGCTTGAGTTGAGTGGGCAAGGATTCAGCATATCTTGAATTGAGATCTACTCTCAAGTACTTCTCATTTCCATTTTTATGTTGAGCATTAAAAATACTTTCAATACTTGGTGTAGCCGATCCTAACAAAACCGATGCTTTGGTAAGATGACTTAGGTACACAGCCACATCGCGGGCATGGTAGCGCGGAGCCGGATCTGTCTGCTTGTAAGAGTAATCGTGTTCCTCATCAACAACAATCATTCCTAATGCTCGAAAAGGCAAAAACAATGCAGAGCGAGAGCCTACCACAATTTGTACGCTTGAATCTTGATTCAGAATTTTTTCCCAGGCTTCGACGCGCTGCGCCGAGCTCATAGAAGAGTTATAGGCCAGTACTTGTTCAGGAAAACGGCGGTTGATTCTCATCGTTAACTCTGTAGTCAATGCGATTTCTGGAAGTAAAAACAAAACTTGTTGAGAGCGACCAATCACCTCTTCAATGAGTTTCATGTAAATCTCGGTCTTTCCAGAACCAGTAACTCCTTTGAGAAGAACTGGCTTGTTGGCGGTAAATCCGGATTTAATCTGACCAAATACCTCTTCTTGTGCAGCTGAAAGTTTAAACTCATGAAGTTCAGCGTTCATGGGTTCAAGAAAAGTAGCGGGTCTTTCGGTTAAGGCAATAATTTCCTTTTCACACAGCGATTGGCGAACCGCGGTACTAACCCCGGCTTGCTTTCGCAGTCTTTTCCAAGAAATGGGTTCACCTTCGGGGCTTAACTCTATTAGAGTCTTGAGCAGTGAAATCTGACGGACTGATTTACTTGCTTCTAAAAGGCTTAAGGCCTTGGATTTATCAATGAGCTGAACCCAATACTCCTGAGTTGTTTTGGCTTCGTCTAACATGTGGTGAACCTGATCGTGCTCCGATACAGGGCTATCCCATTTGCCTTCAATAAGTAAGCCCGGAACCAAAGCAGTCCGCATCACCTCTCCTAAGCTACACATATAGTGCAGGGCCATCCATTCCCAGAGCGCAAGTTGATGAGCGGTCACAAGAGGATAGTCTTCGTAGACCCCTTCAATGGTCTTTGTTTCATAAGTCGGCTCAGAAACATCAACACGCCAGACAATACCTGTGTAGCGCTTTTGTTTCCCAAAAGGAACAATAACCCGTTGCCCGCGCTCCAGTTGGATAGTGGAATCAACGCTGTAGGTAAAGGGTTTTGCTAGTTTAAGGGGAAGAAGGATCTCAACAAACATATTCAAGCGGTTGCTGAAGGATCTTCTCCTCTTTTGAATCGAGCCAGAAGGACATTGAGCTCATATCCTAAGAGCAGTATGTTTGAGTTTAGCCATAGGTAAAACATGAGAATTAACAATCCTCCCAGTGCTCCATACAATTCGTTATAGCTTGCAAATTCATCGACGTATATTCCGAAGAAATAAGAGGTAATAACAATAAGCACCGTAGTCATAAGTGGACCCCATGAAAAAAACGAAGTACGCGCCTTTCTTGCAGTTCCAAAAAAATAAAGAGATGCCGCAGCCAAAAAAATAACGAATACAACTAGAAACCGCTGCAATAGTCTAGCAGAGAAGAAATCAGTAGACATACTGAGTTGATTCAGGTACCACTCAGAGTACACAAACCCAAGAGTCCCAAGACTTACTCCTAAAGCCAGTGATACCCCTACCGCAAACGAATAGAGATACTGTTTGAAAAAGTTACGTGTAAAGGCTATATGGTAAGAGTGAGCGAATTCACTAAATATACTATTCACACCGTTCACGACTAAAAAAATGGAAAGCACAAAGGTCGAAGACAACAAAGTACCCGTGTTCTTTTCTTTAAGCTCGGTGAAAATCTGCGAAAAATAATCTGCAGTAGCCTCAGGCAAGAAGGCTTCTAAAAATCGAAAAAGGGTTAAGTCGTACGAGGCATTCGCCTGAACGAGTTCAAACAAATGCGGCATCAAGGTCAGCAAGAAAATCAATAGCGGAAACAGTGCGGTAAATAAGCTAAAGGCAATGGCGCTTGCCCTAGAACTTAGTGCCCCTTTAATGAGCCCAGACCAGTACAGTGAAATCAAATCAAAGAGCGTAAAGCCCTTATAGCCAGGCAAACTGATGCGTTTCAACCACAAGGACGCAAAACGATAGAATCGGTCAATTGACTTTAACAGTTGCTGTTTCATAATTTTTCAAGCTTAACCGATGGCCTTACCTTTAACAAAACGAAATTAGTAAAAATGAAGGTGACCCTTATAGCCGTCGGAAAGACAGACTCTGGCGCCATCAGCGCTCTGGCTAATGAGTATCAGAAACGCTTAAGTCGCTATTGCAGTTTTACACTTCTCATTGCAAAAACACTTACAAAATCTAAAAACCTTTCTGAAAAGGAGATTCTTGATTACGAGGCAAAGGAAATTCTGAAACACCTTAATCCGAAAGCTCTTGTCATCGCTTTAGACGACAAGGGGCAGATAAAATCCTCCGTAGAATTTGCCCAATTCATAGGGCAAAAAAGAGACTCAGGTGTCTCTGAATGCTGCTTTTTGATTGGGGGTGCCTATGGGTTTTCATCCCGACTTGAGCCTCACATTCAAGCAAAACTTTCACTTTCAAAGATGACGTTTACCCATCAAATGGTTCGTCCGATATTTTTAGAGCAGCTATATAGGGCCTATACGATTTTAAACCACGAGCCTTACCACCACGAATGAGGTTTTAATAAAGCACTCTAAATTTTATGGTATTCGGAATTGCCTTAAGAGCCGAAACCACTTCAGGATTGTAAGCATTATTTACATCCGAAATCACGTAGCCCACCTCTGGATCAGTAGATAAATACTGTCCTACCAAATTCAATTGGTACGAGGCCAAGACTTTGTTAATTTCAGCCATTACTCCAGGAACATTTCGGTGGATGTGTAGGAAACGGTGTCGGTCTTTCTGTTGGGGCAATCGAATAGTTGGGAAGTTCACCGCATCTTCTGTGGTTCCTGAGTTGATGTAACCCAAAATCTTTTTCGGAACAAAATCTGCGATATCCTTTTGAGCCTCAATGGTCGATCCTCCAACGTGTGGTGTTAGAATCACATTCGGAATCCCTTGAAGCGGGGTGTTAAAGTCACCATTTGCCTTTGGTTCAACAGGGAAAACATCTACTGCCGCACCTGCAATATGACCTGAATTCAGGTGTTTTGCCAAGGCCTCTATATCAACCACAAATCCTCTAGATAAATTGATGAGGATAGCCCCCGGTTTCATCAAAGACAGCTCTCTATCTCCAATGAGATTCTTGTTTTGCGGATTATCATCCACGTGTAAAGACACTACATCACTCTGACGCAACAATTCGTCTAGGTCGTCGAACTTTTGTGCATTCCCTAAAGCCAATGCATCTTGAACATCGTAGTAGCATACACGCATTCCCATTGCCTCAGCCAGAATAGAAAGTTGCTTGCCAATATTTCCATACCCTACAATACCCAGCGTCTTTCCTCTAACCTCTTTAGAACCAGAAGCCGTTTTATTCCAAACTCCCTGGTGCATCTCAGAAGAACGTTCAAACACACTACGCATCAACATAATAACCTGCCCTATAGCTAGTTCAACTACAGAACGGGTGTTGCTGAATGGTGCGTTGAACACCACAACACCATTATTCTTGCACGCTTCAAGGTCAATTTGAGTGGTACCTATACAAAAGGCCGCAACCACTAATAATTTATCAGCCGCCTCTAATACTACTTTGGTTACCTTGGTTTTTGAACGTATTCCGAGCACATGAACACCCTTAATACGTTCAATGAGTTCATCTTCATTTAAACTGGTACTCACTAGCTCTACGGCATATCCATCACTTTCGAGACGTAATAAGGCGTCGTGATGAATATTTTCGAGAAGCAACATCTTAATTCTGTTCTTCGGATAGGATATGTTTCTTGGCAAATCGTTTATAAATAAAAATTCATCTAAATTTTCGGCAATATGGTCGGCGTTTTTCATCGCCTTTTCTCTTTTTACATTCTCTGTGTAAGCAAAGAACCTGTCTGCAATGCCCGCCTCTCTCATGACGTAATCTGAATATCCGTCACCAATCACCTGGACTTCGCCAGAAAGATTCATGTTTTTCAAACAACTGATTTTCCCATTATGAGAAGACAGCACGTTTGCCGTGTCAAATCCGACAATATAGCCGTCATCATCAAAAACAAAAGTGTTCGCATAAACGCGATCCGCCTCGATATGAAACTGTTTCACAATGGGAACAATAAATTCTTTAAAACCACATGAGACCACATAAATCTGATCTTTATAGGTTTCAAAGAATTGCTGATTTCGAACAAAAGAGTCACTTATCTTTTCGCTAAGCTCCTCAATTAATTGATCGAGCTGCGAACGATGAGCTCGGAGTAACTTGATTCTTCGCTCAAGTGATTCTGTAAAGGAGATTTCTCCGTCAATTCCTAGATTTGTAATCTCTTGGATTTGAGCTACAATCTGATCTTTGTTTGGATTGTCAGCTAGAGCGATCTCGGCTAAGATATCAAGGGCTTCTACCCTGGTTATCGTGCTGTCGAAGTCAAAAACGTAAGAAGTAGCCACGAATAGCGTTTGATGATTGATAGCAAATGTAGCCTTATTTTATATTTTAAACCCGTAGAAAACGATAGACACCAGCACTAGTTATGAACCATTTATCCGCTGACCAACTGCTTTTTGCAACACATAATCCAGCAAAAGTAAGCGAGCTCTCTCATCTTATTTCACCCTCAAAAGAAATCGTTTCTCTTGCCGATCTAAACTACAACGAAGAGATTCCTGAGACCGGCAACACACTTGAAGAAAATGCCCTAGAAAAAGCCAAAACCGTTTTCGAAATCTTTAATACCCCCTGTTTTTCAGATGATAGCGGTCTGTTTATAGAAGCCTTAAATGGAGAGCCCGGAGTGCATTCTGCTCATTACAGTGGAAAGAGAGATTACCAAACAAATAATCAGCTAGTGCTTGAAAAATTAAATGGAATCACCAATCGTAAGGCCTACTTCAAAACGATCTTTTGCTTGATCGAGGCTGATAGAAAAACAACCTATTTCGAAGGTATTATAAACGGAAGTATAGCAAAAGAAAGCCGTGGAGAAAACGGTTTTGGTTACGATCCTATCTTCATTCCTAAAGGGTACACTAAAACCTTTGGAGAACTTAGCGTTGAAACCAAAAAGACTCTTAGTCACAGAGCGAGGGCAACAAAAAAGCTTATAGACTATTTAAGAGCATAAGAATAGTTCCTAGCATAGAACAAGAATAGTCTACCTTTGCAGCGAAATTTAACCTAATGCAATCATTTAAGTCCCTAGGACTATCTGCCCCTCTGCTTCAAGCAATTGAACAACTGGGCTTTACTGACCCCACTGAAATTCAACAAAAAGCAATTCCGGCCCTCTTAGAGCATGAAACCGATATGGTTGCTCTTGCACAAACGGGAACTGGAAAAACAGCGGCCTTTGGTTTTCCGTTATTGCATAAAATACAGCCCAAAGAGCGTAAAGTTCAAGGGCTTATCATAGCACCTACACGAGAATTATGCCTTCAAATCACTCAAGAGCTAAAGAAATATGCTTCTGAGCTGGACCGAGTTTCAGTTGTAGCGGTCTACGGTGGTGCAAGCATTCGAGAGCAAGCAGATCAAATCAAGAGAGGGGCACATATTGTAGTCGCAACTCCAGGGAGACTAATCGATTTAATTGAGCGCAGAATGCTTTCGATTGATGCCATTGATTACTGCGTCTTGGATGAAGCTGATGAGATGCTTAATATGGGATTCTATCAAGACATTAAAAGCATCCTAAGCCACACCCCAAACACAAAGCAAACCTGGCTATTCTCTGCAACTATGCCTAAAGAAGTGGCTCAGATTGCCAAGGAATTCATGCGTAAGCCCATTGAAATCACTGTGGGATCCAAAAACGAGGGAACTAATTCAGTCAGTCACTTCTACTTTCAGGTTACTTCACGCACCCGTTATCAAGTCTTAAAGCGTCTTGTTGACAGCGATCCAGAATTATTTGCGGTTGTCTTTTGCAGGACCAAAATCGAAACTCAGAAAATCGCCGAACGTCTCATTGAAGACGGATATAACGCTGGAGCACTTCACGGTGACCTAAGTCAAAATCAGCGCGACCTAGTCATGGCGGGCTTTAGAAAGCGCCAATTGCAAATTCTCATCGCTACTGACGTAGCCGCGAGAGGTATAGACGTTGATGACATTACCCATGTCATTCACTATCAAATGCCAGACGATCCAGAAACTTACAATCACCGAAGCGGACGCACGGGTAGAGCAGGAAAAACAGGCTATTCGTACTGCCTAACTACCTCTAGCGATCGCCAAAAGATTAGTGCCTTTCAAAAAAGACTAAAGCAACCATTTGCAGAAGGAAACGTTCCAAGCGTCGAAGAAATCATCCAAAACCAACTGCATAAACACGCTCAAAAGCTAGCCGATATTGAGGTTCATGAGCAGCTAGACAGCTATTTACCAGAGCTTCAGAAATCCTTAAAGAAACTTACTAAAGACGAGCTCATAAAAAAGGTATTCAGCGAGGTTTTTAACAGACTGCAGAAATACTACCAAAACTCAAACAGCACGCTTAGTCCTGCTTCTGAAGATTCGTTCTCAAAGGGTAAAAACTATCAGAATGAAGTGCGTTTCTTTATCAATCTTGGTGAACGCGATGGATTCGATTGGAGATCACTCAAAGATTTTCTTCGCGAAGAACTGAGTCTAGAGAAAGACGACTTGTTTAAGGTCGATGTACTGAAGAATTTTTCTTTCTTCAATGTAGATTCGGCTATGAGTGAGCGTGTATTAGGTCTGCTTCCAGGGAAACCCTTCGGATCACATAAAATCAATGTAGAGGTCACCCAAGACATTGGAGGAAATAAAAAGCAGAAAAGCGGCCGAAAAGGAACCAAAACCTCGAGGAATTTTAGTCATCCAAGCAAAAAATCACGATCTAAAAAACCTAGAAAAGGATTTTACTAAGACTTAGAGGCTAGATTCTTATCGCTCTTTCGTAATTTTCTAGAAATTATTGAATGTGATCACACCTAAAGCGCTCCTGACTTCTATCCTTTTCTTTTTGACCTTAGGAGTGTGGGCACAGAACGAAGGCAATCCTCCAAAACAACTTAGAGCAAAGGTGGTGAGCGCTACCAATAGTTTACCCCTAGAGAGTGTTCATATCATTAATCTTCAATCCATCGTCGGAACGATAACCGACCAAGAAGGAGTCTTTGTGATTCCCGCACAAGTAGGCGACACCCTATACGTCACTTATCTAGGATATAAATCTGAGAAGATTAGGGTGAATAATGACCTTTTAAACATAGAAGGATCTGCTATCGCCTTAACCGAATTAGCGTATGCCTTAGAAGAGGTTGTAGTCCGTCCATACCAGTTAACTGGATTTCTTGAAATTGATATCAAATACCTACCCATAAGCACTGCATTTCAGTACAGTATTTCAGGACTTAATAAGAGTTATGAGGCTAGAAATAGCAGATCAAGAGGAGCGCAAAAGGTAATTAGCAGTCTTTTGAATCCATTAGAAAGCATTAGCTCACTATTTGCTAAAAAGGCACCGCAGTTACGAAAACTTCCTAATATCAAACAAGACGAGAGCATCCGGTCGTTACTTGTAACAAAATTTGACCGAGAAACGCTCACAGCGCTATTGCAAATTGATCGTTCTGAAATAGAACGTATGCTTAATCAGTGTAACTATTCAGAGGGCTTCATCCAATCTGCGAATGATTTACAGATACTGGATGCCTTGAATTTGTGTTATGAAGAGTACAAAGTCTTGAATCGTTAAGAACACGAGTCCTTTTCGGCTCAGGTTTTATGAATACCTTTGTTTTTTGAATCTACCATGAATCTAAACGAATTAACGGCAGTTTCGCCTATCGACGGCAGATACCGAAGTAAACTCGAAGAACTTGCACCCTATTTTTCAGAATTTGCACTCATACGCTATCGTATTTGGGTTGAAGTCGAATACTTTATCTTCTTGAATGAAACCGGATTAAATCCACTTTCACCTCTTAGCACTGCGCAAATTGAAGGGCTTAGAGGCCTTTACCTCAACTTTACTGAAGAAGACGCCACAGAAGTAAAGACCATCGAGCAAACCACAAATCACGATGTAAAGGCAGTTGAGTATTTCATTAAAAAACGCATAGACGCACTTGGATTAAGCTCGGTAAAAGAGTTTATACATTTTGGCCTAACCTCTCAAGACATTAACAATACAGCGATTCCCCTTTCTCTTAAGCATGCCATAGAGCAATCCGTGATTCCGGCTTATCGCAAGTTGGTTAATGAATTAAAGGTTAGAGTGGCAGAATGGAACGACATCTCTATGCTCGCCAGAACACATGGACAACCCGCTTCTCCTACACGTCTAGGTAAGGAAATAGAGGTATTTGTAGTGCGACTTGAAGAACAACTTAACGGCCTCTTGAGTCAGAAGTATGCAGGCAAATTTGGAGGGGCTACAGGTAATTTTAATGCACATGCTGTGGCGTACCCTGGGAAAGACTGGAAAAGCTTCGCCAAAACTTTCGTAGAAGAACGTTTAGGATTAGATTACAGTTTTCCAACCACCCAGATCGAGCACTATGACCATCTGGCCTCTTTGTTCGATGGTCTAAAGCGTCTAAATACCATTCTCATTGACTTTTCTAGAGACGTGTGGGCTTATGTCTCACTCGATTATTTTAAACAGAAAATCAAGGCCGGAGAGGTAGGTTCGTCAGCAATGCCCCACAAAGTGAATCCGATTGACTTTGAAAATGCCGAAGGAAATTTAGGAATCGCCAATGCGCTCTTCGAACATTTGGCAGCAAAACTCCCTGTTTCTCGTCTTCAAAGAGATTTGACTGACAGCACAGTGCTAAGAAATATCGGGGTTCCCATAGCGCACACCCTATTATCTTTAAAATCAATCGAAAAAGGACTCGGAAAGCTTTTGGTCAATAGAGAAAAGATTGATGCTGATCTTTCTCACAGTTGGGCGGTGGTAGCTGAGGCGATACAAACGGTTTTGAGGCGAGAAGGATATCCGAACCCCTACGAAGCCTTGAAAGCTTTAACGCGAACCAATGAAGCGATCACAGAGGCTTCAATAACAGAGTTTATCACTCAACTCGATGTAGCTGAAGAAGTAAAGGCCGAACTACGAGGCATTACTCCATTCAACTACACGGGTATTTAGTCTTGCTTGCGGTTTAGCTCCCCTAATTCTTCTGGAAGGTTCATCTTTGAGGCTAGTAAGCCTATTTTCTCCATTTCTAGGTCTCCAGTGATCGAAAGCAGAACCGTTTCAAAATTTCGTCCGTTGAGATTGACATTCCTAAGTTCGGTTACGAGCATAAGTAATTCTTTAATGCGATCGCCTTTACCCGAATCGGCATAAAAGTATACCTGAGACTCATCATCTTTTACAATCATAAGTTCCATCAGTTTTTTAGAACTCACATAAGAAAAGGCATCCTCTTTAAGAGCTTCTGCAGTGGCGCTATTTGAAGTGGTCAACACCCTTAAACTGCTAATTCCTTTAGCTAAATCCACAAATGCCTGAGCGTCTGGATCGTTAATAACGAGTTGCATGTTCGCAAAGAGCTTAAACATGCTCTCAGAAATCACCACTGAAGTGACTTCTTCTTGGCGTGCATATTTATCAAAAAGTGATTGGGCAGAAAGACCTTGTAGGCCAACAACCATGAGTACTAAGGCAATTTTGATCGATTGAATCTTCATAGGTTTTATTTAAAAATTTTCTTGGTGGTTTGACCCATATAATCTAAGTACGCTACTTGTTCTTGAGCGTGCTGAAATTGCTTTGAAATGAGTTCGAAAGCCTTCTTCGTTTCAGCATAGGCTTCTTGCATTTTTCGCTCTTGATAGTCTTCTTGAAGACGATACACTCCAAAAAATGTTACAATGAGCAAAGCGAATGAAGCTGCGATAGGCATCCACGAAATACCCGAAGAACGTCTTGTGCTGGGCTCCGCAAGGCTCACTTTAAGCTGTTGCTCATTGTGGGCATACAAGAAAACATCCCTAGCCCATTCCCATTCAGGGTCAATAGGGTTTTCTGCGTCGTTGAAGTAGCGCTGCAGTAGTGTTTCTTCTTCTAGACTTGTTTGACCCTCTAGATATTTTTCCATTAAAGCCTGTATTGCATTATGACTCGTTTTCATTCTCGCCTAAAATTTGAGTTCTTATTGCTTTTCTAGCGCGTGAGAGCATGACGCGAACCGCACTAGCATTCATGTCCATTATACTTTCAATTTCTTCAAAATCGTATCCTTCAACATCTCTCAACTGCCACACTAATCGCTGTTTTTCTGGCAAATGTTGAACGGCATCGTCTACCTTTCGCAAGCGCTGTGCACTACTGAAGGTCTCATCTAACTCTTCTTCTGCTGAGACCACGTCTTCTAGAAGCCTCTCTTCTATTCGTAAAAAGCCAGCCTGCTTTGACTTTAAACGGTCCATACTCTGGTTCTTCACCATTGTAATCGCATAGGCCTCTATGCTCTTCGCTTGCTCAGCGATCTCTTTGCGTTCTAGAATCTTTACCATTATATCCTGAACACAGTCTTGAGATTCTTCATGAGATACCAGTATTCTTCTCGCAACTCTGTACAGTCGCGATTGTATCGATTGCAATTCATCAATAACGTTATGTCGGTTCATTGAAATGGTTCTCAAGAATCACCTTTTAAATCTATGACGAAAACAGCGTAGATTTGTTACATTAGATAAAGCTATGACAAACCCATTATTAAAATTCGTTTCTCTTTTTGCAGCATTTTTCCTTTTCGTTAGCTGCACCAAAGAGTCTGTTGTAGATCCTCCAACAGTTTCAAATGAAGAGGATTTATCATTAATTGCCTTTGCCAATCCAACCTTCTCATTTCAAGAAAATAGTAGTGGTAATCTAACCACTGAAAGATGGCAGAATTGGTTCAATAAGGTGAAAAATCTCTTTAAGGATGAATCGGTTGATAGTCAAAATTTTATCTGGAATGCATTGAATATCTGGTACTTTTGGAAGGAAGAGACCGCAGAATTGGATGAAGATTTCTTTTCAAACCTTCAAGAGTACCTTGATTTTCTAAAAGGCTTTAATACCCCTGTGAGTATGGTAGACGCAGTCACTAATTCAGAAGATCGTTTCACTTTTTACAACGAAGATTATAGAGTTCTAGTAAATTCACTTGGAGGGATTAGTAAAAGTGATGGTCTAGAATTTGGTCTTGTAGCAAACGACGATTCCGACGATGTCATTATATATACACGCTATGTCGCAAGAGCATCAAATGCAGAGGCCTCAGGAATCAAGCGAGGTGATCTTTTTAACCGGATCGATGGTCAACTTATTACGCGATCTAATTACGTGAGTTTATTGAATAACCGTTCAGACACCTACAGTTTAGGGAAAGCAGAACAAGACGCCACAGGAGCGTTCGTGAGTGTTGAAGAAGAGGTGTCATTAACACAGGTTGAAAACTTCAGTGAGAATCCAGTGTTGTTTCACAGTATCTATAACAATGGATCTCAAAAAGTAGGCTATTTGGTATACAATCAGTTCATTTCAGCCTACAACCAAGAACTCAATGATATCTTCGGAACCTTTAAAAGCAATGGAATCGATGAATTGATCATTGATTTAAGATATAATCCAGGAGGAGCGACTTCTGCTGCCGCCATACTTGCCAGTCTGATACATGATGGTTCTGGTGTCTTTGCAAAGCAAAGGTGGAATCCTTTTTGGACTAGTATGTTTGGTTCAAGCCTTGAAGACACATTTAGTAGCCAAATTTCTGTAAATGGTGCAGCCATATCCCTAAATCGACTAGGAATGAAAAGGGTCTATGTTCTTACACAGTCAGGCACGGCTTCTTCAAGCGAACTTTTGATCAATGGATTAAGACCTTACATTGAAGTTATTCAGATAGGCGACACCACCAGAGGTAAAAATGAATTCTCAATAACATTGGTTGATGATCCTGAAAGTAATATAGATGGCACTAATTTTCCTTTCTTATATCGCTCTAATCGCATAGATCAAATTAACCCGAACAACAGCTTTGCCTTACAGCCTTTAGTGGGTAAATACGAAAACAGTGAAGGTTTTTCAGATTATACCGATGGACTCGTTCCACAAATCCAATTCAATGAAATCGTAAAGGTCGATGGTCGAACCGTTTTTCGTATAGGAGCATTCGGCACCCTTGAAGACGGATTGTTTGCACAAGCCATTGAACACATCTCAGGTACTATGGGTACGACTAGAGCCTTTCGCCCCACCGGGATTCCTGCTGAGCAATTGAGAGAAAAAGAATCATTAATGTTTGTTGAATTTGAATAATGCTTGAAACCGTTCTCGCTTTTTTAACCTTAGTATTTGGAGTCCTTGGATTTATTTTAGGAAAACGACTGGCTTCTAACACCACAAGCGATCATCGTTTAGAAGAGCGGTTAAGCTTGCTAAAGGAAACTCTTGAGCATGAGAAGACTGAACATCAGAGATTAATTGAAAAGCACCAAGAAACCTACACTACCCTGGTTGAAACACAGAAAGAACTAGAGTTTTTAAATGAAAAAAATACACACAGGCAAGAAGAACTCGAGCAGTTACAAAAACAATTCAAGACTGAATTTGAAAATCTAGCTCAGAAGATCTTTGAAGAGAAATCTACCAAGATCAGTGAAGAGAATCAGAAAAATATCAAAACCCTATTAGATCCTTTAAGAGAACGCATTACTGATTTTTCGCAAAAAGTAGAAGAGAGCAATAAACAAAATCTCACCTTTCACGAAACCTTTAAAGTGCAGTTAAAACACATGCAAGACCAGAGTCTTGAGATGAAAAACGAGACCGCTAATCTCATCAAAGCGCTTAAAGGTGACAATAAACTTCAAGGGAATTGGGGTGAACTTGTATTGGAGCGCATTTTAGAAAAGTCAGGCCTTCGCAAAGACAGCGAATACATGGTGCAACAGAGCTTCATTAATGATGAAGGGCGCAGACTGATGCCTGATGTCATCTTAAACCTTCCTAACAACAAAAAGATTGTCATCGACTCAAAGGTTTCTCTGGTGCACTACGAACAATTCGTCAATGCCTCTGAGCAAGAGCGAGAGACCTTTGCTAAGCTGCATCTCAATTCTTTACAGCGTCACATTAAAGAATTAAGCGAAAAACGCTACGAGGATATATACGATATAGATTCACCGGATTTTGTCATCCTCTTTATCCCTATTGAACCGGCATTTGCTGCGGCATTACAGCAAGACCCACAGCTTTATCTAAAGGCGTTTGAACGTAATATCATTTTAGTTACCCCTACCACGCTATTGGCTACTTTGCGCACCATAGACTCTATGTGGAACAACGAGCGACAGCACAAAAACGCGTTAGAAATCGCTCAACGAGCTGGCGCTTTGCACGACAAGTTTGTCGGATTCATTGAAGACCTGAATAAAGTCGGAATTCGAATGAATGATGCCAAGAAGTCCTATGAGGATGCAATGAAAAAACTACACACCGGTAACGGAAATGTGGTAAGCAGTATTATCAGGTTACAAAGCCTTGGAGCGAAGGCTAAGAAAGAGTTACCCGAGGCAAATAAAGCTAGAGCCCTAGAAGAATAAGATACTGTCTATTTAGATAG
>JALRDO010000023.1 GCA_023262185.1 Flavobacteriaceae bacterium
GGCATGTTTTTTAAGTTTTAAAAACAGTAGAATTACTATAAAGTTTCGACTACAATATAGTTATTTTTCGTGTTAAAAAATAAAAAACCCCAGTATTTACTGGGGTTACAAGAGAAAAACTTTTGATTTGACTACGGACTGTAGTTGAAATTTAAAACTCTACTACCATTCCTTTTTTTCCTATACGAAGATTTCTTGGCTTATCAGAAAATGTCACCTGTAAACCATTAATATTATACTTATATGTATCGGAGAACTGATTAGTAGATTTAATGATTTGAATAGACGCCGTCTCATTTAGAGTAGGATTTTTAGGCTTGCGACCACGATTATCCGGAAACACATCCCCTTGCTTTTTAAAGTATGCTCTATAATTACTAATAGTAGCAACCGATATGTTTAATTTTTTTGAAATATTCATAGAAGTATTTCCCTTCAATAGAAGTTTTCTTATTACTGCTATTTGTTCTTGTGTTAGATTTTTACTCCTAAGCATTTTAATTGTTTTAAATAAAAGTAATAGTTCTAATTAATTAAAGCAACTCCAATTTTTGAGTCTGCCGTACCATAATAGAGATAATACTTATTTTGAAAATATACCAGTCCCTCTACGAAGCAGACAAGGTCTACCTCTCCCTCTTTTTCAAAGTCTGCCTCCGGATAGATAAAGTAACTGTTACTTCGATCAATGAGTCTCCAGGGCTGTACAGCATCAAACAAGGCCTGACCAGCAGCGTAAGTGTAAGGCTCTAATTCGTTATCATTAAGATTCTTTGCGTTAGAGGCGTTATAGATCATATGCACTCCTTTAGCGGTAAGCAAGGCAAATGGTCCTGGCTCTACGAGGCGTGAGTCAAAATATCCGGGGCGAGGTTGTAGGGCCTCAATGGCTGTCCCCTTCTCTTCATCTTCAAGAACTTCCCAGTCTACAAGTGTCTTTGAACGTGCTAAATACAGATTGGTATCCCCGAAGTACATATAATAGTATCCGTTAATTTTTGTCATTACAAAGCGTTCACCTCTTTGCCTGACGATAGGCGCTCCAGATTTTGACCATATATTCGAGTATATAGAATCTTTGAATACAGATCCGTAACGTTTGAACGTAATAAGGTCTTTACTGTAAGCAGAAAGTAGTCGCGCAGTTTTACCGTCATAGGCGGTATAGGTCAAAAAGTACCCACCGTCTTCAGTACTTACTATTCGCGGATCCTCTACTCCCCCTGGCCACTCTAGTTTAAAAAACCTATCCTTTTCTGGAAAGAAGATGGGCTCACCTGTCTTTTCAAAATGAATACCGTCTTCGGAAATAGCCAAAGCTAAACGCGAGGTCATTAGTGAATCTTGAGCGCGGTAGATCAAATGAACCTTTCCATCCTTTACAATAGCAGCGGGGTTCAGCACATTCTTCTCTTCATAAGCTACAGCGTCTCCTGATATAGGATCGACAAAGGTGAGTTCTGGTGAGGGCGTCAGAATAGGGTTTTCATCGTAAAGCTTAGTAAAAGGGCCAAGCATCCATGAGTCTTCATTATTGGTCTCTGAAGATGCTGAAGATTCACATGATAAAATCGCTCCTAATACACCAACAAAGAGAATACTATATAATAAGGTAGAAGTAAGTCTCATGACAATCGTTTTTGAAAAGGTACAAAACAATGTGTTGATTGCCTTCGACAACATTAGCCCATTAAAGCTTTATACAAGTCATCAGGCCCTTGGCGCACCGGATCGGTTGCCGGAACTCCAGCTTCTTCAGCCACGTGCTTAAGTACTTTGACGGCTTCGGCATCGTTAAGTTTACTCGTATTGACCGATACGGCGATGACTTTGGCGGCAGGATAAGTTCCGTTAACAGTGGCAAGCGCCTCGTTGAGTTTGATGTACGCTGCTAGGTTAGGAATCTTGATATTCGGGTAATCTCTTAGCGTAGAAATATCTCCTCGCATGCACAGTACTAAATGCGTGGGGCAACTGCCGCGCATTAAAGGGAGCGTAGCGGTGCTGCCTGGATTCAAAAGAGAACCTTGCCCTTCAATTAGTATGATGTCCTTATCCGCTTCTTCCATCACTGCGGCCTGCACTGATCCAGTTGCATAATCTACTTTGTAGGCATCAAGGGGAATTCCTCTACCTGTGACAGTAATACCTATTTGTCCGGTCGCTACAAATCCGACCTTGTGATTCTTGCGCTTTAAAGCAGAGAACAATTCAAGTGCGGTGGTCATCTTTCCGACAGCACCGTCGGTTCCTACAAATAGTACGCGCTTACCTTTATGAGTGAGCGCCTTACCCGACCCAATGGGAGGTGTAAAGGTAGGCACCCGAACGTCCCAAATCCACTGGATTTCTGAATCCTTTATTTTTTCAGCGAATCTTGGCGCAAGTAAATCGTGAAGTCCGTTAATTATAGATAGCCCGAGCTCTAGAGCGCTTTCAATAAGCGGAATCCATTTTTCAGGAATCTTACCCCCCACCGGGGCAATACCTAATAGAAGGGTATTAGCTCCGAGCGCTTTCGCTTCTTCAAGTGTAGCAACAATCGGAATCTGCTTTTTGGTATTGATGAACTGGGTGATGGATTGACCCACTTGAGAACTATCAATCACAGCGACAATCTCGTTTTGAAGGTATCTGATGGCTCCAAAACCCATCTTACCCGACTCACCATTCAATTCGTCTTGCATGTAAATGGCAACTTTATCAGAAGGCTTAAGCATAGAACTCAGATTTAAGCGTGGCACCATGGCCTGGGTTATCGGTTGGCATGGTGATACCTTCTACCATGGGGGCTCCGCAAGCGGGATCTGGATTGAGGTTGTAATGAGAATCGAGATCGACGTGATCAATGCCTCCGGTAAGGGCGGCTCCTGCGGCTATCGCCACAGAGGATTCAGACATGCAGCCGATCATAGTTTCTAATCCGTATGACTCCGCGACGCTTAATATGTTAAGGGCCTCGGTGATCCCACCGCATTTCATGAGCTTAAGGTTCACGCCGTCAACACAGTGAGCGTATTTATGGATGTTTGAAGCAAAACGGCACGATTCGTCTACGAAAATAGGAAGTGCTCGATTTTTAAAAAGTTCAGGGAGCTGATCTTCTGCTCCTTCAACGAGTGGCTGCTCTACATATTCTACTCCGCGCTCAGATAGCCAAGCAAGCATATGTTTTGCGATATCTAAAGGCCATCCGCCATTGGCGTCGACGCGTAATTTTAACCCATAGGGAGCCGCGCTCTTTACCACCTGTTCGAACATCGCCTTATCTGCTTCAACTCCTTCAGGCGAACCAAGCTTAATCTTGAGACCCTTAATGGTCGGATGACCCTCCATTAAAATCGGTACACGCTCAGCTACTACTTCAGGCGGATTGATTCCTATAGTCACAGAGGTTGGTGCGGTTGGCTTATCGTATCCTAAAAATTGATACAAGGGCATATTCGCCTTTTTAGCGGTAAGATCCCAAAGGGCAGTATCAAAGGCCACATAGGCACAGGGCGCAATATTCATTTCAACTGCACGACGCTGAAGGGCTTTGATAGAATGTCCTTCAACTCCTGTTTCGATAAAACGCTCGAGTTCTGCTTGCAAAGCCTCATGGGTAGCAGCACCTTCTGATGTTCCAGGAGCTCCTTCGCCCCAAGCCACGATTCCATTTTCTTCAATGCGCACAAACACATTGACTGAATCATAGCGCACACCTCTTGAAATGGCGAGCGGAAAACGCCTTTTAAGGGTCACATGATGTATACTAATCTTCATAGAAATATGTTGACAGAAATACCCTTGCCAACGGCATGTGAATATAGAAAAGAAATGCACAGAAGCCTCACCTAAAAGACCTAGTAACGGTAATATTCTGGCTTGAATGGACCTTGAACGGTAACCCCAATGTATTCGGCCTGATCTTGTTTAAGCTCAGTGAGCTCAGCGCCTAGTTTAGCAAGGTGTAAAGCCGCCACTTTCTCATCTAAGTGCTTAGGAAGCATGTATACCTTGTTCTCGTAATTCTTATGATTCTTCCATAGCTCGATTTGAGCAAGAGTCTGATTCGTAAATGAATTACTCATCACAAAGCTAGGGTGACCAGTGGCGCAACCTAGGTTTACGAGTCTGCCTTCGGCTAAGATAATGATGTCTTTGCCGTTTAGTGTGTATTTATCTACTTGAGGTTTGATCTCAACCTTGGTTGACCCGTGATGCTTATTTAACCAGGCGATGTCGATTTCATTATCGAAGTGTCCAATATTACAAACGATAGTCTTGTCCTTCATGGCTTCAAAGTGCTCTCCACGAACGATATCCTTGTTGCCGGTGGTGGTAATTACAATGTCCGCAATGCCCACAGCCGTTTCTAAACGTTTTACTTCGTATCCATCCATACACGCCTGAAGCGCACAGATCGGATCAATCTCGGTAACGGTTACAATCGCACCTGCTCCTCTGAATGAGGCAGCGGTTCCTTTACCCACGTCTCCGTATCCGCAAACCACCACGCGCTTACCTGCAAGCATGATATCAGTAGCACGACGTACTGCGTCAACTGCACTTTCTTTACAACCGTATTTGTTGTCGAATTTCGACTTCGTTACAGAGTCGTTCACGTTAATCGCTGGTATAGGCAGTGTTCCTTTGGCCATACGTTCGTATAGACGGTGCACTCCAGTTGTGGTTTCCTCAGAAAGACCTTTTATGGCAGCAACCAGTTCCGGGTATTGATCTAAAACCATATTGGTAAGATCTCCGCCATCGTCAAGAATCATATTTAACGGTTTACGGTCCTCTCCAAAGAAAAGCGTCCGCTCGATACACCAATTAAACTCCTCTTCATTCATCCCCTTCCACGCATAAACCGGAATGCCGGCTGCGGCAATCGCTGCAGCGGCATGGTCTTGCGTAGAGAAAATATTACACGAGCTCCAAGTTACCTCAGCGCCCAAATCCACAAGAGTCTCGATCAATACCGCAGTTTGAATCGTCATGTGTAAGCATCCAGCAATACGTGCACCTTTAAGAGGTTGTTCTGCGCCGTATTCTTCGCGAAGGGCCATGAGTCCAGGCATTTCTGCCTCTGCAAGTTCAATTTCTTTACGGCCCCAGTCGGCCAGGTTGATATCTTTTACTTTGTAGGGTGTATATCCAGTCTCTTTCATGAGTTCAACTTAAATAGTTCTTGAATCGCTTCAACAAGGTCAAGCTTTTCCCATGTAAAGAGTTCTACCTCACGGGCTACTTTACCGTTGTAAGGTGATTCGAAGACTTTGACCAGTGTTTTTGGCTCACGACCCATATGCCCATAAGCAGCAGTTTCGCTGTAAATAGGATTGCGAAGCTTTAATCGGGTTTCAATGGCATAAGGGGTGAATGAAAAATTCGACTTAATGATTTGAGCAATAGCGCTATCCGACAGATCTACCTTCGCCGTTCCGTAAGTATTTAAGAAGAGGGATAGAGGCTCTACTTTTCCTATCGCATAGGATATCTGAACTAGTACCTCATCACAAACCCCTGCTGCAACTAGGTTTTTTGCAATATGGCGCATCGCGTAAGCCGCTGAACGGTCAACCTTTGAGGGATCTTTTCCCGAAAAGGCCCCCCCACCGTGAGCGCCCTTACCTCCATAAGTGTCGACTATAATCTTACGACCTGTAAGACCAGTATCCCCATGAGGACCACCAATCACAAATTTACCCGTAGGATTTACATGGTAAGTGATCTGATCATCAAAAAGCTCTTGAAGTTCAGACGAATACATTCGTCTTACTTGAGGCATGACGATTGATACAATATCCTCCTTGATCCTGCTGATGGTTTCTACCTCATCTGCAAAGTCATCATGCTGCGTTGATACGACTATTGAATCTATGCGCAACGGTTTATTGGTATCATCATACTCGATCGTGACTTGAGCCTTAGCATCCGGCCTTAAGTAAGCGATTGCTTCACTCGAACGGCGTTCTTTGGCCAAAACCTTGAGGATATTATGAGAAATATCCAAGGCTAAAGGCATGAAGTTATCGGTTTCGTTTGTGGCGTATCCGAACATCATACCTTGGTCTCCTGCACCTTGTTCTTCTGGAATTCCGCGATCAACCCCTCGATTGATGTCTTTTGATTGCTCATGAATCAGAGAGATCACTCCACACGCATCACCACTGAATTGATACTCGGCTTTGGTATATCCGATCTTGTTTACCACATCCCGAGCCACCTGCTGCAGATCGACATAAGTATTACTTCTTACCTCACCTGCTAAAACCACTTGACCTGTAGTCACAAGGGTCTCACAAGCTACCTTTGAATTGGCATCAAAGGCTAAAAAATTATCCAATAGCGCATCACTGATTTGATCGGCGATCTTATCGGGATGTCCTTCGCTGACGGACTCAGAAGTAAAGTAATACGACATATACCAAAATTTGAGAGGACAAATTTAGCGGATAGCGCGCTATTTCCATGTCTTTTCTAAACGTTTATAGCCATTTATAACTTTTATAAGATCAATATTGCCCGTACTTTCGTCTGTTGAAAACAGCATCAATAGCGCGACCACAATCGTATGAGTCAAAAACCCCCAATCACCGAACTGCTGAAATCTCGAATCCTTGTGCTCGATGGAGCCATGGGAACCATGATTCAGCGCCATAAGTTCAGTGAAGAGGACTATCGAGGGGAGCGTTTTGCTGACTATCCGTCACCTTTGCAGGGGAACAACGATTTGCTCTCTCTGACCCAGCCCGAGGCGATTTTAGACATTCACAGAAAATACTTTGAGGCCGGGGCCGACATTGCAGAAACCAATACCTTCTCTTCTACCTCAGTGGCTATGGCCGATTACGACATGCAAGAGCTGGTGTATGAGCTGAATGTCGCTTCGGCACAACTCGCCAAGAAAGCGGCAGACGAGTACACGGCGAAAACCCCAGACAAGCCGCGTTATGTGGCAGGATCCATGGGGCCAACCAACAAGACAGCGAGCATGTCACCCGACGTGAACGATCCGGGCTATCGCGCCATCAGTTTTGACGAGCTAAAAGCCGCCTATTACGAGCAAATTAGAGGTCTCATGGACGGCGGAGCAGACCTGCTTCTGGTTGAAACCGTTTTCGATACCCTCAATGCCAAGGCCGCCCTATTTGCTATAGAAGAATATAAAGAGGATACCGGTCGCGACATACCCGTGATGGTCAGCGGCACGATTACTGATGCCAGTGGGCGCACCCTATCGGGACAGACCGCTGAGGCCTTTTTTATATCAATCTCACACATCCCGCTATTGAGCGTTGGGTTCAACTGTGCCTTGGGGGCAGATCAATTGCGTCCCTACGTGCAGCGCATGGGTGCCATCGCGACGCAGCAATACATTTCGGCGCATCCGAATGCCGGCCTACCCAATGAATTTGGGCAGTACGACCAAAGTCCTGAAGAAATGCGAGCCCTCATCAAGCCTTATCTCGAAGAAGGCCTCGTCAACATCATCGGCGGATGTTGCGGGACCACTCCCGATCACATCAAAGTAATTGCAGAACTGGCCGCTGGCGCAAAACCTCGAAGTCTATGAGTGCCCGCTATACCAAACTTTCGGGCCTAGAGCCACTCATCATTACCCCTGAGACCAATTTTGTGAATGTGGGTGAGCGCACCAACGTTACCGGATCGCGCAAGTTCTTGCGCCTAATTCAAGACGACAATTACGAGGCTGCTATCGAGGTGGCACGCGAACAAGTAGAAGGTGGAGCGCAGATTCTCGATGTCAACATGGACGAAGGGATGATCGACGGAGCTGCCGCCATGACGCGCTTTCTGAATCTCATCGCCTCCGAACCCGACATCGCCCGTATTCCGATCATGATCGACTCTTCAAAATGGGAGATCCTAGAGGCCGGGCTAAAGGTGGTGCAAGGTAAGGCCGTGGTTAACTCTATTAGTCTTAAAGAAGGCGAAGAAAATTTCATTGAACAGGCTCGCAAGATCAAGCGCTACGGAGCAGCCGTCATCGTGATGGCATTCGATGAAAACGGACAGGCCGACACCTACGAGCGCCGCATTGAAATCTGCGAACGTTCTTACCGCGTGCTCGTCGATAAGGTTCAGTTCAATCCTGAAGACATCATTTTTGACCCAAATATCTTTCCGGTAGCTACCGGAATGGAAGAACACAAGACCAACGCCCTTGATTTTTTCAGGGCCACCAAGTGGATACGTGAGAATCTTCCGCATGCACATGTCAGCGGAGGGGTTTCAAACGTAAGCTTCTCTTTCAGAGGAAACAACCGCGTGCGCGAAGCCATGCACTCAGCCTTTTTATACCACGCCATCAAAAACGGCATGAGTATGGGAATCGTGAACCCTACCATGCTCGAGGTATACGACGATATCCCCAAAGATCTGCTCGAATACGTAGAAGACGTGCTACTCAACCTCAGAGACGACGCCACAGAACGCTTGTTAGACTTCGCTGAAAGTGTCAAGTCTGACACTCGAGAAGGCAACGTAGCCAAAAACGTATGGCGCGAGCTACCTCTTCAAGAGCGCATCACGCACAGTCTGGTGAAAGGAATCGATGAATTTGTAACCCAGGATATGGAAGAGGCTCGGGTATCCGTAGAGCGTCCGCTCGAAGTGATCGAAGGGCACCTGATGACCGGAATGAACATCGTCGGAGACCTCTTCGGCGAAGGTAAAATGTTCTTGCCCCAGGTGGTCAAGTCGGCCCGTGTCATGAAAAAAGCCGTGGCCTACCTGCTCCCTTTCATCGAAGCGGAGGCCTCTGGAGTTCAAGAAAAAGCTGGGAAAGTACTACTTGCCACCGTAAAAGGTGACGTGCACGACATCGGTAAAAACATCGTAGGCGTTGTACTCGGATGCAACAACTATGAGATTATAGACATAGGCGTGATGGTTCCGCCCGAAAAAATCATCGAAACTGCCATCAAAGAGCAGGTAGACATCATCGGTCTCTCAGGCCTCATCACCCCTTCTCTTGATGAGATGGTTTTCGTAGCCAAAGAACTTGAGCGCATAGGAGCTAAAATTCCGCTACTGATTGGTGGGGCTACCACATCGCGTGCTCATACGGCCATCAAAATAGATCCGGTTTACAGCGGAGGAGTCGTACATGTGCTTGATGCCTCACGGGCCGTAACCGTTGCGGGTCAACTGCTCGGAAAAGAAACCGGCCCGGCCTACAAAAAGGCGATCGCTGAGGAGTACGCAAACTTCCGTATTGAATATCCGAATCGCAAGAAAAATAAAGCCTACAGAAGCATTGAAGAGGCACGTGAATCGGCACTAAAAATTGATTTTGATGCGACGCCTCCTGCACCAGCGAAACAGACTGGCGCCTTCACCATCGAAAAGCAAGATTTGCACGAGCTTATCCCCTATATCGATTGGAGCCCTTTTATCTGGACATGGGACCTTCACGGCAAATACCCTGACATTCTAGAAGACCCTGAGCTCAAAGATCATGCGCGTCAACTGCTAGACGATGCGCATACCATGCTCGCAGACCTCATCGAAAACGACAAACTCATCGCTAAGGCAGTCTATGCCCTGTACCCTGCAGCAAGCCACGGCGACGACATCGTACTCTTCGAAAACGAAGACCGCACTGCTGAAAAGGCACGTCTACTTACTTTACGACAGCAAGGGGCACGTGGAGGCAAAGAAAGCCTAGCACTAGCCGACTATGTGGCACCGCTAAATTCAAAACACCGCGACTACATCGGAACCTTCTGCGTTACCGCAGGATTCGGAACCGACGAACTCGCCGCTCAATTTGAAGCCGATCACGACGATTACAATAGCATCATGATCAAGGCCTTAGCCGACCGCTTGGCGGAGGCCTTTGCCGAATACCTGCACGAAAAGGTCCGTAAAGAGGTATGGGGTTATGCCGCAGACGAGATGCTATCAGGAGAAGAGCTTATCAAAGAAGCCTATGTAGGGATACGTCCGGCACCCGGGTATCCGGCCTGCCCTGACCACCTTGAGAAGCAGACCCTTTGGGAGCTGATGCAGGTGGAAGAGCGCATCGGTGTAAAACTCACAGAGAGCCTCGCCATGTGGCCCGCCGCTTCGGTATCTGGATATTATTTCGCGCACCCTGAAGCCAAGTATTTTGGACTCGGAAAAATCAAGCGCGATCAACTCGAGGACTACGCCAAGCGACGTGGTGTTGACATTAAAACCGCTGAGAAATGGCTTATGCCTAATTTAGACGACTAGTATGAGGGTAACTGAACATATCAAGGCCGCTAAAGGCAAGACCCTTTTTTCATTCGAGCTGCTGCCCCCGAACAAAGGGCAAACGATCGATTCGATCTACGCAGCGATTGATCCGCTCATGGAATTCAATCCGCCTTTTATCGAGGTGACCTATCATAGAGAGGATTTTGAATACGTAGAGCGTCCAGACGGGCTACTCGAAAAGCGTATCACGCGCAAGCGCCCCGGAACCCTCGGAATCACCGCTGCCATTCAACACAAATACAAGGTTGACGCCATCCCCCACATACTCTGCGGAGGCTTCACGCGTCAAGAAACCGAAGACCTACTCATCGACCTCAACTTTATCGGTATCGACAATCTGGTCGCCCTGCGCGGAGATGCCATGGGGTCTGAAACCTATTTCAAACCCGAGAAAGAAGGTCATGCCTATGCTTCAGAGCTCGTAGCCCAGATCGCTGGACTCAATGGTGGACACTACCTTGACAGCAGCCTAGAGAACACGGCCGCTGCCAATTTCTGCATCGGGGTGGCAGGCTATCCCGAAAAACATATGGAGGCCCCATCACTCGATCACGATCTCAAGATGCTCAAAGCCAAGGTCGACGCCGGTGCACATTACATCGTTACCCAAATGTTCTTCGACAATCAAAAGTTCTTTGAATTCGCAGACAAATGCCGAGCTATCGGCATCGAGGTGCCGATCATACCCGGGCTTAAGCCGATCTCTACCAAGCGCCAGCTCAACCTATTGCCACATCGTTTTCACGTAGACCTTCCGGCTGACCTAGTCACTGCCATCGAGGCCTGCAAAGACAATGCTGCGGTGTATCAAGTGGGTATCGAATGGTGCATTCAGCAGTCGAAAGAGCTCATGCAGGCGGGAGTTCCTATTCTGCATTACTACACCATGAGCCGCCCTGCCAATATTAAGGCTGTTGCAGAGGCGGTGTTCTAAATAGCCTCACACCAATGTCGAAGTAATCACTATTTCTTTCGACCAAACTTATAAGCTAACCCTAAGGATCCTACCCACTTACCCGTTGGCTGTACTGGGAAGAAAGGAGCAATAATAGAAACCTTTTTGAGGTCGATACGAGGGCCAAGACCTAACTTTGGAGTGGCCTTTCCGTCTTCTAAATGCAAAGAGGGTAAAGCCCCTACACCAACTTTGAAATCGTCGCTGAGTACCATTGAAAGCGAAGGTCCTCCGATGTTAAGGGTTACAAAGCCAGATCCAACAGTAGCGCCGAACATCCCATCTAGATAAAATGCTGACTTATTTTCTTGTGCATGCGCAGAACTGAAGAAAGCCATTGAGCAAATAGCGATCACCAAATAACAAACACTTTTCAAGGACAACCTCATAAGCAGCAAATTGATGTACCAAAATAGTGCATTTTGGTTTTGAACCTCTATTTGTTATTTCTAACCCTATTTATCTGTTCACTTATACAGGTTTTGCGGCCACTGCATAGAAGTTGCAGTCAACCACCCTTTCTTGCATGATTAGTAATAGATTTTTTTAAATATGCATGAAAATAGTATTTTAAATACCTATAAAGGATATCCGCTCATAATTATCACCACACTATCAGACTCCAAGAAAGAAACAAAGGCTTATATCGAAAAGGTAACTGAAGATTTTGAAACGATTCTAATCAACCGCTGCAAAGACAAAGGAGTCGTCATGATTTCTATAGATGAATACAATGCACTCATGACGACTACATCTGAGCTCAGTGAACCGCTAAACCAGCGTAGACTGTTTGAGTCTAAAGCGGCATTCGACAGAAGAGAAGGTTTCGAAAAAGAGCTGATCAATTGATGAGGATCCTTTTTACCAAAAGACAACCCAAAGGGTCCCTTTAGTAACTAAACACAAACAAGTGAAAAACTAGAGTCTAAAGGCGACTCCGCCATAGATTCCAAAGGGGTGCCCGGGTCTGAATCCCGCAGGAACACGAGCCGATGCGTAAACTTCATCGAAGAGGTTGATGACTTGAGTGGTCAGGCTGATTTGAGAGCTAAGGTGATATTTCGCACTCATATCGATAACCACATTTGAATCAAGAGTCATAGGATCGTTTGTTCCGCCGTTCGAGGCTTGGGTGTTGAAGGCTCCATTATAGCGTCCGTTAAAGTTGACCTCATATTTTGAGTGGATGAGACTCGCGGTAAGGTTGAATTGATGCTGTGGAATGTAAGGTACGCGATCGCCATTGCTGACCGTGCCCCACACGTCTTGAGTGCTTCCGAAGTCAGACTGAAAGATGGCGTTGGTTAGGGTGTAAGCCGCTGAAACCGGCAGTTGTATTTTAGCGTCTGCCGCTGCAAGGTTTCCGTTGAGTAAGAGCTCAAGTCCGCTCACATTGACGGCTCCTGCATTGAACTGATCGAGCGATCCGGTTCCGCCGCTGGCCGCCATATCAGAGCCCAAGAGGTTTGAATAGTCGTTGAAGAATCCGATGAGCTCTCCGCTGATTCCGACAATGTTAAAGCGTGATCCGAGTTCGTAGTTCACACTTTCCTCCGCCTTTTCACCTGGAGCGTTTCCTGGGGGTGAGAATCCCTTGTGCATCCCACCGAATAGCGAGGCTGCGTTTGAGAAGCTGTAATTGAATCCAACTCCTGGAATCACCACGTTCACCGCATTTTCACGAATAGCGGCTTCAGTAACTCGATTAGCATCAGTCTTACCCCAATCCTCGCGCATCAGGTCAATGCGCTCGTAACGTATACCCGGGGTCAAGGTGAGGCCCCCTTTTTTGTACTTGTACAACGCATAGGTAGCTAGGGCGTTGGCGCTAGAGATACGGTTACCCTCTGCTCCTCTCGGGCCTTCAGAGGTTAGTGCCATAAATCCGTTGGTAATGCTGTAGCCGTCTTCCCATTGCAGACGATCTTCTGCGTCGTAATGCAGACGTGCGCCTACTTCGATATCATGGAAGGCTCCGTTTGATCCGTACCAGTGGTAGTCTACTTTGGTTTGAATACCGCGCGAATAATAGATACGATTGTTTGCTTTCAAGAGCAGCGCGTCGGCTCCTGAATTCGATTGGCCATTGATGATACTCATATGATTCGAGTAGGCCGCAGGGTCGTTCAGTACACTCGCAAGACTCGCCTTATCGCCTTCGAAGACTGCATCTTCAAGCTTGTACCAGTTACGGGTGAATTTATTCGTATAAGCGTTGGTGATCACCTTAAAACGGTCAGAAAAGTCCATGACATGGGTGAGCATCACCTGGCGCTGTTGGGCGTTCAATTGATCGAGCCGCGATCCGGCATAGCGCGAATACGGGTCGGCTTCGAAATCTGCCTGAGAAAGACCTAGGTAGGTTTCATTTGATTGCTCGTCGTAAAAATGATATTTCAGCTCGAGCGATTGCGGCAAGGCAGCGTCGGCGGCAGACGAAAAACGCACTTTACCCATAAGATCGCTAATGTCGAATCCGGTATTGTCGTTTTCACCCAACTGCTTGAATCCGTCAGAATTGAAGTTCAAGTATTCTAAAACGTATCCGAAACGCTCGCCCGATTGCCCAACGGAGGTATAGAGCTGTCCGGTATCAAAGCTTCCGTAGCTGCTGCGCAGGTTAGCAGTAAACAGCTTAGGGATGGC
>JALRDO010000024.1 GCA_023262185.1 Flavobacteriaceae bacterium
CAAGCGAATCTCTAGAGCGATTCCAAACATAATAAGACCCAAAGCTAAATTCATTAGCTGAAGTGAACCTGGATCAAACTGTATTTGGATCGTTTCGATACCCAAAATTACGAGGAGGCCTTAATACGCTCTATTACTGCTTTACCCAGTAGTGAAAGTCCAGTGTTGATTACCACTAATGCCATGGTGCCGAGAAGAAACCATGAGCGTTGTTCGAGCTTAGCGACAATGGCTTCTCCCAAAAGTGAAATACCCAAACCCACGGTAGTTAATGCTACTACCGAGAAAATGAACCATTTCTTTAAAAGGAAAAAATTGGAGCAAAAAAAGATAAATTTTTTGATTTTGAAATTTATAGGCAAGACTACTAAAGATTTAAATTCAAAATTGCATCACTATTTTTAGGATAAAAGATACCTCTCCAAAATGTTGCTCCTAACCCATCGTATTTCCACAATAATGTGCCTGAAGAATTTACCTCCCAAAAACCAAAATCTCCTTCGCAAATCAAGGTATTGCCATTAGGTAAGCGCATGGCGCTTCCAACTATATTAAAGAAAAGGTCTTGATTAGAATACTCGAAAACGATCTTAGGATTGGGGCCAATTTCCATATTATTTGAAAAGAAAGGGAGTTCAAATTCCATAGCTTTTGACTTTCCTTCTGCATTATTATTATTAAATATCATAAAATTCACTAACCCTTGATTACTTACAAAAGAGGGGTGATGATTAAGATCTAGAATTTTCGGAGAGGCATCTTTAAACGTTTTTGGATTTCCGAACCTATAAATAAGATCTCCTCCACTCTGAAATTGTCCTCCAGAACTTCCTTTTGCCTCTTCTGCAGTTGTACTATGGTCTATAAACCAAACCTCATTATAGAAATTAACACTTACCGCAATAATATCTCCTGATTCAAGGTATGCTAATCCATTTGCATGCATCAAATCTCCTTTCGAAATAAATTGATGGTAATCGGATTGATAATTATAAAAAATATCTATTTTTTTTCTATTTAACGATGGATCCCCAAAAGTCGGATGATTTGGTTCTACATTTTGAATAATATGATCCCAGCTATTCCATTCCCATACAATTTTGTTTAGGGATGGATTGACTTCAACAATTTTCTCTACATAAATATCGGTCTCGGATTGGAAGCCTATCAATTTAGCCTCATCCTTAGATATTCTATACCACAATAGAACTAATAAGTTTCCATTTGGCATTAATTCTAAGTCATGATGTGTAATCTCCGTTTCAGATGAAATTTGAAATTCCCATAAAACCTCATTATTAACACCAATCTTTCGAATAAGCCCACTTTTACCTCCAAATCCGAAATTATCATTTGGTACTTGAAAGAGAGCATATAATGAGCCGTCTGGAGCTAGCTCAGCATCCTGACCTAAATTCAACTCAAAGTTCCAAGTTTTTTGTTTTACTCCTCGATGATCTATTAAATAACAAACTTGTTTTCCATTTTCAATGGCCAAAATAAAGCCAGAGTTATCAACGAGATCTTCTACCAAATAAGGAACATTAGAGTTTAATTCAATGACATTAAGCTTAAATGTCGCCTTAAGACTCAGTGACTTCTGAACGGAAAATTCTAATACATTTTCTTGGGAATCTATTCCCTCCCATCCATTAAAAACGTATCCTCTATCGGCAATTGCTTCAATTCTTAAATTCTCACCTTGTGAATACAAGCCATTTGTAAAATTCACAGTGCCTCCATCGCCTGCTGATGTAAAAATGGAATATTTCAGGACTTCCTCTTCTTGAGTTTGTTTTTCACAACCAAAAATGAAGATGACTATGATAACAAGGATATTTATTTTTTCAATTTTCATGCTTTAGTAGTGTGCTAGTTTATCTAATTTAAAGATTTCAAAAAATATAGAAATCAACACTATTTTAAACTAAATAGTGATAGAGACTATTGATTATGTTTTATTTAAAAAAAAAAGTCGATGTTAACATCGACTTTTTTTAAAAGTGGGCCCTACTGGATTCGAACCAGTGACCCCCTGCTTGTAAGGCAGGTGCTCTGAACCAGCTGAGCTAAGAGCCCTAAAAAGGGATCGCAAATATAGAACGTTTTGGCTTGTAGCCAAAGAAAAGAGCGAAAATTATACGACTTCAGCTACAGTAAATGTACTTCCGCCCACAAAGACAAGATCTTGTTCTGTTGCCGCTGACTGTGCAGCGTACAATCCGATAGAAACCGTATCGTAAACTTCTCCATTTAAACCATACTCTAGCGCCTTTGCTGCTAACACATGAGCATCTAGGCCGCGAGGGACATCAGGTTTTACGAAATAATAGAAGGCCTCCTTGATGAAAAGAGGCAAGACAAGCGATAGATCCTTATCGGCAACCACCCCTAAAACAATATGCAGTTGATGGTATTTCAAGGATCTTAACTGATTCATGACCTGTGTCAAGCCCGCCTGATTGTGAGCGGTATCGCAAACAGTGTTCCTGTTAAGCCATTGCCAACGTCCTTTTAGACCCGTGTTAAGCACCACCCGAGAGAGTCCTGATTTGAGATGATTGTCGCTTATAGACCATCCTTGCTCACGCAATTTAAGCAATGCGGTAAGTGCTGTTAACCTATTTGGAGCCTGATAAACCCCTTTGAGATCAAAATCAATATCGCGGCTTAAGGCAATGGCTTTCTCATGATTCCATGCACTCAGTAATGGCGCTCCTGCCCCATCGGCAATGCGAGAAAAAACGGGTAGGGTCTCCGATTGATGTTCTCCGATCACCACAGGGATACCGGGCTTGATGATACCTGCCTTCTCTACAGCAATTTTCTCAAGGGTGTCCCCCAAGAACTCCATGTGATCAAAGCCGATGTTCGTGATCACTGAAAGTTCAGGAGTGATCACATTGGTCGCATCGAGGCGTCCTCCCATACCGACTTCAATCACCGTGACATCGACATTTTCCGATGCGAAGGTTTCGAAAGCCATAGCCACGGTCAGCTCAAAAAAAGAAAGTCGGTGGTTCTCTATGTAAGTCCGATGGGAATTCACAAAGTCTACAACCTGTGATTCGGGTAATAGGGTGCCTGATAAACGAATTCGCTCTCTGAAATCCCTTAAATGCGGTGAGGTATAGAGTCCAGTGCGATATCCGGCTTCCTGTAAAACTGAAGCAATGCTGTGTGATACAGATCCCTTTCCGTTGGTGCCCGCCACATGAATCGATTTAAATCTTTTGTGAGGATTTCCGAGATACTTCATAAGCGCCTCAATGCGATCTAATTTGAGGTGCAATGCGGCCTTACCGTCTCTTTGAAACATAGGAAGACGGGCGTATAAAAACGACAAGGCCTCTTGATAGGTCTTAATGTAGGTCATCTGGTTCGTAGATTACTTGGGGGAGACGGCCAGCACAATCTTATAATTGTTCGCGTTGGCAATGTCTAATACGCGTACCGCCTCTTTGATGGCCACATTTTCTTCGGCACGAAGGAGCAATGTCGCTCCGGGACGATCTTCTAGCGCCTTCTTTAGTTCTAACGCAAGGTATTCGGGATTGATCTGAGTTTCGTCTATAAAATACCTCAACCGCTCGTCAATCGAGATCGCTATGGTTTGTACCTCTGAAGTGCTGTTTCCTTTTCCTTCAGGAAGGGTCAAATCAATGGCAGAGCTCACGCTCGAAGTCAAAAGAAAAAAGACCAGTAACAGAAATACCACATCTGTCATCGAAGAGAGACTAAACTGAGCACTGGGCTTGTGGCGACCTTTAATCTTCATACCTATAGTTCTTCAAGAACCGTATTAATTAACGATTCAAATCGCTGAGTGATACGCTGCAACAGATTTACCAATTGGTTGTAGGCGATATAACTGATGATTCCGACTACTAGTCCTGCAACAGTGGTGGTGAGCGCCGTATAGATTCCTCCTGCGAGTTGAGAGATGTCCGCTTGACCTGCACTCGTAGCCATTTCTTTAAAAGCTAAGACCATTCCGATCACCGTTCCGAGAAATCCGAGCATTGGGGCAGCCCCTGAAATGGTAGCAAGTGTATTGAGATGGCGTTCTAGCTGTGCCACCACATAGGCTGTACGCGATTCAAAAGTCAGAGTGATTTGCTCTTTGTTCTTTCGCTGTTCTAGGCGCGCCAACCCGGCCTTAAAGACCGAGGCGAGCAGATGATCAGATTGATCGCAGATGGCGATGGCCTCTTTAGGGTGCGTCAGTTTTTTCCGGATCTCTTTGACAAAACCGTCTTCTTGTTTGAGCACCGCACGGTAGATCAAGAAACGCTCAATAGTAATGTACAGAGCGTAGATTAAGAGTCCAAAAAGGACAACAATTATGAGCACGTTGGCCCATCCTCCGCTAAAAATAAGATCAAAAAAAGAGAACCGACTCTCGGCGTCTTGTATGACAAGGGGCATATGGTCTAAATCTGACCTCTAAAATACGAAATCACGAAGTGCCATGAAGACCAATCCGCCCGAAACAAAACCGATCAATGCCAACCATGCGATTTTCTTGAAATACCAAAAGAAATCGATTTTTTCCATTCCCATAGCTACCACTCCTGCGGCAGAACCGATAATCAACATACTTCCACCTGTTCCAGTAGAATAGGCGATAAAATGCCAAAGTGGACTGTCTAGTGGCTCAGAGAACATACCCATAGAGGCTGCTACTAACGGAACATTATCGATAACGGCAGATCCTATCCCTAATAGGAGTACAACGATATCAGTATTAGGAATGGCGTGATTCATTCCTTCAGCCGCGGTGAACAGAATCCCCAATGACTCTAAACAAGCTACAGCCATAAGAATACCTAAGAAGAATAAAATTGAAGGCAACTCAATCTTAGTCAGTGCCTTGT
Organism: Flavobacteriaceae bacterium; assembly: GCA_023262185.1. Classification (GTDB taxonomy): domain Bacteria; phylum Bacteroidota; class Bacteroidia; order Flavobacteriales; family Flavobacteriaceae; genus UBA3478. The sequence goes on from JALRDO010000024.1 coordinate 4,878, forward strand.
GTACAGGGCTGTGATGTCCGGCATCTGCCATTTTAAACTTACGGTTTGAGAAGATTTCAGCAAATAGAGCTACTATAGCAAGCGAAAGCATCATACCTACATAAGGAGGCAAATGCGTTACTGTTTTAAAGAAAGGAACAAAAACAATAGCCCCCAAACCAAGGTAGAGCATAGTACCGCTGTAGGCTGTTTTTTCTGGTTCCAATTCTTCCATGTCTATTGACCCTTGGAACACCTTAAATCGCGATGCGATTAAAGTAGGAAGAACCATACAAGCTATAGAAGGGAGTAAAACCGTTTTCACCAGTGAAGCTGCCTCTACCTTCTTTGCGATCCAAAGCATAGTGGTCGTTACGTCTCCTATAGGCGACCAGGCACCTCCGGCATTTGCATTAATGATGATCAATCCAGCAAAGTATAGACGTAGGTTCTTATCCTTGATCACTTTCTGTAAGATCGTGATCAAAACGATAGTTGCCGTCAGGTTGTCAATAATAGCAGAAAGCACAAATGCCAGAATTGAGAAAATCCAAAGCAATGCGGTCTTTGATCGGGTTTTAATAAAGCCCTTGATCGTTGAGAATCCATCAAAGTAATCAATGATTTCAACAATGGTCATCGCCCCAAGTAAAAACACCAAAATTTCGGCTGTTTTACCCAGGTGATGCAATAAAATTTCTTCTAGATGGGTGGGCTCTAATTCCTTAAGTACGGTATTCACCTCAAACATTTCCATGTGTCCGAGAGCAGCAACCGCCCACAACAGTGCCATCATCGCCAATGCAGGGATGAGCTTATCCACTTTTACATTGTGCTCTAGCGTGATAAAAAGGTATCCCAGAAAAAAGATGGCAATGATTAGGGTTTCCATATAGAAAGGAGATTTTGTTGGGCCTAATATAGAAATTTTTGATAGGGTAACCCCTCTTAAAACCCACCTAAGGCTATTGTGAAATTGTTAAAATCTCAGTCCCAAAATTCAAAGCTTACCAATTAGATTAACAAGTGTCCCTATAGTTGTGAATTTTAAGTAAATTAAAGGGGAATGCTGTTTTTATTTTATAGATTCCAAGGTTTTTGAAAAATTTTCACGCATGCCAATAGATGCACAAGGTTTATACCTTCCTGAATTTGAACACGACAACTGCGGTGCTGGCTTTATTTGTAGCCTCAATGGCATCAAGAGCAACGACATCATACACAAGGCGTTAGAAATACTCGTTCGCTTAAAACATCGCGGAGCGGTTAATGCAGACGGAAAAACGGGTGACGGCGCCGGTATCCTCATTGATATTCCACATGACTTTTACCAGAGTCAAGTGGCATTCAACCTGCCCGCTCCTGAACAGTATGCCGTTGCCAATGTGTTCTTACCTCAAAAGGACAACCAGCGTGCCTTCTGCGAGCAGACGCTAGAAAACGAATTAAAGGCTCAAGGCCTTGAGGTTTTAGGGTGGAGAACGGTTCCCGTAGACCGCAAGGTACTAGGTGAAATAGCTGCCGAATCTGAGCCGTTTGTTCGCCAATTGTTTGTGGCTAAACCCGAAAAGGTTGACTCGCACACTTTTGAAGTAAAGCGTTACATCGCACGAAAGAAAGCCGAGCACGCCATCTGGAATTCTAAGCTTTCAGAATCGTCGCTGTTTTACATTCCAAGTTTCTCTACCAAAATCATCATCTATAAAGGCCTATTAAAGCCTGAAGATATTAGTGCCTATTATCTCGATCTTCAAGATGAGCATTGTATCACGCGATTGGCATTGGTACACCAGCGTTTCTCGACCAACACCTTCCCTACTTGGGATCTTGCACAACCTTTCAGATTCATTTGCCATAACGGAGAGATAAACACCCTTCGGGGCAATGTTTCGCGCATGCGCTCTAGAGAAGACTTAATGAAGAGCGATTGGTTCAATGATGAGATTAAGAATATCATCCCCATCGTACTTCCGAAGAAATCAGATTCAGCAAGCCTTGACATGGTTGTTGAATTGCTTTTGATGACGGGTCGTACACTTCCAGAAGCCATGATGATGCTAGTACCAGAGGCCTGGGAACGCAATAAATCGATGGATCCAGACAAGCGCGCCTTCTACGAGTACAACTCGTGTTTAATGGAGCCCTGGGACGGACCAGCCTCTATCCCATTTACAGACGGTACCTATATAGGTGCCGTATTAGACCGTAACGGATTGAGACCTTCACGTTATTCTGTAACGAAAGACGGATACGTGATTATGTCTTCTGAAATCGGGGTCGTTGACCTTCCCGTTGAAAACATCGAGTCTCACGGACGCCTAGAACCAGGTAAAATGTTCTTGGTGGACATGGAGGCCGGTAAGATTATTCAAGATGAAGACGTCAAAAAAGAAATCGTCAGTAAGCATCCGTACAAGAAATGGATTGATGCCAACCTCAAACACCTTAAAGATATTCCTTACGGAGCTTGCGAGGTGCACCAGCCAAAGGCGAGCCTAGAGACGCGTGCCAAGTTTTTCGGTTACAGTCAAGAAGACATTAGCCGTATCATATTACCTATGGCGCAGAAAGGGGCCGAACCGATCGGATCAATGGGTGCAGACACCCCTATTGCTGTTCTTTCAGAGCGTCCGCAACTGCTCTACAACTACTTCAAGCAGCTGTTCGCTCAGGTGACCAATCCGCCATTAGATGGTATTCGTGAAGAATTGATCACTGACATCAGCTTGACTCTCGGAAGAGATCAAAACCTCTTTGAGATCAATGAGAGCCAGTGCAAGAAACTGAAAATCAAGAATCCAGTAATCTCAAAAGAAGATCTAGAAAAAATTAGAAGGGTCGAAGACAACGGCGGATTCGAAACCGCCACCCTCAACATTCAGTACCCAATCAAAGAGGGAGTGAACGGTCTAGAACGAGCTTTAGAGAAATTAGTAGAAGAGGCAGCAGCCCATATCGACAAAGGCGTTTCAATACTCATCCTTTCAGATCGTGGGGTTGACGAAGACTGCGCAGCGATTCCGGCCTTATTGGCTTGTTCGTATGTGAACCACGGCCTTGGACGCCTTCAGCGACGCGCTCTTGCTAGTATCATCATCGAATCGGCTGAACCCCGTGAGGTTCATCATTTTGCCTTGCTATTCGGCTTTGGGGCAAGTGCAGTGAATCCATACCTTGTTAACGAGTTGATTGCTGCGAACGCACTGAATGAAAACTTGAGCTACGAGGATACCGAAAACGCCATCGCCAACTACAACAAGGCAGTTGGTAAAGGAATCCTCAAAGTCATGAATAAAGTGGGAATCTCAACATTGAATTCTTACCGAGGATCTCAGATTTTTGAATGTATCGGTATCAACACCATTGTGGTGAAGAAATACTTCCCAACCACCGCCACGCGCATCGAAGGGATAGGCTTAAACGAAATCGAACGCGAGATTGCGCTTAGACATGAGAAGGCCTTTCAAACAAATGCTGCTGCTGGAGAGCTAGAGCTTGAGGTGGGTGGTGACTACCGCTGGAGAAGAAATGGCGAACAACACGCCTTCGATCCTATCAGCATCGCCAACTTGCAGAAAGCTGTTCGCAACAACGAGCCAGACACCTATAAGGCTTATGCCGAACGAATCAACGAGCAATCTAAACGTTTGCTCACCATTCGAGGGTTGCTCGAATTCACCAACTACGACCCCATTCCGCTAGAAGAGGTTGAACCGTGGACTAAAATCGTGAAACGCTTCAAAACGGGCGCTATGTCGTACGGAAGTATCAGTAAAGAGGCTCACGAAAACCTGGCAGTTGCAATGAACCGTATCGGCGGTAAAAGCAACTCTGGTGAGGGTGGTGAAGATGTGGTGCGTTTTTACAAGACCGAAGACGGAGATTGGCGCAACTCAGCCATTAAACAAGTGGCTTCAGGACGTTTTGGGGTTACCTCAAACTACTTGACAAACGCCAAAGAAATACAGATTAAAATGGCCCAAGGAGCCAAACCCGGAGAGGGTGGGCAGCTTCCTGGACCTAAAGTGGATAAATTCATCGCGAAAACGAGAAACTCTACGCCTTTTGTAGGACTCATCTCTCCTCCACCGCACCACGACATCTATTCTATTGAAGATCTTTCACAACTGATTTACGATTTAAAATCAGCCAACCGTGAGGCGAGAATCAACGTGAAGCTGGTATCAGAGGTCGGTGTAGGAACTATCGCGGCAGGTGTATCGAAAGCAAACGCCGATGTCATCTTGATCTCAGGTCACGACGGGGGTACTGGAGCTTCTCCACTCACCTCATTGAGACACGCCGGACTTCCTTGGGAACTCGGTATTGCTGAAGCACAACAAACGCTCGTACTCAACAACCTTAGAAGTCGTGTAGTACTTGAATGTGACGGACAGTTGAAGACCGGACGCGACGTTGCCATCGCCTGCCTGTTAGGGGCAGAAGAATTTGGTTTTGCCTCGGCTCCGCTCGTAGCTTCAGGATGCATCATGATGCGCGTATGCCACCTAAATACTTGTCCGGTAGGTATTGCGACACAAAACCCTGAATTGAGAAAGAAATTCAAGGGGAAGCCTGAACACGTGGTCAACTATATGTATTTCGTGGCACAAGAGCTTCGAGAAATCATGGCCCAACTCGGATTCAGAACGGTCGACGAAATGGTAGGCCAGGTAGACAAGCTACAGCGCAGTCAAGCCATCAACCACTACAAGGCTGCTGGATTAGACTTGAGTCCTATCCTCCACAAAGTTGAGGTTCCAGAAGGTTCGGCACTCAGAAACACTGAAAAGCAGATTGACGAAACCGAAGGCGCCATCGATTTTGATATCATGGCAAAGGCCCACCCTGCAATTTACAGAAAAGAAAAAACCAATCTCGAATTCCCAATTTCTAACACCAATCGCGCCGTCGGAGCCATCTTGAGCAACGAGATCTCTAAGATCTACGGAGCCGAAGGCCTTCCAGAAAACACACTACGCGCGGTGTTTAACGGATTTGCAGGACAGAGTTTTGGTGCCTTTAGCACGCACGGACTGACCTTAGTAGTCAACGGAGCCACCAACGATTACCTTGGAAAAGGACTGTCTGGTGCGAAACTCATCATTCGCGTGCCGAATGGAGCAAGCTTTGCTTCGCATGAGAACATCATAACCGGTAACGTATGCCTCTACGGCGCTACTGCAGGTGAAGCCTATATCAACGGCCTCGCCGGAGAGCGCTTCTGCGTGCGTAACTCTGGAGCCAAAGCGGTAGTCGAAGGTATTGGAGATCACGGATGTGAATACATGACAGGTGGTACAGCGGTTATCTTAGGTAAAATTGGCCGCAATTTCGGAGCAGGCATGAGTGGCGGAATCGCCTATATCTACGACCCTGAGAAGAAATACGCGAAAACGATTGGCAACGATGCCCTAAACATACTCCCTGTAGAACACAATGAAGATGAGGCGCAATTGCATCAGCTTATTGAAAACCATTACAACTACACAATGAGCGGGCTAGCAGAGCAATTGCTGACCAACTGGGAGAAAGAAGTGAAAAACTTCGTCAAAATCTTACCAGAAGAATACAGACAGGCGCTGCTTCGCTTAGAACAAGAAAACGAAACGATCAACCAATAAATCATGGGTAAGACTACTGGTTTTTTAGAATATAAGCGCAAGAACGAAGGATACCTTCCGGTTGAGGAGCGCACCAAGAATTACAACGAATTCACTACTCCCTTAAAAGAGGCTGAGCTAAAAGAGCAGGGAGCGCGATGCATGAACTGTGGTATACCCTTTTGTCACAGTGGATGTCCGCTCGGCAACCTGATTCCTGATTTTAACGATGCCGTCTACGAGGGCCGTTGGGACAAGGCCTCAGAAATTCTGCATTCGACCAATAACTTTCCGGAATTTACAGGAAGACTCTGTCCGGCTCCTTGTGAAGAGGCCTGCGTACTAGGGATCAACGAAGATCCAGTAAGCATTGAAAACATAGAGAAGAATATCGTTGAGACTGCGTTCAAAAACGGATACATCAAAGCGATGCCTCCTGAGACACGCACCGATAAAAAGGTTGCTGTCATTGGCTCTGGACCTTCAGGCCTAGCCGCGGCACAACAGCTGAACCGTGCAGGGCACGAGGTAACCGTATTCGAAAGAGACGAACGTATTGGCGGGCTGTTGCGATTTGGAATTCCAGATTTCAAACTCGAAAAAACGATTATTGATAGAAGAGTTAAACTTCTTGAAGAAGAAGGGATCGCGTTTAAGACCGGCGTTCATGTCGGAAAAGACATTAAGGCCACAGCACTAGAAGCTGAATTTGATGCGGTGGTTCTCTGTGGAGGAGCTACCGTTAGAAGAGGCCTCCCTATCGAAGGTGCAGACCTAAAAGGAGTGGTGCAAGCCATGGATTTCTTGCCGCAGAACAACAGACGTGTCAGCAAGTTAAAGGTTTCTGGAGAAGAACTTACAGCAAAAGGAAAAGACGTTATCGTTATAGGCGGAGGAGATACCGGATCTGACTGCATAGGGACCTCTAGAAGACACGGAGCGAAGAGCATTCAGAACTTTGAGATCATGCCTATGGCAACCCCGGATCGTCCTCACAACCAACCCTGGCCCTTCTGGCCCATGCGTCTTCGTGAAAGTACGTCACATAAAGAAGGTGTTGAGCGCCACTTTAGTATCATGACTAAGAAGTTTATCGGAGATGCCAAAGGCAATCTAACTGCCCTTGTTACTGTAGAAGTGGAGTGGAAGCTCGGGGCAGACAAACGCATGCAACTCATAGAAAGAGAAGGAACAGAAAAGACATGGCCATGCGATCTTGCACTATTAGCCCTTGGGTTTACTGGTTCAGAGCAAACGTTAGCCGATCAGTTCAAATTAGAATTTGACGATCGCGGCAACATCAAAGCCTCTGAAAGCGATTATCACACTTCAAGAAAAGGAGTGTTCGCTGCGGGAGATCAACGCCGCGGTCAGTCGCTTATCGTTTGGGCAATAGCTGAAGGACGCCAAGCTGCGCACCATGTAGATAGATACCTAATGGGGCAAAGTCATCTGCCACTAAAAGGAGACGGTGACCTCCCTCGCGTATAAACATCAATGAAAGGATCAAAAGCTGAAACACAAAAAACAGTAATGATGCGAAAAAGCCTCCAGAAATGGGGGCTTTTTTTATGGTTCAGGTGCAGTGTTAAAAAACTCCAGAAGACGGAAACACAACGGCAACTCAATAAAATATAATGCAAAAAAAAAGCCCCGCACATTGCTGTACGGGGCTCGAGGATGGCGGCGACCTACTCTCCCACCTTTTGGGGCAGTACCATCGGCGCTGGCAGGCTTAACTTCTCTGTTCGGGATGGGAAGAGGTGAACCCTACCGCAATGGCCACCAAAGTTTTCAATACGGTTAAATAAATGACATAAGAGAGACGAAAGCCTTAATGGCTATAAAAATCAAATCAAATCGGTAAGTTTCTGGAAATCAAAAGAATTACACAAGGGACTGTGCAAGTATACGAGCAATTAGTACTACTCGGCTGCACACATTACTGCGCTTCTACCTGTAGCCTATCAACGTGGTCATCTCCCACGACTCTTTAAAGAAATCTCATCTTGCGGCGGGTTTCGCGCTTATATGCTTTCAGCGCTTATCCCATCCCAACATAGCTACCCAGCAATGCCCTTGGCAGAACAACTGGTACACCAGCGGTTGGTCCAACTCGGTCCTCTCGTACTAGAATCAGATCCGCTCAAATTTCTAACGCCCGCAGTAGATAGAGACCGAAC
>JALRDO010000025.1 GCA_023262185.1 Flavobacteriaceae bacterium
CCGACCCGGTCAAAGATGCATTGGGATTAAGTCGCAACCAATTCTCTAACGCTTACATGGTCGGGACTATCATGAGTTCCTTAATTATTGGCAGAGCCGGACGCTGGTTCGATCGCTATGGGGCCCGATGGGTGGCTTTGGGGGCCGCTCTAGGAATTTCACTCACACTTTTAACGGCTTCTTTTTCGCCTTCGCTCGCTCAAAAATTAGCGGTGGCCATTAACATTAGCAGGGTGTATACAGGATTCGTAGTTATAACCCTATTGTTCTTCTTGCTGAGGTTCTTTGGTCAAGGGGTGCTTACTATGGCCTCTAGAAATATGATCATGATGTGGTGGGATAAATACCGCGGACGAGCCAATATGGTAACGAGTATCTCGCTCTCATTTGGATTCAGCTCGGCGCCAATTTGGCTCAGTATACTCATCGATGATTTCGGATGGAGTGGGGCTTGGCAGGTGATGGCACTAGCCTTAGCGGTATTTTCGATTTTTATTCTTCAATTCTACAGGGTACGCCCTGAGGATCACGGATTGCTTCCTGATGGAATTCGTAAAGAACAAGAATCCCCAGGAGCTTCGGAGCAGCCGCGCGCGAAGAAACAGTTTACGCTAGAAGAAGCCCGCAAGACCCGTGCGTTTTGGGTATTTACCTTATTATTGGCATTTAATAGTTTCTTCATTACGGGTCTTACCTTTCATGTGGTTTCTATTTTTGAAAGCACAGGATTATCTAAAGAAGATGCGGTTCGTATTTTTCTGCCCGGTTCTTTCGTTTCGGTTACTGTTTCAACGGTTTTTAATTACCTCAGTGACCGCTCTAAGCTTAAAATCTTTGCCTATATCATGATGTTTGGGGGTTTATTGGCTTGTTTAGGGATGTTCTTCTTAAATGATTCATGGGGAAGAGTATTGTTGATTGGTGGAATGGGGTCAATGGGCGGCTTTTTTGGAGTGCTTAATTCGGTGACCTGGCCCAGATTTTTCGGAAGACAGCATCTTGGGGCCGTAACAGGACGGGTCATGTCAATTTTAATCTTTGCCAGTGCCATTGCTCCAAGTGTTTTCAGTTTCTCATATACCCTGCTCGGCTCTTACAGTTACATGGCATATCTTGGAGTCGTGTTAATCGCTGCACTCGCTGTGGCCGGAACCAAAGCAAATAATCCTCAGCCTTATGAAACTTAAGATTGCTTCTCTATTTCTATTGATACTTGCCACTTTAAGTTGTGAAAAAGTCGAGCAAGTAGATACGGTGTTTTACAATGCCCACTTTTATACTGTTGATTCGCTACAGCCACAGGCTACTGTGGTTGCGGTTAAAGATCGTCGTATTGTAGCGGTCGGAGAGGATGAGTTGCGCAGTCGTTTTGCTGCTCGTGAAGAGGTAGATTTAGACGGAGCTTTTGTCTACCCAGGATTTATTGATGCCCACTGCCACTTTTATCAATTGGGCTTAAACGAAAGCCGGTTAAGTCTATTTGGAACCCAAAGTTTTGATGAGATTATTGAGCGGCTTAAGGCTTTTGATGCAGAATACCATCCATCTGTGCTGTATGCTTGGGGGTGGGATCAGAACGATTGGCCTGTGAAGGAATTCCCGACGAATGCTCAATTAAATGAATTGTTTCCTGACCGACCAGTATTATTACGTCGTATTGATGGGCATGCCTATTTGGTTAACGACTATGCCCTTAATCTTGCTGGTATAACGCCAAACACCGAGGTGAGTGGTGGGGCAATTTTAAAGAAGAATCAGCGCCTTACAGGAGTTTTAATTGACGAACCCATGGGGTGGGTAGATGCCTCTCTGCCCGACATTGATCGCGCTTCTCAGGTGCGCGCTTTGTTGGAAGCTCAAGACATTGCCTTTGAAAACGGATTGACAACGGTAAATGACGCTGGCCTTTCTAGATCGGTCATTGAACTAATTGACAGCCTACAGTCTACAGGTGATTTGAAGATTCGCGTGTATGGGATGATCAGTGCATCTCCCGAACAGTTAGATTATTACCTCGAAAAGGGTCCTATTAAAACGCCTTCGCTCAACGTACGCTCATTTAAGGTTTACGCTGACGGAGCGCTTGGATCAAGGGGTGCAGCGCTTAAAAAACCCTATTCTGATCAGTCGGATCACTTTGGAGCGGTGGTGACCCCTTTAGAAGAAATAGCGTCTATTGCAGAGCGCCTTGCTGAAAGTGAATTTCAAATGAATACTCACGCCATAGGAGATTCTGCAAATTATTTTGTTCTCGATCTGTATCAAAGAGTGTTATCAAATCCGATGAAGGCGCGTTGGAAGATCGAACATGCGCAGGTTGTAGATCCGTCAGATTTTGGTCGTTTCGCTGATGGAATTATCCCTTCAGTGCAGCCTACACATGCCACCAGCGACATGTATTGGGCAGAGGATCGTTTAGGTCCAGACCGAATCAAAGGGGCGTATGCTTATCAAACGCTGCTGCAGAAGGCTTCTCTGTTAGTATTGGGGACTGATTTTCCGGTAGAACAGGTTTCGCCTTTATTGACTTACTATGCTGCGGTGGCTCGTCAAGATCTTGAAGGATATCCTGAAGGAGGGTATTTCGTTGAAGAAGGGTTAACGCGCATGCAGGCCTTAAAGGGAATGACTACATGGGCGGCGTATTCGAACTTTGAAGAAGGCGAAAAGGGGATGATCCGCCCGGGTTACTACGCTGATTTCACCATTCTAGCAGAAGATCTATTAGAGGCTCCTCTTTCAGCTTTACCTACAATTCCTATTGAAGGGATAGTAATCGGAGGTGATTTAGTTAAAAAATAGACTTAATAACTCTTAATTGATTAAAATATTTAATCAATTATATGTTTTAAGTATATGATTAGAAAGTTTTGATTCATTTTTGCTTAAAATTTTGAATCATGTGTGGAATTGTAGCCAGTTTTGGATACCAAAAAGAAGAATCTCAGCAACGCGACCAGTTGCTAGAAATGGCAAAGAAGATCAGACACCGCGGTCCAGATTGGAGCGGTATTTATAGCGATACTTTTAGTGTGCTCGCTCACGAGCGTTTAGCGATTGTAGATCCAGCTTCGGGAAAACAACCCTTATTTAATGAGTCTAAATCACTGGTGCTTGCCGCTAATGGAGAAATCTACAATCACAGAGAATTGCGTTCAGCCTTCAAGGAGTACAAATTCATGACGCAATCGGACTGTGAAGTGCTGCTACCTCTTTATCAGCGTCACGGTGCATCATTCTTAGACCAGCTTAACGGAATCTTTGCGTTTGCCCTTTACGATAGAGAAGAGAAGGACTTCTTAATTGCTCGTGATCACATGGGTATTATTCCACTGTATATGGGTTGGGATGAGCAGGGCGTTTTTTATGTAGCCTCTGAATTAAAGGCATTAGAGGGGTATTGCAATCGGATTGAGTTGTTTCCTCCAGGACACTACATGACCAGTGATACGGCTCAACCTATTCGCTGGTACGATAGGGATTGGAAATCTTATGATGCCGTTAAAGAAAACGAGACCTCAATCGATGCACTAAAGGAGGCGCTTGAGGCAGCCGTTAAGCGTCAGCTTATGTCAGATGTTCCTTATGGAGTGCTGCTGTCTGGAGGACTTGATTCTTCGATCACTTCTGCCGTTGCAAAAAAGTATGCTGAAAAACGTATTGAATCTGATAATACAGAGAGTGCCTGGTGGCCACAATTGCATTCTTTTGCTGTGGGGTTAGAGGGTTCACCAGATTTGGCGGCCGCCCGAAAGGTTGCTGACTACATTAAAACGGTACATCACGAGGTGATTTTTACCATTCAAGAAGGACTTGACGCGATCAAAGACGTGATTTACCATCTTGAAACCTATGATATCACCACTGTAAGGGCTGCGACGCCAATGTACTTAATGGCGCGTGTCATCAAGTCTATGGGGATTAAAATGGTATTATCTGGCGAAGGATCGGACGAATTGTTTGGAGGATATCTATACTTCCACAAGGCTCCAAATGCGCAAGAATTTCACGAAGAAACGGTGCGTAAATTGGATAAGTTGCATATGTACGATTGTTTGCGGGCCAACAAATCACTTGCTGCCTGGGGAATTGAAGGTAGAGTTCCTTTCTTAGACAAAGAATTCATCGATGTGGCTATGCGATTGAATCCAAATGACAAGATGATCAATGGAGAGCGTATGGAGAAGTGGGTATTGCGTAAAGCCTTTGAAGATATGCTCCCTGCCGAGGTAGCATGGCGTCAGAAAGAGCAATTCTCTGACGGTGTGGGATATTCTTGGATTGACACCCTAAAAGAGAAGGTTAATGAAGAGGTGAGCGACGCTCAAATGGAGCAAGCAGCCTTTAAGTATCCAATTCAAACACCTCAGACGAAAGAAGAGTATTTTTACCGTAGTATCTTCGCCTCACACTTTCCATCAGACGCCGCAGCATTGTGCGTGCCGCAAGAACCTTCAGTGGCATGTAGCACTAAAACGGCTCTTGAATGGGATGCCGCATTCAAAACGATGAATGAGCCTTCTGGAAGGGCTATTAAATCGGTGCATACAGACGCTTACGAAAAGTGATATTGTTCACACTAAAGTGTTGATAACTTGAAGGGCTCGAACTTATTCGAGCCCTTATTTTTGCTGCTGTTTCGGCTATATTTGCTAGGATACATTACCATGAAATCTGACCTATGAGCGAAGAAGCAAAAACCCCAAATTATTCAGAAGATAGTATACAGGCCTTAGAAGGAATGGAGCATGTAAGAATGCGTCCTTCTATGTATATCGGTGACGTCGGTGTAAGAGGTCTCCATCACCTTGTTTATGAAGTAGTCGACAACTCGATTGATGAGGCTATGGGAGGTCACTGCGACACCATTGGGGTCATCATTAACGAAGACAATTCGATTACCGTAACTGATAACGGACGTGGTATTCCTGTAGGACTGCATAAGAAAGAAGGAGTATCTGCCCTCGAGGTAGTTATGACCAAGATTGGTGCTGGGGGTAAGTTTGATAAAGATTCTTATAAGGTTTCTGGAGGATTACACGGTGTCGGGGTGTCTTGTGTGAACGCACTCTCGGTATCCTTAAAGGCTACCGTGCAACGCGAAGGAAAAATCTGGCAACAAGAATACGAAAGAGGAAAAGCGCTGTATCCGGTAAAAAGTGTTGGTGAAAGTGACAAAAATGGTACTGAGGTAACCTTTAAGCCCGATCATCAGATCTTCAATCAAACTACGGAGTTCAGCTATGAGACGCTCGCCAATCGCATGCGTGAATTAGCGTTCTTAAATAAAGGAATTACTATTTCACTTACCGATAAGAGAAAGAAAGACGAGAAGGGAGAATTTTTTTCTGAGACGTTTTTCTCTGAACGAGGATTAGAAGAGTTCATCGTTTTCTTAGATGAGTCGCGTGAACCTTTGATTCAAAAGGTGATTGCCATGGAAGGAGAAAAAGCCGGAATTCCGGTAGAAATCGCTATGGTATACAACACGGGCTTTTCTGAAAACCTTCACTCCTATGTAAACAACATTAACACGCAAGAGGGGGGTACGCATTTAGCAGGATTTAGACGCGGGCTTACCCACACGCTTAAAAAGTATGCTGATGCCTCAGGACTCCTCGATAAACTTAAGTTTGAGATTTCTGGAGATGACTTTAGAGAGGGGCTTACCGCTATCATTTCAGTAAAAGTAGCAGAGCCACAGTTTGAAGGGCAGACCAAAACTAAGCTCGGTAACAGAGAAGTGAGTGCGGCTGTGAGTCAAGCGGTCTCAGAAATGCTAACCGATTATCTTGAGGAGCATCCTGATGATGCTAAACGCATTGTCGAAAAAGTGGTCATCGCAGCTACTGCGCGTCATGCCGCTGCTAAGGCAAGAGAACTTGTTCAGCGCAAGAATGTGATGAGTGGTGGTGGACTTCCAGGTAAGCTTTCAGATTGCTCAGAACAAGATCCGGCACAATGCGAAGTATTTTTGGTTGAGGGAGATTCTGCGGGTGGTACAGCTAAGCAAGGTCGTGATCGTAACTTTCAAGCCATCTTACCCTTGAGAGGTAAGATCCTGAATGTAGAGAAGGCGATGCAACACAAGGTCTTCGAGAATGAAGAAATCCGAAACATTTACACAGCCCTCGGGGTAACCGTAGGTACAGAGGAAGATTCAAAGGCGCTCAACTTAGAAAAACTCCGCTATCATAAAGTGGTGATCATGTGTGATGCCGATGTGGATGGGTCGCACATTGAAACCTTGATTCTGACCTTTTTCTTCAGATACATGCGTGAACTCATCGAACACGGCTATGTGTACATTGCTACGCCTCCTCTTTATTTGGTCAAAAAGGGAGCTAAGAAGAGTTATGCATGGAATGATAAGGAACGCGATCAGCTGATGGCCGAATTCGGACAGGGTGCTTCAATACAGCGTTACAAAGGTCTCGGTGAAATGAATGCTGAACAATTATGGGATACCACAATGAACCCTGAGTTCAGAACACTTAGACGAGTAACGATCGACAATGCCACTGAAAGCGATCGCATTTTCGCCATGCTTATGGGTGATGAGGTTCCGCCGCGTAGAGAATTCATTGAAAAGAATGCTGTTTATGCTAATATTGACGCCTAGCGTTCTTATTTTTGCAACAGATTTCTAACCCTTTAATCGACCTTTTAACATGAAAATTTCAGTAGTTGGCGCAGGTGCAGTAGGAGCAAGTTGCGCAGAGTATATTGCTATGAAGAATTTTGCCTCTGAGTTAGTACTTCTTGATATTAAAGAAGGATTTGCTGAGGGTAAGGCTATGGATCTCATGCAGACGGCTTCGTTGAATGGCTTTGACACCAAGATTACAGGATCGACAAACGATTACTCAAAAACTGCTAATAGTTCGGTGGCAGTGATCACTTCTGGTATTCCTCGTAAGCCAGGGATGACAAGAGAAGAACTTATTGGAATCAACGCAGGCATCGTTCAGACGGTTACTGAGAATCTTTTGAAATTTTCGCCAAACGCCATAGTAATTGTGGTGAGTAACCCCATGGATACGATGACCTATCTCGTTCATAAAATATCAGGTCTTCCAAAGAACCGTATTATCGGAATGGGTGGGGCATTAGACAGTGCGCGTTTCAAGTACCGCTTAGCTGAAGCCTTAGAGGCTCCTATTTCAGATGTAGACGGAATGGTCATTGGTGGTCACAGTGATACTGGTATGGTGCCTTTAATTGATCACGCTACGCGTAACTCGATTAAGGTGTCAAACTTTTTATCAGAGGCTCAAATGGAGTCTGTAGTTGAAGAAACTAAAGTAGGAGGAGCGACACTTACCAAATTGCTAGGAACGAGTGCTTGGTATGCACCTGGAGCGGCTGTTTCAGGATTGGTTCAAGCGATTGCTTGTGATCAACAGAAAATGTTCCCTTGCTCCGTGCTATTGGACGGAGAGTACGGGTTATCAGACATTTGCATTGGAGTGCCGGTGATTCTTGGAAAAAACGGAATCGAGCGTATTGTTGATATTCCTCTTTCTGATTCAGCAAAAGAAAAAATGCAAGAATCGGCGAAAGGTGTACGTGCTACGAATGCCTTGTTGTCGGTTTAATTGAAATAGAATTGAATAGCATCAAAAGCCCCGCGCTTCATTGCCTGCGGGGCTTTTGCTTTAGAAGGGCAATTATTGTCAGATCTTATACGAAATGATATATTTGCACGCATTTATACATTGTTTTATATAACACTTACGATCCATGCAGAATAAAGGATTGATTCGATTATTTGCCATTCTTTTTGGCTTAGTTAGTATTTATCAACTCTCATTTACCTTCATTACGAGTAAAATTGAAGGCGATGCAGAG
Organism: Flavobacteriaceae bacterium; assembly: GCA_023262185.1. GTDB lineage: Bacteria > Bacteroidota > Bacteroidia > Flavobacteriales > Flavobacteriaceae > UBA3478. The sequence continues at coordinate 7,852 of JALRDO010000025.1, forward strand.
CGCTTCGCGCAAGTTGAGGTTGAAGAGGGTTCAGAGAATTATATTTCTCAGAGAGAGCGAGTTGCAGCTGCCTATTTGGATTCAGTTGCCGATTTACCGGTTCTTGGTTATACTTCATACGGAGACGCCAAAGAGAAAGAACTCAACAAAGGCTTAGACCTTAAGGGAGGGATCAATGTTACCCTTCAGATTTCGGTAAAAGACATCTTAAAAGGATTAGCCTCTGACAGTAAAAATCCCGCATTTAATGCGGCTTTACTGGCGGCAGACGAAGCCTCAAAGCAAAGTGATGCGAATTACGTAGAGCTGTTTTTTGAGGCCTTTGAGCAGGATACTCAGTCAAAATTGGCTTCTCCTGATATTTTTGCCAACAAGAATTTAAGTGACGAGATCAATTTTGAGATGACCAATGACGAGGTTAAGCCTATCATCCGTCGCAAGATTGATGAGTCTATAGTTTCAGCTTTTGAGGTATTACGCGAACGTATTGATGGTTTTGGAGTAACACAGCCTAATATTCAACGTGTAGGGAGTTCAGGACGTATTTTAGTAGAACTGCCTGGCGCCAGAGACATTAATCGTGCGCAAGAATTGTTGTCTTCAACAGCACAGCTAGAGTTTTGGGAGACCATTCCTCAAGATGAACAAGGTCTTTCACAGTTTTTGATTTCGGCAGATGCTAAGATTGCCGAACTCAATACGCAAGAGAAGGCTTCAGACGAACTATCGAATTTGTTAGAAAATGAGGCTGATAGCCTTTCAAATTCTAATCCTTTACTGTCGAAGCTTATTGCCCCTGCGCCTGGCTCTAACGCCTTCGTGCGTGCTGCAGTGAGAGATACCGCCGAAATTGGCGCTTATTTGAGAATGGCAGAAGTGAAATCTTTATTGCCAGCTTCAGTTAAGTTTACCAAGTTCGCTTGGGAACGAGTTGGAACTGATGCAGAAATCGCTGAGCTCTATGCTTTAAAGTCAAACCGTGAAGGGTTGCCGCGTATCTCTGGAGACGTAGTTTCAGATGCACAAGATACTTATGATCAGTTTGGAAAGCCAGCGGTGAGCATGACCATGAATACCAAAGGTGCCCGTGAATGGGAGCGTATGACAGGTGATGTGTATCAGAATCAAACCGGAATCGCAATCGTGCTTGACAATAAAGTGTACACCGCTCCTGGGGTTTCTTCTGGGCCTATTTCAGGCGGACGTTCTGAGATCACTGGTGATTTTACGATCAACGAAACAAAAGATATTGCTAACGTGTTGCGTGCAGGTAAGCTTCCTGCTTCTGCAGAAATTGTACAATCAGAGATCGTAGGTCCTTCACTTGGGCAAGAGGCTATAAACAGCGGATTCACATCGTTCATGATTGCCATGGCATTCGTGCTTCTTTGGATGATCTTCTATTACGGACGCGGAGGACTATATGCCGATATCGCGCTCATCCTTAATATCGTATTAATCTTCGGAGTATTGACCAGCCTTGGTGCTGTTCTTACCCTTCCGGGTATTGCGGGTATTGTATTGACGATCGGTATGTCGGTGGATGCTAACGTGCTAATTTTTGAGCGTATCCGAGAAGAATTGAATAAAGGGAAAGGACTAGCACTATCGGTTAGTGATGGATTCTCTAATGCCTTGTCTTCGATTTTAGATGCCAATATTACCACCGGTTTAACGGCGATTGTACTCTTTATGTTCGGGTCAGGTCCGATTAAAGGATTCGCAACGACGCTATTGATTGGTATTTTAACCTCATTATTCACGGCCATCTTCGTGACACGCTTGTTTATCGAAGCGTATCTTTCTAAGAAGGGTCGTGCGTTAACATTCGCCACTCCAGCAACCAAGAATTTGTTCACCAAGGTGAACTTCGGATTTATCAAATCACGTAAAATAGCTTACGTGATCTCAGGTATCTTAATAGCAGTTTCATTGGGATCTCTAGCTACTAAGGGACTTCAGCAAGGGGTAGATTTTGTTGGAGGTCGTACCTATCAAATTCGCTTTGAGAAAGAAGTAAATCCATCCGAGATATCTTCTGAGCTCAACGAGGTATTCGGAAGCGGAACAAACGTAAAAACCTTTGGTGGAGCCAACCAGATCAAGGTGACTACTTCTTATAAGGTAAATGTTGAAGGCCTTGAGGTTGATCAAGAAATTCAGTCTAAGTTGTATGAGGTACTTCAGAAATACATGGCACCAGGTACTTCACTTGAAGACTTTGTGACGCCTGCCGACGATAAGAATATAGGAATACTTCAGTCGGTTAAGGTAGGACCTACCATCGCCGATGACATCAAGAAGAATGCCTTCTTAGCAATTTTAGGATCACTGACCATTGTATTCCTTTATATTCTGATGCGCTTTAGAAAATGGCAATTCTCATTGGGTGCGGTAACCGCCGTATTCCACGATGTGCTTATCGTTCTTGGAGTATTCTCTATTACGAGCGCGTTTATGCCCTTCAATATGGAAATCGATCAGGCCTTTATCGCCGCTATTCTGACGGTGATTGGTTATTCACTTAACGATACTGTGGTTGTCTTTGACCGTATTCGTGAGGTGGTGAATGATAGAGGATGGAAGAAAGGTGAAAACGTCAATGATGCCTTGAATAGTACGCTGAGTCGTACCCTAAATACCTCGTTAACGACACTTATCGTGTTATTGGCCATCTTTATTTTCGGTGGAGAGAGCCTTAGAGGATTTATGTTTGCGATGATTGTAGGTATCCTTGTCGGGACCTATTCTTCGCTCTTCATTGCAACACCAGTAATGTACGATACACTAGGAAAAGAAAAAGAGGGGCAATAGTCCCTCTTTTTTTATTGCTTTAAAATTGTGCTTGGCCTAAACATGAGATATAGACCTGCTAATACCAATGGAATACTAAGCCATTGACCTGTAGAGAGAAGCCCTAAGGACTCTTCAAAACCTCCTTGACTCTTCTTAAAGAATTCTAGTACAAAGCGAGAGGCGAATA
>JALRDO010000026.1 GCA_023262185.1 Flavobacteriaceae bacterium
ATGACGCCGTCAAACCCTAGTGATGAAGCTACTTCAGCATCATGTTCACTAGCCACTCCTTTGAGTACCAATTTACCCTTCCAACGGTCACGGATTGGTGCGATGCGCTCAGCAGAGAGCTTTCCTGAGAAGGTTTGATCCATAAAAGCACCAAGCTGTTTGAGGTTCATTTTCGATTCGAAATACGGTTTGAGGGTTTCAAAGGTTGGGGTTCCTGCACCCAAGCTGCGTAGGGCCCACTCGGGTTTTTGTAGGATTTGAAAGAAGGTTGATGCCGATAATTTGGGGGGCATTGAGAGTCCATTTTTTATGTCTTTAGGGCGGTGTCCGAATGTAGGTACGTCAGCCAGTAACACCAAAACTTCTATACCCGCCTCTTCTGCACGTCGCAAAAGATCGTTACGCATTGTAGCATCCGACGGATTGTACAATTGAAACCAGGTTTTACCTTCAGTCAGCTGGGCGATTTCTTCAATGCTTGCCGTCGAAACAGTACTTAAAATAAAGGGGATGTTGTGTTCGGTCGCCGCCTTTGCAAGAATCTGAGGAGATTTGGGCCACATCAGGCCTTGAAGGCCAATAGGAGAAATGCCAAAAGGGGCCGAATACGTCTTTCCGAATAGTTTGGTCTCTAAAGAAATGGGCTGATGTTCGCGCAAGTAACGAGGCACCAATTCTATTTTGTGCAGGTCGCTATTGTTTTTGTATAAGTTGACCTCATCGTTGCATCCGCCATCGAGGTACTCAAAGGCAAATCGGGGAATGCGTTTTTTGGCTTTTTCCCTCAAGTCATTTATGCTTGGATACTTTGAATTGATCTCAGAAGTTGCCCCCATGCCTACAGAATTAGAGTGAAAAGATTTCGTTTGTCAACTGCCATTTTTCTCCTGGTTTTGTTCCTGGTAGTGTCTGCTGATAGTTATTCATCAGTTCTTCCCACTCTTGGACCTTGGGATTTGTACGATCCAAAGCAGCCTTGCGTTCAAAAGAAAAGTCGTCTGTTGTTTCTAAGAGCATCACTAGGCGGTTTGATACGCGGTATATCCTCATGTGTTCAATGCCGCTTTGCTTTATACTTTCAATGATCTCAGGCCAAACGTTACGGTGATACGCTTCATAGGCGGCTATAGCATCAGCATCATCTTTCAAATCAAGTACAAGGCAAAAGCGCTTCATGAACTAAATGTAGGGTTTTTGACACTGCGATAGGCGTACAGCCCCACCACTGCAAAGCATAGTAGGGGGATCACAAATGAGAATTGCACCTCAGAGACTCCGAGAATAAGGGTGTCGTCGTAGTCAGGCCCTCCGAGGTCGAGCACGAGCCCCTGAAGTACCGGCATAAGGGCGCCTCCGACTATTGCCATCACTAATAAGGCAGAGGCGGTTTTGGCATCTTCGCCTAACTGATTCAACGTGATACCGTAAATGGTAGGAAACATAATCGACATGCAAAATGAAACCAATACGAGGGCATACAAACCGAGCATTCCTGGTAAGAATATAGTGCCCAGCGTAAAGGTCGCTGCTGCGAAAGAGAGCACAAGTAATAGTCGTCTCGCATTGATACGACGCATAAGAGAGGTAAACAAGAAACGGCCCAGCATGAATAATACAAGGGCGGCATAGGCATAATTCACTGCCGCTGCATTTGAAATATTAAGGCGTTCTGCGTATTGATAGATGTAGGTCCAGCACATGATTTGAGCCCCGACATAGAAGAGTTGTGCAATGAATCCGCCATAGCACTGTTCTTTCTTAAGTAATCGCCGAAGTGAAGCGCCCATTCGGGTAGGCTCGTTAGAAGTCTGTTGTTCAGGAATTTTGGTTTTGGCCATCGCAATGAGAATGACTAGGATTACTAAACCGATAATTACATAAGGGTTGCGGATGGCTTCTAAATCTGCTGATCGCACGGCAGCTTTGGCAGATGGTTCAAGAGTCTCGTAAATGCTGTTGCCAGAGGTATCGAGATCGTCGGATTGCAGCGACTTTAAAATGAAGGTCTGAGCAATAAAAAGACCAGTGAGGGCACCGACCGGATTAAAGGCCTGTGAAAAATTAAGCCGCTGAGTGGCTGTTTCTGCGGGGCCCAAAGAAAGAATGAGCGGATTCGCGGTGGTTTCTAAAAAGGCAAGCCCAAAGGTGAGCACATAAAGGGCCGTTAGAAAGAAAATATAGCTCTCCATGGCAGCAGCCGGATAAAACAACAAGGCCCCAGCAGCGTAAAGTCCGAGACCTATTAAAATACCCGTTTTATAGGTGTAGCGCTGCAAGACATAGGCTGCCGGGAGACTCATGGTGAAATAGCCTCCGTAGAAGGCAGCCTGCACCCAAGAGGCTTGAGTGTTGCTCAGCTCTAAGACCTTTTTAAAAGCTGATACCATCGGGTTGGTAATGTCGTTGGCCAGTCCCCATAACGCAAAGAGCGAGGTTACTAGCACGAAGGGCAGTAAAATGTCACGGGTGATGAGTGGTGTTTTTACCATGTTCTTAGGTTTAGAGTGCGCGATCGAGGTGGGTGTATCCGCCGTCAACAAAAATCATCTGTCCAGTAGTGTGGCTCGACTTTTCTGAGAGCAAAAAGGCAACCGTTTGAGCAATCTCAGCAGGTTTGGTCATCCGATGTTCTAAAGGGATTTTGGATACGATTTCTTGCAGTCGTGCCTTAGGATCATCAAAGCTCTGAATCCAATTCTCATACAGCGGAGTCATGCATTCGGCCACAATGACGGCATTGACGCGAATGCCGTGAGGCAATAATTCTACGGCCCATTCGCGGGTTAGCGCATTGCGTCCTCCGTTTGCTGCTGCATAGGCAGAGGTGCTCCCTTGGCCCGTCACTGAAACCTTTGAGCTGATGTTTACAATGGCTCCTTTAGCAGCTTTAAGATGTGGGAGAGCTAACTGGGCTAGGGTGTAGTAATGAACCAGGTTTTTATGGATTGAGGCTAGAAACTGCTCATGTGTGCCATGTGTCAGACTGATGTTGTCGTTGACTCCGGCATTATTGACCAAGGCATCTATTCCACCGGCCTTTTCTATTAGGACATCAAATGCTTTCTGACAGGCCAAATGATCGGTAAGTTCAACTTGCGCTCCATAGCACTGTTGTCCTTTAGATTTAAGAGTGGCAATCGTCTGTTCAATATGTTCTTGATCACGATCTAGAATAAGGGGGATACCTCCTTCATCGGCAACTACATCGACGATGGCTCGGCCTATACCTTTAGCTCCTCCACTGATTAAAATGCGCTTATTGGTTAATCCTAGGTTCATTGGGTTGTTGTTTAGAGTTGGTAACACCGTTTGGCGTTCTGATAATAGATGAGTTCTTGTTCGCTAGGGTCTAATTGATTGATGAAGTAGGCGGCGATCGCTTTCACCTCGGTATAACTGGCATTTAAGGTACATACAGGCCAGTCTGAACCATATAATAAACGCTCGGGACCGAAGGCTCGGTAAGCCAGTTCGATAAAGGGTTCATAGGCGATGGGATCAATAGACCTGTTAAGATTTTCTGTAACCAAACCCGATAGTTTTGCATAAACGTTTGGGAAATTGCCCAGGGCGGTTATCCCTGAACTCCATCGGTCTTGGATTCCTTCATGAATCTGAGGTTTGGCGAGATGATCCAAAACAAAGATCTGATCAGGAAATGCCTCAACCAATTTAATGGCTGAATCCAATTGCGACTCTCGAATTAAAATGTCATAAACGAGCTCATGTTGAGCCAAATGAGCAATGCCATTTTGAAAATCAGAGCGCTGCATAAAGGCGGGATCGGTCTCGGCTTGCACGATATGACGAATACCTTTGAGTTTGGGGTGTTTTAAGTGATAAGCTAGTCTATCAACTACATCAGGTCCGCATAGATCGACCCATCCAACCACTCCAGCGATAAAATTGTGCTGATCGGCTAGCTTAAGAAGAAAGCGGGTTTCATTTTCAGAAGGATCGGCTTGCACCGCAATACACTGATCGATACCGTTTGCTAAAAGGATTGGTTCGAGATCTTGAGGCAAAAAATCGGCCTTGAGTACGCTCATGCTATTATCGATCCAGCTGTCACGAACAGGGTGGTACCTCCAAAAATGTTGATGACAGTCGATGATCATAAGATTAGCGTACTTCTTGTCGTGCCGTTCCTAAGTGGTCGATTCCTAATTCAATGACGTCACCTTTTTTCAGGTATCGCGGCGGATCAAACCCTAGTCCGACCCCTTCAGGGGTTCCTGTTGAAATGATATCGCCTGGCAGTAAGGTCATGAATTCACTGATGTAACTCACCAAGGTAGGGACGTCGAAGATGAGGTCTGAGGTGCTACTCGATTGCATTGATTCTCCATTCACCTTTAACCATAAGTGAAGATTGTGAACGTCGTCGATTTCGTCTTTAGTCACCATATAGGGCCCCAAAGGAGCGAAGCTGTCGCAGCTTTTACCTTTCACCCACTGGCCTCCGCGTTCGAGTTGGTATTCGCGTTCAGATACATCATTGTGTAGCAGGTACCCGGCCACATAATCCATAGCCTGGTCTTTACTTACATACGAGGCTTTCTTGCCAATCACTATAGCAAGCTCTACCTCCCAATCGGTTTTGGTTGAACCGCGTGGGATGATCACGGGATCAAAAGGACCAGTGATAGCAGTCGTTGATTTGAAAAACAGCACCGGTTCTTCGGGGGCCTGCATTCCGCTCTCTTTGGCGTGCTTGGCATAGTTTAGGCCCACGCAAATGAGTTTAGAGGGTCTGGCAACAGGAGACCCGAGTCGCACCTCGGGATTGACCTTAGAGAGTTTGGCTTTGTTCTCTTCAAACCATTTCGCAAGGCGATCCGTTTCTTGAGTAGCAAAAAACGCTTCGTCAAAGTCGTTGCAAAAGCTTGAAAGGTCATAACGTGTGCCGTCAATATCTTCGATTCCTGGTTTTTCGTTTTCGGGTGCCCCGAATCGTATGAGTTTCATAATTATGAGTTTAGTTTTAAAAAGCCTCCATCAATCGGATAGTCGGTTCCGGTGATGAATTCAGCCTCTGATGAGCACAAAAAGGCAACGAGGTATGCGACCTCTTGAGGGGTGCCCATCCGCCCGATGGGTTGTGTTTTGGATAGCCGTTCAAACATTTCTTTTTCTTGACCCGGATAATTCTTGGCAATGAATCCGTCTACAAAAGGAGTGTGGATGCGCGCTGGTGAAACGCTATTGCAGCGGATGTTGTGTGCCACATAATCTTTAGCCACCGAATAGGTCATGGCCAGCACTGCACCTTTGGTCATCGAATAAGCAAAGCGATCTGAGATTCCGGTGGTAGCCGCAATCGAAGCGATATTTACAATTACCCCTCCCTTAGATTTGAGATGAGGAACGATGGCCTTGATACCGTTGTAAACCCCTTTCACATTGACCGCATACAAGCGGTCAAGGTCTGCCTCGCTAGTCTGCTCTACATTGCCCACATGAGCGATTCCCGCATTGTTGATGATTCCGTAAAGTCCATGGGTTTCGGCGACGCGATTGATGCAAGCGGTAACCTGATTTTGACTGCTAATGTCTACGACTTCAGCATACACCTCTTTGTTGGTGTGATGCAACTCTGCTGCACATTCCGATAGTGCCTCCTCGTTTAAATCGAACAATACTACGCGATACGCCTTTGCGGCTAGGGTAGTGGCTATTGCTTTTCCGATGCCGCTGGCTGCTCCGGTTACTATAATGGTTTTAGAGAGGTTCGTACTCATGCGCTTGGAGGTTTTTGGGTCCTTAATGCGCTCCATACGGGGCCGTCAGGATAGAGGTGTTCGGCGATAGACTCTGGTTTCATGGTAATGCTATAACCTGGAGCGGTAGGGGGCATATAGGCACCATTTTTGATGACCACCGGATCTTCAAAATGCTCATGCAAATGGTCTACGTATTCGATGATGCGGTCTTCGAGACTTCCGCTGATTGAGATATAATCAAGAATCGATAAGTGCTGCACATACTCGCAAAGCCCAACTCCACCAGCGTGCGGACACACTGGGATGTTAAATTTCGCAGCCATAATTAAAATGGCGAGAATCTCATTCACTCCGCCCACCCGGCAGCTATCAATTTGGCAAATGCCCAGTGCTCCGGCCTGCATGAGTTGTTTAAAAACCACTCTATTCTGACAGTGTTCACCGGTCGCAACATGAATGGGCGCAACTGCTTTTGCAATTTTGGCGTGTCCTAATACGTCATCGGGGCTTGTGGGTTCTTCGATCCACCAAGGCTTGAATTGTGCTAACACAGACATGTTTTCAATGGCCTCTTCGACATCCCATTTTTGGTTGGCGTCCATCATGAGGTAGCGTTCGTATCCGATTTCTTCGCGTATCACTTTAGCCCTTCTTACATCGTCTTCAAGTGATGCTCCGACTTTAATCTTGATATGGGTGAAGCCACTAGCAACTGCTTCTTGGCAGAGTCTTCGGATTTTATCGTCTGAATAGCCCAGCCATCCTGCTGAGGTGGTGTAGGCGGGGTATCCATGTTCTTTTAGGTAAGCGATTCGTTCATGTTTTGAAGGCTCGAGTTTCTTGAGGATTTCGAGACCCTCATCAGGGGTGATGGCGTCAGTGATATAAGTGAAGTCGATACATGAGATCAATTCCTCAGGACTCATTTCTGCTAAGAGCTGCCAAAGAGGCTTGCCTTCAACCTTAGCGTATAGGTCCCACACCGCATTGACCAATGCGCCTGTAGCCAGATGAATGACCCCTTTTTCTGGACCCAGCCAGCGCAGCTGACTGTCAGAAGTAATCATTTTATAAAAAGCACCAATGTTTTGGGTAAATGTCTCAAGCGGTTTGCCTACGATTAACGGAGCCAGGGCTTCTATGGCGGCTACACACAGTTCGTTTCCGCGCCCTATGGTAAAGGTGAGACCGTGCCCTTCAAGTTGTGACGGATGATTCGTGTGTAATATGACGTAAGCCGCTGAGTAGTCAGGGTCTTTGTTCATGGCGTCAGATCCATCAAGATTTAGGCTGGTCGGAAACCGAATGTCTTTGGTGCTTACCGAGGTAATGAGGGTAGAGGCCATTTTGTTTATTTCTCAAAAAATACTAAAAATTGGATCAGAATGCGTGCGAGCCGCACCTATATTTTGACGCTGAATACGAATACAGTACTTTAAAAGAATGCAACTCGAGCGCTCTCTTCTTAATTATTTAACCCTATTGGTGATGCTCACGGGGACCTTTTTCTCTATGAAAGCCCAGTCTGAGATTCTTTTTCGTTCTGGGGATCAGGGATATCAATGTTTTCGCATCCCGGCTCTAGTTGCGCTTGACTTAAAAGTGGTTGTGGCCTTTGCCGAGGGTAGAAAAGACAATTGTGCCGATTTTGGTGATGTAGATATCGTGATGAGGCGAAGCACCGACGGAGGTCACCATTGGGGACCGATTGAAGTAGTGGTCAATAATGGAGATTTACAGGCCGGAAATTCCACTCCGCTCATAGATCGGCTCGATCCCCGCTTTCCTGATGGGCGCCTGTTTCTTTTTTACAATACGGGTACGGCCTCTGAACAAAAAACACGTGAAGGTTTGGGTCGGCGTCAGGGGTTCTTCATTACGAGCACCGATCGGGGCTCAACCTGGTCTGACCCGGTGTCCATATCCGATCAAACGCATTTCGATAGGTACAATCAGGTAAAAGATATAGACCATCGAACCTTGGCATACGCTCCGGGGCATGCCTTACAATTGACCTATGGGCCTTATGCCGGTCGTCTCTTTGTTCCGGCCAACCACTCTAAAGGTCCGCCACAAGAGGAATTCAAAGACTATCGCGCCTTCGGATTGTATTCTGATGACCATGGTGTAAGCTGGAAGGTTTCTGAAGACCTTCAAACACCTAGTTCTAATGAGGTGATGGCCGCACAACTCCCGTCAGGAGAACTTTTTATGACGGTGCGCATTCAAAACAGTACAGAGCGGAACAAATTTTTGGCGAGAAGCTTAGACGGAGGTTCAAGCTGGTACGCTGAAGAACGGTCAATAAACCTCACTTCTCCGGTCTGTCAATCTTCTCTTTTGTATGTTGCAGATAAGCAAAAGCTTTACCATCTGGGACCTGCCGCAACTGATAAGCGGGCGCGCCTAACGCTCTGGAGTTCTATAGATAAAGGGTATTCTTGGCAGGTAGAGCAGCTGATCGAAGAAGGTTTCGCAGCTTATTCTGATTTAGCGTACCTTGAGAAGGATAAACTGGCAATTCTCTATGAGGCAGAGGATTACAGTGAGATTCGGTTTAAATTAATACCTATACCATGAAAACAAGATTATTCGTTTTAGGAGCATTCATGCTCTTGCAATTCACAGCGCTGGATGCCCAGTCAAGCATTGTATCGAACGCTGAGGCACTTGGAATGTCATCAGAGCGCCTTGAAAAAATCACTTCGAAGTGGGAGACCTATGTTGAAAATAAGCAACTGTCTGGTGCGGTTATTTATGTAGCGAGAAAGGGAACGCCTGTTTATTTCGAGGCGATTGGACAAAGTGATATTGCGAAAAAACGTCCGATGGAAAAGGATGCCATCTTCAGAATTGCCTCGCAGTCTAAGGCCATTGTGAGTTTGGGTGTGATGATGCTGCAAGAGGATGGATTGCTGCGGATCAACGACCCGCTTGGAAAATACATTGAAGAATTTAACGAAACTACGGTGGCTGAGGTTCAAGAGGACGGAAGCTATATCGTTGTTCCGGCAAAGCGCAAGATGACCATTCGCGATCTACTAACGCATACCTCAGGGTTGGGATACGGTTACGGTCCTGCTGCTGATCAGTGGAAAGCTGCCGACATGCAAGGTTGGTATTTTGCTCATCGCGAAGAACCTATTTTAGAAACGGTGAAGCGCATGGCAAGCCTACCGATGGACAGGCATCCTGGAAGCACTTTTTGGTACGGATACAGCACCGACGTCTTAGGAGCCCTTATTGAGGTGGTATCTGGTCAATCGTTAGATCAATTCTTAAGAGCGCGCGTACTCGATCCGCTAGAGATGGATGACACTCAATTTTATCTAGAAAAAGATCAGGTGAAACGCTTAGCTACGGTATACAAGCACGACCCAGAAGGAATCAAACGCTCTCCAGATGAAGGTACCATGGAGAGCCAAGGTGCCTATGCCAAAGGACCTCGGATGAGCTTTTCAGGAGGGGCCGGACTCACCAGTACTGCGCAGAATTATGCCAATTTCTTACAGCTATTTCTCGATAAGGGAGTCTTTAAGGGCAAACGTCTCGTTTCACGAAAAACAGTTGAGCTTATGACTTCGGTTCACATCCCAAACGAGCTTTACGGTTGGCCGAGTGGCACCGGATTCGGATTAGGATTCTCAGTCTGTTTTGATGTTGGAGCTCGTGGAACTCTAGGTTCTGAAGGGGAGTTCGGATGGGGTGGAGCTTATCATTCAACTTACTGGGTTGATCCTAAAGAAGAACTGGTGGTGGTTTATCTTACCCAACTCATCCCGGCCGGAGACATTGATGATCATCCGACCCTAAGAAACCTAATTTATCAGGCGATCACAGATTAAAACACGGCCTTAACCGGAAGGTGGTCTGAGATCCAGCGTCCGTTGGCTCGTTTGGTGTCTAGATGGCTGTAGCTTTTTGGTTTCAGGTTACGAGCGAAGATGTAATCGATGCGGCGATCTAAGGGTGCATTTAGCTGAAAACCGCTGAAGGATCCGACCGGTCCTTTAAGCTGAGTTAAATCAAGCAGGTCGCCAAAGGTTTTGGTCATTCGCATTATGGGTGCATCTGAAGGCATGGCGTTAAAATCTCCACTAATTACTACCATCTCTTGAGGGCCTGTGAGCTGTTCGATGCGCTCTATAATCAATGCCGCAGATTCGTCTCTGGCCACCTGACCCATATGATCGAAATGGGTATTGAAGTGCCAAAAGTTACGCTTTAATGCCTTGTCGTAGAACTGTGCATAGGTGCAGATGCGGGGTAGGGCAGCGTCCCATCCGGTCGAAACCTTTTCTGGGGTTTCAGAGAGCCAAAACGTTCCGCTTTGCAGCACTTCAAATCGGTCTTTGAGGTAGAAAATAGCGCTGTGTTCGCCTTGGGTAACTCCGTCTTCGCGCCCCACACCGACGTAATCGTAGGCGCTAAGTTCTTGATTGAGGTACTGCATTTGCACTAGCATGGCCTCTTGCACCCCGAAGGTCGAAGGAGCTTCAGCCTTGAGTTGCCCTACTAGTTCGGCCTTTCGAAGGTCCCATAAGTCATCTCCGTCGTTTGAGCTATTGTACCGGATGTTATAGCTCATCACGCTGAGGTCTTGGGCTGATATCATTATTGTAAATAGGCTTAAGAGAAGGGTCGTGAAAAAGTAAGGTTTCATGGGATAGGTTTTATTAAGATTGATCCTTGGATTGCAAGGTCGAAGATCCAAACCAAGACCCAAATTTATACAGTGAAATTGATGAAGCAGAAAAAGATGAGGTCAATGATCAGCTTGTTGCTAGCGTAGGCACCTGCTCTGTCATGGGGACGGCTAGCACTATGGCTTGCATATCTGAAGCACTTGGTATGACTGTGCCTGGTGGCGCTACCCCTCCAGCTGTTACGGCTGATCGTATCCGCGTTGCT
>JALRDO010000027.1 GCA_023262185.1 Flavobacteriaceae bacterium
AGAAGTCATAACAGATACCGTGAAGGGCGATACCCATTAATAAGAGATAAACACCAGAGCCTGCGTCTCCGATTGAGAATAAGAAATAACGTATAGTCCATGCGAGCATTCCTACCAATATGGTTTTCTTAAAGCCAAAGCGTGTAAAGAATACCGGAAGTAAGAGCATGAAAAGTACCTCTGAGATCTGCCCGATAGTCATCTTACCTGCTGGATTTTCTACTGAAATCTCACCTAAGAATTGAGCAGCGTGTTGGTAGTAAAAGGCCAACGGGATACAGATAAGAACCGATGAAACAAAGAATACCAAGAAGTTGCGATCCTTTAAAAGTTTGAGGGCGTCAAGACCTAAAATTCCACTAACGGTAACCCCTTCTTGCTTGCCTTTTGGTGGTGTCTTAGGAAGGGTGAAGCTAAAGATTCCTAGTATGAGCGAAGCCATCCCGGTCATTAAAAAGGTATTACGCAGTGCACCGTTTGCTACGGCATCAGGAGAATCCCACTTGAAAATATAGCTAATAGATAATCCAGCGATAATCCATCCGATCGTTCCGAAAACACGGATCGGAGAGAATTCGGTTGCCGGATTAGACATTTGATTGAACGATACTGAATTCACTAGTGCCAATGTAGGCATGTACGCGATCATGTATCCTAATACATAAGGATAGAATACAGCAAAGTTATCAGCTGTTGCCATTTGATACATGAGTATAGCTCCTAAAAGGTGCAATACCCCCAAGATACGCTCGGCGTTAAAGTAGCGGTCAGCGATAAGACCGATGATGAACGGAGCGATGATGGCTCCCCATGATTGAGTAGAATAGGCCAATGCACTTTCGGCACCACTCGCGTTTAATGTGCTAGGTAAAAAGATTCCCATGGTCACAAACCATCCTCCCCAAATAAAGAATTCGAGGAACATCATAAACGAGAGTTGAATTCGAGTTGTAGTTTTCATAAGGTTAGATTTTCATACAAGAATGTAAAATGCTAAAAATTTTGCGGTTAAATCGTTAAATTTTAAAGTAAAACAAACTAAATGTAGAAAAATTAGGCTGCTTTCTATAAATTGGGCCAACTAAACTATTGAAAAACAATGAGCAAATTTTACTTCAATGAAGAGCAAGAATCGTACGACGCGATAGTAGTCGGCTCTGGTATCAGTGGAGGCTGGGCTGCTAAAGAGTTGTGCGAGAATGGTTTGAAGACCCTTGTGCTTGAGCGCGGACCGATGAAGAAGCACCGCGAAGACTATCCAACGGCTAACCTAGACAGATGGGATATGCCAAATGGGGGACGACCAACCCTAGAGAGTCAAGAGCGTCAACAGAAGCAAGCGCGCACAGGTTACACTACTGGGTTTGCGAGCTCGCATTGGTTTGTTGATGATGTTAAACACCCTTACAGTGAAGACAAGCGTTTTGACTGGATGCGTGGATACCACGTGGGTGGACGTTCAATCATGTGGGGACGCCAAGTGTACCGCCACAGTGATATCGATTTCGAGGCCAATGGTCGCGAAGGTATCGGGGTAGATTGGCCAGTTCGCTACAAAGACATTGCTCCTTGGTATTCTAAGGTAGAGAAGTTTATCAGTGTTTCGGGTGAGGCCCTTAACCTTCCACAACTTCCAGATAGTGAGTTCGAACCTGCAATGCCACTAAACTGTGTAGAACAAGATATTCGTGAGCGTGTTGAAGCTGCATTCGAAGACCGAGTGGTGACTTCTGGTCGTGTGGCTCACATCACGAGCGATAAGAAATTTGACGGAGACGGACGTATCCGTTGCCAATACCGTAACCGCTGTGTGAGAGGATGTCCTTTTGGAGCCTATTTCAGCAGCCTTTCTTCTACATTACCTGTAGCTGAGCGCACCGGGAATTTAACCTTGCGTGCTGATTCTATTGTGAGTGAAGTGATTTACGATGCAGATACTCAGAAAGCTACCGGCGTTAAAGTAATCGATGCTGAAACAAAAGAAGAATTCATTTTCAAAGCGAAAGTGGTCTTCTTGTGTGCTTCTGCCATCGGATCAACCTCAATTTTGATGAATTCGCGTTCTGATCGTTTCCCTAATGGATTAGGTAACGATTCAGGTCAGCTTGGTAGAAACATCATGGACCACCACTTCTTAGTAGGAGCGGCTGGAACATTTGAAGGTTACGAAGACAAGTACTATAAAGGAAGACGTCCAAACGGTTGGTACGTTCCACGATTCCGAAATATCGGAGGTAACACCAACATGAAAGAGTTTAAACGCGGATACGGCTACCAAGGTGGTGGTGGTCGCGGCGACATCTCTGAATTGGTTGCTGAGGCGAAATACGGTTCTCAATTGAAGGATGCCATTCTCGATCCAGGAAAATGGACTGCGAACTTCTTGGCCTTTGGAGAGGTACTTCCGAACGAAGACAACCGTTTCGTGCTCGACTATGATAACTTGGATCAATGGGGGCTTCCAACAGCTCGATTCAATGCAGATATTGGAGAGAACGAATACGCAATGCGTAAGGACATGCAAGATCAAGCCGTTAAAATGCTTGAGGTTGCAGGAGCTAAGAATATTACGCCTTACGATCGTCCATATGCTTTAGGTTTAGGTATCCACGAGATGGGTACGGCTCGTATGGGTCGCGATCCTAAGACTTCTGTACTCAATGGTCATAACCAAGTTCACGCATGTAAAAACGTATATGTAACTGACGGATCATTTATGGCATCTTCTGCCTGTGTGAACCCATCACTTACCTACATGGCCTTTACAGCACGTGCCGCAAATCACGCGGTTTCTGAACTTAAAAACGGAAATATATAATGGAAAGAAGAATAGCCCTTAAGAACATCGGAAAGGCCTTCGGATTTGCCGTAGCCACCCCAACAATCATTTCGATTCTCGAAAGCTGTGGATCAGTTGATGCTGCAAGTTGGACCCCTGCCTATTTTAGCGCAGAAGAGGGATCTTTCTTGACCAAAGCTGTGGATGTATTGCTTCCGAAAACAGACACTCCGTCTGCCTCTGAAGTAAACGTTCATGTGTTTATGGATAAGTTGATTGCTGAGACCTACAATGAAGAGGCAAAAGCACGTGTTAGAAAAGGATTCGACGCTTTTACTGCTGCGATTCTCTCAATCTCAGGTGCATCTTCTTTA
This sequence comes from Flavobacteriaceae bacterium, assembly GCA_023262185.1. Classification (GTDB taxonomy): domain Bacteria; phylum Bacteroidota; class Bacteroidia; order Flavobacteriales; family Flavobacteriaceae; genus UBA3478. Next base: position 3,154 of record JALRDO010000027.1, read on the forward strand.
TCAAGCTTAAGTGAAGCTCAAATTGATGAGGCTTATAAAGCCCTTTACGGAGAGCGCACCGATGCTATAGATGCTGAAGCATACGGTTTTGCAGGACAATTCAGAGGTATGGTAATTGATGCCTATAAAAGCTCTGAATACGTTGGAGAAAACGTTCTTGCTTACTTGCCTGTTCCTGGTGAGTATATTCCTTGCGACGACCTTGACACCCTTACAGGTGGAGTCGCTTGGGCAGAATAAGCTTCTAGAATGTGATCATAAAAAAACCCCGCCATCGGCGGGGTTTTTTGTTTGGAGGTTAGTCCTGTGCAGTTTTTAATCTAATCAATGATTAAGATCCACACATTAAACAATCGTCGTCGCCCTGTCCTTCTTTGGCTTTAGCGATAAGGGCCTTCATTTCTTCTTGGCTCATAGGCTGAATATCTACCTCTTGTTCGCGAATCGATTTTTCATCCTGCTTTGCCGTTTTAACGGTTGCCTCTGCAGTGACCTCAACCGGAGCGCTCTTCTTGGTGTTGTCAAGGGTAAACTTGATCGCATCTGTAGCAGCCTTCGTTCTCAGGTAGTACATTCCTGTTTTAAGTCCGCTCTTCCATGCATAGAAGTGCATCGAGGTAAGTTTACTAAAGTTCGCATTCTCCATAAACAAGTTTAGCGATTGCGACTGATCAATAAAGTATCCACGCTGGCGGCTCATGTCGATGATATCTTTCATACTGAGCTCCCAAGCCGTCTTGTAGAGTTCTTTGAGATCTTCAGGAATACCTTCAATGTGTTGTACGGATCCATTTGCACGCATCAATTCTTGCTTCATCGCCTCGTTCCACAATCCGCGTTCTACAAGGTCGTGAAGGAGATGCTTGTTTACTACGATGAACTCTCCTGATAGTACACGACGGGTATAAAGGTTTGAAGTATATGGCTCGAAACATTCGTTGTTTCCTAAAATCTGAGAAGTTGAAGCCGTAGGCATTGGCGCTACCAGTAGCGAGTTGCGCAATCCGTTTTTGAGCACTTGCTTTCTAAGGCCTTCCCAGTCCCAACGGCCTGAAAGATCTTCGTCTTTGATTCCCCATAGCTCGTATTGGAATTTCCCTTCTGACATAGGAGATCCTTTGTAGCTGCTGTAAGGTCCTTCTTCTTTAGCCATTTCCATAGATGCGGTTACCGCAGCAAAATAGAGGGTCTCAAAAATCTCTTGATTGAGGGTCTTAGCTTCGTCAGAGGTGAACGGTAGACGCATCATAATGAAAGTATCTGCCAAGCCCTGTACTCCAAGACCCACCGGACGATGTCTCATGTTTGAGTTCTCAGCCTCCTTCACCGGATAGAAGTTGCGGTCAATCACCTTGTTGAGATTACGCGTAACGCGTTTGGTAACATCGAAGAGTTCTTGGTGATCGAATTGTCCGTCTTTGACGAACATAGGTAAAGCAATGGATGCTAGGTTACATACCGCTACTTCATCTTCAGAGGTGTACTCTAAGATTTCTGTACAGAGATTTGAAGAACGAATGGTTCCGAGGTTCTTCTGATTGCTCTTGCGGTTCGCTGAATCTTTGTAAAGCATGTACGGCGTTCCGGTTTCGATTTGAGATTCTAAGATTTTCTCCCAGAGGTCTCTCGCCTTTACTGTTTTTCTTCCGCGACCTTCTGATTCGTATTTGAGGTAAAGTTCGTCGAAGGCTTCACTGTGGTTATCAAAAAGACCAGGACATTCGTTCGGACACATCAATGTCCATTCTGCATTGGCTTCAACCCGCTTCATGAATAAGTCTGGAATCCACATGGCATAGAATAGATCGCGTGCACGCATCTCTTCTTTACCGTGGTTCTTCTTTAGATCTAAGAAGTCGTAAATATCAGCATGCCATGGCTCTATATAAATCGCAAAGCTTCCTTTTCTCTTTCCGCCTCCTTGGTCTACATAGCGCGCCGTGTCGTTGTACACGCGAAGCATTGGAACGATTCCGTTAGAGGTTCCGTTCGTACCTGAGATGTATGATCCGGTGGCGCGAACGTTGTGGATAGATAACCCGATCCCTCCGGCTGATTGAGAAATCTTGGCTGTTTGTTTTAAGGTGTCGTAGATGCCGTCAATACTGTCGTCTTTCATGGTAAGCAAAAAGCACGAAGACATCTGTGGTTTTGGTGTACCTGAATTGAATAGGGTTGGTGTCGCATGCGTGAAGTAACGCTTCGACATGAGCTCATAGGTCTCAATTGCAGCATCGAGATCTGTCGGATGTATTCCTACAGAAACACGCATCAACATATGCTGAGGACGTTCTACAATCCTACCGTTTATTTTAAGCAGGTATGAGCGCTCTAAAGTTTTAAATCCAAAATAATCGTATCCGAAGTCGCGATCGTAAATGATGGTTGAGTCTAGTCGTTCGGCATTTGCTTGTATGGTTTCGTGTACTTCATCCGAAAGCAACGGCCCCTTCTTTCCCGTTCTCGGATTGACGTAGTTGTACAGATCTGCCATCGTTTCTGAGAACGATTTCTTTGTGTTCTTATGCAAGTTAGATACAGAGATACGCGCTGCGAGTTGGGCGAAATCTGGGTGCGTCGTCGTCATGGTTGCCGCTACCTCTGCGGCTAGATTGTCTAGCTCTGAGGTGGTCACTCCGTCGTAAAGCCCGTCAATCACTCGCATCGCTACTTTAACGGGATCAACGAGTTCGTTCAATCCATAACAAAGCTTTTGAATACGTGTAGTGATTTTGTCGAACATTACGGGTTCGTGGCGCCCGTCTCTTTTAATTACTTGCATAGTTGTGGGTTATAAGGGGTGATGAGGTGGTTAGGTTTATTCAATTTTAAAAATCGGCATCGAATGCGAACGGATCTTCTTCTTTGGTTTGTTTTTCTTGTTGCTTGACTCCTGCTTTCTGGTATTCGCTGACCTTTTTCTCGAAGAAGTTGGTTTTTCCTTGGAGCGAAATCATATCCATGAAGTCGAAAGGATTGGTTGCATTGTAAATTTTCTCACAGTTCAACTCAACGAGCAAACGATCAGTTACGAATTCAAGGTACTGCGTCATCAGCTTCGCATTCATCCCGATGAGACTCACCGGTAGCGACTCGGTTATAAATTCGCGTTCTATATCAAGTGCATTGGTGATAATTTCTTTGATGCGGTCTTTTGGTACTTTGTTTACCAAGTGATTGTTGTGCAGGTGAACCGCAAAGTCACAGTGCATTCCTTCGTCTCTTGAGATCAGTTCGTTTGAGAAGGTAAGCCCTGGCATAAGTCCGCGTTTTTTCAACCAGAAAATAGAACAGAAAGCTCCTGAGAAGAAAATCCCTTCTACAGCCGCGAATGCGATCAATCTCTCAGCGAAGCTAGGAGACTCGATCCACTTCAATGCCCAGTCAGCCTTTTTCTTGATGGCCGGAAAGTTTTCAATCGCCTTGAACAGTGTATTTTTTTCTTTTTCGTCTTTTACGTAAGTATCAATGAGTAGTGAATAGGTTTCAGAATGAATGTTCTCCATCATGATCTGAAAGCCGTAAAAGAATTTGGCTTCTGAATACTGTACTTCATTAACGAAATTCTCAGCGAGGTTTTCGTTTACAATCCCGTCAGATGCAGCAAAAAAGGCAAGGATGTGTTTTACAAAATAGCGCTCATCATCTGTCAATTTATTCTCCCAGTCGTTTGGATCTTGAGACAGATCAATTTCTTCAGCGGTCCAGAAAGAGGCTTCAGATGTTTTGTACCACTGCCAAAGATCGTGATGTTGAATAGGAAAAATGACAAATCGATCAGGATTGTCTTGTAAAATAGGTTCGACTGCGGCTGACATAGTGCAATTTTATTTTAGAAGTTTAAAGATAGGATTGATCCCTCGTGGGACTAACAAAGATGGAAAAATACCTCCCTCGTCGAAAGAGTCCATGTGGACGTTCAACGATAAGTTTTTAACAGAAAATGTTGAAATGTGAGTTGAGCACTTGTCAGTGCTGCGATACGAGATCTCACTTTTTTAACGACTCAAAAAATTCCTTAAACAGCCTAAAATTTTTCGTTCCAAAGAGCCGCTGCTTGCTCGAGTTGATCGTACCAGTCTTGTCCGTATTTTCGAATCAAAGCCTCTTTGACAAAAACATATATTTTGGTGTTCAGTGCGCTTCCTAGTGAACAAGCTGGACTGCAAATTTTCCAGCGATGGTAATTAACCGCTTCAAACGAAGTGTAGCGCTTTACACGTACCGGATATAAATGGCAGCTGATAGGTTTTTTGAGGTTGATATGACCTTCTTCATGAACGCGTTCTAGGCCGCATTTCAGTATCTTATTTTCATCTTCAATGACATAAGCACAATGACCGCTTGGCATTAAAGGGGTTTCTAAATCACCGTCTTCTCCTTTAACCCAGGCTCCTTGTTGAGCGATAACGTCGCGACCTTTTTCACTCAGGTATGGGCCAATAAGTTCTATTTTGTCTTTTAGCTCATCGGCCTCTTCTTTCTCTAAAGGAGCTCCATACTCGCCCTCAACACAGCAGGCTCCTTTACAGGCGTTCAGATCGCAAACAAATGCCTCTGAAAGCAGTTCGTCAGAAACTAAAGTATCGCCAATCTGAATCATGAATGCTGTTTAAAACCGTAACTCTGTTGCTTGAAGAATCCGCTCGGCATATGCTCGTCTCCTTTATAACCCAGCTCAAGATTAGGATCTTTTTTTGGAACAAAAGAAGAGTGAAAAACATAATCCCAAACGCTGAGGCTAATCCCAAAATTCACACCATAGGGATGGTCTTCGGGTAGTGCTTTCGCATGGTGATAGAGATGCATAACTGGATTATTCAATAGGTATTTCAACGGTCCGTAGGTGAAGCCCAAATTGGCGTGATTCAGATGCCCAATGGTGATTGCTGCAAAGTGAACAATGTAAGCTTGTTCAGGTTCGAATCCGCCCAAAAGCATGATAGCACTAGTTTTCAGTGGCTTGTACAAAACGTTTTCCATCCAATGGTATCTGAAGTGTGCGGCAAACCCCATTTCTTTCACACTGTGGTGAAGCCGATGAAAGCGCCAAAGCCATTCAAAGCGGTGCAGCGCAACGTGAGTGACCCACTGTACAAAATCAAGCAGTATAAAAAAGAGTAGCAATTGAATCCCAACTGGCAGGCTTTGTAGAGAGATTAGCGCGAAGGTGTTCAGTTCAATGCCGACCGCTGTAAATCCTTTTTCAGCAAGGGCATAAAAGCCACTTATGGCCGCCGAGAATAAAAAGAAGTTGAACAACATGTGGCCTAGATCTAAAAAGAAATCTTTTCTAAAGACCGCTTGGTTTTTTCTCCACGGAAAAGTGATTTCGAGTGCCCAAACTACAAGGGAAATTATCAGTAAACCGTACGCGTAGTTTTGATACCAAGGAACCTCAAATAATAACGAAGCCTTATAATATTTAAGGGTGCCAATAAAGCTTTCCCAAACTACGGACACAATAGTGCTAAGCATAGTGCAAAATTACATCCTTTCAGGTGATTGAACTACTTGATATGTGTAAGCATCTCTTGCACTAGGTGCTGAAGGTCGGTGTGGATGGTATATCCCCAGTCAGCTCTCGCACGTTGATCATTGATACTCTCTGGCCATGATGCGGCAATCGCTTGCCTATAATCGGTGGTGTAGTCGACTTTGAAATCCGGAAGCTGCTTTTTGATTTCTTCTTCGAGCTTATGAGGACTCACCGCCAAACCGTCAAGATTGTAAGAGGTTCGTACGGTAATAGATTCAGAAGGAGCTTGCATTAAGGCAATGGTAGCCGTTATGGCATCGCTCATATAAATCATGGGGGTTATTGTATGGGCTTCAATAAAGGAGGTGTACTGTCCTTCACTTTTGGCGGATTTAAAAATCTCTATGGCATAATCTGTGGTACCTCCGCCCGGAGCCGTCTTATAGCTTATGATGCCAGGATACCTGAGGCTGCGAACGTCAACTCCGAAAACTCTATGGTAATAAGCACACCACATTTCTCCGGCTCTTTTGCTAATCCCGTAAACCGTGCTGGGGTGAATCACCGTCTCTTGCGGAGTGTTTTTCTTTGGAGTGTCAGGTCCGAAAATCGCAATACTAGAGGGCCAAAAGACTTGTTTTATTTTTTTCTCCTTAGCCAGATCTAAAACGTGCAATAGGCTTTGCATGTTGAGTTCCCACGCCTTTTGTGGATGCCTTTCAGCGGTAGCACTTAACATTGCTGCCATTAGATATACCACCTCGATTCTATGCTCTTCAACGATACTTTCGATGGCGTCTTTATCAGTTGCGTCTAGTTGGTATTGCAGCTTGGCGTCATCAGTTTGTAAGCGGATATCTGCACGGATCACTTTGAATCCTTGAACGCTTAATGCGTCACATAATTCTGATCCGATTTGTCCTTCAGATCCAATAATTAAAACCGTCTTTTGCATATGGAGACTTAAACCTTTTAACGCATTAAAAATACTCTTTTAGATTGTCGTAATTTCGTCTACGTGAAAGAGTTTTTTTCAATCCTTATCCTATTCGGATTTGCCTCGTGTACCTCAGTTCCTACTACAAAGACAGAGCAGAAGCCTTCAGAGGAATATTCGTTTGAAGTAGTGTTTAAGCGCACCGAAGAGGTGTTAGATACTTTTTCTGAAGATGACTTTCCGATGCGCTCGCTTCAACAAGAATTAGATGCACTTTCAGAATCCACCGCGTCCGATGAACTCATCGAGCAGTTGAGTAGTATTGCATTAAAGGTTCAGGAGTTAGAAGCGCGATCTGAACCCGAAGTATGGACCAATCGAGGATTAAAAAGTCGTTTGAAATTACTCCGGACCTACCTTTTACAACTCAAGGGCGCACTCGAAGAAAACGATAGTGTCAAAGAGGCACTTTTTGAAGCGAATCAAACCAATCAGGCCTTAATTGCCTATTGGAATGCCATGAGCGGTGCTTAGCGGAAATCCAATCTTGCGTACCTCTTTTGGGTTTAGTTCTTCTTTGAGAAGTCGTTGCACATAG
>JALRDO010000028.1 GCA_023262185.1 Flavobacteriaceae bacterium
GCCGACTTATTGTCAAAGAATGTAGCTCAAGTTGAACGTAACCTATTCGAGGCTCAAGCGCTTGTAGAGAATGGTTTAGGAGAACAAGAAACCGTTGATCAATTGCAGATCACATACAGTACATTGAAAAGCAATGAAAAGAACGCTTATCGTTTAGCCCGCATTAGTCATTATATGTTGAATGCGCTATTGGGTAGAGAAATCAATGCGCCTATTGAGCTCTTGGACTCACTTGAAGCACTAGTAGGGGTTGAAATGGTGAGTGCGATGCCTGAAGCCTTTGAATTCGAGCAGAACATTGACTATCTCATGGTAGATAATTTGACCAAAAAGACCGCCCTTGAATTGAAGCTAGCAAAAAGCAAAGCCCTACCTACACTAAGTGCTTCGTTGAACTTAGGGACAAATTCTTTTGGACAACGCTTTGATTTTTTTGAAACAGGTAAGGAGTATTTTAACACAGCGATTCTAGGAGTAAATCTTCAGGTCCCGATTTTCAGTTCGCTTTTGCGCTCGGCCAATACCCAACGCGCAAAGATCGCCGACATCAAAGCGCAGAATACCAAGCGCGATACAGAGCGCATGTTAAGTGTTCAATTTGAGCAACTGAGCAGCGCCTTTGCCCTTTCTAAAGAACAGTTTTTAACCGCTAAGGACAATCTCGATTTGGCTCAGCGCATTGCAGATAAAAACGAAGTAAAATTTAAAGAAGGGGTCGCAAGTAGCTTTGATTTAAGGCAAGCCCAATTACAATTGTATCAAACCCAACAAGAATACCTGTCATCAATGGTACTGGTAATCAATACGCATACTGAATTGGCTAATTTTTTAAATGACACGCTCTAATAACATCGATTTTTTGAAACCCAGTATAACACTCATGAAAACATCTACTATCCTCTTATCCGCTATCGCATTAGCTTTTGTATTCAGTTGTCAAAGCGCCAGCGAAGCCTCGATAGACCAGCTGATTAAATCAAATGATGAAAGCGCCATGCGTGAAGCTCGTGCAGCTCTGAATGACGAGCGAAGTGCAATTGATCAACAGATTGAACAACTTGATTTGGCACTGGCTAAACTGAGTTCTGGGGCCGCACTTCCTTTGGTGGCTGCGATTAATGCAATTCCAGCTTCTTTCGATCATTACGTCGAATTACAAGGAACGGTCAAGACCTTAAAGAATGTGATGGTGTACCCAGAAATGCCTGGTATTTTGAAATCGGTGGTAGTAAGAGAGGGTCAACGTGTTAAAAAGGGTGCGGTTTTGGCTTATTTAGACGATGGAGGACTTGCTGCTCAGTTTGAGCAAGCAAAGAGCCAGTTGGCCTTGGCAAAAACAGTTTTCGAGCGTCAGGAGCGTCTTTGGAATAATGCGATTGGATCTGAAATTCAATACCTCCAGTCAAAGACGAATTTTGAATCGGCTCAAAGTGCGGTAAATGCGCTTGAGACTCAATTAGACAAATCGATTGTGAGGGCTCCTTTCGACGGCATCGTCGATGAGGTTTTTAAAGAGCAAGGAGTGTTTGTTTCACCCGGACCTGGTGCTGAATTGTTTAGGGTGGTCAATCTCGATCGGGTTTTTGTAGAAGTAGACGTGCCTGAGATTCATATTGGAACGATCCAAATCGGTACAACTGCCCATGTAAACATTGGAGCGCTAGGTAAAGAGATTGAGGCAAAGGTGACGCAAAGTTCAAACGTGATCAGTACCTCTAATCGCGCGTTTAAGATCGAGGTGGCATTGTCAAATGAAGATGCAGCGATTAAACCCAACCTTACCGCTACGGTGCGCTTGAACGACTATTCAAATCCGTCGGCAATTTTGGTTCCTCAGTCTATTGTTTCTGAAAACGCTGAAGGGCAACAATACTGTTTTGCCTTACGTGAAGAAAATGACGAATATAAGGTTGAGCGTCGCATTGTGACCACCGGAAAGACTCAAGGAGACGTAATCGAGCTCATCGATGGGGTCGAAGCGGGTGAATTACTCGTTACAGATGGGTCTAAAAAGGTGACCAATGGCCAACAGGTTCAATTGATAAAAGGATAAGACCGTTTCATGAAAAAGGCAGAAAAGAATAGTAATAAAGAATTTAAGTGGGCCTCATGGGCCATAGATAATCCGACGATTATTTATGTCATGATTGCCATTTTCTTTACCGTTGGTATCACTTCTTACTTCGCAATGCCAAGAGAGGAGTTTCCTGAAGTTGTAGAAACAAAGATCTTCGTAAGCACCATCTATCCGGGAAATACCGCTGAGGATATCGAAAAACTCGTTATTGATCCGCTAGAGAAGCGCATCAAAACGGTTTCAGGAGTTGTTGAAACTACCTCTACCTCATCTGAAGACTACGGGATGATCGTAGTAGAATTCGAAGAGAGCATATCGATTCAAGAAGCCAAGGTTAGAGTTCAGAATGAGGTAGACGTTGAAAAGGCGAGTGAGGATTGGCCGGTCTTCAATGGTGCAAAGGTCGAACCTAATGTATTTGATCTGAACATCTCAGAGTCTCAGCCGATCATGAATGTAAATCTCAAAGGAGATTACACCACGGTTCAATTAAAAGAATATGCAGAATATCTAGAAGAGCGAATCGAAGACTTACCTCAAATTAAAGAGGTCGATATACGTGGGGCTCAAGACATGGAGGTTGAGGTCGCCTTAGATGTGTACAAGATGATGGCGACTCAGGTGAGTTTCAATGATGTCATTGGCGCTATTGGCAACGGAAATATGACGATGTCTGCTGGTAGCCTAGTCGCTAGTGGGCAGCGCAGAACCATTCGTATTTTAGGTGAGATTGAGTCACCATCAGACCTAGAGAATTTTGTAGTGAAGTCTGAAAATGGAGCCATTTTCTTAAAGGATATTGCAACGATTTCATTTAAAGAAGAAGAGCGCAACACCTATGCACGTGAGTCGCTCACCCCTGTGGTGATGCTAGACGTTAAAAAGCGCGCCGGACTAAATGCGGTAGAGGCCGCAGAACAAATTTATGCTGTTGTTGATCGCGCAAAAGAAGAAGTATTCCCTAACGATTTAAGTGTTACCATAACTAGTGACACGAGTGCTTCAACTATTAATCAGGTTGATGACCTGGTCAATAACATCATCTTCGGTATCATTCTGGTGGTTATTGTATTGATGTTCTTCTTAGGCTTTAGAAACGCTCTTTTTGTCGGATTCGCCATACCCATGTCTATGTTCATGTCGTTTATGATCTTGAACGCATTAGGATATACCCTCAACACCATGATTCTCTTCGGACTCATCATGGGGCTTGGAATGCTTGTTGATAATGGGGTGGTAGTCGTTGAAAATGTTTATCGATTGATGGACAAAGAAAAGATGTCTCGCATAGAGGCAGCGAAAAAAGGAATCGGTGAGATTGCGCTACCTATCATTATTTCTACGGCAACCACTGTGGCAGCCTTTGTCCCACTTGGCACATGGCCGGGGGTAATGGGGCAGTTTATGATCTACTTCCCGATCACCCTTTCTGTGGTGCTCGGTTCATCACTATTTGTGGCCATTTTCATGAACTCGATGCTGGTTTCGAAGTTTATGGTGATTGACGAAAAAGAGCTATCGCTCAAAACGATGAAGCGAATAACTATGATTTTTGTTCCTCTTGGTGTATTTATGGCCGTAATAGGAGGAGCAGTCAGAGGCTTTGGAACCTTGATGGTAGTCACTGTACTACTCATGTGGCTGTATCGCATTTTTATTTTTAAATCGACTATCAGTTTCCAGAATACTTTTTTAGTGCGCCTTGAGAATGCCTATGAAGGCGCGCTTAAAAAGGCATTGAGAGGAAAAAATATCTATTACTATTTCTCGGCAATGGTGGTGCTTTTAGTGGTGGCCTTTATGGGATTTGGAGCTTCTATTGGCATGGGTCGCACCAAAATTGAGTTCTTCCCTGACAACACGCCTAAACAAGTGGTAGTTTATGTTGAATATCCACAAGGAACTGCCATTGAAAAGACGAATGCTCTATCACTCGATATTGAGCAGGTGATCGCTGATATTATCAATGACGACCGCTATACCATTGACGGTAGAAATGCGTTGGTAGAAACTTCTATCGCTCAAGTCGGTAAAGGTGCTGAGAATCCGTTTACCGAAGGCGGATCAGCCTCTGAAATGCCTCATCGCGCAAAAGTCGTCATTCAAATGCGTGAGTTTAAAGACCGCAAGGGGCTCGATAGTGAACAGCTCAGGTTGCGCATTCAAGAGGCCCTAACGCAGAAGTACCCGGGTGTAGTGATATCGGTAGAAAAAGACCCTGTAGGGCCGCCAACAGGATATCCAGTAAACATTGAGATCACAGGGGAGGATTATGACGAGCTTATGACGCTTGGTACTCAAATTCAGGCATTTATCAATAGAAAGAGCATTGACGGAATGGAGGGCATTAAGCTCGATGTCAATAAAGACAAACCCGCTCTAGAGGTCTATGTTGATCGCAAAAAAGCAGGAGATCTTGGGGTCGCTGTCGGCCAGGTGGCCATGCAGATCAGACGCTCGCTCTTTGGTGAAAAAGCAGGAATCTATAAAGAAGGAAACGACGATTACGACATCAACGTTCGATTTAACGAAGAGTTAAAGTACAATAAGAGTGCGCTGTTTGAGCAGCGCATCATCTTCAGAGATCCGGCCAATGGTCAGATCAAAGAGGTGCCGATCTCAGCTGTCGCCTATGAGCGCAATACCGCAGGATTCTCAGCCATCAAGCACAAAAATGGGAAACGTGTAATTACCCTTTATTCAGCACTGCTTCCTGGAGGTAACGCTACAGAAATTGTGAGCCAGATTCAAAAGGAGATGGAGTCTTTCGGAGACCTTCCTGAAGGAGTTCAGATCGACTACACGGGTCAAATTGAGGAACAAAACAAACAACAGGCCTTCTTGATGGGTGCCTTCTTTACTGGCCTTGGATTGATCTTGCTTATTTTGATCTTCCAGTTTAGCGGTATCTCGAAACCACTCATTATTATGATTGCCATCTTCTTGAGTTTGATCGGCGTTTTCGGCGGACTGATGTTGACCGGATGGCCTTTTGTGATCATGATGACTATGATGGGAATTATCGCTTTAGCCGGAATTGTGGTGAATAATGGAGTGGTCTTGTTGGATTACACGCAGATACTCATTGACCGAAGAAAGGTCGTATTGAAACAAGAGGATTCTCAATTGTTACCATTAGAAGACCTTACGGACTGTGTGGTTCAAGGCGGAAAGGCCAGATTGCGACCTGTTCTTCTCACCGCAATCACTACCATTTTAGGTTTAGTGCCCTTGGCTATTGGACTTAACATCAACTTTATCACTCTGTTTACGAGATGGAACCCGCAGGTCTACGTTGGAGGAGACAACGTGGTCTTTTGGGGGCCACTTGCGTGGACGGTAATCTTTGGTCTTTTGGTAGCTACCTTCTTGACCTTGATTATTGTACCGGTGCTATTTCACATGAGCTATCGCTTAAAGTGGGCCGTTTTCAAAAATAGAAGACCCATTTAAAAAGGTATACCATTTAAAAACCCCCTGCGGCTCGTGCTACAGGGGGTTTTTGTTATCTACTTCCTAAACCTCATTAGTCCAGTAGAGCGTATCCATCTCCTACCATTTGATGGGATACAAGCTTGTTGTTTTTAAAGGTGGCACGTTGAAGTCCTTTGTCGGTTATAAAGAACCATGTTCCTTCACGCTTACCGTTAATATAGATTCCTTTAGCCGTTACATGGCCCTCTGTATCAAACTGCTTCCACACCCCATCTGGCTTTCCGTTTACGCGGTATCCTTGTTGTGCAATAGCACCGTTAGGGTGTTTGTAGGTCACTTGAACAAAGTCTCCGAAACGCTCGGTTTCGTAATCTGCAGAGGTCACTTTATGAGCCTCTTTAACCTGTGTCGATTGGGCCATAGCGAAACTCGTGCCCGCTATGAGCAGCATCGTAAAAAATGTTTTGTTAACCATGGCTTTTAATTTAGTTTACACAAAATTAACAATAAATTTACATACAGACTAATTTTTCTCAATTCAGCTGATCTTCAATCGGCCTTCGTATTTTTGCGAGGCTAAATACGAGGCATGTATAGAACACATCATTGCGGAGCGCTAAGACTAGAAGACAAGGGAAAAACTGTAACCCTCTCGGGTTGGGTTTCTCGTTCTCGAGATAAAGGATTTATGGTTTGGATCGATCTTAGAGATCGTTACGGAATCACCCAATTGGTATTGGATTCAGAGCGCTGTTCACCAGAATTAATAGAGCAGGCTAGAGATCTGGGTCGTGAAACGGTTATTCAAGTCAATGGACAGGTCGTAGAACGAGATGCAAAAAACGATGCTTTACCAACGGGCGCAATTGAGGTCTTGGTCGCTTCTATTGAGGTGCTTAACGAAGCAAAACTTCCGCCATTTACCATTGAAGACCAAACAGATGGGGGTGACGAATTACGCATGAAATACCGCTACCTAGACATTCGTCGTAATCCTGTTAAGAACAACCTGATCTTCAGACACAAGGTGAGCATGCTGGTGCGTAACTATCTCTCGGATCAAGGATTCTTAGAGGTAGAAACCCCTTACTTGATAAAATCTACTCCTGAAGGAGCACGTGACTTTGTGGTGCCAAGCAGAATGAATGCGGGTCAGTTTTACGCCTTACCCCAATCACCACAAACCTTTAAGCAGCTGCTTATGGTAGGGGGTATGGACAAGTACTTTCAGATTGTGAAATGCTTTAGAGATGAAGACTTACGGGCAGACCGTCAGCCCGAGTTTACGCAAATTGATTGCGAGATGTCATTTATCACTCAAGAAGACATCTTAAACACCTTCGAAGGTTTGACTGTGCATTTGTTGCATGAGATTCACGGTGTCGAAAAGAAAGCATTCCCGCGCATATCGTACGACGAAGCAATGGAGCGTTTTGGTAACGACAAACCTGATATTCGATTCGGCATGGAGCTCACACGCTTGAATGCACTTGCCCAGCATAAGGATTTTCAAGTATTCAATAGTGCCGAGTATGTGGTGGGTATTGCGGTACCCGGAGCGGCTGTCTTTACGCGTAAAGACATTGACGGCCTAATCGACTGGGTAAAGCGACCTCAAATTGGGGCTAAAGGAATGGTTTATGCCCGCTATAATGAAGATGGAAGCCTAAAGTCTTCAGTAGATAAATTTTATTCAGAAGAAGATCTAAAGAAATGGGCCGAGGCTACCGGAGCTCAACCAGGCGATCTTATCTGTGTGCTTTCAGGTGAACTCGGATCGACGCGTTCTCAAATGAGTGCACTGCGTATGGAGCTCGCCACTCGCCTTGGATTGAGAGATCCAAAGGTGTTTGCTCCACTTTGGGTAGTAGATTTCCCGCTCTTAGAGAAGGACGAAGAAAGCGGAAGGTATTACGCCATGCACCATCCATTCACTGCACCGAAACCACAAGACATCAAGCTTCTAGATACTGATCCAGGAGCAGTGCGTGCGAATGCCTACGACCTGGTTTTAAACGGAAATGAGATCGGAGGGGGGTCTATACGTATTCACGATCGTCCTACCCAAGAATTGATGTTTAAGCATTTAGGATTCACTCCAGAAGAAGCGCGCAATCAGTTTGGATTCTTGATGGACGCCTTTGAATATGGTGCTCCACCTCACGGAGGTATTGCATTTGGCCTTGATCGCCTCGTGGCGATTCTCGGTGGAGCAGAGACGATTCGCGACTTTATCGCCTTCCCGAAAAACAACAGTGGACGTGATGTGATGATCGATGCACCGGCTGCTATTGATCAAGAACAGCTCGATGAGTTGAATCTCAATCTTAATCCTATAAAAGAATAAGGCATGAAGCCCTCAAGAAAAGTGTTGAGGTATGCTCTTTTGGCGCTTTTCTTAGGTAGCCTTGGAATCATTTTCTACGGATTTTCTCTTAAGGCTGAGCATCTTGCTCAGGCCAATCGCTACATTGGTGCAGGTACCGTTCTTATTTTTTTGGTGACTATGCCTCTCTTTTTGGTGCTAGAAAGCCGCAATAAGCAGATGAAAGACTATTTGCTCAATGAAGAGAATATTCTAAAAATGCGCGAAAATCAGTCAAAAAAGACCAAAAAGCACTCAAAAAGCCTCAAAAAGTAGCTTTTTTTAGCGTTTTTGCTTAAAAAAGCGTTGTAGTAATTCTTGAGATTCTTTGGCAAACGGACCCTGTTCTAAGACGGTGCGGGGATGCAACAGAGGTCCCGTATGGAGAAACCCGCGTTTAGGATCCTTCGCGGCATACACCACCCGAGATACCTGAGACCAATATAGTGCTCCGGCGCACATGGCACATGGCTCAAGGGTCACATACAAGGTGCAGTCTGTTAAAAATTTAGCCCCTAGATAATTGGATGCGGCAGTGATAGCCTGCATTTCTGCATGAGCTGTAACGTCGTTAAGGCGTTCGGTGAGATTGTGTCCTCTTCCTATGATTTGATTTTGAACGACCACGATGGCACCCACTGGGACTTCATCGCTTTCAAAAGCGATTTCGGCTTGGTCAAGAGCCTTTTTCATGAAATAACGGTCGTCAAAGGGTGTTTCCATCGCTCGTAAAGGTATTCAAATTCACTAAGGTCTTACCTTTGTCTTATGAAGTGGTTGCCCGAATTAGAAAGCCCATACGAGCTGCGCAGTATCTCAGCCAATGTCTTGCCTGAGGTCGCTGCAGAACTTCGGCAACGCATCATCGAAGTGGTTTCAGAAAATGGCGGACACCTAGGAGCTAGTCTCGGTGCCGTCGAGCTTACCCTTGCCTTACATTATGTATTTGAAACCCCAGAAGACCGTCTGGTTTGGGATGTTGGACACCAAACCTATGCGCATAAGATTCTAACGGGTCGAAATAATGCCTTTGCTACGCTGAGAAAGTATGGGGGACTTGGTCCGTTTCCGAAGCGAAGTGAATCGGTCTACGATACTTTTGGCACAGGCCATAGTTCTACTTCAATATCTGCTGCATTAGGCATGGCTATTGCCGCTGCACTAGGTGGTAATAGCGAACGCTATAATATCGCAGTGATTGGTGACGCTTCACTGGCCTCTGGTATGGCGTTTGAGGCGCTGAATCACCTCGCCGAAACCAACGCGAATGTAATCGTCGTCTTAAACGATAATGCCATGGGGATCGATAAAGCCACTGGTGCTTTGCGGACTCACCTCGAACATAGCTCAAGCGGCGACCTCTCATTTTTTGATGCTTTAGGCCTTTCGTATCACGGGCCTTTTGATGGACACGATCTTGATCAGCTGTGTACGGCCTTTGAAGCGCAGAAAAAACTTAGAGGCCCGCGAATTGTGCACGTTAAAACCATTAAGGGTAAGGGGCTTGCTACTGCCGAGGCCGACCAGGTTGCCTATCATGCACCCGGAAAGTTTGAACCTTCTACAGGTACGCTTGCAGCCTCTAGTGGGGTGCTGAAGTATCAAGATGTCTTCGCGCATGCCGTCGAAGGGATTTTCAAAAAGAAC
>JALRDO010000029.1 GCA_023262185.1 Flavobacteriaceae bacterium
GATGGCCTCAGCCCCAAGGATCGTAGCTATGCGTAAGGCATTGAAATTTGAGATTCCACCGCTCTTCATACTCCACAGTTCCCAGTGGTAACCGAGTCCTTGAAGTTGCCCGTGAGAACCTACTCCGGCTAATCCTCCAGCCTCTACAAGATCTTTCACAAAAACCGCGTGATCGTCAAAAACATGCTCTTCTCTCATAAACCATCCGGAATTTCTGCGTCGCGATTTCGAGTCCAATTCAGATTTAGGAGTGAATCGATTCAGTTTCGGATCACCGTTTACGGGTTCAGTGGCATAGTAGTAGTTTTCTGCCCATGGTCCTCCGTATGAGACTAAAAGGGTCGGTGTGTATGCGGTGTTTGAGAAATTCACAAAGTCAATGAAATCTTTATAAAGCGGATAGATCGGGAAACTATGTTCGTGACCTGGATACCCGTCTAATATTTGGGTTACGTTGAGCTTGAAGTCAAGACCTCCTTCTGTAGTAGGCATCAGCTCTTGTTCTTTTGCAGCTTCAATGATCCACTGACGGTGTTTTCTATTTCCCGTCAGATACATTTTGATCGTTTTTGTGTTGTAGTATTTCGAGTACTGCTTCAGTACTTCTCTCGCATGGTCTAGACTCTTAATGTTATAACCCCAGTATCCTACTCCAGGTCCTGTAGAGTAGATTCGGGGTCCTGAGATCATTCCGGCCTCTACCATATCGGCATAAGTCAATACATCGGTAGTTCCGGTTTGCGGATCTCTTGTAGTGGTGACTCCGTACGCTAGATTTGCAGCGTACGCCCAAACATGGTTCTTGTGAAGGCCCCAGCTTGGTCTAAGGTGAGCATGGGTATCAACAAAACCAGGAAGCAGGTAGGCTCCCTCTAGGTCAATAACGATGGCGTCTTCAGTATAAGATGCTTTCTCTCCATTGGCGAGTACTTCAGTAATACGGTTAGCCTTTACCACCACCGTGGCATTTTCAATAACCGTTTCTGAATCGGTCATCGGAATCAAGGTGGCTCCTGTGTACACCACTGTTTTATTGGGTATGGCTCGCTCAACCTCTACTGCAATGGCTGACTCTACTGCTGTGTAAGCTTTGGGCCCTTCGTCAGCTTTTTCATCTTTTTCATCGTTTTCCTCCTTTTCGTCACCCTCTTTTGACTTTTCATCTTGTGCTTTCTTGTAGGCCTCTATTTCTAAATCGCGGGCCTCTGCATCAGCAATGCTGTAAGTGAAAAGGGTGCTTCCAAGGGTCCAGTACACCGTGTTTCCGTCTGAAGACCAAGAAGGAAATTCTCCGCCCATAGTGGTAAGTTTTCTTGAAGGAAAGGCAGCGTTATCAGGATCTTTTACATTGATTTTCACCCCGTCTGGTCCGACTTTAGGCACGGTAACGATGTAGATATCGTTGTTAATCTTAGCAACCGCATATTCACCCTTTGGCGCTCTGAGTAAAGTGCTCGCCTTTGAAGGTTTTTGCTCAGGAGCTTCGGGCTCATCTGAGAGCATGTGGTTGTCGGTATATACCGATCCGTATACTGTTATACCATCTACAGCAACATAGGTTTTCTCGTCTGTACCGTCAAAGCGAATCGAAACTAACGATCCGTCTTTGTTGAGATATATGCGACCATCGTTTTGTGCAAAGTGCGCCGATGAGTATCCGTCAGCCTTTAGAATGAAGTTTTCTGATGCCATGGCTTTAGGCTCAAACCAAACCAAATCGGCCTTTGATCTGAATGCATAAGGCCCATCTGAATCTTCAAACTGTTGTTTCTGTCCTTTAAATACAACCAAACGGTTCGTGTTGCTCCATACGGGATCTTGATAAATTGCAGCTTGTCTGCTAATGCGGGTCGCTTTAGATCTTGGCTTGATGTCTATTGAGTAGAGATGGCCACCCTCATCTTCGCTCCAGGTTACAAATGCTACTTTTTTACTATCAGGACTCCATGTTGGCATGGCTTCGGTGAAGTCAAAAGCGGTTAATCTTCTAACGCTCTTGGTTTTGAGGTCCATGAGATATACGCGATTCAATGCCGTGAAAACTAGATGCGACTGATCGGGTGAAACCACAGCATCTCGTATTTGGGTCACTGAGAATATCGGATCGTCTTCAATCGGATAATCAAACTTTAATTGTGGGCCAAGGGCCACCTTCTCATTGATGCTGAATGGAATCTCTTCGATGCGTGGTTCATCGAGATAAATTCTATTCAATTTACCTCCAAAAGAGGCGATCACCGACTTACTGTCAGGGGTAAATGACATTGCTGGTAGCACTCCCAAAGGAGCGATAGACTCTTGCTCATCACGCTGAACCGGATAGGCGAGCCAACGCTCGTCTCCTGAATTCAGGTTTCTGAGAATTAACCCTGTTTCATCGTTGTGGCGTGAACCGTATACCAGCCAACTCCCATCTGGAGAAAGGGTAGGGCTAAAGGCCGAGCCGTAACGACTGGTCATGGTCGCTCTTTTTCCGTCTTTCAAGTCGTAGGTTCCTAATTGATATTGTGGGAGGCTAGCGTTGTATTGCCAGGCGTTTTGGCGTTGTGAATACCAAATGTGATTTCCTTCTGGGCTAAATGTCGGTTCTGAAATTTTCAGATTGTCGGGTTGGTCAATGAGCTGTGTGCCAGAACCTCCTTCTCTATGGTAGAGGTGTAATTTGAAGTTTCTCGTTCCCTTCACTACAGCAATGTAGTCGCCGTCTGGTGACCAGTCTGCTGACTGCATATTAAAGGTATCGCCTTTGGTCACCTGCAGCGTATCTTTCTTTATGCGATCAATAATCCATGCGTTATTGCCTCCGCTTCGATCTGAGATGAACAGAATCGAGTTTCCGTCAGGGGAGTATTTCGGATGTGAATCAAACGCTAGTCCTTCAGTAATTCTGGTGGCATTACCTCCGTCCATAGGAAGTTCATAAATATCCCCCAGAAGGTCAAAAACTATTTTTTCTCCTGAAGGATGCACGTCAACAGACATCCAGGTTCCTGAGGATGTAGAGAGTTCAAAAAATCGCTCGGCTTTAAGGGGTAATCCTTCTTTCTCTTTTTGTGAAAAGGTTAGAAATGGGATAGCAAGTAAAAGGGTGAACAGTTTAGTTCTCATCATCTCAAAAATTGAAACCTGAAGATAGCTATTTTCATATTTGATACCATCTTTACTTAACTTCATCATAATTCTATTTGGGTGTACTTATAACATTTGACTTTTTGATACATAAACTCATGGATTACTCTCGATTGAGCCGACAAACAATTCTTACAGTTCTATTAGTGTTCACTTTTGCTCACATAAAGGCTCAGTCTAATGATAAGACAGCGATACGTCATACGATAGCCCTATTTTTCGGGGGTTTTCACGAACGCGATGAGGCAAAGATGCAATCTGTATTGGATCAACAGGCTACCTTTCACAGCATCGATGAAAGAGGAGAAGTGGCTCAACTACGAACCATTGAGGTTGACCAATTTTTAAAGGCAGTCGTTTCTCGATCAGAAACTCCTGAATGGGAAGAACGTCTCCATGATTTTACCATCGAGGTTGATGGATCAATAGCTCAAGCTTGGGTTACTTATAGTTTTTGGTTAGGGGGTAGCTTTTCGCATTGCGGAGTCGACGCATTTAGTCTGTTTAAGTCAGGAGATCAATGGAAGATTTCGTATCTCATCGATTCAAGAAGGAAAGAGCCTTGTGATTTTTAGGTAACGACGGGCTTAGTTCCGTCGTGGTTCAAGTATTCTTCAGTACTAACAATTTCCTTTAGACGTTCTGCCGTACGCCACAGATCTTCAAAGCGCGTATAGAGTGGCGTAATTCCGATACGTAGGAAACGGTCGGGACGAAAATCTACAATAATAGTGGGTCGATTGGGTTTAGGATGTTGCAGGCACTGACATATCCTCCATGATTCTTCATGTGAAAGCGTGAGATGTGACCCTCTCTGGTTAGCATCGCGTGGACTCTCTAATCTGAACCCCAAGGGTGTTAGTTCGGTTTCAATTAAACTTAATAGGTAAGTGCTTAATTGCTGGCTTTTGACCTGCAACCTTTTCGTGCTAGCCTCTAAGGTTATTGATAATCCCGCCTTTAATGAAGCCAAAGACAGTATCTGAGGAGTCCCCGCTTTAAATTGCGCTACCCCTTTTGCTGCAACATAGTCTGCTGAGAAGTCAAAGGGCTGTGAATGACCAAACCAACCTTGAATAGGAGTCTCTAAAGCAGAAACAAGACTTTGATCTATGTAAAGAAAGGCAGGCGCTCCTGGCCCACCGTTTAAGTATTTATAAGTGCAACCAACAGCAGCTAAGGTATATGACGCCTTTAGTTCGAGATCTACGGCTCCCACGGAATGGCTCAAATCCCAAATAATGATACTCTGGTGTTCTTTTGCGAAGTCATTGAGCATTTTCATCGGATAGCGATAGGCACTTTTGTAACTGACGAGACTTAAACAAATCACTCCTGGATTGCGGGCTATGTTTTCTTTTAGTACTTCAAGATCAGCCTCTAGATCAGAAGGGTACTGAATAGTAATGATGGCCTTTAAATTAAGCTGTGATTGAATGCCCTCAAGAATGTAATTGTCGGTTGGAAAATTCAATGAATCGGTAATCAGCTGGTTTCCAAATCTCCTAGATCTCACTAGTGCATGTGCCAATTTATAAAGGTTTACCGATGTTGACTCTCCCACGTTGATCTCTGAAGTATTAACCTTCAAAAGCTGCGCAATCTGATCTCCGATCTGTTGGGGTAGTTTAAGCCAATGTTCGTTCCAACTTCGTATTAATCGATCGCCCCATTGTTCAGTAATCACTTGATCGATGATGGCTTTTACCGCTAAGGGTTGTTTACCCAGAGAGTTTCCGTCAAGGTAAATGAGGTCTTTCGGATGATGAAAGCGGTCGTAAAAGGTGGCCAACTCATCTTGCTGATCGCATTGCTGGGCAAACTCAAGTGTATTCATCATAGGGTGGCATTAAAAAAAGGCAGAATAGCTTGTACCCACGCCGCATACATGTCTCCGCTAGGATGTAGCCCATCAAAAGCAATCAGGTCGGCGTTTTCTGAAGCCTGACGTGAAACCTCGGTAATGTTAAAATAGCGTACCCCATATACCTTACATATCCCTTCAATACTGGCATTGTAGGCATCAATTTCATGGGCAATTTGTTTGCGATTGCGTCCTTCTGCAAAGGGCATGACACCCCAGTCAGGTATAGAAAGTACGAATACTCCATCCGTTTTGTTTTTTGAAAGCGCGATGGCACGATTTAGCAAGGTGGTGAACTCAGGTTCAAACGAGGCTACCGATCTGCCACGGTATTGATTGTTGACTCCTATGAGAAGCGAAACATAATCGTACGAATCGTCTAATTCTGCTTGGTTGATACCTTCGAGTAGCTCGTCAGTTGTCCATCCGGTCTTAGCGATTAGAGTGGGCCTTAGGGTGCTTTCTTGAGCCTTTAGCACTTGTGCCAATTGCATAGGCCAACGCATTTCAACTTCTACGCTTTCACCAATGGTGTAACTATCTCCTAAGGCTAGAAAGGTCTTGATCTCTTGGGTTGCCTCTTGTGCAGTAGCCCCAAAAAAGAAGAGGAGGCCTATGGTAAGGTTTAAATTGAATCGCTTTACATTCATGTCTATGAAGATAAAAAGGCTTTTTCAGGTGTACGTCAAATTCCAGTATATGTTTGAATTTTTGAGGACAGAAGTTCGCTAATTTTGAGATGACCTAATCACTATAAACAATGCGAAATTTAAAGATCACTTACTGGATTTCTACTTCACTACTATTTCTATTTGAGGGTGTACTGGTTGCCTTAACCGGTCATACCGAGATGGCTGAAGAAGGAATCAATCACTTGGGGTACCCTTATTACTTCGGGTCGCATTTGGCCATTATGAAAATTATCGGTTCTATAATCTTAATTGTTCCGGTAATTAAAGGACGCATCAAAGAATGGGCCTATGCCGGATTCTTTTTTGACTTCGTCTGGGCCACCATTAGCCATGGTTTTGTCGATGGATGGGCTCATGGTGAGACCCTTTCTATGAGTGTGGCTTTTCTAGTCTGGGGATTGTCGTATTACAGTTACCACAAGGCAATTAAGTAAAATGCCTTGCTACATTAGGATACTCTTTCGTAGATACTGTAAAATAGGGTAGCCTCCAATGTGAACTTGGGATCTTCAAAAACATCCGAAAGTTGTTGAATTAGGCCATCAACTTTATTTACTAATCCTAATGTGTATTTTATCGCATCCTCTGACAGAAGAAGATGGGCTACTTCATTTCTATCGCACGTAAAACAGGTCTCTAAGCGCTCCGATCTAAGTAAATCGTATAGTGTGTCACCATAAGAACTTAAGTTCTTCGCGTGATCGTATTTATATGGACCGACCGAAATACCAAGTGCTTTCAGAATTGTAGAATAATTGACTTTAAAATCACAGCACAAAAGCACATCATTTTGCCTTTGTTTTTGGGTGAAAAACGCTAACTGCTTTGTATTGACATAGAAGAGTGAACCAAAGAAAACAATTAGATTGTAGTGATTGTCTAGTCGATTGAGATCTGAGTAGTATTTAATAGCTGAATGTTCAGACGCTTTCTGAATCATCTCAACACTAGGGTCATAACCATTTACCTGTTTGCAATAGTTTGTTAGCGCAATGGTCGAAGTCCCTACCCCACAACCTAC
>JALRDO010000002.1 GCA_023262185.1 Flavobacteriaceae bacterium
TGATGAACTGCTCGGCCTCGCGCAGAACACGCAATGGCATACCATTATTGCTTGGGACCGCCAAGCAGAAGTCGTTGAAAAATACGTTCAAACGGGTCGAGAGGTTGCCGTTTCAGGTAAGATTCAAACACGCTCTTATGAAGATGCCGCAGGAGTAAAAAAGTACATTACAGAAATTAAATGTGCAGAATTGATACTCTTGGGAAAGCCTGAGGCAAAAATTGAAGAGCTTGTTTAGCCGTAAATGGTGTGAGCGATTCTATAAGTATTCGCGTGCGCTTCTACAATAATGCGTATGTCTTTCGAATATCCTCCGCCCATTGAACATTGAACAGGGACGCCTTTGTCATAAGCCATTTTAAAAACAAGGGCGTCTCTTTTTTTACAGCCTTCTAGGGTTAGTCCAAGCGTTCCTAGCTTATCGGTGGCCAAGATGTCAACCCCGCTGAGGTAGAACACAAAGTCTGGATGTATGCTTTCAAATAGGGTTTCAAGTTGCTCTTGTAACAGTTGAAGATATGTTTTGTCATCGGTGCCACGCTCCAATTCAATGTCGAGATCTGACGCTTCTTTTTTAAAGGGGTAATTGGCTTTACCATGCATTGAAAACGTAAAGACCTCGGGCTTATTTTGAAAAATAACTGCCGTACCGTTTCCCTGGTGTACATCTAGGTCGATGATCAGTATACACTCAGTTGAGGTATGTTTTAAAAGGTAGTTTGCCGCAATGGTCTGATCATTTAGCAAACAAAATACTTCACCTCGATCAGGATAAGCGTGATGTGTGCCTCCCGCTATGTTTAGTGCTACACCGTATTCGATTGCGTTCAATGCTCCTTCAACGGTTCCTTGTGCGATTCGAAGTTCGCGTTCAACTAGAGCGGTGCTTAGCGGAAATCCAATCTTGCGTACCTCTTTTGGGTTTAGTTCTTCTTTGAGAAGTCGTTGCACATAGGCTTGATCATGCGTGTTCAGTACATGATCTAAATCGATGAGGTCGGGGTTAAAAAATTGCTCTGCTGTGCACGTTCCTTCGTGTAAAAGTTGCCGAGGCAACAGCTCGTATTTGAGCATTGGAAATCTATGGCCTTCAGGAAGAGGGTGAGCGAAAGAAGGGTCTGACGCAATAAAGATCATCTATGAAATAAGACTCCCGTTTTCGGTTTGATTCTCAGGTGCCATGAATTCAAGTTGACCGTCACCACGGGTAGCCATAAGTATCATTCCCTGGCTTTCAATACCTCTTAATTTTCTAGGTGCCAAATTAACAACGACGCTAACTTGTTGTCCTACAATTGCCGCAGGATTAAAGAATTCTGCGATACCAGAAACAATGGTTCTTTCTTCAAACCCTAGGTCGATCTTGAGCACCAGAAGTTTATCTGCCTTGGGCAACTTTTCAGCCGAAACGATTGTTCCAACTCTTAAATCCAAGGCACTAAACTGATCAAAATTTATAAGTTCTTTCACAGGAGGATGTGTTTGTTGATTCGTATTAGTGGATTCATCTGTAGAGCGAAGCTTTTCTAATTGTTTCTCGATCTCGGCGTCTTCGATTTTTCTAAACAGAAGCTGAGAAGTTCCGAGCTGATGGTTAGGGGTAATGAGCTCATTAGTTGCTGAAATAGAATCAAAAGAAAGTGTGTCTGCTTTTAGATTCAGCATTTCTTTTAGCTTTTTAGAGCTATGAGGTAAAAGAGGTTCTCCAAGATGAGCTAAAGCCGCTGCCACCTGAAGTGCGACATATAAGATGGTTTGAACTCGTGAAGGTTCAGTTTTGATAACCTTCCAAGGCTCTTGGTCAGCTAAGTATTTATTTCCGCTTCTTGCGAGCCCCATGAAAATTTGAGCAGATTCTCTGAATCTATAATGCTCAAATGCCTGTGCTAGTTGGCTGGGTAAATTTTTGATTTCGTCCAACAGGGTACGATCTTCGACAGAGAACGCTTCGGGTTGTGGCACCTTACCATCGTAGTATTTCTGTGTGAGGACCACTACACGATTCACAAAATTCCCGTAGACGGCAACAAGTTCATTATTCACGCGTGCCTGAAAGTCGCTCCAGGTAAAATCATTATCCTTGGTTTCTGGAGCGTTAATGGTTAAGACATAGCGCAAAGCGTCTTGCATATCGCTGAAGTCTTCAAGGTATTCGTGAAGCCAAACCGCCCAGTTTTTTGAAGTGGATAGCTTTTGCCCTTCGAGGTTTAAGAATTCATTTGCGGGAACATTTTTAGGGAGAATGTATCCGCCGTGTTCTTTGAGTATGGCCGGGAAAATAATACAGTGAAAAACGATGTTATCCTTTCCGATGAAGTGCACCAATTCGGTGTTTTCATCCTTCCAGTACGGTTCCCAATCTATTCCCTTTTCTTTTGCCCATTCAATTGTAGATGAAACATAGCCAATAGGCGCTTCAAACCATACATAAAGTTTTTTGCCAGCTGCTTCTTCTAAGGGAACATCGATTCCCCAATCTAAATCGCGGGTTACCGCCCTTGGCTTCAAACCATCGTCAATCCAAGACTTGCACTGACCATAAACATTGGGTTTCCAATCGCTTTTATGGCTCTCTAAAATCCAAGATTTTAAAAACGCTTCACTTCGATCTAGCGGAAGGTACCAGTGCGTAGTTTCTCTCATCACCGGGATGCTGCCCGTTAAGGTGCTTTTTGGGTTGATAAGATCAGTGGCGTTTAAAGAAGCACCACATTTCTCGCATTGGTCGCCGTAGGCCTCCTCGTTCTGACAGCGTGGACAGGTACCTATGACAAAACGGTCTGCTAAGAACTGGTCTGCTTCGGCGTCGTATAATTGCTGATTGGTATGCTCTTCAAAGGATCCTTTTTCATAGAGCTTGGTAAAAAAACTTCTTGCTGTATCGTGATGAACTTGCCTTGAGGTTCTCGAGTAGTTGTCAAATGAGATCCCAAAATCGGCAAATGATTCTCTAATGATCGCATCATAGGTATCGATAATCTGTTGAGGGGTAGTCCCCTCTTTTCTTGCCTTCATTGAGATGGCCACTCCGTGCTCGTCACTTCCGCAAATAAAGGCGACATCGTTTCCTTCTAGACGCTGGTAACGGGCATAAATATCAGCGGGTACGTAAACCCCTGCAAGGTGGCCGATGTGTATCGGACCGTTGGTGTAGGGGAGTGCTGCAGTTATCGTTATGCGTCTCTTATTTTGGCTCATTCTTATCAACTTTGAGGAGCTCAAAAATACCATTTTACTAGGCTAAACGCTTATAGACGTTTTAAAAACGTTTTAATCTTTGGGTGAGGTATAGGTTTGTGCCGTGAAATCGATCGGAATTCATGGGGAACAAATGGCCTTGGCTTTTCTTGAGAGAAAAGGGTATACAGCTTTAGAACAAAATAAGCGTTTAGGGTATTGGGAGGCCGATGTGGTGATGAAACATCACAAAACACTTGTCATCGTTGAGGTCAAAACCAGTAAAAGCAGACTAGCCTTTTTTGATCCAACGCGTTTTGCTAGGGCCCAATATGCGCGGCTTTTAGGGATTGGTTCTTATGTGATTAAGCAAAGAAAAGATGTGGATGAATTGCGTATAGATCTGATACTGATACATTTGCCTTTAAACGGACCAGCGCAGATTGTGCATTATGAAGACATTTCGATGTATATTTGACAAAATGTTTTAAATAAAACAACTAGTTGAATAATAATTATCGGCCATGAAAACGATCTCTTCTGTAGTTGAAAACGTCATTCACAGAAAGCCCTTTTTGCAGTCTGCTCTTGCTGAAGGTATCATCAATCTAACCTCACTCTCTCGTCAGATTAAACCAGAGATCGAAGAGGTCTTAGGCAAAGATGTGCGTGAAGGTGCGATAGTCATGGCTTTGAAACGTCTCTCTGAGCATCTCGAGTTTCGAGCGACGCATAAGATTGTTAAGGTGCTAAAAGACATAGGAGAGATTACCGTTCGTTCTTCACTGGTAGATTACACTTTTTTGACCTCTGAATCGATTTTAGAGAAACAGGCTGAGTTGATGCGTGAAATTCACCGCACCCCCGATGTTTTTTACACCTCTTCAAGGGGAGTCAACGAGATCAATATTGTGACCAGTGAGCGATTAGAGTCTTATATCGATGAGCTTTTTAAACACGAGCGTCTTACACAGAAGGTAAAGAACCTAGCCTCTGTCACAGTAAGATTGCCCAATGAAAACGTGGTGGTCCCCGGCATCTATTACTTTATTTTTCAACGTTTAGCTTGGGAGGGGATTGTGCTTCACGAAGTGATATCCACCACGAATGAATTCACCATCATCGTCGACGATCCTGAGGCCGATCGCGCTTTCACTGTAATAAAGGCGCTAAAAACCTTATAAGTTATTCTATAAGAGATTCGAGTGCTTCGATCGCTGCGGTCATTGAAGGAATTTTGTCGAAGCGGATCAGCAGCGTTGGTCCGGCTTTAGTGGTCTTTTCTTTGAGTTGACAATCAAGGGTTGCAGACTTCTTTAAAATGGTCTGAAAGGCTGAACTCTGAAAAAATGAAGATTGCCCGTCAGCAATAAAGTATCCCAAAAGTGTTTCACGCTTATAAACCACCTTTTCGAGGCCAAGACTTTTTGCGTGTTCTTTGAGCAGTATCGACTGCAATAAACCTTCAGCCTCTTCAGGCAATGGACCAAAACGGTCAATAAGGCGTGATTCAAAGGACGATAGCTCTTCTTGAGTATGCAGTTCACTGAGTTCTCTGTACAAGGCAAGACGCTCGGTGACAGCATTGATATAATGGTCCGGAAAGAGCAGTTCGCTGTCAGTGTCAATGGTCACATCACTCACATAGACAGGGGATTCATCTTTCTCTTCTTCACTATACAGCGATTTGAATTCATTATGCTTCAACTCTTCTATGGCCTCAGCTACTATTTTTTGATAGGTATCAAATCCTATCTCATTGATAAATCCGCTCTGAGCACCACCTAACAGGTCTCCGGCACCTCTGATCTCAAGGTCTTTCATGGCTATTTGGAACCCGCTCCCGAGCTCGGTGTAACGTGCCAAGGCCTCCATGCGTTTTCTGGCCTCTGGGGTGAGGGCCTCAAAGCTATCTGTAATGAAATAGCAGAAGGCTTTTTTGTTTGTTCTACCTACACGTCCGCGCATCTGATGGAGATCACTCAGTCCGAAGGTGTGTGCATTGTGAATGAGGATAGTGTTCGCATTTGGGATATCTAATCCACTTTCTACGATGGTGGTCGAGACCAAGACATCAAAAGCTCCGTTGATGAAATCTAGCATTAACTCTTCGAGTGCATTGCCGTCCATTTGTCCGTGACCCGTTCGAATTCGTGCATCGGGTACCAATTGCTGCAGCATACCCGCTACCTCTTTGATGTTCTCTATGCGGTTGTGGATGAAATATACCTGACCAGAGCGCTCTATCTCTTCACGGATGGCGTCTCTGATCACTTCTAAATCGAAACGAATTACTCTGCTCTCAATAGGATAGCGATTCGGTGGTGGAGTGCTGATGACCGAGAGGTCTCTGGCGGCCATTAAGCTGAATTGAAGCGTACGCGGTATAGGAGTAGCCGTTAGTGTGAGTACATCTATTTCGGCTTTAAATGATTTTATTTTTTCTTTTACGGATACCCCGAATTTCTGCTCTTCATCAACGATAAGTAGACCAAGGTCTTTAAACTTCACTCCCTTATTGACAATTTGATGCGTGCCGATGAGGATGTCAATTTGACCTTTCTCGAGTTTTTCGAGGACCTCTTTTTTCTCTTTTGCTGTTCGGAATCGGTTTAAGAAGTCTACCGTGACGGGAAGGTTTTCAAGGCGCTTGCGAAACGTGTTGGCGTGTTGAAAAGCTAAGATGGTTGTGGGGACCAGTACGGCTACCTGTTTGCCATTTTCAACGGCCTTGAAGGCTGCTCGTATGGCTACCTCCGTTTTACCAAATCCGACATCACCACAAACAAGTCGATCCATTGGGCGCTCGCTTTCCATGTCTGCCTTGATCTCAAGAGTGGCTTTTTCTTGATCCGGGGTGTCTTCGTAAATAAACGAAGCCTCTAGTTCGTGCTGCAAGTAACTGTCAGGGGCGTAGGCAAAACCCTTTCGCATCTTTCTTTTAGCGTAGACCTCAATCAGATCAAAGGCTACCTTTTTGACGTGCTCTTTTGTCTTGTGTTTGACCTTCTTCCACGCTCCGCTTCCGAGTTTATATAATTTTACTGGTGCGCCATCTTTTCCGTTGAATTTTGAGATTTTATGGAGTGCATGTATGCTCACGTAAAGCATGTCTCTGTCGCCATAAATCAGCTTAATGGCCTCTTGCCACTTACCTTCTACTTCGATCTTCTGAAGACCAGCAAACTTTCCGATACCGTGATCCATGTGTGTAACATAGTCTCCGATCTCTAAATTATTCAGCTCTTTAAGAGATAGGCCTTGGTTCTTTGAAGAAGAGCCTCTAACGCTGAATTTGTGATAGCGCTCAAAAATTTGGTGATCGGTATAGCATGAAAGCTTAAGCTCTGCATCAATAAATCCTTCATGCAGGGCGAGGATAATGGCATTGTATGATACCTCGTTGTTGTGTGAGGCATGAATTTCGTGAAAGCGCTCTACTTGATGTGCTGAAGAGCACATAATAAAGTTCTTATATCCTGTTGAGGCCTTTTGATCGAGGTCTTCCCAAAGCAGATCGAAGCGCTTATTGAAAGCGGGTTGAGGTTTTTGATTAAAGCGTATCGCTGCAGTCGATTGCGCACTGCGATCAAAACCACCGAAAGCACTACATGAGGCTTCAAAAGCCTCCCCGTCACAAAACAAGTCTTCAGGTGCGGCATGCTTTAAGGGACTTTTGAGTTCTTTAAAGCGTTTTACTCCTTTCTCATACAGACGTTGTATTTGTTCGCTAATGAGCGCTCTTTCTTGCGTGATGAGCAGCGTTTCTTCAGGATTGAAATGTTCTAGAAATGGAATACGTGTTTTGACTTCGCTAGATTCATAACGATCAATATTTGCAACTAATTCAATGTGATCAAACGAAGCTGTCGACAGTTGTGTTTGCGGATCGAAGGTTCGAATGCTTTCGATCTGATCTCCGAAAAACTCTATTCTAAACGGAAGATCATTAGCGTAGGAGTAGACATCTACTATTCCTCCACGCACCGAAAAATCACCGGGTTCGCTTACGAAGTCAACGCGTTCAAAGGCGTATTCAAAAAGAGTCTCATTCAAAAAATCAAGTGAGAGATTATCGGCCACTTTGAGGCTGAGATGCTTCTTTTGAAACTGTTGACTGCTGATGGTCTTTTCTAAAAGAGCATCTGCGTAAGTAACCACCATCAAGGGAGTAGATTTCGCTTGTTGAAGTGCCTGAATAACCTCTGATCTTAGCACAACATTAGCATTGTCTACTTCTTCTATTTCATAGGGACGGCGATGCGATGCGGGATAAAACAAGATCTCGCGATCAGGTAAGAGACGTTGCAAGTCATTATGTAAGTACGCTGCTTGCTCTTTGTCTTGAGCGATAATGAGTTGTGACTTGTTTTGATGTTGGTGCAGCGCAGCGCTGTTCAACGCGAAGGCACTGCCCACAAGACCGTCTACGGTTAGTCTCTTTTTAGAGGAAAGTTGAGCTATAAGCTCTTTAAAGGTATCTCCTTCAGAAAATAGCTGTAAAATATCGTCAAGACCCTTACTCATAGCGCGCGCCAAATATACGTGCTAAATGCTAATTACCTCATCTTCGGCAATCACATAGATCTCATCAAGATCGTGTTTACTTACGCGAGCGTTTCCGGTGAAATACCCGAATGAAGGGAGGACAAATTGGTTGTTCTTGCGGTAAAAGCACTTTAGTGTTCTCTTTTCTTTGGCCCCAAGCTGAACGCGAACCGCGGGATGCAGATGGCCGCTAATTTGAAAATGTGAAGTATCGTGTTCTGGATAATGTGAAAACTGAATGTTTTTGAGTTTTTTGGCGGATACAACCTCAATGCCCAAAGCTTCAAAATGTTTGTGATCAATGACGTCATGATTTCCGGCAACAAGAATGATATTGAGCTGTTGTTTCTTGACGAAGGCTTCAAAAAGAGTCCATTCGCGATTCCATTCAGAGTGAAATAAATCGCCTATTATCAGTAAGGTTTCAGGAGCGTATCGACTGATAACCCCTTCAAGGCGTAGGTAATTTTCTTCTTGTGCTTGTAGCGGTATGGCAGAACCATTCTTGCGAAAATGCTGAATCTTACCAAGATGAACATCGCTTAGAACCAAACAGTTCTGATTAGGCCAGTAGAGAGCTCCACTCGAATCGAGCTCAAAATTTTGGCCTGCAAAAGAATAAGGGGTGCTCATGTGCGTTCTAGTTTTTCGGTCATTTTACGAATACGCTCAGCTAGACTCTCATTGGAGAGTTTCTCTCTCAATCTATCGGTAATGATCGGAAACGAAAAAGGGGTGGGAGTTTCGCAATGAGCGACTAAAACTTTCGCCTTTTTGATGCTTTTTAGGGCTAGTTGTAGCCTTCCCTCTTCTAATTTGTGTTCTAAGGTTTCTCTTAAAGACTGCAGGTAAAGCAAATTGTTGGGTTCATGGGACTTGAACACTTCGTAAAGTAGTTGACTGCTTCCTTGAAGATGTTTTGTCTTAACGGCTTTGCTAGGGTATCCGCTAAATACGAGTTGGCTGATTGCGGCTATATCTCGAAAGGTTCTTCGCGACATTTCGGTGATGTTGATACTCTGATAGAGATCCTCGTTCAAATGTTTGGTGTCCCAAAGGTTATTATCCCAAATGGTTTCAATTGCTATGGGCTGATCGCTCAAAATCTCGAATCCGTAATCGTTATAGGCAAGGGTGCAACTCAAAGGACCCAAAAGGCTTATACGATAGGCCAATAGACTCGCCATGGCTTCATGAACAAAGCGTCCTTCAAACGGATAGAAAACATGGTGATGACCCTCTCGAGTTTGAAACACCTCAACTAAAAACTCGTCCGTTTTCGGAAGATAGCTCTCTTTGGTTTGGCGCTCAAAAATAGGGCGCAAAGCCTGAAGTTCTGGATCTTGAATAGTGTTCGGATCTAGTGCTTGTTGCAGACTGCTTTTTAAGAGCCAAGACATCTCAGAGGTAAAAGAAAGCCGTCCGCCCATCCATGAAGGAACTTTAGTGGGTTTTGAAGAAGAGCGCCTAACGATAACCTTGAGCTCCTTTAGTCGGATGAATTCTAGTGTTCGGCCTGCAAATGTAAAGAGATCACCAGCCTTAAGTTGCGAGGCAAACCACTCTTCAACGGTACCTATATGACCTCCACTTTGAAAAACCACTTGTAGAGAAGCATCAGAAACAATGGTACCGATCTGTAGTCGATGACGCATGGCCAATCCACGATTCTCGATTACCATGCGCTGGTCATCGCTTCGCGTTACTTTTTTGTACTCGTCATAGCTCGCTAAACTTTGACTCCCAAACTCGAGAAAATTTTGAATCCATTTCCATTCGTTGATTGTCATGGACTGAAAACAGTGAGTCGATTGTACCTCTTCGAATACTTGGTGAGGATGGTATCCTTCTGACACCGCTAGCGTGCAACAATACTGAATGAGAACGTCGTAACACAGTAAATAGGGGGTAGGATTTTCAATGAGGTGTTCGGCTATAGCCCTCCTAAGCGCGGCAGCCTCTACAAGTTCAATTGCATGAGTAGGTATAAAGTACACTATGCTTTTAGCTCCGGGTTGATGACCGCTTCTACCAGCTCTTTGCATAAAGCGTGCTATTCCCTTTGGTCCTCCAATTTGAACGATGGCCTCAACAGGCGCAAAGTCAACACCTAGATCGAGGCTTGATGTACAAACTACTGCTTTAAGGGATTCATTTTTAATTGCCTTTTCTACCCATAGTCTGGTCGATTTGTCGATAGAACTGTGATGCATCGCAATTTGCCCTGCATATTCAGGAGCCGTTTCGAGTATTTTCTGATACCAAATCTCGCATTGACTTCTGGTATTGGTGAAAATAAGAACGGTTTTATGGGCCTCAATCAAGGGGATGACCTGTTCAATAAGAAGGATTCCTAGATGACCGCGCCAAGGAAAACGCTCCATGGTCTCGGGCAGTACGGAATGGATCTCAATATTCTTTTCCCATTGGGCTTTAATAAGTGTCCATTCATTTTGGGTATGCTCGTTGCCCGCTAATACTTTAATGGCTTGTTTGGGATGCTTTAAAGTGGCTGAAATTCCCCAGATCATTAGCTCTTGATTGAGACGCTTCAGCCTTGATAAGGCCAATTCTATGAGTACTCCTCTTTTGCTTCCCATTAAATCGTGCCATTCATCAATGACAGTCATTGTTAAAGCGCCTAGGTATTTGGGGTATCCTTTAGAGGCTAATAGTAGGTGTAAACTCTCAGGAGTTGTTACCAAAATATGTGGCGATTGCCTCTGTTGCTTCTGGCGCTCATTAGGAGAGGTGTCACCATTTCGCAATGCAATGTCTAGTCCTAAACATAGGGTTTGATTGGCTTGTTCTAGCGCTGCATAAATTTCGTGAGATAAGGCTCTTAAAGGGGTGATCCAGATACCTTGCAAACGCTTTTGTTTCGGATCGGCTTTTAAGAGCATGGGTAAGCCTAGGGCGTAGGTTTTTCCTGAACCTGTAGGTGCCATGAGCAGTCCATTCGTGCCAGCTGAGGTCTTCTCCCAGCACTCCACCTGAAAATCGTGAGGAGTGTAGCCTAGCGCTTTGTAGAACGATATGGCAGAGCTCTTGATCATTCGATTACCAAAGATTCTAAATCGCTAATGCTATTCGCCTCTTCGACGCTTTTGTCGGTGCGCCAACGCAAAATTCTAGGGAAACGGGTCGCGTATCCGCTCTTGTGGCGTCCTGATTTTGAGATGCCCTCAAAGGCGATTTCAAATACCAGTTCTGGATTTACCTGACGCACGGGCCCAAAGCGTGCTATTGTATTCTTCTTTATCCATTGATTCACCGCTGCAAATTCTTTATCAGTTAGTCCAGAATACGCTTTGGCGAATGTCACCAGTTCAGCTATTCCATCCTCATTTTCACGCCAAAGCCCAAAGGTAAAGTCGGTGTATAAATTACTTCGTCTTCCATGCCCTCGCATCGCAAAAGTGAGCACAGCATCGATGGTCATCGGATCTATCTTTGACTTGTACCAGCCTCCTTTCTTTCGCCCTACTTGGTATTTTGAATCGAGGCGTTTGAGCATCAGTCCTTCACTTCTAACCTCAGAAGCGCGTTCTTTTTCGGCCCTAACTTGATCCCAATGCTGCGGCATGATGCGTTCTGAAAGTAGCAGCTTTCCATTAAAATTGAAGCGCTCTAATAGTGTTCTTCGCGCCTCATAGGTTTGATTTCTTAGGTCTTTCAGGTCGTATTCTAATAGGTCATATGCTTTGAAGACTACTGGGTACTCAGCTAGTAGCTTTTCACTTACATTTTTTCTCCCTAGACGCTTTTGAAGTGCCCCAAAAGATAATGGTCTGTTTTTGTTATGTGCCAAAAGCTCACCATCTAATACGCAGCTGACGGGTAATTGATCTTGAAGTGCTTCAATTTCTGGAAATTGATGGTTGACTAGTTCTTCTCCACGAGACCATAGATATACAGCTCCGCCTCGATATACGAGTTGCGCTCTGATCCCATCCCATTTGTGTTCAATAGCCCATTGAGTTGCCTCTCCGAGTTCATCAAAAGCCTCTTCGAGTGGGTAGGCAAGAAAGAACGGATAAGGCTTTGCTTCTTGAGCTGCATCCTCTTTAGCGAGTACAAGTTCATCGAAACTTATGGTGCGCGGATCCCAATCTCCCATGAGTTTCATAGCGAGTTCATCAGCCGGAATTCCCGTACTCTTTTCTAAGGCTTTGGTCATGAGTCGCTGGCTCACTCCAAGCCTGAATCCTCCAGTAAAAAATTTGGTGAAGGCGAAGCAGCTTAAATAGTCGTTTTGTTTCCAGAAACTGAGTACATAGGCTTTCTTTTCAGTTTCATTTTCAGTCTTGAGAGAATGCAGTCGGTTTAAAATGCTAAAGAGAGAAGTAGAAGTTGACTTTTCAGGTTGCGTATTGTGAACAAGAAGAGCGATGGTTTCTGCAAGATCTCCAACAATGTGATAGGTCTCCTCAAAAAGCCAAGGTTCTATTTCAGCAAGCTCTGCTGCCCATTCGCGAAGCAAGCGCGTATTGATCCCTCTAGGGGGTCTTCTTCCTGAGAGTAATGCAATCACCCAAACCTTGTCTTGATTGGTGGCCGCATCGAAGTAATCGGCAAGCGCCGCGATCTTTTCGTTGGTCTTTGTGGTTTGGTCGAGTGAAGCGATGAGTTGGGAAAAGGTTTTCATGGTTTTTCCTCTTCTGTGGTGACCGGTTCATCTTCAAAAGGCGTGTCTGCGGTAGTTGCATAAATTCCCTTTGAATTCAAAAAGCGCGAATAGATTTCGGTGTAGCCATGAGTGCAGATGACGTGTTGTGCTTCTGTGGCCTTAACGGCATTGGTTAGCTCATAAAAATCAGCGTGATCACTCAGTACAAAGCCAGTATCGTACCCTCTTCTTCGCCTTGCTCCGCGCGTGGCCATCCACCCACTTGCTGCAGCTGTTTTATAGGGCATCCATTTTTTTAACCAACTGGCATCTTGAGCGTTTGGAGGAGCAAGAATCAATGCTGTCTTTAATTTTTTTGGGTCAATGTTTTTGTCAAGTTTTTGATGAGGAGGTAGCGATTTGACGGAACCCACCACTTCATTGTGTGCGTGAATCACGGGATGCAATAAAAGGGGACCCACCTCTTCACGAAGATGAAAGCTTAGTCTTTGTGCTTTTCCTAAGGAGTATCCGAAGAGTACCGAAGTGATACCTTTTTCTGCATTTTCTTTCCACCACTGCTGGATCTGATCAAAAATAAGCTCTTGACTCGGCCATTTAAATGACGGTATTCCGAAGGTGCACTCGGTAATGAACACATCGCATTTTTGAGGCTCAAAGGGAGTGGTATATCCGTCGTCATAGGTTTTGTAATCTCCTGAAAAGACCCAGGTTTCACCTTTGTGCTCTACCTTGATTTGAGAGGAGCCCACGATATGTCCGGCGGGATGAAACGAGAAATGAACACCTTGAATAGAGAAACGCTCTCCCCATTTCTTTGAGGCAATTTCTACACCACCCAATCGATGTTTGATGATGGGGGTGCTGAATTCATGCGAAATATAGTGTTGGTGTCCCCATCTACTGTGGTCTGCATGCGCATGCGAAATAAGCGCCTTTGACACGGGTCTCCACGGGTCTAAATACACGTCTGCTTTCGGACAATAAATGCCTGAATCGGTAAATTCTAGTAAGGTTTTTTTCATAGCCGCTGACTGGAGGTCAAGCACTCTAAACTACAACATTTTACAACCCTTTTGTGATCAATAGCGCTCCTATTTTGAACCAAATACCCATTTAGTATACCTTCGCGCCCATGGAATACACAATCCGCCCGGCTGAGATTACAGATGGCCCTAAAATCATTGAACTGATCAAAGATCTTGCGGTGTTTGAGAAAGCGGCCGATGAAATGGTGCTTACACTAGAAGAGCTCGTTGAAGACGGATTTGGTTCAAACCCACTTTTTCATTGCTTCGTTGCTGAAATGAAATCAACCGAAGAGGTAGTCGGAATTGCATTGACCTATTTGCGCTATTCTACCTGGAAGGGTAAGGCACTTCACCTCGAAGATCTTATTGTGAAGGACGCTTTTAGAGGACAAGGAATCGGTAGCGCACTGCTCGACCACATCATCCACTACGGAGCCTCTCTGGGGGTTCGACGCATAGGATGGGAGGTGCTCGATTGGAATACTTCGGCTATAGCACTCTATGAAAGTAAGGGTGCTAAAGTGCTCAAGGAGTGGTATGTTGTTCAACTTGATGAGAAGGGAATAGCCTTTAACACAACCAAAAAATGATTAAAAGACTTTTTAAGTTCGGAGGAGCCTCTGTGAAAGATGCAGAAGGAGTTCGCAACGTGCTGCACGTATTGCAGCATCAAGGTGCTCAAGATGTATGTATGGTTGTATCTGCCATGGGCAAAACCACCAATGCTATGGAAGAGGTGGTGTCGAGCTACTACAAAGCAAAAAAATCGAATTCCGAGGAATTGATTCCGATTGTCAACGAGTCGCTTAGCCCGGTTAAGTTCTATCATGAGCAGATCATCGATGATCTTTTTGGTTCCTCAGCTGAGGAGGTAAAAGCCAGTGTGGCGGTACTTTTTGAAGAGATGTTTGGGTTTCTAGCCTGGAACAAATCGTTGAATCATTCATTCATCTACGATCAGATTGTCGGATACGGAGAATTATTGTCAACCACCATTGTTAGCGCATATCTCTCACATCAAGGTATTGCCAATAGATTCATAGATATTCGCCAATACATTAAAACGGATAGTTCGTATCGAGACGCCTCGGTGCAATGGGAAGAGACTAACGAGCGTTTAAAGACTCTTTCTTCTTCAAAAGAATTGCTCGTTACTCAAGGGTTTTTAGGGAGTGATTCAAATAATTTCACCACTACACTAGGCCGCGAAGGATCTGATTACACTGCCGCTATCTTGGCCTACGGCTTCGATGCAGAATCTGTAAGCATCTGGAAGGATGTGCCTGGTGTTCTCAATGCTGATCCACGTGCCTTTAAAAACGCTATTCAGCTGCATCAAATTTCCTATACAGAAGCCATTGAATTGGCTTTTTATGGGGCTTCGGTGATTCACCCCAAAACGCTTCAGCCTCTTCAACGCAAAGGCATTCCTCTTTACGTAAGAAGCTTTCTAGATCTCGAAAATCAAGGTACTTGTGTTACTGCGGGTTCACCGCTCGTGCCTGAGGTGCCCTGTTATATTGTCAAAAAGAATCAGGTGTTGCTAGAGTTGGCTACCCAAGATTTCTCTTTTATGGCAGAGCATCATTTAAGTTCTGTGTTTGAGCTAATTTCGAAGTACCGTCTTAAGGTAGATCTGATCCAGAATTCGGCTATTAGTTTTAGGGTTTGTCTGGATAATCGCTTCGATCAATTTGATGCCCTTACTCAAGAATTAGAAGATCAGTACGCGATGAAGTTTCAGAAAGGAGTATCACTCTACACCATCCGACATTTTGATGAAAAGGCCTACGAGGCATTACCCAAAGAATCTAAAATAGTTTTGGAACAACGCACAGGAGAAACCCTACAGATTGTGGCCGGAGAATAAGGAGGAGTGTGTTTGTTTGGAAGGTCTTAAAAAGAGCAGAAGGCCAACAAATATCATAAAAATGATACCAAACAAACCCAATTTAAAGCTGACCTTCTGTTGCCCTTTTAAGTTCTTCTATTGGTAAACCCAAAAAAACCACTAGGTTAAAAAATCGTTAACAAAGGTAAGCATATAATCCCGGATTTCTTGTTGTGATTTTCTACAACCTGGCAATTTTATCAAGGACTGTTTTTGCTAGGAGATAATGGCTATCGTGTGTCCATCCAGCGATGTGAGGACTCAGCAGAACATCATCACGCTTCAGGAGCGCTTTGAGTTCTTCGGGAGTGTTTTCTTGGTCAAAGAGTGCGGTGAATGCTTTGTTTTCGTATTCGAGAACGTCTAGTGCGGCGCCTCTAATCTTTCCACTATCTAACCCTTTCAAGAGGGCGCGGGTATCCACGGCGCTCCCTCTAGCGGTGTTGATGAGCCAGAAAGGCTTTTGCATAGTTTCAATAAAATTGTCATCAATAAGGTGAATAGTTTGACGGGTCTGAGGGGTATGCAGACTCACTACATCTACCTTTCCTGAAAAATCCTTCCAATTGACTTGACGAGCGTTTTCATTCTCCACGCCTTCAAGAATATCATGGCAAAGTACTTCGCAGTCGAACCCTGAGAGGCGTTTGGCAAACTGCTTTCCCATATAACCATATCCAATAATACCCACGGTGAGGTTTGAAAGTTCAATGCCCCGGTTCTCAGCCCTTTTCCATACTCCTGTGCGGACTTCTTGATCTGCTCTTCTGAGGTTGTTGAGCAAGCTCAAAAGCATTCCGAGGGCATGCTCTGCAACGGCATTGCGATTGCCTTCGGGTGCCGAGACGATCGCTATCTGTTGTTCAGCAGCGGCCTCAAGGTCTATGTTTTCAAGCCCGGCCCCAATGCGACCAATGAACTGCAGTTGCTCTGCCCTTTGTAAAAGCGCACGATCTATAGGGATACGAGATCGAATAATGAGGCCTGTGTAGTCGCCTATCTTCTCTAAAAGCGATGCGTATGAAGAGGTATAGTCTGCTTCGTTATGGTAGTTCAGTGCTTCAAGCCCATTCCAAAGCACCTCGTGATTTTCGTCGAGATGCAGCACCTTTCTCATAGTCCTAAGATCAATTTTGCAATCCAGAAATAGATGAGGATTCCGAAGATGTCATTGCTTGTGGTGATGAAAGGTCCGGTGGCTACTGCAGGGTCAATTCCACGTTTGTTTAAAAAAAGAGGTATGAAGGTTCCGATGAGACCGGCAATGATGATCACGGCGATTAAGGATAGAGAAACGGCAGAAGCGGTCAGCAACTCGCCCTTCCATAACCATGTACTTAGGAACAAAAGAACAGCCAAAATCAGCCCGTTGAGGAGTGAGAGAAACAATTCTTTCGAGAGTCTTGCCCCAATACTTCCCTTGATGTCGTCGTTAGCGATACCCTGAACAATGATGGCACTAGATTGCACCCCTACATTTCCGGCCATCGCCGCGATTAGTGGAGTAAAGAAAAACAAAATGGCGTGCTCACTGATGATTGACTCGAATGTTCCCATGATAAATGCGGCTCCTAATCCTCCAATCAAGCCTACAATAAGCCACGGCAAGCGTGCGCGAGTAAGATCTAAGATACTGTCGTCGGCATAGACGTCTTGCGTAATACCTGCCATCTGCTGATAGTCTTTATCTGCCTCTTCTTTGATCACGTCCACAATATCATCAATGGTGATACGGCCCACTAAACGCTTCATTTCGTCAACTACAGGAATGGCCTCAAGATCGTATTTTGCCATAATCTTTGCTACCTCTTCAGGGTCTTCATTGACACTGACGTAATCTACCTTAGGAATGTAAACATCCTTGATGTGTGCATTGTTAGGACTGATTAGTAAATCTTTTAATGAGAGTCTCCCTTTTAGGATGTTCTCATTGTCTACTACATAAATCGAATGCACACGGGTAACGTATTCGGCCTGTGCTCTCATCTCTCGAACGCAAGTGGTCACCGTCCAATTCTCATTTACTTTAATGAGCTCCTTAGCCATCAGTCCACCCGCTGAGTTCTCATCGTAGCGTAAGAGTTCAATGATTTCGGCAGCATGTTCACGGTCTTCAATTTCAGAGATTACCTCTTGTGCTAACTCTGAAGGGAGTTCTGTGATGATATCGGCAGCGTCATCGGTGTCCAATTCTGCAAGCTCTGATGCGATTTCGACTGGACTTAATTCGCTGAGTATCTCTTCACGTAAGTCTTCGTCTAACTCTGTCAAAACATCACCCGTGCGTTCAGAATCGAGTGTACGGATTAAGAATAAGGCTTCTTCGAGTTGAAGTTCATTCGCAATCTCTGCAATATCGGCGTAGTGAAAGTCGTTGAAAAATTCTTGGAGCGCCGCTGTATTTTGAGCCCCAATCAACGATCTGATCTCGTCTAGAGTTTCTTGGGTGAGTTTAAAGGGCTCCATGTTCAATGCGTGTGCTAAGTTCTACAAACGCGTCCACAGCAAGCTGTTCGGGTCGCAGATCAAAGATAGCATCTTCTGTAAGACTTAATGGAATATTAAGACCTTTTAGACTATTTCTCAGGGTCTTGCGCCTTTGGTTGAAGGCTGTCTTTACCACCAGTTTTAAGGTGTTATAGCTACAAGACAATTCTGTGGCGCTTTTTCGCTTAAGAACGATCACTCCTGACTGTACTTTTGGTGGCGGATTAAAGACTTCAGGATGAACGGTAAAGTCATAGTGAGCCTCGTAATAGGCTTGAACGAGTACGCTCAATATGCCATAGGTTTTAGAATCTGGTTTCTCGCAGATCCGCATGGCTACCTCTTTTTGAAACATGCCGGTAAATTCGAGTACGCGGTTTCTGTGTTCGAGCATTTTAAAAACGATCTGTGAAGAGATGTTGTAAGGATAGTTGCCCGTAATAGCGATGGGAAGACCGGGAAATATAGTGTCTAAATCCAATTTTAGAATATCGGCATAACGGACATTTAAGTTGGACGGCTCATGCGTGTTTTTGAATGTAGTATTTAAGTAGGCAATAGATTCTTCGTCTAAATCTATGGCTTCAAGCTCAATAGGCTTTTGGATAAGGAATTTAGTTAACACCCCTGTTCCTGGTCCGATTTCAATGACATGCTTATAGCCTTCAAGACTCAAGGTGTTGGCAATACGTTCAGCGATGGCGTCACTGGTTAAGAAATGCTGGCCTAGTTGTTTTTTTGGACGAACTCCGTCAGAAGATTTGTGTCTTCCGCTCACGACGGAGGATTTAATTGGGCCCGTCCGATGAGCTCAAGCTCTGTGGTAAAGGTCAGGGCCTTGGTGCCGAATAGGTCGTGAAGTTGACGCTCAAAACGAGGATGCTCTTCAGCTAAAAAATGATCCAAGGTGGCTTTATTAGGGCAGAGGTATTGCACCGAAAAATTTAGTCC
The DNA here is from genome assembly GCA_023262185.1 of Flavobacteriaceae bacterium. Classification (GTDB taxonomy): domain Bacteria; phylum Bacteroidota; class Bacteroidia; order Flavobacteriales; family Flavobacteriaceae; genus UBA3478. Next base: position 18,716 of record JALRDO010000002.1, read on the forward strand.
GTCTTCTTTTTGTTCAGACAATATTCGGGTAAATGTAGCTTCTCTGAACTTTCCGGTTGAGAGCATCATTGGAATATGGGTCTCACGCATATGCGCCACCCATTCTTTTTCAATGTGTTTGTCTATATGCGTGGTGACGTTGTAAATAACCATCCTTAATCAATGCGCTCAAAATGGGTGTAGGGTACTAATGCCTTTGGAATATAAATCCCATCAGGTGTTTGATGGTTTTCAAGTAAGGCGGCCAGAACCCTTGGCAGTGCTAGCGCACTTCCGTTTAGGGTGTGTGCTAGGGCTTTCTTTCCGTGATTGTCTTTGATTCTAAGCTTTAAGCGATTTGCCTGGAAGGTTTCAAAGTTTGAAACCGAGCTGATTTCTAGCCATCTTTTTTGCGCTGCCGAATAGACCTCAAAGTCATAGGTTAGCGCAGAGGTAAACCCTAGGTCTCCACCGCACAATTGCAAAATGCGGTAAGGAAGTTCAAGGGCTTTAAGTATGGTTTTGACATGTTCGACCATTCCCTCTAGGGCTTGGTATGAATTTTCAGGTTTCTCTACGCGCACGATCTCTACCTTGTCGAATTGATGCAAGCGATTCAATCCGCGCACGTCAGAGCCGTAGCTTCCGGCTTCGCGGCGGAAACAAGGCGTATAAGCAGTCATAGCAATAGGAAGGTCGGATTCATTGAGCATGACATCCCTCAAAATATTCGTTACAGGGACCTCAGCAGTCGGGATAAGGTAAAGGTCGTCGTTGGTGATGTGGTACATCTGACCTTCTTTGTCTGGTAATTGACCCGTACCGTAGCCTGATGCCGCATTTACCACATGAGGAGGTTGAATTTCTTGATATCCGGCCTCTATGTTCTTGTCTAAGAAAAAGCTTATGAGCGCTCGTTGTAAGCGCGCGCCTTTGCCTTTATATACTGGAAATCCAGCACCTGCGATTTTCACCCCTAATTCAAAATCGATCAAGTCGTATTTCTTAGCCAATTCCCAATGCGGAAGTGCCTCTTGATCCAATTCAGGGAGTTCAGCTGCGCTGAAAACTTCTTTGTTATCCGTTTCGTTTTTTCCCGAAGGAACTGATTCGTGTGGGGTGTTTGGAAGGTGATACAAGGCATCCGTTAACGCCTCGGCCTTTTCGTTCAGCTCTTCTTGAAGCACTTTAGAGCGCTCTTTGAGGTCGGCTGTTTTTGCTTTTAGCGCTTCGGCTTCGACACCTTTTCCGGCCTTAAAGAGCATACCTATCTCTTTCGCCAAGTGGTTCGCTTCGGCTAAAACAGTATCTAGCTCTGCTTGAAGTGATCGGCGCGATTCGTCTAATGCAAGTAATGCATCGATTGATTCAGCGGCATCAAGCCCTCTTTTTTTAAGAGCGGCCACCACTGTTTCTTTAGACTCGCGTAGGGTGTGAAGTTCAAGCATGAATTAAAATTTGCAGCAAAAGTAGAAAAACCTAAGAAAGAAGCCCTTCTTTGAAGTACTTAAGCGTCATGGATTTATCCTCTTTGAGTTGAGCGCTTAGTGCTTCTAAGGATTCAAAACGCTTTTCGCTGCGAAGACGCTTGTGAAAAGAAACGCTTATGCGCCTGTTGTATAGGTCTGAATCGAAATCAAGGAGATGCACCTCAGCGTGTAATCCTCCTTGATTAACCGTGGGATTGATGCCGATATTCATCATTCCTTTTACCGATTTTCCGTCAAGATTGGCGCTTATAATGTAAACGCCGTTTGCCGGCAGTAGTTTCTTTGGATCGATCTGCTCAAGATTTGCAGTCGGAAATCCTAGTGTTTTACCTAAACCCTTACCTCTTGAAACAGTACCGCTTATACCGTAGTGGTAACCGAGGTACTGATTGGCTTTGTGAACCACACCTTCAGATAGCGCGTTTCTAATTTTAGTGGAGCTCACCGCTACATCATCAATGTCTTGTGCTTCGATTTCGGTTACTTTAAAATCAAAGCGCTTAGCGAAATAATAAAGGTCTACTATATCTGCCTCTCGGTTGCGACCAAAACGATGATCGTATCCTACGATGAGGTGCTTGACTTTTAATTTTGAGACTAAGACGTCTTCTACATATTCGCGTGCGGTAAGCCTTGAGAATTCTTTAGAAAAAGGGTGCACCACCATGCTTTGAAGCCCCAGAGATTGCAGTCGATTGGCCTTCTCTTCTTGGGTGGTAAGCAACTTGATATTCGTGTCTTTTTGCAATACCTCTCTAGGATGGGGTGAGAAGGTGAGGAGACAAGAATATAGGTGTTCTTTTGTGGCGATTTGAACTACCTGCTCAATGATTTTTTGGTGGCCAATATGTACACCGTCGAAGGTTCCGATCGTTAATACGGTTCCTTTAGTGCTCGTAAAGTCATTGATTTGGTCGAATCTCTCCATCAATTGCAAGACGTCAACTAGGTATTATTATATGTGTTCATGGTTGCCTCTAGGCCATTAAAGGAAAAGGTTTTAATAGCTTCGCTCGCTTTAGCGAGTCGTTCACCGAGTTGCTCTTCTTCTGCTGAATCCCAACTTCCGAGAACATAGTCGACCTGTTGCCCTTTAGAAAAGTCTGCCCCAATGCCGAATCTAAAACGCGGATAGTTAGTGGTGCCTAAACGTGCTTGAATATCCTTTAAGCCGTTATGCCCACCATCACTTCCTTTTGCCTTGATTCGGAGGGTGCCAAATGGGAGATTCAAATCATCAGTTACGATGAGCAATCCATCGAGGCCTATTTTCTCTTGTTGCATCCAATAACTCACGGCCTTTCCGCTGAGGTTCATATAGGTGTTCGGCTTTAATAAATAGAGTTCGCGGCCCTTATAACGCACTTTTGAAAGACTTCCGTGTTTCACCTCTTCATAGCTTCCCGCTAGATCTGTATTTAGGGTGTCAACGATCTTAAAGCCGATATTGTGTCGCGTCTCTTCGTATTCTGTACCGATGTTTCCTAAACCGACTATGAGGAACTTTTTCATGAGCTAGATTGCAATGACTAGAAGTCAAAGCAAATTTAGAAAAAAGACTAGCCCCCTTTTAAAGGGGGCTAGTCTTGCGTTAGTCAAATATAAAGTCTGACTGTTTTTATTCAGCCGCTTCAGAAGTTTCTTCAGCAGCAGCACCTTCTGCGGCACCTTCTGCGCCTTCTGCAGCACCTTCTGCACCTTCTGCAGTTTCTTCCTCTTCTTCAACAGCATTTCTAGAAGTTTTAACCTGAACGATAGAAGTGTTATCTGGATGCATAAAGGTGTATTCTTCTGAAAGCACATCCCCAACTGAAATGGTGCCTCCGATACGAAGCTTCGAAATATCAACATTAATGACATCCGGAAGGTTGGCCGGAAGAGCCTTGACTGTAAGCTTTCTGTTTCTAAACATCAAGCGTCCTCCATTCATCACCCCAGGAGCATTTCCGTTTAATTTAACAGGAATGTTCATGGTTACAGGCTTGTCTTCAAATAATTGATAGAAGTCAATGTGTAGGATTTTGTCGGTAACCGGGTGAAATTGAATGTCTTGAAGTACCGCCTCAAAACGTCCTCCATCATTAAGCTCAATTACCACAGTGTGTGCATTAGCAGTGTACACTAGGGATTTGAAGCTTTTTTCTTCTGCCATAAAATGAATTGGCGCATCCCCCCCGTAAAGCACGCAAGGGACCATTTCAGCATTACGTAGGGCCTTACTAGCCTTCTTGCCCACGCTTTCTCTTTTAGATCCTTTGATTGTAATTGATTGCATGTATAAAAATTAAAGTATAAACTTTGATGAGATCGAGGTATTGTTGTGCACACGATGCATCACATCGGCAAATAATTCAGCACAACCAAGTACCTTAATCTTCTCTGATTCGTGTTTTTTGTCAATCGAGTCTGTAATGATTAACTCACTCAATTTCGATTGTTCTATTTTTTTGTAGGCATCGCCGGATAGAATTCCGTGGGTTGTAATCGCTCTAACACTCAATGCTCCTCTCTCAATCATGAGGTCGGCTGCACGAGTCAGCGTACCAGCGGTATCTACCATGTCGTCTACGAGCACTACGTTCTTTCCTTCAACTTCACCAATGAGTTCCATATGGGTGACTACATTGGCTTTTTCTCTCTGCTTGTAACAAATAACCACATCAGATTCTAGTGCCTTTGAATACATGTACGCGCGTTTAGAACCACCCATGTCAGGTGAAGCCATGCATAAGTTGGGCAAGTTTAGATTCTTGATGTAAGGCAGAAATATAGTTGAGGCAAAAAGATGGTCAACAGGTTTCTCAAAAAAGCCTTGGATCTGGTCTGCGTGAAGATCCATGGTGATGATACGCGTTGCCCCAGCGGTCTCGAGCATCTTGGCAACAAGTTTTGCTGCGATCGGAACTCTTGGCTTGTCTTTGCGGTCTTGTCGAGCCCACCCAAAGTAAGGCATAACTGCCGTAATGTGCCTCGCTGAAGCGCGTTTTGCGGCATCAAGCATCAACAACATTTCCATCAAATTTTCTGAGCTCGGATTGGTAGATCCGATAATGAAAACGCGTGTGCCTCGAACCGACTCTTCAAAGCTGGGCTGAAATTCACCGTCTGAATATCTAGAAAAATTCACCTTACCTAAAGGCATACCGTAGGCCTCTGCAATGCGCTCTGCTAGAGCAGTACTCTGCGTACAGGCAAAAATCTTCGGGGTGAGTGTAGTGTTAGACATGCGAATCGCCTCATTTTAAGAGAGGTGCAAATTTAAATAAATAATTCACCTACCCATCATACCTACTTAAAAAACCAGCCGTTAAACACAAAATATTTACTAATTTTGCCGTCCACTTGCCTTGGTGGCGGAATTGGTAGACGCGCTGGATTCAAAATCCAGTTTCTTCGGAAGTGTGGGTTCGATTCCCACCCAAGGTACAAATAAGCAGATTCAAGTCAGCCCGCAGGGCTGTTTTGATAAAAGAATCAAAGCCCATCAAGCCCTGCTTGTTTGGGCTTTTGTTTTTTTATCAAATGCACAGGCATAGCCTGTGTTCTTGAAGCTATTTTCAACATGTTCGCAGTGGGAACATTGGCCGCAAGGTCAATGATCTCCCACCCAATTTAGGAAGGGTAGAGGTTGTTTTAGGTTTCGCAGTGGGAACATTGGCCGTAAGGTCAATGATCTCCCACCCGTGTCCAGGTTTGGTCGGCGTCTAAGCGGTAAGAACCCTCGAGTTCGAAGTTGCATTCTTCAGGGCTCAAGATGGATAAGAAGAGCCCTTTTCCAGGCTTTGAATACAAGTGGTACGTTTTACCCACCACAGGCTCAAAACTGAATGAGGCCTGATACACCTTGCGGTTGTCTTCAACCTCTTTCATCATAGTCTCGTATGCCTTTTTCAATTCATCAATACGTGCCTTAAAGCGAGCATTGACTTGATGTGCACCCCGCTGCTTCCATCCAGTTAGGTCGGTGGGTTTGATTACTGGCCCTGTTACGTTGGTAGCATAAGGCTTCAAGAAAGCATCGAATTGCTCGCTTTCTTCATTATAGACGACTGAATCGGGCTTTTTATCCTTCAAAGTACTTGGTTATTTTTGATGATGTCGGATCTGTAGTAGAAAGATACGAATCGATCAAAACACGCTCTGGACTGATGAGGTATTTTTGGAAATTCCACTTTACGGTGCTAGACTTTGTCCCATTTTCTTCTTTCGAGGTAAGCCATTTGTACAGTGGATGGGATTGAGGGCCTTTAACTTTTACCTTTTCGGTCATGGTGAAACTCACTCCATAATTGAGGGAGCAGAAAGACTGAATGTCTTCAGCCGACCCCGGTTCTTGTGCCCCAAATTGATTACAGGGAACTCCAATGATTTCAAGCTTGTCTTGATGCTGCTCATAGAGTGACTGAAGCTTCTTGTACTGGGGAGTAAAACCACAGTTCGAAGCTACATTTACAATAAGCAGATATTTACCGTCAAAAGCATCCCAGACTAGGGGATTACCGTCTAGTTTTTTGATCTCTATGTTCGGTAAGGGGTGTGGCGTACTAGGGGTACCATTCATTTTGAGCAAACTATTTTTTATCGAATCAACTAGTTTCATTATCCGTAGATATAACGGTGTAATTCAGCTAATTTTTCGGTTTGTTCAAATTGTCCACCGTAGAATGAAGTGACCGTAGCTGAGGTGTCGTCTTTGATTCCGCGCGAAGAAACGCAAAGGTGTTTTGCATCGATAATCACAGCAACATCCTCAGTGCCGAGTATGGCTTGTAAATCTGTACCAATCTGATTAGTCAGTCGTTCTTGAACTTGAGGTCGCTTGGCATAATATTGAACGATCCTGTTGAGTTTAGACAATCCAATCACCTTACCCGAAGAAATATAGGCGACATGAGCTTGTCCAATAATCGGCACAAAATGGTGTTCGCAGTTTGAATAAAAGGTGATGTTTTTTTCTACGAGCATTTGCCCGTATTCATATTTGTTTTCAAACAACGCCACCTTAGGTTTGTTTGCTGGGTTCAGCCCTGAGAAAATCTCGTCGATGTACATTTTGGCCACGCGCATGGGAGTGCCTCTTAATGAATCGTCAGTGAGATCGAGCCCCATTACGTGCATGATTTGCTCGAAAAGTGCAGCAATTTGCTCTTTTTTCTCAGTATCACTTTGTTCGAAAGCATCAGCTCTTAGTGGAGTTTCTAATCCGGAATACAGGTGATCGTCACCGATTTCATCTATATCCAAACCAGCAAAGGCCTTTGACGAAAGCGCTCTCTCAATAAGTGTTTTGGGATTGTTCATAGCAGTGTATCGTTTAATTAACGCAACACTACCAAAGATACTAATTCTGTTTAACTATATTTAAATTTTATTAAACAAATTAATGAGGCAGCTTGGGGCGGAGCATTCCGTAAACAAAGGTTCCTGCAATGGCAGAGGCCAGAACAACAATTACGGGTAAAAATCCTGCTCCGATTAGCGTAAAAATCGGGCCAGGACATGCACCGGCAAGACCCCAACCAAGGCCAAAAATTGTTCCGCCAAACAAATAGTTTTTCCATCCTTTGGCTTTTGGTGGAATGATAATTTCTTCGCCTGAGAAAGATTTCACTTTGTTGCGTTTAATCAGTTGAATTCCGATGACTCCTACAGCTAAGGCTGAGCCTATGATCCCGTACATGTGAAATGAATCGAACTGGAACATTTCAACGATTCTAAACCAAGAAGCAGCTTCTGACTTGAACATAATGATGCCAAAGGCGATTCCGGTAAGTAGGTATTTTATAGTATTTATCATGACTTAAGCGAATAGAAGTGGGTAAATAAAATGAACCATTAAAAGTCCTCCGGCAAAGAAGCCAATCACTGCGATTAAGGAAGGAAGCTGAAGATCACTGAGACCTGATATCGCATGACCTGAGGTGCATCCGCCTGCAAAGCGCGATCCAAAGCCCACTAAAAAGCCCCCGACGGCAATGAGAATTAAACTTTTCGGATTCGAGAGCGCTTCCATAGAGAAAAGTTGTTCTGGTAAATAAGCACTTCCTCCGTCGTTAAATCCGTATTGCTGAAGCCATTGAATGGTGTTTTCTGAAATATCAACCGATACGTCAGTGCTCAAAAAGGTAATCGCGATATATCCACCTACTATAGCACCGATACTAAAAACGAGGTTCCATCGCTGAGCCTTCCAATCAAACTTAAAGAAATCACACGCCTTATTGCCACCAATGGCTGCACAAAGGGTTCTGAGATTTCCTGACATTCCGAAATTGCGGCCAGAGAGGATGAGAAAAAACATCACCGCCGCGATAAGCGGGCCCGACACGTACCAAGGCCATGGATTAAGTATAGCTTCTAACATAAATTTCTGAATTTAAATATTCCAAAAATAAAAGGAATTCGATTGACAAAAAGGTAACCTAGGTTACCTTTCGAAATAAAGAAATAAAAAAAACTCCATTGGGAGGTTTTTAGAATTTAAACATCTTCTCCTTTGAGCATCTTATTCCAATAGAGGTAAGGAAGCCCAAACTTCTTTAACATCCACAACCTCCAGTGTTCCTTTGAACTGTCGAATACTAGCATCTGCTTTAATTTCGGATCTGGGGTGAAGTTGTTGTCGTAGTCGAACTCTGCAAGAACCATTTTTCCATACCCCGTTACTAGCGGACATGAAGAATATCCATTATAACTCCTTGTGCCGAGCTTATTCTCTTTTTTGAGTTTAAGAATATTATCGATTACGATAGGTGCCTGGTTACGTATCGCAGCTCCTGTTTTGGCTGTCGGTACTCCGACCACATCTCCGATGCCAAAGACATTAGCAAACTTTTGGTGTTGAAGTGTGTGTTTATTTACATCAAGCCATCCTTCCTCATTCGCTAAAGCCGATTCGCGAACAAATTTTGGTGCTGCTTGTGGTGGTGCCAAATGAAGAAAATCGAACTTAATCGCGATGCGGCCACCTTCTTCTTTAGTGGCTCCGAAAGCATTTTGAGGATCCCATGAACAACCCTCTTTCTGACTGAAGCAGGCGTGATCTTCGGGTGTTTTATCGGTAAAGTATACGACCTTGTTTTTTCCATCAATTTCAACTGGAGTGTGATACGGATGAAAATGAATACCATATTTACGGATGACCTTCATCAAGGTTTCTCGTATAACAGGTACCCCAAAAATGACGGTCCCAGGAGTAGCGAACATCATGTTGGTTTTCTTGTCAATGCCTTTTTTTCTGAGATAATCAGCGGCTAGATAGGCGATCTTTTGAGGCGCTCCACCACATTTTATAGGAGTGGCGGGTTGCGTAAAGATTGCGTTTCCGCCTTTGAATTCTTGTAGTAGCTTCCAAGTGTGTTCAGGATCTGTATAGTTACTGCAAACTGCCCCTGATTTCATGGCATCCTCTAGACCTTTAATCATGCTAGGTTCCATCACTAGTCCTGGAGAAACGACGAGAAAGTCGTAAGAAATAGTTCCATTACTCGCTGTTTCTACCGCATTGTTCTCGGGATCAAAGCTCGTCACGGCATCTTTAATCCAATCGACGCCAGAGGGGATGAGTTCTGCCATGGGCTTCGCCGTTTTATTGTAGTCGAAAGTGCCGGCGCCAACTAATGTCCATGCTGGCTGGTAGTAGTGTGTGTCGGCGGGATCGATAATTCCGATAGATAAAGACTTGTCTAATTTTCTTAAACGAGCGGCCGTCATTAAGCCACCAGTTCCTGCCCCAATGATGAGGATTTCAAGTGATTTAGACATCTGTTTAGGTATTAGTTAAGTGTTTAGGTTTGAAAAAGGTAAAAAAAAAATAACCCTTTGCCTTTGTAACATAAGTTACATAAGCAAAGGGTTGTCTTAAAAAAGAAAACAGGTGTTTTATGCCGATGGCATCGTTGATGGGCAAACGTAGTCGGTCAATTTAATTTCAGCAGCCTCCATGGCTTTGAATCCACCGTCTACATTGATCATATTGTGAATTCCGCGGCTCTTTAAAATTGAAGCGGCAATAACTGAACGGTATCCTCCAGCACAATGAATGTAGAACGATCCGTCTTCTGGGAATTCTTCTAGATAATTATTTAAGAAATCAAGAGGAGCGTTGTGCGAGTCAGGAACACGGTGTGCATAGTGTTCAGACTCTTTACGAACGTCAAAGATCTCTACTGGGCCTGAAGCCATTTCTTTCTTGAGTTCTTCTGCAGTTACAGTGCTTACATTGTCGTATTCTTTGCCTGACTTCTTCCACTGCTCGAAACCTCCTTCTAGATAGCCTAGTGTGTTGTCGAACCCAACGCGTGCAATGCGTGTGATGGCTTCTTCTTCACGACCTTCTGGAGTCACCAAAAGAATAGGCTGCTCAGTGTCTGCTACAAGGGCGCCAACCCATGGGGCAAAGCTTCCATCAAGACCGATAAAAATGGAACGAGGCACATGTCCCTGCGCGAAGTCTTTCTCGTTGCGAACGTCAAGAACAATAGCGCCTGTTTGATTTGCAACGTCTTCGAAGGCCTCAGGGCTCAACGGACGAGATCCACGCTCAAGTACTTCATCAAAATCATCGTATCCTTCTTTATTCATCTTCACGTTTAGAGGAAAATATTGAGGAGGAGGCAGCAATCCGTCGGTTACCTCTTTGACGAATTCTTCTTTGGTCATATCTGCACGAAGGGCATAGTTCATTTTTTTTTGGTTACCCAACGAGTCAACCGTTTCTTTCATCATGTTTTTTCCGCAGGCTGAACCTGCTCCGTGACCTGGATATACCGTAACATCGTCTGCTAATGGCATAATCTTATTGCGTAAGCTGTCGTATAAGGTTTCTGCCAATTGCTCTTGGGTCATGTGTGCCGCTTTTTGTGCCAAATCGGGTCTTCCGACGTCACCTAAGAAAAGGGTGTCACCACTAAAGATGGCATGGTCTTTACCCGATGCATCTCTCAACAAGTAGGTGGTCGATTCCATGGTGTGACCTGGGGTATGTAAAACAACAATGGTAACATCTCCTAATTTAAACTCTTGCCCATCTTTTGCGATAATAGCGTCAAAACTAGGGTTCGCATTTGGTCCATAGATAATAGGAGCCCCCGACTCTTTTCCTAAGGTAACGTGGCCACTCACGAAGTCGGCGTGAAAATGCGTTTCAAAAATGTACTTGATCGATGCATTTGACTCTTTAGCTTTATCAAGGTATGGTTGAACCTCGCGTAATGGATCGATGATGGCTACCTCTCCGTTACTTTCAATATAATAAGCTCCTTGAGCTAGGCATCCGGTGTATATCTGTTCTATTTTCATGTTGTATGTTGATTTTTGTTTTGCAAGGCGAAAATAGTATAGCCTTAATTTTCAAAATGTTACTAAAGTTACATATTCTAGGATTTTGACTCTAGCGCGATTTTTTTACCCAAATCTTCTGCGCCATGCTCACCCGATGCTACTTGGTAGGCACTGTGTGTGTTTTCAAAAAACGAATCTTCTCCAAGAAGAGATACAATACCACTTCGCCTTAGGATATCCCTTATTGGTCCTATAGGTCCAGCGATCGAAACAGTAATGTTTTTTGATTTCAAATCTTCAAAGAATTGACGTAGCATAAAGGCGGCTGAACTATCGATATAGTTTATAGGCTCTACATTTAAAATGAGGTGTTTTAATGAGGCTCCTCGCCCCTCAATGGCCGCCATGAGGCTAGTTTTGAAATATTCTTTGTTTCCGAAATAGAGCTGTCCATCAAAACGAAAAAGCAATATGGCCGGATCGATGGTTACCTCATTGGCAAAGCGCTTCACATTTCTGTAATAAGGGCTTTGGTTCACCCGAGCTAGAATGGCATAGTGAGGGCTTGAACTGCGGTAAACAAGAAGTAACAGTGAGAGCAGCACACCAAACAATATTCCTTCTTTGATTCCTACTGTTAGTGTAATCACAAAGGTAAAAATCAATAGCGCAAATTCATCCTTTCTGTTTTTCAACAGGGTTAGAGGATATTGAATATCGATCAGACCGAATACTGCTACCATTATTATGGCGGCAAGAACGGTGTTAGGAAGGTAATAAAATAGTGGGGTAAGAAAGAGTAAGGTTAAACCTACAATGGCTGCGCTGATAAAAGAGGCTAGGGTAGAATTGGCTCCTGCCTGATCGTTAACCGCCGTTCTAGAGAACCCGCCCGTGGTAGGATAGGATTGAAAAAGTGAGCCCACCAAATTAGAGAGCCCCAAGGCGACCAACTCTTGGTTTGGTTTTACTTCATTGAGTCTGTGCTTTTCTTCTATAGCCTTGGCAACCGAGATAGCTTCCATGAAGGCGATCAGTGCTAAGGTCATTGCGATAGGGAATAGTTCTGAGATACGATCTTGTCCTACTGAGGGGACTCCAAAAGAGGGCAGCCCTGAGGGAACTTCTTGTACAATAGAAAGTCCTAATTGATCCAATCTAAATAAGTAGGTGATGACAATCCCTAAAACAGTCACAATGAGTGCTCCGGGAATACATTTGTTGAGTCGTTTTAATACTTTGATGAGCATTATGGCCGCTATTCCAAGCCCTAACGCAATAAGATTGGTTTGGTCAATGGTTTTAAGGGCATTTAAAAGCAAAATGTGTATTTGATTGCTTCGTTCTATTTGGGTCCCTAAAAGGTGTTTGAGTTGACTTAGGCCAATAATGAGAGCAGCCGCTGTGGTGAATCCACTGATTACAGGCTTTGAGAGAAAGTTGACCAAGAATCCCATGCGGACCATTCCTAAAACAAACTGTATAACTCCCATGAACAATGCTAGAAAAATAGCCATGCTCAAATATTCTTCAATACCCGAAAGCGATAAGGCTCCGAGTCCTGAGGCGACGAGCAACGAGTCCATCGCAACAGGTCCGACGCTTAACTGACGCGATGTTCCGAGAATACCATAGATGACCTGGGGGACAAGCGCAGCATATAATCCAAATACCGGAGGTAGGCCTGCAATCATCGCATAAGCCATACCTTGAGGAATGAGCATGATACCCACAGTGATTCCTGCCGAGAGGTCACCACCTAGGTATTCTTTTTTGTAATTGGGCAGCCAGTCTAGCAGAGGTATAAAGGACTTCAATTTCATGTATAGAGGTTAGAGGTCTATGATTTCGATATGATTTCGATGCAGTTTAATGCTACCTACTTGCTCTAGTTTTTTGAGTAGGCGTGAAATTACTACACGAGAGCTGTGAAGCTCTTCAGCGATCTCTTTGTGTGTTTGGTACACAGAGTTTTCGCTGTTGATTCTAGATTTTTCTTTGAGATAGTCTTCGAGCCTTTCGTCTAGGCGTTCAAATGCCACTTTTTCTAGGCTTTCTAAAACCTCTTCAATGCGATTTTGATAGTTTGAGAATACAAAGGTGCGCCAGCTTTGGTAGCGACCGAGCCACTCCTCCATCTTTTGAACCGGTATCATGATAAGTAAGGTGTCTAACTCGGCCACTGCTCGAATATGACTCTTTCGTTGCTCTACACAGCAGCTCATAGACATTGAACAGGTGTTTCCTTCCTCTACATAATAAAGGAGTAATTCTTCGCCATTATCGTACTCGCGTAAGACCTTAATCGCTCCGGTTAAGAGTAAAGGGATGCTTTTAATGTATTCTCCACTTCTTATGATTTCAGATCCGGCCTCTATCTCGCGAAAGGTTCCAACCTGATTGATTTCTTGAAGTAAGGCGGATTCAAATATTTCTCCGTATGTCCCAGTGAGTTCTTTAATCATGGTTAGGTGATGAAAGTGCTTTCTCGAAAGTTAATGAAGAATTGTTTGCGAGCATAAAACTAAGCACTAGTAGGTTCGTCAAAAGTGACTTGGGTTACACTTAGGGTATAAAACAAAAAAAGCGCCCACAAGGAGCGCTTTTATAGTTGAAGTGAAAGATCTTAGAGGTTTACGCGAAGCGTAGCGTTCCAAGTTCTTCCGAATCCGAACCATACTGAGTTACGGACGTCAACACCGTTCCAAGTTTGAGAACTTGAAGTAGCGTGGATGTTTGTATTTGACTCAGCGATATATACTGTGTCCAACAAGTTATTAATGTTTACTCTGAAGCTTGCGTTGTTTCCGAAAAGATCGAAACGGGCCATGGCTCCGAAGTCAATCAATCCGTACGATGGAAGCTTAACCGCTCCATCATTGTTAGCTTCTAAGAAAGCTGAATCAACGATGCTGTAGTCAGCGTAAAGACCATCCACAAAGCGATACCCTAAATCAAATGAAATATTGTTTCCAACTTTCTGCATGGCTTCAGCATAGAATACAAATTGAGCGGCATCACCCACTTTGGCATCCTTAATGTAAATTGTTCCTTCACCAATTTTTTGATTAGTATCATCATATACTTCCGAAGAGAAGTCTTTGGTGTACTTCCAATTACCAGCAGATAACATACCTTTTAATCTGAAGTCTGGGGTGGTGTAATAGGTAGCTTCAAGTTCTAGTCCTTGATGTAAAACATCTACATCCTTAAATTGAGCTGTTCCTGAAGTGCCCCCATCCAAAGTAAAGCCTCTTGATATAAATCTATTTCCCCAAACTGTTGAGTAGAGATTCGCATTTAATTTAAAATCTGAACCTATGTATCCGTATCCCGCTTCAACAGATGTAATTTTTTCATTCTGCAAATCAGGGTTTATTTTATTCGCGAAACCAGGGAAAACAGCATCAAATAATGGTTGACGAGAAATATATCCAGCATTTACGAAAAGATTGTTACTTGAATCTAAATTAATATTTGCTCCACCCTTAACGTATCCACCAGGTGAATTTTGAACTGCAGAAATAGGATTGCCAACTTGATCAAAGTAGTCAACACGCTGGTAACTTTGACTTGAAAGACCAGCTTGAAGTACTGAAGTAAATTTATCGTCGTTGTTGTATTCAACCAATCCGTTAAATCCAGCCCACTTTACAATTCCTAGGTTGTAGTAATCGATTTTTGGACCGCGGATTCCTGTTTTTCTGAAAGGATCAGCAGCTACAGTGGTTTCAATAATCAACCCTGATGTATTTTTATTTCCAGTAGAATAGTATCCATCTAGACCTAAAAGATCATTTAATACCCTATAGTGGTACCCTGTGTAAGAGCGTAAATCAACTCCAAAAGAATAACGGAATTTGTCGGCACGAATGTCAAGTGAAGAGATCGCACCTACCCAGTCATGAGAGTTCATTGAAGCACGACGAATCATAATTTCTCGGCTTACTCCATCATTTCTAAATCCATTTGATCCAATGAGTTTTCCCGAGTATCCAGAAATGGCTCCTGAATAGGGCTTTGCATTAGCTCTATTAGTAGCAACTACTGCGTCAAAATTAATAGTTCCGTCAGGGAATCGAGTTCCTCTTCCATTTTCTAAGTAATGAGTGGTTAAGTCAATATTATATGGATACATATCGATAGCTTTGTTACGGAAGTTGCTTCCTCGAGGCCCAGTTCCACCTCCGCGACCAGCTGATGCGTATACCGAGGTGTTCAACTGAACGTTGTCAGAAATATCCCAATCCCAGTTAAAAGTAGCCAACGGTTTGTTGTAGAAATTTCTTCTCATGTTGTATTCTTCCCCATTCAAAATACCTCCGTTGGTGTTCCAGCGACGATCGATACCGTCTTTGTGGTCCGTACCAAAATTTTGGTAGTCACGGATAGAAACCCAGGCGTCACGCTGATGGTGCCATTGTCCAGCTCCTAACATTGTTAGGTTGAAGTTGTGGTTTGACCCTTCAGGACTGTATCCTACAGAGGCAAAATACGTCCAACCTTCTCCTTGAGTAGAGTTGATGTAACCGTCACCCTTCCAGTAGGTAAGAAGTAATGAAGTAGCCCATCCTTTCTCATTGGTACCTGTGTTGTGAACTGCAGTGGTTTTAGTATAACCGTCGTTACCCAACATCTGAGCGAATACTCCCCCAGCTTGACGATCTGCAGCTTTAGTGAAGATCGAAACCGTACCACCAACAGAAGGCACAGCCAATCTTGAAGCTCCAAGACCTCTTTGAATTTGGATGCTAGAAGTCACATCGGTAAGACCTTGCCAGTTTGACCAGTAAACCCATCCGTTTTCCATATCGTTCACGGGTTGACCGTTAATAAGGAATGCAGTGTTACTTTGAGAAAATCCGCGAAGACTGATACGGCTATCTCCGTATCCTCCACCTTGTTTGGTGGCGTACACCCCTGGGGTGTTGTTCATAATTTCAGGAAATTCGAGGTTACCCACTTTAAATGCAACATCATTTGCTGTAATGGTAGATACAGCTACAGGAGTAACACGTTCCTTTGCAACATCGATCACACGAGAAGAAACAACAACTTCTTCCAATTCTTGGATCAACATTGAATCACTTTCTTGTTGCGCTTGAGCTGAAGCAATTAAAACAGCTGAGAAGGCCAACAGTGAAAAGAATTTTTTCATGTTAAATGAGATTTTTTACGTTTTATAAAGCAAAAATAAGTCTACAATTTCTACAAAAGTTAAGTCCATATTAAATCATTCATATATTTATCAACCGTTTTTTGTTTAATATTTTGATTAAAAATTCTAACAATAAAAATTAACTAATCCCCGACATTCATTAAAACATGCTAAATTTGAATTTCTAAACACTAATGAGATGAAAAAACTTTTATTAACAATTTTGCTTATAACCGCCACAATTGCTGTGACGTTTGCGCAGAGCAGAGTTTCTGGTACAGTTTACGACGAGACAGGACAACCTCTTCCTGGAGCAACAATCGCAGTAAAGGGAACCTCATTTGGCGTAGCCACTGATTTTGATGGAAACTTTGCAATAAATGCAGAGAACACTCAAGTGCTTGTGGTGAGCTATATTGGCTACAAAAATCAGGAGGTCACTGTAGGAGCACAATCAACAATCGAGGTATACCTCGAACTAGGAAACCAGCTTGACGAGGTGGTTGTAACCGGATTTGGACGTGAATCAAAGAAATCATTCGCGGGTGCTGCCAAAGTTGTAACTGGGGAAAACATAAGTCAAAAATCCTTCACTAATGTTTCGCAGGCACTTGCAGGAGAGGCAGCTGGGGTAAACGTTATAAGAACATCTGGACTTCCTGGATCTAGTTCGACGGTTCGAATTCGTGGTTTTGGTTCTATTAATGGAAATGCCGATCCCCTCTATATTGTGGATGATGCACCCTTCCAAGGATCATTAAACGACATTAACCCTAACGATATAGCTTCAGTAACCGTGCTAAAGGACGCTTCGGCAACTGCCCTTTACGGTTCTCAAGGTGCAAGTGGGGTAATCGTTATCACAACCAAAAAAGGTTCTGACTTAGGTGATAAAATTGATGTTACGATTAAATCGGGTACCAACTATGAGGGTATGCCGAGATATGACCGTATTTCTTCGCCTGAAGAATATATGAATATCACTTGGGATGGTCTATATCAAAGAGGTCGTCAATTAATTGATTCGGGTGAGGTAAGCACAGATGACTACGCCAACGCAACGATTTATGCAAATGAAAGAATTTTTGGTCCGGCAGGTATTGACCCAATGTATAACATGTGGGCCAAATCTCCTGCAGGAACAACTACAAGGCCGGATTGGGGGTATTACTCTAGAAGGTATACGCCTGAGGATTGGAATGAATATGCATTCCAAGATGCTAGCCGCCAAGAAGTTTTTGTAGGTATTTCAAATTCATCAGATAGATCTTCGGTTTATTCATCATTTGGTTACATTGATGATCAGTCCTATGCTATTAATTCAGATTACAAGCGTATAAATGCTAGAATGAGATCTAACCAAAAGTTTGGAAAGTCAATAGAAATTTCAAACACTTTGGCTTACAATTACGACATTACGAATAATGCAGGTAACGTAAGTAACTCTAGCAGCCAGTTCTGGTGGGTAAATAACTTACCTCCTATTTATCCCTTATTCTTAAGAGATGATGATGGTAAAAAAATTGAAGATCCCATTTATGGAGGATACCTATACGATTATGGACTTCAAAGAGGATTTGGTCCCTTAACTAATGGAGTAGCTGACTCCTTTTTAGATGTTAATAGAACCAAATCACATGCCATTAATTTTAACCAAGAATTGCGCGTTGACCTATTTAATGGATTAACCTTTGAGAACAACACAGCAGTTCAATACACCATGTCGAATTATGACAATCTGAATGAACCTTTTTACAGCCCTTCTAAAGGAGCCGGAGGAAGTATATATAAGTCTAAGTCGCAAACTGTAAATTATTCTATCCGTACCGGTTTGCGCTATGAAAAGGATTGGGACGATTTTACAATGGACATGTTTGTAAATCATTTGTCTCAGAAATATGAGAATAATTTTATGGCTGCCTCCATGACTAATTTGGTTCGTCCAGATGGTCTAGAATTAGATAACGCGGTTGTACTGCCTTACAATCCATCCTCAGACACTCAAGCTTATTCATTGGAAAGTTATGTAGGTAATCTAAACTTAGGTTTAAAAGACCGCTATTTCTTAACAGCAAGTTTCAACCATGACGGTTCTTCTCGTTTTGTTAATGAGAAGTGGGGTAATTTCTATGCTGTTGGACTTTCTTATGTCATTAGTGATGAGTCATTCTTTAATGTAAAGGGAATAGATTATTTAAAAATGCGAGGTAGTTATGGTAGTATTGGTGAAGCTAGAGGTAACGGTTTCTATCCTGGCTATGACCTTTTCTCTATCCAAAACTTAAATGATAAGGTTTCGCTTTCTTTTGATACAAAAGGAAATAAGGATCTTACATGGGAACGCGCGGACATGCTTGACTTGGGTCTTGAATTCGGACTATTCTCAGGATTGATTGACGGTGAAATAGGTTACTACCAAAAAACTATTAACGACATGTTCTTTTCAAGAAGAGTAGGTCCATCTGCAGGATACGCCTTATTAGATGTTAATGATGGAAGCCTAAGTACTTCAGGTATTGAATTTGATATTGATTTCAATCTTATAAATACCAGAGAATCATCACTTTCTATTGGTCTTATTGGGGAATCATTCGCGGAAAACTTCAACGCATTACCACTAGATCCATCTACTGGGTTTGAACAAAAATTTCAAGTTGATGGGAATTTTGGATGGGAAGTTGGTAGATCCAGATATGAGTATTATCTAAGGGAGTCTGCAGGGGTGGATCCAAAAACTGGAAAAGCTCAATGGTATATGAACTTCGTTGATAATGACTTTGATGGTGAGTTCACTACTGGCGATGAAATAGTTCAGTCGCTTACACAATATTTACTGGATAATCCTACTGCAGCTATTTCAGAGACAAAAACTGATGTATATAATGACGCAACTAGGAGATTTGTGGATAAGCAATTTATACCAGATGTACGTGGAGCCTTTAGATTAAAGGGAAGTCATAAGAACTTCAACCTGACTATGCTTTTTAACTATTCTTTAGGAGGGTATATTTTCGATAACGGGTATCAATTATTGATGAGTAATGCCAATCCGGGAAATAACGCATTCCATATTGATATGCGTGATCGTTGGCAAAAAAATGGCGACATTACAGATGTCCCAATTTATGACACAAATCTTCAAATAAACCAAAACGGTTCATCAACTCGATTCTTAGTTAAGGGTGATTATATTGCGCTTACTAATATTCGTCTCGGGTACAATCTACCTTCTGATTTTATTAACAAAGTTGGTTTTAAAAGGGCCGATATATTTGTGACCGGTGATAATTTATTTGTTACCTCAGCTCGAAGAGGTTTGAACCCTACCACTTCTCAGACTGGTGGCTCGAACTATTACAAGTACAACCCGCTTTCTACAATCACTTTAGGTATAAACTTAAATTTATAACACAATGAAAACATTTAAAAGTCTATTATTTGCAGCTGTTACTGTTTTCCTTTTTTCGTGTTCTGAAGAGTTCTTGGAAGAAATTCCAAGAGGTTCGTTGATCTCATCCGATGAACTTGGAGAGGTGAGCAAAGTGAATACCGAAATTGGTAATGCAACAGTTGGTGGTATTTATACAACATTCTATTCTTCTGGAGTAGGAGGTTCTACTCGTCACTCTGATTTTGGAGTGAAAAGTAATGATATGAATATGGACATGCTCGCAGGAGACATGATTTTAGGGGCAAAACGCTACGGATGGTGGAGATGGAATTCAGAACTTACTGTAGGAGCTGATTTCGTATCAATAGAAAATTACATTCCATGGAGATTTCTATATCGTGTGGTAAACCTTGCGAATTTGGTTATCGATGGCCAGGGAGGCTCAGATGCTGTTCCTGAAACAGATGCTGCAAAAGCTCTAATGGGTCAGGCCAAAGCTGCTAGAGCATGGGCATACTTCAATTTAGTTCATCTCTATGTAGATGATATTCATTTACGAGATAAACTGGTGTTACCAATTTACACATCCTCTACGGAAAATGTTGGGAAGAGCTCGCTAGGTGAAATTTATAATTTGATGGAGAAGGATCTGACTGATGCAGTTTCTTACCTTGCAAATTTTCAACGTTCGGCAAAATTTGAAATTAATGCTGATGTGGCGCGCGGAGTACTTGCTTATGTATATGCTGCCCAAAACAAGTGGTCAAAAGTAAAGGAAACCACAGAGGCGATTGTATTATCAGGTAAATATCCTATTATGGATAGAGATGAAATAATAGCAGGCTTTAATGCTGTAAACAATCACCCAGGCATTATGTGGGGAACTGACATCACCACTGATAACGGCATGAATCTTCTTTCTTTCTGGGGTCACGTTGATTATTATAGCTATAGCTACGCTGGTGTTGGAGATCCAAAGATTATCAATTCAGACTTGTATAATGCCATGGATCCAAGTGATGCTAGAAGAGGTCAGTTTGGATATACAATTTTTACTCGTAATGGTCCGTTTGCACCAATTCGTAAGTTTTACCGTGAAGGTGCAGCACCTGAATTCAAAAGATTTGGTGGACCATCAAGTGGCTTTACTTCAGATATTCATTATATGCGAATTTCAGAATTTTGGCTACTTCATGCTGAAGCGTCGGCAGAGTTAGGAGATTTATCTGCGGCTCAAAGCTCATTAAAAAAGTTATTGGATTTAAGGGTAGACAATTCTTCTTACGTAGATGCACTTTCTCAGTCTGAGTTATTGGATGAGATTTATCTTCAAACACGTATTGAGCTTTGGGGAGAAGGAAAGTCTTACTTCGCACTTAAGCGTCGTAAGGGAACGGTCACACTTCCTGCTAACCACTTGGATTTCCCAGGTAGACAATTATCGCACAATGATAATTTGCTCACCTTAGAGATTCCTGAGGCGGAAATTCTTTACAACCCGTTATTGAACGAGCAGAACTAAGATTCTGTTTCTAGAATAGAAAAAGCCCGGATCGATTGGTTCGGGCTTTTTTGTTTGGTGATAACGGAACGGGATTGCTTAACCTTTCGGTTAAGCGGCCCAAAGGGAGACCACTACATCAAAAGAAAGAAAACCGGCTCACTTTTGTGAGCCGGTTTTCTTTCTATTGATGCGGTCTGGACGGGACTCGAACCCGCGACCCCCTGCGTGACAGGCAGGTATTCTAACCAACTGAACTACCAGACCTTAGCTTTGTAGCCTTATGAGAGGCTTAAGCGGGGGCAAATATAAACTATTATGGTTCCTATCACCAAAAAAAGTTTAAAAAGATCGCCCCTTATCTATGGGGTTTACAGTGCGGCGTCTATCGCCTCTGCGTAAACATTTTTGGCAGCTACTCCTACTTGGCGGTTTACGATCTCTCCGTCCTTAAAAACGAGAACAGTAGGGATGTTTCGTACTCCGTATTTCGCAGCGAACTGTTGGTGGTTATCTACGTCTACTTTACCTACGACAGCTTTGCCTTCATAGTCTTGTGCAAGCTCTTCGATGATCGGACCTACCATACGACAAGGACCACACCATGCAGCCCAGAAATCTACCACTACGGGTTTGTCTGATTTTAGTACGACTTCTTCAAATGATGCGTCAGTTATTTCTAATGCCATAAAACTAAAATTGTTTATCGTGCAAAGTTATGCAATTATGCTGCTTAAATGTTAGGCATTCACCGTGTAATGAATGTTTTCATTATCAAGTTGTTCAAGCAGCTCGTTGCAGATGGTGATCTGGTTTTTTCTGCTCTTTAATTGAAGGTTTAGGTCTTCATCGTGCAGGGCAAAGCTAATGGGCTTTTTGCCCTTAAAAGCCTTTAAGACTTTGTCGATCTTGGTAATTTGGTCTTGGTTAATGTCCGCAGCTTTTAAATGCAGTGTAAGGCGTTTGGATTGCTGCTCCATGATGTCTTGCAGTAATTTGACGTCATTGAATTGCAGACGTGGTTCAGAGGTGGTTCCTGTGTTTCGATTCAGATAGCCTTCGCGTATCGATAGGCGAATGAATAAGAAGTTCCCAGGCCTAAAGAAGTGCTCGTATTTGAGGTAATCTTCACCGAATACCCTGAAGCTATGCGCTCCGCTATAGTCTTCTAGGGTGAAAGTGCCCCATCTTTTTCCGTTGCGTGAAAGTCGATCTTCGTTCTCGGTAACGACTCCGCCTAAGGTGATTTCGAGTCCGATAAAGGGTTCAAGATCCGTCGATAGGGCAGCAACTTCAGCTTTGGTAAAGAGCTTTAGTTCGCGCTTGAAATCATCTAGAGGATGTCCGCTTAGATAAATGCCGACAACCTCTTTTTCTTTACGCAGTAATTCCATGGTGGGCCAGGGTTCGCAAGCAGGTATTTCAGGCTCACTGACCTGAGCAGAGGGATCGTCTTCAAAGAGGCTGACCTGTGCCGCTTGTTGACTTTCTTTAAGTCGTGCTGCCGAGCGTAAAATCTTTTCGAGGTAATTCGTTTCGTCTGAGCCAAGCTGAAAGTATTGACTGCGCATGGCCCCAAACGAGTCGAAGGCTCCTGCGATGGCAAGGTTCTCGAAGGCTTTTTTGTTGGCTGCCCTGAGATCAACACGTTTGGCGCATTCGAAGACAGAGGTGTAGGCGCCGTTTTCTTTGCGCTCTTCTACTATAGCCTCAACGGTGCTTCGTCCAACACCCTTGATGGCTCCCATACCAAATCGGATAGCACGTTCTTTATTCACCGAAAACTTGTAATACGATTCGTTAATATCTGGACCAAGTACGGCAATCCCCATTCGTTTGGCTTCTTCCATGAACAAGGTTACCTGATCGAGATTGTTCATGTTATTCGACAGCACTGCGGCCATGTATTCGGCAGGATAATGCGTTTTGAGGTAGGCGGTTTGATAAGCGATATAGGCGTAACAGGTCGAGTGGCTTTTGTTGAACGCGTAGCTGGCGAAGGCCTCCCAATCGGTATAGATTTTTTCAAGCGTTTCTTTCGGATGTCCCTTCTTGATACCCCCATTGATAAATTTGGGTTTGAGTTGATCGATGAGGTCCTTTTTCTTTTTACCCATCGCCTTACGCAAGACGTCTGCCTCACCTTTGGTGAATCCGGCGAGCTTTTGAGATAGCAGCATTACCTGTTCTTGATAAACGGTAATACCATATGTCGACTCGAGGTATTCTCGCATCTCGGGCAAATCGTAGGTAATCTCTTCTTTGCCGTGTTTTCTATTGACGAAACTCGGAATGTATTCCAGGGGTCCTGGACGATAGAGTGCATTCATGGCAATCAGATCGTCAAAGCTGGTGGGTTTTAAATCTTTGAGGTATTTCTGCATTCCTCGGGACTCGTATTGGAAGATTCCGATCGTTTCGCCCCGTTGGAATAGCTCAAAAGTAGGTGCATCATCGAGCGGAAATTGGTCAGGATCTAAAAGCTCACCTGAGCGCGCTTTGACGATTTTCACCGTGTCTTTAATGAGGGTCAAGGTCTTCAGGCCTAAGAAGTCCATTTTAAGAAGACCTGCGCTTTCAACTACTGAGTTGTCGAATTGAGTGACCCACATTTCGGCATCTTTTGCGGTGCTTACCGGCACAAAATTAGTAATATCATCAGGGGTGATGATGACACCACAGGCATGTATGCCTGTATTTCGGATGGTTCCTTCAAGACGCTTGGCGATCTTCAGTGTCTTACCTAGGTCGTCATTTGACTTAGAAAGCTCTTGAAGCTCTGCAATCTTTTTGGCGTCGTCACTTCGGTACTGTTGATTTAGTTCCTTAACATCAAGATCCCAGATCTTAGCAAGCTTGGTCATATCGGGCAAGAGCTTAGCTAAGCGATCTGCCTCGGGTAGGGGTAAATCAAGTACTCTAGCGGTATCTCTAATAGCCGATTTTCCAGCCATGGTTCCGTAGGTGATAATTTGAGCAACTTGATTGGATCCGTACTTGTTGATGACATAATCGATTACACGTTGACGCCCTTCGTCATCAAAGTCAATATCAATATCAGGGAGAGATACGCGATCCGGATTCAAGAAACGCTCGAAAAGCAAATCGTATTTGATCGGATCAATGTTCGTGATCCCTAAACAATAGGCCACGGCCGACCCTGCGGCCGAACCTCTTCCGGGCCCCACCGAGACCCCCATTTTGCGCGCCTCTCTGATAAAATCTTCTACAATCAAGAAATACCCTGGGTACCCTGAGTTTTGAATGGTCTGAAGCTCAAAATCTATCCGCTCTCTAAGAGCATCATCTAAAGTTTCATAGCGACGTTTTGCTCCCTCGTATGTCAGATGCCTCAAATAGGCATTTTCACCTCGCTTTTCTGAGTCAAATTGGTCCTGAAGATCAATGAACTCTTCAGGAATATCAAATTGCGGCAATAAAACGTCTCTGGCAAGTTCGTAGTTTTCGACCTTGTCAATGACTTCTTCGATATTCGAAAGTGCGTCTGGCAGGTCAGCGAAGAGACTGCGCATTTCTTCAGACGATTTGAAGTGATAGGCGTCGCTGGGTAGCCCATTTCTGAATCCGCGCCCGCGCCCTACTGGGGTTTCTTTTAGCTCTCCTTCTTTGACGCAAAGCAGCAAATCTTGAAGCTCGTGATCGTCGGCCGTCTCGAAAAAACAATCGTTAGTGGCTACTAATTTGACTTGATGCTTTTTGGCGAGCCGCACTAAAACCTCATTCACCACCTGTTCTTCTTCGAGGCCGTGCCTCATGATCTCAAGGTAAAAGTCTTCTTTAAAATGTTCTTTGAACCAGATCAGGGCCTCTTCTGCTTGTTGTTCTCCCTGACTGAAGATTTTATTGGCTACCTCACCAGACAATCCGCCTGATAAAACAATAAGTCCTTCAGCATGATTTAAGAGCAAGGCTTTGTCTATGCGAGGTACATAATAGAATCCTTCGGTATAGGCTTTTGAGGTAAGCTTGGATAGGTTTTGGTATCCCTTTTTATTTTTAGCGAGCAAAACGACTTGGTAGCCGTTGTCTTTTACGTTTTTGTTTAGTCGGTCTTCTGCCAACTGAAGTTCACATCCAACAATTCCTTTTTTCGGATCTTCAGGATGGGCTTTATTGTGTTGTTGGACTGCATTTACAAAACTGAATGCACCCATCATATTTCCACTATCAGTGAGAGCGACTGCCTGCATTCTTTCTTCAACTGCCTTGCGCAAAAGGGCCTCTGGTCGCATTGTTGCCTGTAGTATCGAGAATTGTGAGTGTGCGTGTAGGTGAGCAAAGGCGAATTCAGCTACAGCTTCTTGTTGTTTACTGTTTGGTGTGGCAGGTACTAACGGAGTTTCTTGTTGCTTCAGTACCTCTGAAGCTTCTTTTAAATTACGGTGGCTAAAGCCATAGGTTGGCACTGGCCCAGGATGGAGTTCAAGAAAGGATTCCTTTTGCGCTGGGGTGAACCCGAGCTGTTCTAGGTTGAATGATCCGATCCGAACTAGTTCAAAGAAACAGCGTGCTGTAGCCTCAACATCTGCACTGGCATTGTGTGCCTCGTCGAAGCCTGCTCCAAAAAGGTGTTGGTGCAATTCGGTTAAGGTGGGTAGTTTGAATCGCCCGCCTCTTCCGCCAGGTAATTGACAGAGTTGGGCGGTTGTTTCGGTACAGGTATCAAGAACGGGCTTATCCGTTAATGGAGCTGTGGGTTTACCCGTTCTGTAAAGCTCTGCACCTATAATGTTGATGTCAAAGTCGATGTTCTGGCCAACTACGAAGATGGCTTTTGCAAGCGCTTCCTCAAAAAGATCTAAGAGTTCACCGAGGACTATTCCCTCTTTTTCTGCCAACGCAGTAGAAATACCATGAATGCGTTCAGATTCAAATGGAATGGTGAATCCTTCTGGTTTTAAGAGGTATTCGTGTTGTTCAACCACTGCTCCAGACGCATCGTGCAACTGCCAGGCGAGTTGAACCATACGAGGCCAATTCGCTGAGTCGCTCAATGGGGCTTTGTATGATTTCGGAAGCCCAGTAGTTTCAGTGTCAAATATTAAAAACATGCAGGAGAGAAACGAACTTTAAATTTAGTGAATGAATATGCTTTAGAAACTCGTGAATTCGTTTATCTTTGCACGACTTTTAAACAATGTATTAATAACCTAAGGTCGGGCACCTTAAAATTTAATGTGATATGCCAGTTAGAATTAGACTTCAAAGACACGGTAAAAAAGGAAAACCATTTTACTGGGTAGTAGCCGCTGATGCGCGCTCAAAAAGAGACGGAAAATACCTTGAGAAACTAGGTACTTACAATCCAAACACACATCCAGCAACTGTTGACTTAGATGTAGACGCTTCTGTTAAGTGGCTGCAAAACGGTGCTGAACCTACGAATACTGTAAAGGCAATTCTTTCGAATAAAGGAGTGTTATTGAAGCATCACCTTGTTAAAGGTGTTGCGAAAGGTGCACTTACTGAAGAGCAAGTAGAAGAGCGTTTCGCTCAATGGTTAGCTGAGAAAGAAAGAGCGGTTCAAGCACTCAACTCTTCACTTGATAAAGCTAAAGTAGATGCTAAGGCTAAAGCGCTTGAGGCCGAAAAAGAAGCCAATGAAAAACGCGCTGCTGCGATTGCTGCTGCTAATGCTCCTGAGCCAGAAGTAAGCGAAGAACCGGCTGTTGAGGAAGCTGCTGTTTCTGAAGAAACTGCTGAAGAGGCACTTGCTGCTGAGGCTGCAGTTGAAGAGGCACCTGCTGAAGAAGCTCCAGCCACTGAGGAAGCTGCAACTGAAGAGACCCCTACTGCTGAGGCTCCTGCTGAAGAAGAGGCAGACGAAGAGAAGCTAGTAGAGTAAATCTCATTTTCTGATGAAGAAAGATGCCTGTTATCGATTAGGTCACATTGCATCTAAATATAGTTTTAAGGGGGAGGTGCTACTCAAGTTAGATACCGATGATCCCCATACGTATCAAGAAATGGAATCAGTTTTTGTGGAATTAGACCACGAACTGGTTCCATTTTTTATTGAATCCTCTCGATGGCATCGCGATTTTCTACGAGTGAGCTTTGAGGGGGTGGACACTGAGCAAGAAGCAGAGGCATTAATAGGAAAATCATTGTACAGACCACTCTCAGAGCTTCCTGAGTTAGAGGGAGATCAGTTTTATTTTCACGAAGTGATTGGGTATACCGTTACAGATCGCACCTATGGCGAGGTGGGTAGGCTTAGTGCTATCAATGACAGTGCCGTACAGGAGCTTCTTGTGATTACTCATGAATCGGGTAAAGAGGTATTGATTCCGCTAGTTGATGAACTTTTTCTCGGTGTTGATCGCGAACAAAAGGTGCTTACTATTGACTCACCTGAAGGATTAATTGCGCTTTATTTATCTTAATTGGAATGTCTGTATTTCGCTTTAAACACTTTTCAATCGATCAGTCTGAGGTTGCGATGAAGGTCGGTACCGATGGAGTCTTATTAGGTGCCTGGGCCGAGGTTTCGAATAAGGCTTCTCGTATTCTTGATGTTGGTGCGGGGTCGGGTCTCATTTGTCTACAGATGGCACAGCGTTATCCGACGACCCAGGTTTTGGGTGTCGAGCGAGATCAAGCGGCTGCTTCGGCTGCATTAGCGAATATTTCAAATAGTTCGTTTTCGGATCGCATCGCTATCCTTGAGGATGATTTTGTAAGCTGGTATCCGAATTGTGAAGAGCGTTTTGGCGCGGTGGTGAGTAATCCTCCCTTTTTCGATGAATCTCCCAAGGACGAACACGATGCGCGCCATCTCGCAAGGCACTCGGCATATCTTCCGCTAGATACCTTGGTGAAGGGCGCGGCACGACTGCTTGTAGTTGACGGATCTTTTTCTGTGATTTTACCTTATGAGCGGGCCACAGATCTTCAACGTATAACGGCTTCACATGGACTTGAGTTAAAACGTTACTGCATGGTAAAAGGACGCTTTGATACTCCTGTTCGTCGTGTATTGTTTGATTTTGTAAAGACCTCAGCGCCTATCATTGCACACCGAGAAGAGTTGGTGATCGAGCTTGATCGCAATGTGTATACTGAAGAGTACCGTGAGCTTACTGCCCCATTCTATTTAAACTTCTAGGGCTAGGTGCCAGTGATTTTACACTGTACCTAGGGTCAGGAACATAATCGAGTCTCTCGAGACGAATAACCTCTATACTATAGTGATTAAAGCTGTTCACGGCTTTTCCGTAGCAGCTATAAATTCCTTTGCTTCGACAGGGATATTTTTGTGCGACATCCGGAAAAGATACACTGTCGAAAATAGTTCCCTCTCGATCGAGAAAGGTTGCGAATTGCATGTGTTCGCCTTTATGTGTTTTGGTATTTTTCACGGTAACCAAGTATCCGTAAAGGGTAATACAGCGGTTTTCGAATACATGTAGTTCCTTAGCACTCGGATGTTCGGGTAGCGGAGTTTTTAGAAGTTCAAAAGTGAGGCTGAGCGGAAATCCTAAGAGCTCCCATGCTTCAAATACCTCTTCTACAGGATTGACTTCTATGTGGTTGAGCTCGAATTTCTGCTCATCGGTCGGAAAGAGACGTGCTGAACCTTTCACGGCAGGTAGGTTTCTGTAGCTGTAGAGCTGCCATAGTAGTTCGTGCTTGGTTTTATTGGTGAAACGAAAGGCGTTGCTTCGAATAAGCAGGCTGATTTGATCGGTGCTCAACGGTACGCGGTCGATAAAGTCGGTGAGGCTCTTAAAACCTCCTCTGTGTTGGCGCTCTTTGAGTATCCGCTCGCAGCTGCGGTCTTCGAGCTCTTTCAGATACATAAGGCCGAGGTATAGGCGCTTGCCTACAAGTGTGTTGAGGTAATGGCTGTGATTGATGCATTGAAGCTCGACAGCGCCCCCGAGTTGTTCGAAGTGCTTGAGGTAGAACTCGGGGCTATAGAATCCTCCTCCGTTATTGAGCACGGAGGTCATGTATTCTAGGGGGTAGTATACTTTGAGATAAAGGGTCTGATAACTTTCTATGGCGTACGAGGCTGAGTGTCCTTTGGCGAAGGCGTAGCCTGCAAAACTCTCTATCTGTTTCCAAACCTCTTGGGCGACCTCTTTCGAGTGGCCTCGATGTGCACACCCCTCGAAATAGCTTCTCTCTAACATCAAAAATTCTGACTTAGAGCGTGACTTTCCGCTCATGGCTCTTCGAAGAATGTCGGCTTCTGCTAGGGATAGACCGGCAAATAAATGAGCGACTTTGATGACGTCTTCTTGATAGACCATCACGCCATAAGTGTCTGGCATGATCTTGAGCAGTTCAGGATGTACCTTGCGCGTTCGTTCTTTGTCGCGATGTCTCAAGATGTACTCGTTCATCATGCCGCTTTGTGCCACCCCTGGGCGTATGATAGAGCTCGCCGCCACAAGTTCTAAGTAGCTCTTGGTCTCTAGTTTTTGCAGAAGCATGCGCATGGCCGGAGATTCGATGTAGAAGCAGCCCATGCAATCACCGCGACTCAAATACGAATTCAATTGAGGGTCGTTTTTAAAGCGATCGACTTGGTGAATGTCTAGCGTTTTTCCTTGGTTAGAAGCCACCAGTCTTATAGCCTCTTGTATTTTTGAGACGCCGCGTTGCGATAAGATATCAAACTTGTACAGGCCTACAGCCTCGGCAATGTGCATGTCGAATTGCACGGTCGGATACCCTTTTGGGGGCATAAAGGTGCTTGCGAAACGGTGTATGGGTTTGCTGCTGATGAGTATTCCTCCGGCGTGAATGCTTAGGTAATTGGGTAATCCGTGTATGTAAGCAGCGTATTTGAGTACCAGTTGATGGAGTGATTCGTTGGGGTGTTTGCGCGAAAGAGGTCGAAGCGTTTCGACGAGATGATCGATCTCATCTTTTGGTAGTCCGAATACTTTTCCGATCTCTCGTATAACCGCTCTTTTCTGAAAAGTCACATAGCTGCCCAGCAATGAAACGTGTGTGAAGCGCTGAAAGATGTAGTCGATGATTTCGTTGCGCTCTTTCCAACAAAAGTCGATATCAAAATCCGGAGGACTTGACCGGTACTCGTTCATAAAACGCTCAAAATACAGGTCGAGCTCTAGGGGATCTACGTCGGTGATGCGCAGCAGATAAGCTACTACACTATTGGCACCACTTCCGCGACCGACATAATGGAATCCTCTTTTTTGTGCATAGGTTACAATGTCGTGGTTGATCAAAAAGTACGAGACGAACTGCTTCTGTTCGATGAGTGAAAGTTCTTTCTCTACACGCTGCTTTAAGGCCTCAGTGGGCTCGGGGTAGCGGTAGTGGAGCCCCTGGTTGCAGAGCCTGCGAAGCAAACGGATGTCTTCAGGGGTGCTGCCAGTGAAAGTGTTGAGATTTTGCGATTCGGCCTGCTGATGAAATTGAAAATCAAGCTGACAACGATCGATAAGCGCAGAGGTGTTTTCTAGTAAGAATTCAACGTCTGAGAGTTGCTCATAGAGTACCGATCTTGAGGGCATTTGATCGGCTGGGTCTGCCTGTTCTTCGCTGCTGAGCTTGCTGAGCAGTGTGTTGTTGTCAATAGCCCTGAGCAGTCGGTGTGTATTGAAGTCGCGCTTTGATCTGAAACTTACGGGCTGCAGTAGTATGAGTTTATCGGGGGTTTTGATCAGTTTATTGAGGCTGAGTTTTCTGAGTTCTCGAAGACTGACACCGATGTATTCGTTGGCTCTCAATGAGTGTCCTGAAGTTTTGAGAGCAGACTCGAAAGGATAGATGACAATGGCGTGTTCAAATGCAGGAGCCTTTGTTTCAAAGGCTTTGCCCTCATGAAGGTGCTTGGCGAGAAAGGAGTTCAATTCAAAGTAGGCGTCTTCGTTAGGGGCGATTCCGACGAATTGACAAGAGGTGCCGTTTCTGAAATCGACACCTACGACGCCCTTTATCTGTTTGTGCTGCGCATACCTCAGAAATGAAAGCACTCCAGAGGTGGTGTTGATATCTGTTAGACCCACACTGTTGTAACCTTGTTCTATGGCTAGGTCGACGAGCGCCTCTTCTGAAAAGGTTCCGTATCTCAGACTGTAGTAACTGTGGCAATTCAGTAGCATGACTAATACTTTCGGTGGGCAAGCACTATAGGCGGCTTACCGTTAAACGGATTGTCGAGTCGTCCTATGGTTTTTGCATTCATTCCTGAAGCCCTGATCACACTTCTGTCACCGTATTTTAAACGGATGTGATCTAGGGCTTGGTATAAGCGTGTTTGGGTTTCAGTGTCTTGAAAGAGGTCAATCTGATAATTTCCGGCAACGAGATGGCTGAAACGTACACCGATTAAACGCACTCTTAGCCTCCTGTGATACAAAGCCTGAAAGAGCTCTAGTGTTTTGGGTATGAGTTCGTGGTCTGCACTGGTATACGCGATGCGTGATTGCTTAGAGTGCGTCTCAAAATCTGCATATCGAATTTTCACACTGATACAGGCAGTTAGCTTGTTTCCTCTGCGCAGCTGAAAGGCTAGGTTCTCGGTCATCGCTACCAAAAGTGACTTTAAGTGTGCTACATCTATGGTATCGCGATCGAAGGTGCGTTCTGTAGAGATAGATTTGCGTTCGCTGTACGGAATTACAGGAGAAGGATCGATACCCTGAGCTTTTCTCCATAGCACTTGCCCGTTCTTGCCCAAGGTATTGATCATGAGCTGTTCAGGAAGTTGTTGTAGGTCGTGAATATGTCGGATGCCTAGGCGCCTCAACAACTGTTCAGTCTTAACGCCAACCATTGGCATTTTTTGTATGGGCAGTGGGGCCAAGAAAGGTTTTTCGTAACCGAAATCAACCTTTAACTGGTTGTTAGGTTTTGCCTCACTGGTTGCTACTTTTGAAACGAGCTTGCTCGTTGAGAGCCCAAAAGACAGAGGGAGCCCACTCTCTTTCATTACTTTTTGACGCAATTCGCTAGCGAACTTATAGCTGCCAAAAAAGTGATCTAAACCGCTTAGGTCGGCATAGAATTCATCGATGCTTGACTTTTCAAACACAGGTACTTCTTGCTGAATAATTTCTGTAATGAGGTCAGAATACTTGCTATAGGTTCCGGCGTTTCCGCGTATAACAATGGCTTCTGGGCAGCGTTGACGTGCAATTTTCATAGGCATACCTGAGTGCACCCCAAAACCCCGAGTCTCATAGCTGCAAGCCGCTACTACACCGCGATCGCCCACACCTCCTACGAGTAGGGGTTTTCGGGCCAGACGACTATCGAGTAGACGCTCTACCGAGACAAAGAAGCTGTCGAGATCTAGATGTAGAATACTGCGTTCCAAAAGGGTTGAAAAAGGGAAATAAAAATATGGAATAATTCCATTTATAAAGGAATAATTCCATAAAAAATAATACAATAGTAAGGGTGCTTCGGGCTATATTTGCAGTGTTGTGTTGTGCAGTACACACTGCACGCTAAGAGCGGCCTCGCAGATGCGATGCTGACCTTTGAAAGGCTTTCCTTAGGGGAGGCTTTTTTTGTTTACACCCTATCTGAAGCCTTGCAAATAGCGTATTTTTAAAGGATAAAAAGAAACGCTATGTCACTACAAGATAGTATCAGAAGCCGCAGAAGTGTGCATCCGCCCGCTTATAACGATAAGCCCATTGCTGAACAAGACATTCAAGAAATGCTTGAGGCAGCACGATGGGCGCCTACGCACAAGAAAACACAGCCCTGGAGGTTTGTGGTCATCCGAGACGCCGCTAAACAGAGATTGGCTGACGCCATAGGAGAGGCCTATAAAGCGCATACCCAAAAATTCAGTGAGATTACCTTTGACAAGCTCAGAGGTAACCCCTTAAAATCTCAAGTGACTATTGCTATTTGTATGAAACGCGATCCGAAAGAATCTCTTCCCGAGTGGGAAGAAATTGCGGCCGTAGGAATGGCCGTGCAAAATCTTTGGCTTGTGAGTCATGAAAAGGGGATAGGCGGATACTGGAGTTCTCCTGGGGTGATCGCGCATCTCAACGACTTTCTTGAACTCGATGATTACGAGCGTTGTCTAGGATTCTTCTATATGGGGTATTACGACGAGGCCCCTAGAGATTCAGAGCGCCTCTCTCTCGATGAGGTGGTACGTTATATAGACAACTAATTCGGTAACTTCGTTGCTGTGGCAGCATCAAAGATTATTTTAGGGGTTGATCCAGGAACCACCATTATGGGATTCGGTTTGATCGAGGTAAAGGGCGCTGAAATGCAGTTCATTGATATGAACGAACTACAGCTCACCAAGATCTCAGATCCTTACGTCAAACTCAAGATGATCTTCGAACGAACCGTAGCGCTTATCGATCAGTTTCATCCCGATGAAATGGCCTTAGAGGCTCCTTTTTTCGGTAAAAACGTTCAGTCAATGCTCAAACTCGGAAGGGCACAAGGAGTGGCGATGGCTGCAGGTTTGTCGCGTCAAATTCCGGTAACGGAGTACCTTCCGAAGAAGATAAAAATGGCCATCACGGGCAACGGAAATGCCTCAAAAGAACAGGTGGCTAAAATGCTTCAGGGGATGCTTGGCATCAAAACACTTCCTAAAAACCTAGATGCTACCGATGGTTTAGCTGCCGCGGTATGTCACTTTTATAACGCGGGCAAGCCTGAAGCTACAAAGGCTTACCATTCTTGGTCTAGTTTTATCTCTCAGAATAAAGACCGCATCAGTTAAGTATGGCCGGATTGTACCTTCACATTCCCTTTTGTCGACAGGCGTGCCACTACTGTGATTTTCATTTCTCTACTTCTTTGGCCAAGATTGGTCCAATGGTTCAGGCGATGAAATCAGAGATTGAACAGCGCGCTCCTGAATGGGAAGGAGAGCGCTTTGAGACCCTTTATTTCGGCGGAGGAACCCCTTCGTTAATTGCCCCTGAATTGTTGGTTGAACTCATCGATACGGCAAAGTCTTTTCTTCAGTTTGAGTCTGAACTAGAGGTAACACTCGAATGCAACCCCGAAGACATAGACGAGGCCTCTCTGAAAGCCTGGAGGTCAATGGGAATAAATCGATTGAGTATCGGTGTTCAGGCCTTTGAAGACCACGCCTTGTCCTTAATGAATCGCGTGCACAATGCAACCCGCGCAAAGCATGTGTTGCAATTAGCCACTACTTTTTTCGAACGTATTTCTGTCGATTTGATCTACGGTATCCCCGGAAGGTCTGACGCGCAGCTGATGAATGATTTGGCCACGATCCTAGATCTTGGAATCACCCATGTTTCTGCCTACGCGCTGACGGTAGAACCTCAAACTGCTTTAGAACGGTTTATCGCCAAGGGAATTATCGATCCGATTGACGAAGAGCAAGCGGCGCGTCAATTCAATCTGATCATGGATAGTTTAGAAGATGCAGGATTTGTGCATTACGAACTTTCTAACTATGCCCTTCCCGGACACGAGTCTCGAAACAATTCAGCCTATTGGATGCGTAAACCCTATTTAGGGATTGGTCCGGGGGCCCACAGTTTTAGGGAAAACGAAAGGCGTTGGAATGTGTCAAACAACCCTTCTTATATCCGTGCATTGAAAGACGGAACTTCTTTTTTCGAGACCGAAACACTCAGCAAGCGAGATCACTACAATGAATACGTGATGACGGCTTTGCGCACGCATTGGGGAGTTTCATTAGACTATTTGACCACGGCTTTCGGACGGGCGTTCAAAGACTATTTCACCATGATCAGCACCCCATTTATACTTGACAATTTACTGTTCGAAGATGAGGGTGTGATTCTTGCTACACGAAAAGGTAAGTTTCTGATCGATGGGATAGCCAGTGAGTTATTTATGCTCGAACTGCAATCTCCGAAAGAAGAAAATTAGGATTTCGTAAGCTCGGTGTAGTACTGATAGAAATAGGGAATGGTTTCTATTCCCTTAAAGTAATTCCACACTCCATAGTGTTCGTTGGGTGAGTGAATGGCATCGCTGTCAAATCCGAATCCCATCAAAACCGATTTTACTCCAAGGACTTCTTCAAAAAGCGCTACGATCGGAATGCTGCCTCCACCGCGCTGCGGTACTGGGGTGATACCGAAACTGCGCTCAAGGGCTTTTTCTGCCGCAAGGTATCCGACGCTATCGATGGGGGTTACGTAAGGCTTACCGCCGTGATGTGGTTTTACCTTGACCTCAACGCCCTCAGGTGCGATCGCTTTGAAGTGATCCGTGAAGAGCTGCGTAATCTCTTCGTGATCTTGATCGGGAACGAGACGCATTGAAATTTTTGCATAGGCTTTTGAAGGCAAAACTGTTTTTGCGCCTTCACCGATATAGCCACCCCAGATGCCGTTTACATCGAGTGTCGGACGGGTAGATGCACGTTCATTAGTGGTGTAACCGGCTTCTCCTCTAACCGCACTTATGTTAAGGTGTTCTTTGTACTCCTTTTCATCGAAGGGCACGCGCGCCATAGCTTCGCGCTCTTCTGCTGAAAGTTCTACAACCTTGTCATAGAACTGCGGGATGGTAATATGCCCCTTCTCATCGTGGAGCGATGCAATCATTTGAGAAAGTACATTGATTGGATTAGCCACGGCCCCACCGTAAACTCCTGAGTGCAAATCGCGATTTGGTCCGGTTACTTCTACCTCTACGTAGCTCAATCCGCGCAGTCCCGTTTGAATAGAAGGGATGTCTCTGCTGATCATTCCGGTATCCGAGATGAGAATAATGTCACAGGCGAGTTTGTCAAGGTGATCCTTGAGGAATCCCGCAAGGTTGTCGCTTCCGACCTCTTCTTCTCCTTCAATCATAAATTTCACGTTACACGGAAGCTGATCGGTTTGGGTCATGTATTCAACCGCCTTAACGTGCATGTAGAACTGCCCTTTGTCGTCACAAGCACCGCGCGCAAAGATGGCCCCTTCTGGATGGGTTTCAGTACTGCGGACTACCGGTTCGAAAGGTGGAGAATCCCACAAGTTGATGGGGTCTGGGGGTTGCACGTCGTAGTGTCCGTATACAAGAACCGTCGAAAGGTTCGGATCTATTATTTTTTCTCCATAAACCACAGGATAGCCCGGGGTTTGAATGACTTCACATGAAGTGCATCCCACGCGCTCCAATTGTTCTTTGGTGTAAGCTGCAGCACGATGGACCTCTTCTTTATAAGCCGGATCGGCACTTACTGAAGCGATTTTAAGCAATTCTAGGAGTTCATCGAGCATGCGCTCTTTGTGAATCGCTATATAAGCCTTTGGGTCTTGCATGAAGTGTCGTTTAAAACGTTTGTCGAAATTACAAAACAAGAAATGGAAATCGTGGGCTGAAATTTCAAAAAATAAGTATATTTGCCGCCTCCATATTAGAGAAGTCGCGGGCGTGGTGGAATTGGTAGACACGCTAGACTTAGGATCTAGTGCCGCGAGGTGTGGGAGTTCGAGTCTCCCCGCCCGCACTAAACTTCTCTTGACGTCTCTCCTTTTTACAGGTAGTTTTCTATGGCTTGCATCACCCTTTGGGTGGCCCCAAGTCGATTGGTAATCTCCTTCTTATTTAAAGCTCCCATTTCACGTATCAGTCGAGGTTGTTTGTGAAAATTAGTGAGGGATTCTTCGAAGGTTTCATAGTCGTGAACCACAAGTAGACCTCCTTTTTTGACCAATTCGACGACTTCAGGAAAGGTATCGAATTGAGGACCTATAAGTACCGGGATACCAAGAGCTGCGGGTTCGAGGGTATTGTGTAGCCCTGTCTTAAATCCTCCACCAACTAGAGCTATGTTTGCACTCTGATAGACTTGATTCAGGAGTCCGATGTGGTCTATAATAAGAACTCTAGAAGGGGCCAACTCTTCTTCGCTCCAGAGTGCCACGGGTTCATTGAGCATGCTTCGTAAGGCTTCAGCCTGTGATTTAGACGGACGATGTGGGGCGATAATCACGCAAAAATCGTCGTCAAGGTGATCTCTTAGATAGTTGACGATCAGCTCATCTTCTTCGGGCCAAGAACTCCCGACGACTAAACAAAACCTATGGTTCAAAAAGTTTTCTATGCGCTCTAGGGGTTGGAGCTCTTTGGCCAATTGAGAGACTCGATCAAAACGGGTGTCTCCTGCTAAAGAAACGGCTGTGTCAGGTGCCATTTGTTGGGCAAGAGCCATAGACTGTTGATCTTGACAAAGGATGGCTTCAAAAGAAGCGAGTAGTTTTCGACCAAAGCGATAGTTGAAGAGGGTTTGTCCCTTATAGAATCGAGCGGCAATTAAAAAATGAGGTACTCCTCTATGGTGTAAGGCTTTGAGGTAGTTTGGCCATAATTCATATTTCACAAAAAGAGCAATATCTGGATTGATATGATTCAAAAAACGGTTGGCATTCGATGCAGTATCTAAGGGTAAGTAACACACGGCATCTGCGAGCACTCGGTACTTCACCACTTCATAGCCTGAGGGTGAAAAAAAACTGACAAGTACAAAGGGCGGTGCCGACTGACCTCTTAGCGCCTGAAGGATGGGTACAGCCTGTTCGTATTCTCCTAATGAGGCCACATGCAGCCATACGGTCTTGCGATCCTGTTTAGGAAGGTCTGCGATGACTTTCCAGGTGTTTTTCCTACCCATTGTCCACGTCTTGAGCTTTGCATTGAAAAGGCTCGCAGGACCTAGTAATACTTGGACGAGATAGGTGATAAAACCGTATACTGTAAACATCCGGTTGTTTTTGGCGAAGGTACAATCTTTAGAAAAGTGTGAATTGCTACCTTTGAGATTCTATACTTCGGTTCATGAAAGAACATAACATCCAGATGGTTGACCTAGTGGGTCAATACGAGGAAATCAAAAATGAAATTAAGGCAGGATTCGACGAGGTGCTTGAAACAGCCTCTTTTATCAATGGGCCTGCTGTTAAAAGCCTTCAGTCTTCATTAGAGCAGTACCTAGGGGTTAAACATGTGATCCCCTGCGCCAACGGAACCGATGCGCTGCAAATAGCCATGATGGGACTGGGTTTAAAACCAGGCGATGAGGTCATAACCGCAGATTTTACCTTCGCCTCAACGGTTGAGGTCATCGCGTTGCTCGG
The DNA here is from genome assembly GCA_023262185.1 of Flavobacteriaceae bacterium. Classification (GTDB taxonomy): domain Bacteria; phylum Bacteroidota; class Bacteroidia; order Flavobacteriales; family Flavobacteriaceae; genus UBA3478. The sequence continues at coordinate 56,586 of JALRDO010000002.1, forward strand.
TTTAACGCCGGTCTTAGTCGATGTAAAATGGGATGATTTCACCATTGATGTGGCAGCTGTAGAAAAGGTAATTACTCCCAAAACAAAGGCTATCGTTCCCGTTCATTTGTTCGGGCAATGTGCCGATATGAAGGCGATCATGGATTTGGCTGAGCGCCATAACCTCAAGGTGATCGAAGACAACGCCCAAGCTATTGGGGCACGGTATCTCGATCCATCTGGATCACGTCCGATGGCCGGAACGATCGGACATGTTGGTGCGACCTCGTTCTTTCCCTCTAAAAATTTAGGGTGTTATGGCGATGGGGGTGCCTTGTTCACCAACGATGACGACCTGGCCCATACCTTACGTGGAATTGTCAATCACGGAATGTATGAGCGTTATCACCACGACGTGGTAGGGGTAAACTCAAGATTAGATAGCTTACAGGCGGTAGTGCTCAATGCAAAGTTGTCGCGCCTAGATGTTTACAGCGCAAAGAGACAGGATGCAGCGCGTGCCTACAACAGAGCACTCTCAGGTCTTTCAGGGGTCGAAACCCCGGTGACCGTGAGCGCTTGCGAAGGCATTTGCGACACTTGTAACTGCCATGTTTTTCATCAATACACGATGAAAATTGATGGAAATCGCAGAGATGGGTTGGCCCAACATTTAGCCCAAAAAGGGATTCCGTTTGGAATCTATTATCCGATTCCACTTCACCGTCAGAAAGCCTATCGCGATGAGCGTTACAACGAAGGTGATTTTTCAGTGACAAACGCATTGAGTGATGCGGTAATCTCACTGCCTATGCATACCGAACTGACCGTAGAACAGATTGATTTTATTACTTCAGAAATACGAAGCTTCTTAAGCCGTTAATTATGGAAAAAATACTGGTTACAGGAGGATTGGGATTTATCGGATCGCATACCGCGGTGGCACTTCTAGAATCAGGGTTTGAAGTGATTATCATTGACGATCTATCCAACGCCTCAAAAGAAGTGTTGACCGGTATCCAAACGATAACGGGAGTGCTTCCTGAATTTCATCAAATAGACCTCAGAGACAAAGAAGCAGTAAGCCAATTTTTTAAGGCGCATACCGATCTGAAATACGCCATTCATTTTGCCGCCTCAAAAGCGGTGGGCGAGAGTGTGTCTGATCCGCTGTTGTATTACGAGAACAATCTGATGGGGTTGATCAACCTGTTGAACCCTTTGGTCTCAAAATCCTCAGGTGTAATATTTAGCTCTTCTTGTACCGTATACGGTCAAGCCGATCAGATGCCCATCACCGAAGAGGCTCCGATTAAACCTGCCGAGTCTCCTTATGGCAATACCAAACAAATTGGTGAAGAGATTCTAAGGGACACTGTGGCTGCTCATCCTCAGCTTTCGGTAGTGGCGCTGCGCTATTTCAATCCAATAGGAGCTCATGAGTCGGCCGAAATAGGAGAATTGCCTATTGGGGTTCCTCAGAATTTGGTGCCCTTTATCACCCAGACGGCTATTGGAATGAGAGCTCAGCTTTCGGTTTGGGGTAATGACTACCCTACTATAGACGGCACTTGTATCCGCGATTATATTCATGTGGTAGACCTTGCATATGCACACTTGGCCGCATTGAAACGCCTTATCCAAAAGCAGCAAAAGATGCCGTTCGAGGTGTTCAATGTGGGTACGGGAAAAGGGAGTTCAGTGCTAGAAGTTATAGAAAGCTTTGAGCGCGTTTCAGGTCAAAAGTTAAACTACCGCATTGCTGAGCGCAGAGCAGGTGATGTCATACAGGCGTATGCAGACACGACAAGAGCCAATGAGGTTCTCGGGTGGAAGGCGCAATTCACTTTAGATGATGCCATGCGATCGGCCTGGAAATGGGAACAAAAAGTACGCGGATAAGCCCATGGAATTAAATAATTACCAATTCACTACAAAACATGGCGTTAGGCCGCTTAAAGGTCTTATTTTTGTGGGTCGAAATCCTATGGTTTTTTAGATGGATAAGTTTTCATTTTTAAATGCCGCTCATACGGTATTTTTTGAAACGATGTACGAACAGTACCTCGAAAACCCCGATAGTGTAGAGCCAAGTTGGAAGGCTTTTTTTCAAGGGTTCGATTTCGGGGTCGAAAGTGTTCTTGAAGATTGGGATCTCGAAGAAGCGGCCAATGGCCAAGCTCATCACCTGCAGAATGGTACCGTTCATGTTGTTCCCGAATCGGTACAGAAGGAGTTTCAGGTCGTCAAGTTAATAGACGGTTATCGCACTAGAGGCCATCTATTCACTCAAACCAATCCCGTCCGTGAGCGCAGAAAATATGCACCCACTCTAGCACTAGAAAATTTTGGATTGCTAGAATCAGACTTAGACCTTGAGTTCAGTGCAGGTGAGATCATAGGAATCGGCAAAGCCACGCTTAAAAATATCATTGAACACCTTGAGCGCATCTATTGTGAGTCTATCGGGGTAGAATATATGTACATGCGCAACCCTGAGCGTATTGCTTGGATTCAAGAACAATTGAATCCAAACGATAACCGTACGGTATTCTCAAACGAAGAGAAGATTTATTTGCTCAAAAAGTTGAATGAAGCAGTTGCTTTTGAGAGCTTTTTACACACCAAATACGTAGGTCAAAAACGATTCTCGCTTGAAGGGAATGAGTCGTTGATCCCAGCGCTCGACGCTATTATTGAACTTGCTGCCACGAAAGGAGTGAAGCAGTTTGTTTTAGGTATGGCACACCGTGGAAGACTGAACGTGCTAACCAATATTTTCGGAAAATCGCCTAAGGATATCTTTTCTGAGTTTGATGGTAAGGATTATGAAGAAGCCATCTTTGACGGTGATGTGAAGTATCACCTAGGATGGACTTCAAAGAGAGAAACCCTATCGGGCCATGTGGTAAATATGAATATTGCCCCGAACCCTTCTCACCTTGAAACCGTTAACGGGATTGTAGAAGGAATCACACGAGCGAAGCAAGACAATGATCACCGTGAGAATCCGCAAGAGGTACTTCCGATTTTAATTCACGGAGACGCTGCATTTGCGGGTCAAGGTGTAGTCTACGAAGTAATTCAAATGGCAAAACTAGACGGATACCGCACTCAGGGTACCGTTCATATTGTAGTCAATAACCAAATCGGGTTTACCACAAACTATTTAGATGCGCGTTCATCGACCTATTGTACCGATGTCGCTAAGGTGACTCTTTCTCCTGTACTGCATGTCAATGCAGATGATGTCGAGGCTGTAGTCCATGCGGCACAATTGGCCCTAGAATACCGTATGCGCTTCTCTCTTGATATTTTCATCGATTTATTGGGGTATCGCAAATACGGACACAACGAAGGAGATGAACCGAAGTTTACTCAACCTCTTCTGTATAATGCCATTGCCAAACATAAAAATCCCAGAGACCTCTATGCCGATAAACTAATCGCCTCAGGAGTTATCTCAACCGATTTTGTTGCTCAAATTGAAGAGGAATACAAAAACAATCTAGAATTTGATTTAATCGATTCGCGAAAGGTTGAAAAAACAGTGATCACTCCATTTATGCAAGATGAGTGGGAGTCCTTTAAAGGTTTAGCAGATGCATCTGCTATGTTAAAGGCTGTGGACACTTCTTATCCACAAGATAAATTAGACCTACTTGCAGCGCGCATCACCACCCTTCCTGAGGGTGTAAAACTCATTCGAAAAACAGAGCGTTTGATTGATGCCCGACATCAGATGTATTTTGAAAGCAATCAGCTCGATTGGGCAATGGGAGAACTTCTAGCGTATGCCAGTTTATTAGAAGAGGGTAACGATGTGCGTATTACAGGTCAAGACGTAGAACGCGGGACCTTCTCTCACAGACACGCTGTGCTTAAAACCGAAAAGCACGAAGAAGAGGTAGTGCTACTCAATACATTAGGGGAGCTACAAAACGGAGATTTCTACGCCTATAATTCGCTTCTTTCTGAGTATGCGGTTATGGCTTTTGATTATGGCTATGCCATGGCTAGCCCTTCGACCTTAACCATATGGGAGGCACAGTTTGGTGACTTCTCTAACGGGGCACAAATTGTGATCGATCAATACCTTTCGGCCGCAGAAGATAAATGGAAGATGCAAAACGGTTTGGTGCTGTTCTTGCCCCATGGATACGAGGGCCAAGGAGCAGAGCATTCATCTGGAAGAATGGAACGTTATCTTCAACTCTGTGCGAAAGACAATATGTTTATTGCTGATGTGACCACTCCTGCAAACCTCTTTCATATTGTAAGACGCCAACAAAAGGCTCCGTTTAGAAAGCCGCTGGTGGTGTTTACTCCGAAGAGTTTATTGAGACATCCTAAAGTAGTCTCTGCTAAAGAAGAGCTTGCAAGCGGTTCTTTTCAGCCTCTTATTGACGATGCAGAAGTGAAGCTTTCTGAGGTCAAGACATTGGTATTGTGTACCGGTAAATTTTACTACGACCTGCTGGTACGTCGAGAAGAGGAGAAACGCATGGATGTTGCGCTTGTGCGACTCGAACAACTGTTCCCTCTTCCTGTAGAGGATCTCGATGCTCTGCTCGCAAAATACGACAAGGTTGATGAGGTTGTTTGGGCTCAAGAAGAACCAAGAAACATGGGAGCGTACTCTCATCTACTTCTTCATTACGACAAAGCAAGAGCATTTAGAGTGGCTTCAAGAAGATTTTATGGTGCTCCAGCAGCCGGAAGCGCGGTTCGTGCTGCCAGAAGGCATAAACAAGTCATCGATTACGTATTCGATAAAACACGCGATAATTTTAAACTTTAATCATTTAGTTCTGCCCATATCATGATTTTAGAAATGAAAGTTCCCTCACCGGGAGAGTCCATCACAGAAGTTGAAATTGCAACTTGGCTTGTTCAAGATGGAGACTACGTAGAAAAAGACCAAGCTATTGCTGAGGTGGATTCTGACAAGGCCACTCTTGAGCTTCCTGCTGAGGCTAGTGGCGTTATCACACTTAAGGCTGAAGAGGGTGATGCCGTAGCTGTAGGCCAGGTGGTGTGTCATATTGATACTGCTGCAGCTGCCCCTGAAGGAGCTAAAACTGCCCCCGCAGCAAAAGCGGCTCCAGCACCGGCGGCACCTGCCGTTGAAACTCCGTCTGCTTCTGCACCTAAAGCGGAGACTTATGCTTCAGGAACCCCTTCTCCGGCAGCAAAAAAACTCATGGATGAGAAAGGCCTCGATGCGCAACAAGTCACAGGCACGGGTCGTGATGGTAGAATTACCAAAGACGATGTAGTGAACGCCAAGGTTGCGATGGGAACTATTTCGCAAGATGCGAATCGCAAAGAGACACGCACAAAACTCTCTATGCTGAGAAGAAAGGTAGCAGAACGCCTTGTCTCAGCTAAAAATCAGACAGCGATGTTGACCACCTTTAATGAGGTAGATATGTCAGCAGTTTTTGAACTTAGAACTCAATATAAGGATGCCTTTAAAGAAAAACACGATGTAGGATTGGGATTTATGTCATTCTTCACCATGGCGGTTATTCGTGCGCTTAAAGAGTATCCGGCCGTAAATTCTATGATTGACGGTAAAGAGATGATCAGCTATGATTTTTGCGATATCAGTATTGCTGTTTCAGGTCCGAAGGGATTAATGGTGCCGGTTATTCGCAATGCAGAAGAGTTGACCTTTAAGGGAATCGAAAATGAGGTAAAACGTCTTGCCCTTCGCGCACGAGACGGACTAATTACTGTAGACGAGATGACCGGAGGAACGTTCACCATCTCTAACGGAGGAGTCTTTGGTTCCATGTTGAGCACGCCGATTATCAATCCACCACAGAGTGCCATTCTAGGAATGCATAACATTGTGGAGCGTCCTATCGTAAAAAACAAAGAGATCACAATTGCCCCTGTCATGTACCTGGCACTTTCTTATGATCACCGCATTATAGACGGACGCGAATCGGTTGGATTCTTGGTAGCTGTCAAAGAGGCCATTGAAAATCCAGTTGAATTGTTGATGAACGGTGATATCAAAAAGGCACTTGAACTATAAATGATAGTCGATACGCATATTCATCTTTATTCAGAAGAATTTGCGCAAGACGCAAATGAGCTAATCGCTCAAGCCCGAACACTTGGGATTGAGCGATTTTTTCTTCCGGCAATCGATGCCTCGTATTACGACGCTATGAAGGCCTTGAAGACGACCTATCCAGAACAGGTGCATCTCATGGCTGGTCTGCATCCTACGCATGTGAATGAAACGGTTGAAGCCGAACTTTCTAGGGTAGAACAAGAACTGAACGAAGGCTATGCTGTCGCCATAGGAGAAATCGGGATTGACCTCTACTGGGACACTTCAACACTAAGCATCCAGCAATACGCCTTTGAAAAGCAGGTGGTTTGGGCTTATGAGCGCAAGCTCCCAATTGTGATTCACTGCCGAGAGGCTTTCGACGAGATTTTTGAAGTTTTAGAGAACCTTCGAGAAAGAGGAGTTACGGTTAAGGGTATATTGCATTGTTTTACGGGAACCTTAGCGCAGGCAAAGCGGGCCTTAGGGCTTGAATTATTATTAGGTATAGGAGGGGTGGTAACTTTCAAGAATGGAAAGATAGATACCTTTCTCTCAGAGATCGACCTAAAACACATCGTGTTAGAGACAGATGCTCCATATCTTGCTCCTGTACCACATCGCGGAAAGCGCAACGAACCTTCCTTTATATATAGAGTAGCAGAAAAGGTTGCTTCTTGTTACAGCCTTTCTATTGAAGAGGTTTCTAGACAAACGACGCTGAATGCTTTCAATTTATTTAAGGTTCAATGAGTGAGCGCAGATCTATATTAATTATTTATACCGGGGGTACGATTGGCATGCAAACGGGTGCCTCTAATGAAGGGTTGGTTCCGGTGCACTTCAGCGAACTTATTCGAAATCTACCCGAATTGAATCTGTTAGATTGCAATATCGATCATCTTACCTTAGAACCACCAAAAGACTCCTCATCGATTGAAGCTGATGATTGGTTGAGGTTACGACAGGTGATTCTGGATCGCGCAGAAACCTATTTCGGCTTTGTGGTGCTCCACGGAACGGATACTATGAGTTTTTCTGCTTCAATGCTGAGCTTTTTATTGCTAAATCTCAGAAAACCCATTGTCTTTACAGGATCTCAGCTCCCTCTGGGGACGCTAAGAACCGATGCTAAAGAAAACCTAATCACTGCCATTGAGATCGCATCCGCAATTCACAATGAGGCCCCCTTACTTCAAGAGGTGGCTATTTATTTTGAATACAAGTTGTATCGTGCCAATCGCAGTACCAAGGTAAATGCTCATCATTTTAAGGCGTTTGACTCTCCGAATTATCCATGGCTCATGCGCTCAGGAGTGCATATGGAAATTCAGTACGACCTGCTGCTCAGACCTTCTGCAGTTTGGCGCGATGAATTCGAACATAAGACGCTTAAAAAGTCGGTATATGTGTTAAAATTGTATCCTAATATTCCCGATGCCTTTTTCGAAATTGACTTCCCAAATGCGGAAGCTTTAATCCTTGAAACTTTCGGATCTGGGAATAGTATGGAGCGGCCATCGCTCATCTCATTTTTGAAACGGGCTGCTGAACAAAACCTACCTATCATCAATGTTTCTCAGTGTTTAGGGGGTTCAGTAGAGATGGGGAGGTATGCCTCTAGCAATGCTTTCGTCTCAACTGGAGTGATTAATGGTAGAGACATGACTACCGAGGCGGCCTTGGCAAAGGCGCACTATTTGGTCGCCCTTGAAACCCCTTATTCGGACTTCAAATCGCGTTTCGAAACCCCTTTATGCGGTGAAATTTCAGTAAAATAATTCTATCACCTTTTCTAGGTCTTTTATTTTTTGTTTCTTGGTGCTCGCTTGCAAAAGCTCGAATCAATAATTTTTTATCTTTAAACCGTTTCTAACAAATTTTAAGTCTTAAAAAATGAAAAGATTAACCTTAACTCTAGCTACAGCTGGAATGTTCATTTTTGGTACAGCATCTGCTTCTGCTGCTGTTTTACAAGAAGAAGCTGCTGCTTCTAAAGGATTTACTCAAGTACTAAAAGAGCAATTTATTCAAGGGGGGCCTGCCTTTATGGGTATCGTACTTCTTTGTTTGATTCTTGGTCTTGCCGTGGCTATCGAGCGTATTCTATACCTTAACATGGCTACTACCAACACTGTTGCTCTAAGAGAACAAGTAGAACAAGCTTTAGCCGAAGGTGGTGTAGAAGAAGCAAAATCAGTTTGTAGAGATACTAAAGGCCCAGTTGCTTCAATTTTCTACCAAGGTCTTGAGCGCGCTGGAGACGGAGTTGAGGCCGCAGAGAAAGCCGTAGTTTCTTACGGAGGAGTTCAAATGGGGCAGCTTGAGAAAAACGTTTCATGGCTATCTCTCTTTATCGCAATTGCTCCGATGCTTGGGTTCATGGGTACGGTAATTGGTATGATCCAGGCCTTCCAAAAGATCGCTGCTGTGGGTAACCTTTCAGCTTCACTTATCGCTGGAGATATTCAGGTGGCACTCTTGACTACAGTATTTGGTCTGATCACCGCGATTATTCTTCAAATTTTCTACAACTACATTATCGCTAAAATCGACGCTATCGTAAACGATATGGAGGATTCTTCGATCTCTCTTATCGATATGTTAGCTACTGTTAAGAAATAATTTAGTAGAACTCTCAAAACACGAAATCATGCACAGAATTATTAAAATTGTTCTCATAGTGCTAGGAGTGCTTTCGGCAGTTCTATGGTCAAGTCTTCCTGAGGCTGATATGCCACCTTCTGAGGCTATCCAAAGTGTACCGATGGATCTAATGTTCAAAGTAGTGTTCTTGTTACTACTTGTAGCTACTGCTGCTTCTTTGTTCTTTGGTCTTAAAAAGACGTTCACTTCTCCTGGAGGACTCATGAGAATTCTTAAAACTGTTGGTTTTGCAGCTGTCCTTACAATTGTAGGCTATGCTGCAGCGGGCGGAGAAGAGCAAGTAGTTGAGGCTGTTCAGACAGAGCGTGGTCTTACTACTACGGTAGGAACCGTTAAAACAATCGGAACCCTTCTGAATATTTTCTTCGGAATGGTGATGATTGCTATTGTTCTTATGGTCTTCCCAAGCCTTAAGCGTCTAATTGGAAAATAATTAAGCTATGCCTAGAAGAAAAGGAGCCCCAGAGGTTAATGCCGGGTCTATGGCCGACATAGCTTTCTTACTGCTTATCTTTTTTTTGGTGACTACTACCATTGAAACAGATGCAGGTTTAGATCGTATGTTGCCTCCTATTGAGCCGCCAGATACTGATGTAATTATTAAGCAGAAGAATATTTTTACGGTGAACATTAACAAGAATGGCCAATTATTGGTTGAAGAAAAGTTGATGGACATCCAGGATCTTCGCGCTGAGGCTATTGCCTTTTTAGACAATGGAGGTAGTCCTTCTGGAACCCCAGAGTACTGCAATTATTGTAAAGGAAAGCGAGATGCCGGTTCGTCGGATAACCCGCAGAAAGCGATTATCTCATTGAAGAATGACCGTGAAACGCCATACAGTACGTATATCACTGTACAGAATGAGCTTGTTGCGGCCTACAACGATTTGAGAAACCGTGAGTCTAGAAGGTTGTACGGACGTGACTTCACAGAGATGGAGTCAGAGTATTTGAATCCTGAAACCCCTTCAAGTGTTCGTGATGAACTGAAGGAAAAGGTCCAGCGTGTTCAAGAACTCTTTCCTCAAAAGCTCTCTGAAGCTGAAACAAGTAAAATTTAACTTTTAAGAAAAAGAGCGTCATGTCAAAATTTGCAAAAAAGAAAGACGGAGACTTGCCAGCGGTATCAACCGCCTCGCTTCCGGATATCGTATTCATGCTTCTCTTCTTCTTTATGACGGTAACTACTATGAAAGATAGTTCACTACTTGTGGAGAACATTCTTCCGAATGCCGATCAGACTAAAAAGTTAGAGAAGAAAGATCGAGTTATTTATATCTACGCGGGTAAACCTACTCAAGAGTACTCAAAAACCTTTGGTGAAGAGCCAAAGATTCAGCTCAATGATAAGTTTGCCAACGTTCCTGAAGTAGGTCCTTATATTCTTGCAGAACGTGCTAAAAAGCCACAAGAATTACAGAATGTATTGACTACTGCTTTGAAAGTGGACAGAGACGCGAATATGGGTATCGTGATGGATATTAAGCAAGAGTTGCGTAAGGTGAACGCCTTGAAAGTGAACTATACCACTTATGAGGGTAATGCTTTTGCAAACTTGCAATAACAACTAGTAACGTGTTTTACAAAAGCCTCGGTTCTGCCGGGGCTTTTTTTATAGACTCCTTCGAAGGCGTGCTACGGGTAATTCTAATTGCTCTCTGTATTTAGCTACAGTTCTTCGAGCAACCTTATATCCTTTTTCTTTTAAGGCCACGCCTATTTGATCGTCGGTCAGTGGACTGCTCTTGTCCTCAGTTTCAATCAGTTCTTTGACTAGAGATTTTATCTGGCGTGTAGAAACGGTTTCACCTTCTGCATTGGTCATTGCATCTGAGAAGAATGACTTGAGCAATTTTGTTCCATAAGGTGTATCGGCGTATTTGCTATTAGCCACTCGAGAGACCGTAGAGATATCCATCTGAATAGCCTCTGCAATATCCTTAAGGATCATAGGTTTCAAATCTTGCTCATCTCCACTTAAAAAATAGTCTTTTTGATGATTGACTATTGCATTCATGGTGATAAGTAAGGTGTTCTGACGTTGCTTGATTGCGTCGATAAACCACTTAGCAGCATCTAGTTTTTGTTTTACAAACTGAACCGTGTCTTTCTGTTCCTTGGTGGATTTGCCGTCTTGATAGGTGCGTATCAGCTCTTGGTAAGATTTTGACACATGAAGCTCTGGTGCATTTCGTCCATTTAAGAGCACCTCTATAACGTCATCTTCTACTCTTATTGTAAAATCAGGAACGATATAGGTCGTGGTTTTGTTTTGTCCTGCAAAGCTTGCTCCAGGCCTTGGATTGAGCTTTTCGATCTTATGTAAGGCCTCTTTCAGAAGTGCTTGATCTGTCTTGTGTTTGCTCAATATTTTCTCAAAATGCTTCTTCGAGAACAATTCAAAAGAATCCTGAATTACGGCTTTAGCTAGTTCATTTGCTGGACTAGTGGTTTGTCGTTCGAGTTGTAAGACAAGACATTCAGAGATATCTCTAGCGCCAACACCAGCAGGATCCAATTGATGGATAATTTTTAACGCCTCTTCAAACTGCTCCTTTTCAACCATGAGATTCATGTGAAAGGCCATGTCATCAATGAGGTCTTCTTCTGGTCTTCTGAGGTATCCGCCTTCATCAAGGCTTCCGATGAGATACTCTGCGATTAAGAAAGTGCTTTCGTTAATATCAAAGGTTCCGAGTTGGCTAATTAAATGCTGATGAAAAGTTGTTTCGGCAGCATAAGGTACCTGATGATCTTTAGACTCTTCTGGATAATTTGAGCTTGTTGTTTTGTAATCTGGGATATCGTCATCTGTAAGATAACTCTCCATGTCAAGCGTGTCGCTTTCTCGATCCTCCCACTCTTCTTCTTGTGGTTCAAAGAGGTCGTCGTTTTCTAATTCTTCTCTTCCGTGTTCTAAAGCAGGATTCTCTTCAATTTCTTGCTTCAATCGCTCTTCAAAAGCTAAGGTTGGTAGTTGAATCAGCTTCATGAGCTGAATCTGCTGTGGAGATAGCTTTTGGCTTAGTTTGAGTTGAAGCTGCTGCTTAAGCATGAACTTACCTCTTTAAAATTCTGCGTTTTGGGGAGTCCTTGGATAGGGTATAACATCTCTTATATTACCCATTCCGGTGGCGAACATAACAAGGCGCTCAAAGCCAAGTCCAAAGCCGCTGTGAACGGCAGAACCAAATCGTCTAAGATCGAGATACCACCAAAGCTCTTCTGGATCTATATCCATAGTTTTGATCTTTTGCTCTAACACCTCTAGGCGCTCTTCACGCTGCGATCCACCTACGATTTCTCCAATTCCTGGAAACAATACATCCATAGCACGTACAGTTTTCTGATCTTCATTCAGACGCATATAGAAGGCCTTGATCTTCGCCGGATAATCAAAGAGTACCACGGGTGCATCAAAGTGCTTTTCTACCAAGTAGCGTTCGTGTTCACTCTGAAGATCTGCACCCCATTCAGAGATGGGGTATTTGAATTTTTTCTTCTGATTAGGCTTAGAGTGTTTAAGGATTTCAAAAGCCTCTGTATAGCTCAAACGAATAAAGGGTTTGTCTACTACAAAGTTGAGCTTCTCAATAAGACGCATGGGGCTGCGTTCTGCTTGTGGCTTATTCTTGTCCTCATCTTCAAGGCGTTGCTCTAAGAAGGCTAGATCTTCTTTGCAATGCTCTAGCACGTATCCAAGTGTGTATTTGATGAAGTCTTCGGCCAACTGCATCGTATCTTCTAGATCGTAAAAGGCCATTTCAGGTTCTATCATCCAGAATTCTGCAAGGTGTCTTGAAGTATTAGAGTTTTCTGCTCTAAATGTCGGACCGAAGGTGTACACCTTTCCGAGCCCCATTGCATAGGTCTCGGCTTCTAGTTGCCCGGATACGGTGAGATGAGTGGCTTTACCGAAAAAGTCTTCGTTCTCTAGTTTGAACATTTCTCCAGCACCTTCGGCATCTGAGCCGGTAATGATAGGAGTGTTCATGTAAAAGAACCCACTCTCATTAAAATAGCGATGAACCGCAAACGCTAGGGCAGACCTCACACGCATGATTGCTGCAAAGGTGTTGGTTCTGATGCGTAGATGCGCTTTCTCTCTTAAGAATTCGAGACTGTGTTTTTTGGGTTGAATAGGGTACTTCTCTGGGTCAGATCCGCCTAAAATGGCTAAACTAGAAACTTGAACCTCTACCGTTTGTCCTCTTCCTTGGCTTTCTACCAATTTTCCTTCAACCTTGATTGCCGTTCCGGTATGTATAGCATTTAACACGGATTCATCCAATTGCTCAAAATCAACTACACATTGCAGGTTAGTTAGTGTAGATCCGTCGTTCAATGCAATAAAACGGTTGCTTCTGAATGTTCTTACCCAACCCATCAAAGTGATAGACTGGTTCAATGGACTGCGCTCTAAAAGTTCCTTTATCGTTTCAGGCTTATACATAATCAGGCAATTTTAGGGCTATAAAGATACATTTTGCCCTTGGCTTGTTTAGTCAATCGAGTCGACTTCTTTAGGTAGAATGTCAATTTTAGGTTGTTTCAACACCTTTTTATTGGCGATACTTCGCTCTAAGGAGATTAATAGGCAAGGAAGCAGTACGAGATTGGCGAGCATAGCCATAAGAAGTGTTGCAGAGATTAATCCTCCTAAAGCCTTGGTACCTCCATAATTACTGATCATAAATACCGAAAATCCGAAGAATAGAACCACAGAAGTATAGAACATACTCACCCCAGTTTCTTTGAGTGCTGCAAAAACCGACTTTTTGATTTGCCAGTCGTTCAACACTAGCTCTTGTCGGTATTTTGCCAAAAAGTGAATCGTATCATCTACCGATATTCCAAAGGCGATACTAAATATTAGAATAGTAGAGGGTTTGATCGGAATTCCTACAAAACCCATAAGCCCAGCAGTTACCAGAAGAGGTAAGAGGTTTGGAATGAGGGATACAATAATCATCTGATACGACCTGAAGAGGTAGGCCATAAATAAGGAGATTAGAATCACTGCTAGCAGCAGGGAGATCAATAGGTTGTTAACCAGATAGCGTGTTCCCTTTAAATACAGTAAGGCTTTACCGGTGATGCTGACATCGTAGCGGTCAGAAGGAAAAATACGATCTATGGACCTGTAGAGTTGTTCCTCGAGGATTTCCATTCTACTGGTCTTTACATCCTTCATCATAAGTGAAAGACGGGCTGTTTGCTCTTTACTGTCGACCATCGAACCTAATAGATCGCCTTTTGATTCTGAATCAATAGGAGAGGTGATCGCACCCAAAATAAAATTTCGTTCTTGGGACGTTGGCAACTGATAATACCTCGGCAAGCCCTTGTAAAAGGCTTGTTTGGCATATTTAATTACCGCAGATATCGATAGGGGTTTAGAGAGTTCATCGTTTTGCGCAATTTCTTCTGACAAGCGTTCAATTCTATTGAGGTTGGCAGTGTTTAAAGCTCCTTTTTCACGACCGGTATCCACTAAGATTTCTACAGGGAGTATACCACTAAATTGATTTTCGTAGAACAGAATGTCGTCGTAAAAATCAGTATTCTTTGGAAGATCTTCAATTCGACTTCCGGTGATTTCAATTTGATAGATACCAATGATACTTAGCGCGAGCAAAACTACAGATGTCCCGTACACGGCGATGCGATGATTCCGCACAATTCTCTCCATGGTAGAAACAAATAAATCAATCCAAGGTGTATTCAGGTGTTGCAGGTGCTTGTCTTGAGGCAGGGGTAGGTAGCTGTATATGATAGGAATGATAAGTAGCGAAAGCGCAAAGATTCCTAAAATATTTATGGACGCCACCACTCCAAATTCTCTAAGTAGAGCGCTGCTTAAAATGATGAAGGTTGCAAAACCTGATGCCGTGGTTATGTTGGTCATCAGTGTAGCGTTTCCGACACGTGAGATGACGCGCATCAGCGACCTAGCCTGGTTTCCGTGTTTTTTGACCTCTTGCTGGTACTTGTTGATTAAGAAGATACAATTAGGGATTCCAATTACAATTATTAAAGGAGGGATGAGGGCCGTAAGTATAGTAATCTCATAACCCAGAAGTCCGATGATCCCGAAAGACCAGCTTACTCCGATAAGTACCACAATCATTGAGATGAATGTGGCTCTAAAACTCCTAAAAAAGAAGAAAAAGAGCAATGCGGTGACCAGTAATGCACCAATGACAAACAAGATCATCTCCTTTTTAAGGGTTTCTGCATTTCTAGTTTTGATGTATGGCATGCCCGAAATGCGTGCCTGAACACCCGATTCTCTCTCAAAGGTTCTAATCATCCCCTCAAAGTCGTTCAAGATGAATTGACTTCTGACTTTGGTATTGACAAGATCCGGATCCATATAAGCGATCGTGCGAATCGCTAAACTTTTTGGATCGTATATGATGTTTTCGTAAAACGGCAGACGTTCGAAGAGGTGATAAAGCTTTGATTTAGCGTTTTCATCGCTTAAAGCCTCTCTTGGATTGAATGGAGCTGTGGTGAGTTGCCCTGATTTGCCTTCTCTTACGATTTCATCAATATTGTCAAGCGATATCACTTTCGTGATTTCGGGGGCAGCCTCGAGTTGTTTGCTCAATCTATTGAAGGCATTGAATGATTTCGCTGTAAAGAGGTCACGCCCCTCTACGGCAATTAAAATAGCATTGTCTTCTATGCCGAAGATGTCTGTGAATGCCTGATATTTGAGAATCTCAGGGTGATCGTTAGGGAGAACAGAGGTCTCAGCATTAGAGAACTTAACATTGCTCCATTGACTGATAAAAAAGAGGGTAGTGATCACTATACCAACTACCCATGCGATTCGGTTCCTGAGAATAATACGGGCTACTGCAGGCCAGAAACCTTCGAAGAATGCGGCCAGCTTTCCCATAGAATCACACCTTCATGATTTCTGACTCTTTTAATTTCAAAGCGTCGTCAATCTTGGTGATAAATGAATTTGTTAGCTCTTGTACATCTCCTTCGGCGTCTTTTAAAACGTCTTCGCTAATCTCAATTTTCTTAAGCTCTTTATTAGCCTCTTGACGTGCCGACCTTACGCTGATCTTCGCGTCTTCAGATTCTGCCTTGGCTTGTTTCACAAGGTCTCTTCTACGCTCTTCTGTGAGTGGAGGAACGCTTATAATGATGAGATCGCCGTTATTCATAGGGTTAAACCCTAGGTTTGAATTAATGATCGCTTTCTCGATTTCAGGAAGCATCGCCTTCTCCCAGGGTTGAACAGATAAAGTTCGGGCATCAGGAGTGTTGACATTGGCCACCTGAGAAAGGGGCGTAAGAGAACCGTAATAGTCCACTTGCACCGTTGAGAGCATTACGGGATTTGCTTTTCCGGCTCGTATTTTGATAAAGGCCTTTTCAAGGTGGGTTATGGCACCTTGCATTTGATCTTTTGCTTCTTCTAAAATGAGTTCAATTTCTTCGTTCATAGCATTAGAGGTTTACTTCAGTACCTACATCTTCTCCGGTAACTACTTTGAGTAGATTACCATCTTTATTCATATCGAAAACCACAATGGGTAATTCGTTTTCTTGACTCAAGGTGAAGGCGGTGGTATCCATGACCTTTAGTCCCTTGTTGAGCACATCTTGAAAACTGATTTTATCATATCGGACAGCGCTTTTGTCCTTTTCTGGATCGGCACTGTAGATGCCGTCTACGCGTGTACCTTTTAGAATGACGTCCGCCTTAATTTCAATAGCTCTTAGAACAGCAGCAGAATCTGTGGTAAAATAGGGGTTTCCTGTACCTCCGCCAAAGATAACTACACGCCCTTTTTCAAGGTGCCTCATAGCCCGTCTACGAATGAAGGGCTCTGCCACTTCGTCAATTTTTATAGCCGTTTGAAGCCTTGTCTCAACGCCTTGGTTTTCAAGGGCGCTTTGAAGTGCTAGACCGTTGATTACCGTGGCGAGCATTCCCATGTGATCTCCTTGAACCCGATCCATTCCCTGGCTGGCTCCTGATAGACCTCTGAAAATATTACCGCCACCAATCACGATAGCAACTTCAATATCGCGGTCGATTACGGTTTTGATCTCGCTCGCGTATTGCTCAAGTCTTTTGGCGTCTATTCCGTACTGTTGGCCCCCCATTAGGGACTCTCCACTAAGTTTGAGGAGGATTCTTTGGTAGCGCATTGCTAATTTATTCTATTTCAAAAGTACACAAAAAAGCCATCCTAATGGGATGGCTTTGGTTTTAACGGTATGCAGCTCGGATTATCCTAGTGCTACTCTTTTAAATGCAGTGACACTTAAATTCTTGTCTGCTGACTTCACGTATTGATCTACACTCAATTTAGAGTCTTTGATAAAATCTTGGTTTACAAGCGTGTTGTCTTTAAAGAATCGCTTAAGTTTCCCTTTAGCGATATTGTCTAGCATTTCTTCTGGCTTACCTTCTTGGCGCAATTGATCTTTTGCGATCTCAATTTCTTTGTCGATAATCGATTGATCAACGCCTTCTTCATTTAGGGCTACAGGGTTCATGGCCGCAGCTTGCATCGCCACATCTCTAGCGATCACGTCAGCTTGATCTGCTTTCGCTGATAACCCTACTAGGGTAGCAATCTTATTTCCGGCATGGATGTAAGAACCTACAAATGGAGCCTCTAGTAGTTCAAATGCACCAATCTCGATTTTCTCTCCGATAACTCCAGTTTGCTCGGTAAGTTTCTCTGAAACTGTAATAGAACCGTATGTTTTGCTTAACAAATCTTCTAATGAAGAAGCATCAAGTGCCAATTGGGCAAAGTCATTTGCCATGGCTACAAAAGAGTCGTTCTTCGCTACGAAATCTGTTTCACAGTTTAGTGAGATCAAAACACCTTTAGTAGCATCACCGTTAACAACAGCTATTGCGGCACCTTCAGAAGACTCGCGGTCTGCTCTATTGGCTGCTACTTTTTGACCTTTTTTTCTAAGGATTTCGATTGCTTTGTCAAAATCACCTTCTGCTTCAACTAAGGCTTTCTTGCAGTCCATCATACCAGCTCCGGTTGACTTTCTTAATTTGTTCACATCTGCTGCAGAAATTGCACTCATATCAAATTGTATTTAATTCTTATTGATTGTATAAAGGTCTGACCTTTAAGTAAGGAACAGTTTAAATAAAGGTTAATCGCTAATTAGATTTAGTCATTAGCTTCATCATCGCCTTCAGAAGTTTCAGCCTCTTCTGAGTTAAGGTCAGCCTCGACCTCTGCGGTTTCAGTTTCATCTAATTCAGCCTCTTCTACAGCACCTTCGCTAGCGTCTAGTTTTTCAGCTTTACGCTCTGTTAACCCTTCGCTAATTGCGGCTGTTACGCTTGAGAGGATAATTTCAATTGACTTACCAGCGTCGTCGTTTGCTGGAATCACAAAATCGATGTCTCTAGGGTCACAGTTGGTGTCTACCATTGCGAAAACAGGAATATTTAGGCGTTGTGCCTCTTTCACTGCGATGTGCTCACGCATTACGTCTACGATGAATAGTGCTCCTGGAAGACGTGTCATGTCAGAAATTGAACCAAGGTTCTTTTCTAGTTTGGCACGTAGACGATCTACTTGAAGTTTTTCTTTCTTAGAAAGGGTATTGAATGTACCGTCTTTTTTCATGCGATCGATAGCACTCATTTTTTTCACGGCCTTACGGATAGTGATGAAATTCGTTAACATCCCCCCTGGCCAGCGCTCAGTGATGTAAGGCATGTTTACTGAAGAAACCTTTTCAGCTACAATTCCTTTAGCTTGCTTTTTAGTTGCAACGAAAAGAATCTTGCGTCCAGAGGCAGCAATTTTCTTAAGTGCTTCATTCGCCTCTTCAAGCTTTGCAGCGGTTTTGTAAAGATTGATTACGTGAATTCCATTGCGCTCCATGTAGATGTAAGGAGCCATGTTAGGATTCCATTTTCTGGTGAGGTGACCGAAATGTACACCTGCATCTAGAAGTTGTTTAACTTCGACTTTTTCCATTTTAAATTTAGTTTACGTTCTGATTTAGCAATAGCCCGGTGGTCATTTAAATAAAATCGCCCTGGCTATTTAGATGCTAAACTAAACTGGTTATCACTATGTAAATTGAACACGAAGTGTTCGTTCCAATCTCGAGATTAACGTTTCGAGAACTGGAATTTCTTTCTTGCTTTTTTCTGACCGAATTTCTTACGCTCAACCATACGAGGATCTCTTGTAAGAAGTCCTTCTGGTTTTAGTGCTAATCTAAATTCTTGGTCGATTTCGCAAAGAGCACGAGAAATCGCCAATCTCAATGCCTCTGCTTGTCCTGTAATTCCTCCTCCGAAAACTGATGCTTTTACATCGTATTTTCCGATTGTTTCAGTCAATTCGAAGGGTTGATTTACTTTGTATTGCAGCGTTCCTGTAGTAAAATAGCTATCAAGTGGTCTTTTGTTAATGGTAACAGATCCACTTCCTTCAGAGAGGTAAACTCTAGCTACTGCTGTTTTTCTTCGTCCTATTTTGTGTATTACTCCCATTACAGATTAGCTATTTGAGGTCGTTTAAATTGATTTGAACCGGCTTTTGCGCTTCTTGATCGTGCGTATCGCCTGCATAAACTCTTAAATTTCTAAAGAGTTCTGCTCCTAATTTATTTTTGGGTAGCATCCCTTTAACCGCATTCTCAATGATGCGCTCAGGATGACTCTCAAAGAGTTCTTTTGTGGTTGTTTCGCGCTGACCACCTGGATACCCGGTGTGACGCAAGTACTTCTTGTCAGTTGCTTTTGAACCTGTCAACGCAACTTTTGAAGCATTGATAACTACCACGTTATCTCCACAATCAACGTGAGGAGTAAAACTAGGCTTGTTTTTACCTCTTAAAATTGTCGCCACCTTAGAGGCTAAACGTCCCAAAATTTGCCCTTCAGCATCTACTAAAACCCACTGTTTATCTACAGTGGCCGCGTTGGCAGATTTGGTTTTATAACTTAATGTATCCACAGTTAATGAAATTTTATTCGCTACACGTTAAAACTAACGGGCTGCAAATGTACAATTATTCGTTTGAAATACAAATCGATAAAATGATGTTGCACAAACTTTAATGTGCTTCAAACCAGTTCGCCCCAATTCCGACATCCACCTCAAGCGGAACGCCTAATTCTGCTGCATTTTGCATTTCTTGAACGACGAGATTTTTCAGGAGGTCTATTTCTTCTTTCGGGCATTCGAAAACAAGTTCATCGTGTACCTGAAGCAACATTTTGGCAGCCAATCCATCTTTATGCAAACGGTGGTCTACCGCAATCATTGCTTTTTTGATGATATCTGCTGCTGATCCCTGGATGGGTGCATTGATTGCATTGCGTTCTGCAGCTGATCTTATCATGCCGTTTGCTGCATGAATGTCTTGGAGGTAGCGTCTTCGCTTAAATAGGGTCTCAACATAACCGTGTTCCCTAGCAAAGGCTACCTGATCGCTAATGTAGGTTCTAAGTTTCGGATAGGTGGCATAATAGGTTTCTATCAGTTCCTTGGCCTCAGATCTACTCAAGGTTGTTTGATTGCTTAATCCGAATGCCGAAACTCCATAGATGATTCCGAAGTTAACGGTCTTCGCCTGGCTACGCTGTTCACGCGTAACCTCTGAAAGGGGTACACCAAAGACTCTAGAAGCTGTTGAACGGTGAATGTCTTCTCCTTTCTGAAAGGCTTCGATCATGGTGTCTTCTTTACTCAATGCTGCAATGATTCTCAATTCGATTTGCGAATAATCTGCAGCCAAGATGGTCCATGAAGAATCTCTTGAAACAAAAGCCTTGCGGATAAGGCGCCCATTGTCTGTTCGTATGGGGATGTTTTGAAGGTTCGGTTGTACACTGCTCAATCGCCCAGTAGCCGCTACAGTTTGCATGAATTGGGTGTGAATGCGCTTACTCTGTGCATTGACTTGTTGCGGAAGTGCCTCTACATAGGTATTTAAGAGTTTGGCGAGGCCTCGGTATTCTAGAATATCCGCGGCAATCTGATGATTTTTTGCAAGCTCAGATAAAATTTCTTCTGATGTGGAGTATTGGCCAGTCTTTGTTTTTTTAGGCTTTTCTACCAGTTTTAATTTTTCAAAGAGCACAATTCCCAATTGTTTAGGAGAGGCAAGGTTGAAGGTTTCTTCGGCTTGTGCATAGACAGATTCTTCTAGCGCGTTAAGCTGTTTACTGAAGATCTCTTTTAAAGATTCAAGGTATTCTTCATCTAGGGCAATACCGTTGAATTCCATTCGGGCAAGTACGCTCAGAAGAGGAATTTCTAGTGTAGTGTATAGTTCGAGTAGCCCCCATTTCTCTAGCTCGGAATGAAGTAAAGGATACAAGCGCAGATTTAAGTCGCTAAGACTGCAGAGGTACTCGGTCGCTTTTTCGGATTCAACCGATTCGAGCTCGGCGGTTTTTTTGTTTTTGACCCCTAAAATTTCTTCGGTGTTCTTCAAATCGAGACCCAGATAGCTTTTCACTAAAGTGAAGAAGTCATGTCGCATGTCTGGATTGATCAGGTAGTGCGCCAAGGTATTGTCAAAAAGCGCTGCACTCAAGTTGATGTCATTACGACGCAGCATTTTTAATGCTTCTTTTAGCTGGTGACCAATGAGTGTTATACCTCCATCGAGGATTTCTTGGAGCTGAATCCAAAATTGTTTTTGATTCGGACTCTCAGTTTCAAAGGGTATGTAGAATCCTTTATGAGGGCTCCAAGAAAAAGCGATGCCTAAGAGCTTACCTTCCATAGCATGCTCAGAGGTGTTTAGCACCGCGATACTTACGATCTTCTGCTGTTGAAGTCCTTGAAGAAATAGCTCTTGAGTTCTAGGGCTGTCTACGCGTTGGTAAAGATGACCTTGGTCAACGGTAGGTTCAGACATATCTTGAACGTCAAAGAGTGAGAATTGGCCACTACCTGCGGTATCAGAAGGGATAGTTGCTTGCTCGGTATTCTTCGAAGTAGAAGTATCTGAACTCGAGTCGTCTTTGGGAGCAAATAACTTGTGAAATTGATCCTTTAGTCTTCTAAATTCTAGTGTATCAAAAATACGGTCAAGCTCCTCTAGTTGAGGCTGAGAACGTATAAATGACTTCGGATCGAACGTTACATCGCAATCCGTTTTAATGGTGGCTAATTGCTTTGAAAGAAGTGCTATTTCTACATTTTCAGCTATCCGTTCTTTGAGTTTGCCGCTTAGTTCTTCAATATTTTCTAGCAGGCCTTCAAGTGATCCGTAAGCTTGTATAAATTTCTTAGCCGTTTTGTCTCCGACCCCAGGAAGACCAGGAATATTGTCACTTGCATCACCCATCATCCCAAGGTAGTCGATCACCTGCTCAGGTCTTTCTACTCCGAAACGCTCTTGAACCTCAGGAATCCCCCATATTTCTACGTCATTGCCCATTCTTGATGGACGATACATAAATACATTTTCGCTTACTAATTGACCAAAATCTTTGTCTGGGGTAACCATGTAGACTTTAAAACCCTGATTTTCAGCTTGCTTTGACAGTGTTCCTATAAGATCGTCTGCCTCGTAGCCCTCTTGAACGACTATCGGAATATCCATCGCACGCAGCAGGGCCTCAATGTGGGGAACAGCAAAACGTATGGGATCTGGAGTTTCTTGACGATTTGCCTTGTAATCTGCAAATATTTCGGTTCGCTCGGTGCTACCGCCTTTGTCGAAACATACACCTATGTATTCAGGCTGTTCGCGCTTTATGAGATCGAGTAGAGCGTTCATAAAGCCCATTATAGCTGAGGTGTCTTCTCCTTTAGAATTGATCCTCGGATTTTTAATCAGGGCAAAATACCCTCTGAAGATTAATGCGTAGGCGTCAACGAGAAACAGTCTCTTCACATCGGTTTTACTCATAGAAACAGGGTCAAGGAGATGCAAGATAGCAGAATTTTAACTCTAAGCGGGCGAGATAAATGGTACTTTTGCAGGATAAAAAAAGAGCTGTGTTTTACCTTGTTTTTGGTGTTTTTTATTTGTTTTTAGTGGTCTACGGATATGGGGCTGTGCGCGTTTTGCTTTCTTCGACGGTAAAGAAAAGACTCTACTGGATACTCACGCTTATTCCCTTTTTTATAGGAACCCCTCTTCGTTATATGGGACTTTCTCTAGGTACAAAATGGGACGCCTATTTAACCGGTTTATTGTTTGCTATTACCACAGGTCTATTACTAGTTAGTGCACTTCTTTTGCTAGAAGATCTTTATCGCTTAGGGGTGTTCTTAAAGAAGAAGGTGCTACAAGTTTTAGGTAAAGATCAGCCCATGAATATAGATCGCCGTCGCTTTTTGAGTGCAACGGCTGTAAGCGTGGGGGCCCTTCCGTTTTCTTCTTTACTCATCGGAATGGGTGCGCGAAATAAGTATACGCTTCACACTTACGAACTCACGTTTGATCGCCTTCCTAAGGTCTTCGACGGATATACCATTATTCAAATCTCTGACCTTCATTTAGGAAGCTTTTCTTCACTCGAAGAATTTCAGCCTGGGCTTGACCTAGTAAATGAACAAGAGGCTGATCTCTTGTTGTTTACAGGAGACATGGTAAACAATCAATCTGCAGAGGCCTTGCCATACATTCAGGCATTGGCTGACTTAAAGGCCAAGGACGGTAAATACGCGGTTTTAGGAAATCACGATTACGGCACCTATAACAGAGACTTTAGTGACGAAATGGTGGATGAAGACGTGCAGAAGCTTCTAGAAATTCAAACACAAATGGGCTTTAAGACGCTCAATAATGAGAGTGCTCTTATTCAGAGACAAGACGCCTATTTTAACCTGGTTGGGGTAGAAAATTGGGGAACGGGGCGATTTTTAAAAGCAGGTGATCTGACCAAGGCCACTGCGGCTATTGACACCTCTGTATTTACCTTACTCATGTCTCACGATCCTTCTCATTGGGAGGCCGAAGTGGTTGGGTTTGAAAAGAAAATCGATCTGTGTCTTAGTGGGCATACTCACGGATTTCAATTCGGGGTAGAGATTGCCGGCTACAAGTGGAGTCCTTCACAATACAGATATCCTCAATGGGCCGGAATGTACGAACAGAACGAACGACTGATAAATGTGAATAGGGGCTTTGGATATTTAGGGTACCCGGGTCGTTTCGGAATTTGGCCTGAGATCACTAGAATACGGTTAAAATCAAGCTGATTGAATTCAGTTCAATGGCAATTTTACTAACTTGCAGCACCAATTGAACAAGACATGTCAAAATTTGGTGAATTAATTGACCTAGATGTTCCCGTACTCTTCAATTTTTATGCAGAGTGGAATGACGCCTCGCTATCCATGTCTCCGGTCTTAAGAGACGTAGCAGCTGCCCTTGGCGATAAGGGTAAGGTGATCAAGATAGATGTTGACAAAAATCAAGAGCTTTCTCAAGCGCTTCGCATCAAGGGTCTTCCTACCCTTATAATTTACAAGAAAGGTGAGATGATGTGGCGTCAAAGTGGTGAGCTTGATGCAAACACTTTGCTAGGCATTATCAGCGAATACGTTTAACCTCTTATTCTTCTAGCTGAGCTTGTGCTCCTTCTAGGATGTACACAAGATCATTGATGTATCCGTTGTAGCGCTCGGTGAAGGGCGTTATGAAGTCTTCGTCATCGGCCTCGGTAGATAAATCCAAAACTCTTCGTGCGGCTTCAAGGTCACTGTAGATCTCTTCGATTCGTCTATAGCTTTCATCTGCTCCAAGGGTGGTGTAGTATTCCAAGTGATCGAGATAAAGCGTTAGTAATTCAGTTGAAAGTGCTTGCGCTTTATCGATTGCCTCTATGGCGTAATAACCCTGAATAAACGGCTCTACAAAGGCGTAAAATCTAAAGGCTTTGAGAGGCATTTTAGAAACGGCCAGATCAATAACTTTCTCTGCCTTTTCGAACTTTTCTTCGGCAATCAACTGCTCTACCAGGCGCGCCATATTGCTTCTAAATGAAATACCCTGTGCTCGCGTTTGCGGATCGATATATACAGAAGGATCCTCTGAATTTCCCCATTCCCATTTCATAACGATGTCGTACATCAGGTCAGTATCGATTCTCCCCATATCGAAAGCGCCCTTGTCTTCAGTGAAAATGGGAACAAGTTTGAACACTAATCCGTCTAATTGCAGATAGTGTTTCATATAGAGGTACTCCCCGGCGTCAAGGCTGCCCCCAGAGAAGTATATCGGGCGTTGCCACTGATTTGTGTAAAGAATATCTAGCATCAGAAGGCGGTTTTTAGGGAGCGCACTTTGAGGCAAATCAATATCTATGTAAGGAACAATAAGAGAACTGTCTTTTGCTGCTACCAGCCCTGAGGCCAGGACGGCTTCTTTGTCTACGGGAACTCTAATCTTATGCGTCGGATAATAGACGATGTCGAGTTGGTCGTCGGTAAAATCAGTCATATCCACGCCACGTTGACGCATGAGATAGCTAATTTTGGTTTCAGGTTTTCCGCTGCTGACCCAATCCATGAATCTTTCAATATCCCAACGTTCTTCGGCTACTTCTGGAATGGGTTGGTAATAGATTACATCGCGTGTTCCGAAGCGGTATTGATTGTGCGAGAGCTTAGAAGGTATAGGATCACTCTCATAAGCCTTACGCTTCATCTGATCGATGTACCAATCAGTGGCAAGCAAACTAGAATTAATGATGCGTACATCTGTTCTGTAACCTTCGATTTCTTGAACGTACCACAGCGGAAAGGTGTCGTTATCTCCGATGGTGAAAAGAAGGGCCCCTTGATCTTCTGCAGTAGAATCTAGATAAGCCATGGCGGTTGAACGGGCAGTCTTGCGATTGGAGCGATCGTGGTCGTCCCAATTCTCAAATGCCATAAGTCCGGGGACTGCTAACAAACAGAGTGCAAATGCGGCTATGGAAACTGAAGGCTTTAATACCTTGGTAGAGCGGCTTAAAACATCCATAATACCAAGCACTCCTAAACCTACCCAAATGCTGAAAATAAAGAAGGATCCTACCAGAGAATAGTCGCGTTCTCTTGGTTGAAAAATGGTGGGGTTTGTGTAGAATTGAATCGCGAGTCCGGTGAAAAGAAAGAAGACCAAAAGGGTGTAAAACGATTTCCAGTCGCGTTTTGCATTGAAGTAGAGTCCTATTAAACCAAGAATAAAGGGAAGAAAGTAATAGGTGTTTCTGGCCTTGTTGTTCTCTAGATCTTCAGGAAGGTTTGATTGGTTACCTAAGCGTAAGCTGTCTACGAAA
This sequence comes from Flavobacteriaceae bacterium, assembly GCA_023262185.1. Lineage (GTDB taxonomy): Bacteria > Bacteroidota > Bacteroidia > Flavobacteriales > Flavobacteriaceae > UBA3478. The sequence continues at coordinate 82,562 of JALRDO010000002.1, forward strand.
GAGATTCCGCTAAGCCACTCTCCATTCGCATTAAAGCGGCCTTGCTCGTCATTTTGGCGTCCTATAAAATTCCAGAAGAAATAGCGCCAATACATGTAATTGAACTGAAAATCGATGAGGTAGGTTAAATTCTGTCCGAAGCTTGGGGGACGTACCTCTATATATTCTGCAAAGCTTTTTAAGAAATCGATGTATTGAGTTGTATCGATATCGCCTTCGGCACTCATTTGCCTGAATTGTGCAATGGCTGACCGCAATTCGCTATCTCCTTGGTAGCGTGGATTAATTGAAAAATCGAGACGACCGTAATAGCGCATGTAGTTTTCTGCAGATGAGGCGCTCCACATGCGTGGCAATAATCCAACGTGATCCGGGTTAGGCCCTTGAATCGCCCCTTTGTACGCGTTTACGATTTCATAACGCTGTAATTTTTGATTCTTTTCGTACTTCGGGCTACCGTCTTGATCGGGCCCTGCTGGAGCAAAGTAATCTGAATAAAAAGATCCGTAAAAAGGACTCTCAGGTGCCGGATACTGTTCGCGATTGTAATAGGCGAGCAGCGCGCGAGCATCCTCAGGATTGTTCTCATTTACCACGGTTTGAGCATTTGCTCTGATGGGTAACATAAGCCAAGTAGAGAATCCGATGATAAAAAATAAGACCATGTGAGAAAATACATGGATTTTATGCCAATTCTTTTGCTTGCTCTTTCGTATGGCGTATATAATAAGGGCTGCTAAAGCAATCCCGGTCAAAATAGATCCTGAATTAAAGGGCAGACCAATTTGATTCACAAAGAACACCTCGGCTGCTCCGAACAATTTTAATACGTAAGTAAGTGAAAAGCGATATACTAAAAACAGTAAACCCACTACACTGAGATTCGCGATAATGAAATTTTTAGGAGTGATCTTTTCTGTGGTTTTGAAATAATAGAGTAGTCCAATAGACGGAATAGCTAAGAACCCCATAAACTGAATACCGAACACTAGACCTACAACAAAGGCAATTAGCACGAGGTAACGATCCCCGTTTGGGTTATGCAGGCGGTCGGTCCAAACTAGACCAAGCCATAGCAAGAGCGCCATCACTAGGCTCGCCATGGCGTACACTTCTGTTTCAACCGCATTAAACCAGAAACTATCTGAAAAACCAAGAGTCAATGCGCCAACAACTCCGGCTCCTAAAATTCCAATAATAGAAGCGGTTTCGGTAATAGGGTCATCGGTTTTTAGATTGTTGCGTTTGCGCAATATCTTTTCTCCAAGATTCACGATGATTTTAAAGGTGAAAAAGAGGGTAAAGGCACTAGAAACTACAGAAACCCAATTCACCATTAAGGCGATCTTCTCGACATTCGAGAAGGCAAATGTTGCCATGAAGGCTCCAATCAATTGAAAAAGGGGGGCTCCTGGGGGGTGTCCGATTTGTAATTTTGCTGAGGTAGATATGTATTCTCCGGCATCCCAAAAGCTTCCGGTGGGCTCGACGGTCAATCCGTAAACTGCGAGTCCGATAACAAAGATGATCCAAGAAACTATGCGGCGATCGCGCTGTAATTCAAACTGCATTTGTACCCGTTTTTGAGCCTTATTAAGGTCAACGAAATTAGCGTTTTTAATTTTTGCAGATTCTAAGAATAGTTTAAATTTGCACCCTCGATTGAGTAGTGGCCTATGGTGTAATTGGTAACACAGCTGATTTTGGTTCAGTCGTTCAAGGTTCGAGTCCTTGTAGGCCAACATCTTTTTCAAGAGTGCTTTTTAGTGCACTCTAAAAGCTTAAAAGAGGGGACAGTAGTCCCCTCTTTTGTTACTATGGCAGAAGTGTTTAAAAATAGAGTTAACGATTTGTTGGAGGCTTTTTTACAGAAGCGTCCTGACCTTTTTTTAATTGATTTTACGGTCTCTTCTGATCACAGTATTAAAGTGGTCCTCGATGGGGATAACGGCGTAAGTGTAAACGACTGCATTGAAGCTTCACGGGCTATAGAACACCAACTGGATCGTGAAGCGCTTGATTTTTCACTAGAGGTGTTTTCGGCCGGAGCCACCGCTCCACTGCAGCTACCCAGACAGTACAAACAACATGTCGGAAGGGTGCTCAAGGTTGAGACCGCAGCTGCCAAATACAAAGGTGTTTTGACTGAAGTGAATGACCAGTTGATTGGTTTGTCATGGAAAGAGCGCCAACCTAAACCGGTGGGAAAAGGTAAAGTAACTGTAGAATATTCACAGCAGATTAATTTTAACGAGATTACAAAAGCACAAATAGAAATAACATTCAAGCCCTGATCATGGAAAATTTAGCATTAATAGAATCTTTTTCTGAGTTCAAAGACGATAAGTTTATCGACAGAGTAACGCTTATGGCCATTTTGGAAGAAGTGTTTAGAAATACACTGAAGAAGAAATTTGGTTCTGACGACAACTTCGATATTATCATTAACCCAGACAAGGGAGATCTTGAGATTTGGAGAAATAGGGTGGTGGTTGATGACGGTATGGTTGAAGACGAGAACGAAGAAATCTCTCTTTCTGAGGCCCGAAAAATTGAACCTGACTTTGAAGTGGGTGAAGATGTGTCAGAAGAAGTGAAGCTTGTGGATCTTGGCCGACGTTCAATCTTGGCGTTGAGACAGAATCTCGTGGCTAGAATTCAAGAACACGACAATACTACTATCTACAAGCAATTCAAAGATCTTGAAGGTGAGTTGTTCACTGCTGAGGTACACCACATCCGCCACAAAGCGATTATTCTGCTGGACGATGAAGGAAATGAGATTATTTTGCCTAAAGACCGTCAGATTCCTTCAGACTTTTTTAGAAAGGGCGACAATGTGAGAGGTGTGATTGAAAGCGTTGAATTGAAAGGAACAAAGCCTACCATTATTTTATCGCGAACCTCACCTAAGTTCTTAGAGCAACTCTTTTTCCAAGAGATCCCAGAGGTTTTTGACGGATTGATCACAATCAAAAAAGCGGTAAGAATACCTGGAGAAAAGGCAAAAGTTGCCGTTGATTCATATGATGATCGCATTGACCCGGTTGGTGCTTGTGTCGGAATGAAGGGTTCTAGAATTCACGGAATTGTTCGTGAATTAGGGAACGAAAATATTGATGTAATTAACTGGACAAATAATAAGCAGCTTTTGGTGACACGTGCGCTAAGCCCTGCAAAAGTAAGCTCAGTGAAGCTCAATGATGAGAACATGACCGCTCAGGTATATCTTAAATCTGAAGAGGTTTCAAAGGCCATTGGACGAAGTGGGCATAATATCCGCCTTGCAGGACAGCTTTCGGGTTATGAAATCGATGTCTTCAGAGAAGGGGTTGAAGAAGATGTTGAATTGACAGAATTCTCAGATGAGATCGATGCATGGATCATTCAAGAATTCAAGAAAATTGGATTGGATACAGCACGCAGTGTACTCGAATTAGATATTGAGGACCTTATTAAGCGCACAGACCTAGAAGAAGAAACGGTGCGTGAGGTAGTCCGCATACTTAAATCTGAGTTTGAAGACTAACTTTTATATTTGCAATAATCCGCCTTCCTTAAGTAAGTAATAGACGAAAACGATTGTATGTCTGATTTAGAAACGATAAGATTAAATAAAGTACTTCGAGAATTGAATATCTCGCTTGACCGTGCTGTAGAGCATCTGAAAGAGAAAGGTCATGAGATAGAGGCTCGTCCTACGACAAAAATTAGCGGAGAGGTCTATCAGGTTCTTTTAGATGAGTTTCAAACAGACATGTCTAAGAAAGCCGCCTCGCAGGAGGTGAGCGAAGAAAAACGCAAAGAAAAAGAAGCGCTTCTTCAGCAAATTGAAAAAGAGCAAGAAGAGAAGCGTCAGGCCAAAGAAAAGAAAGAAACAGAGGTCATTAAGGCCAAAAGCTCTATTGTGCAGCCTAAGACTATTGGCAAGATTGATTTAGAGCCTAAAAAGCCAACTAAGGAAGAAGAAGCCCCAAAAGAAGAGGTTGTTGCACCACCAGTGACTGAGACCCCCGAGGCTGCTCCGGTGGCTGAAGTAGCGACACCTGAAGCTCCAGCTCAAGAAACTGAAGCTCCTAAAACAGAAAAGGGTTCAGACGAATTAAAAACTCAGTATCAAAAGTTGTCAGGTCCGAAATTGACCGGAACGACTATCGATCTTACCCAATTTGAAAAGAAGAAGAAAGAAGCTTCTTCTGGCGGAAACGCACCAAATGCAGATCGCAAGCGCAAGCGAAAGCGTATTCTTAATGAAAAAGGTGACGGTGGTCAACGCGGGCAGTCTGGAAAAGGTAGAGCGTCTCAAGCAATGAGAGCCGAGCCTAGTGATGAAGAGGTGCAACGTCAGGTTAGAGAAACGCTTGAGAAACTTCAAGGAAAAAGCTCAAAAGGAAAAGGTGCCAAATACCGCCGAGAAAAAAGAGACCTGCATAAGCAGCAGACAGAAAAAGAGCTCGAACAACAAGAACTCGAAAGTAAGATTCTCAAGGTTACAGAATACGTAACTGTGAATGAGGTGGCGACGATGATGGATGTATCGACCACTCAGATTATCTCTGCCTGTATGTCATTAGGGATCATGGTGACCCTGAATCAACGTCTTGATGCAGAGACCTTGTCTATTGTTGCAGAAGAATTCGGATATGAAGTTGAGTTTGTTCAGACCGAACTCGAAGAAAATATCGAAACGGATGCTCAAGATCCAGAAGAGGCCTTGAAACCAAGGGCTCCGATCGTGACCGTTATGGGTCACGTCGATCACGGTAAGACTTCACTTTTGGATTACATACGTAAAGAAAATGTAATTGCCGGAGAGAGTGGTGGAATCACACAGCATATCGGGGCGTATTCAGTGACGCTTGAAGACGGTCAGCGTATGACCTTCTTAGATACCCCGGGTCACGAGGCTTTTACTGCCATGCGTGCTAGAGGTACCCAAGTAACTGACATCGTAATTATTGTTATTGCTGCCGATGACAACATCATGCCTCAAACAAAAGAGGCAATCGCCCACGCTCAGGCTGCAAGTGTACCGATCATTTTTGCGATTAACAAGGTAGACCGCCCTGAAGCGAATCCGGATAAAATTAAAGAAGGTCTTGCAGGTATGAACTTGCTCGTTGAAGACTGGGGTGGAAAGATCCAATCTCAAGACATTTCAGCGAAGACTGGACAAGGGATTAAAGAGCTTTTAGAGAAGGTGCTTTTAGAGGCAGAATTACTAGAGCTTAAAGCAAATCCAGAACGCAAGGCTTCGGGAACAGTGGTAGAAGCTTTCTTAGACAAGGGTAGAGGATATGTTTCTACCGTCTTGGTTCAGAACGGATCACTCACTATTGGCGATTATGTACTCGCAGGTACTTCTAGCGGTAAGGTGAAAGCTATGCAAGATGAGCGCGGAAACTCGGTTAAAGTAGCGAGTCCGGCAACGCCTATATCAATTTTAGGATTGGATGGTGCTCCGCAAGCAGGGGATAAATTCATTGTTCTAGAGGACGAAAAAGAAGCGAAGCAAATTGCGCTGAAGCGTATGCAGCTGCAGCGTGAGCAAAGCGTTCGTGCTCAGCGACAACTTACCCTGGACGAAATTGGAAGACGAATCGCCATAGGTGACTTCCAAGAATTGAACATTATCTTAAAGGGTGATGTTGATGGTTCTGTCGAGGCATTAAGTGACTCGTTCCAGAAGTTGTCTACCGAAGAAATTCAAGTGAAGATTATTCATAAGGGTGTTGGAGCAATTACCGAATCAGATGTACTTCTTGCCAGTGCGTCATCTGCGGTTGTAATCGGGTTTAACGTAAGGCCAATGGGTAATGCCAGAACAGTAGCCGAGAAGGAAGAAGTGGATGTTCGCACGTATTCTATCATTTACGATGCTATCGATGACATCAAAAAGGCTATGGAGGGTATGCTTAGCCCAGAGATGAAAGAAGAAGTTAGTGGTACGGCTGAGATTCGCGAGACCTTTAAGATTTCGAAAGTCGGTACTATCGCTGGATGTATGGTCTTAACTGGTAAAATCTTTAGAAACTCGAAAATCCGTATCATCCGCGACGGAGTGGTCATTCACGACGGAGAATTAAGCTCTCTGAAGCGATTCAAAGACGACGCCAAAGAGGTGGCAAAAGGATATGATTGTGGTCTTCAGATCAAGAATTTCAACGATATTCAGATCAACGATCAGTTAGAGGCCTACAGCGAAGTAGCTGTTCAGAAAAAGCTCTAGTTTATCGTTCGACTTCCCGGTTTTAAGAGAATAGAAGACGGAAAAAGCGTTCGCAGATCAGCGAACGCTTTTTCTGCTTCAATGCGGTCTGCGAAAAATTGTAAACGCACCCGATAAGTAGGCGATTCAAAGGTCAATTTCAATTCTTTTGTAGGATAGAAAAGCGAGTCGGTTTCGCGAATCGACTGAAACTGATTCATGATTTTATTGGCTTGTTCAAGTGTTCCGAATCCCAATTGAATTTGGTAATCGGGTAAGGCCTTTAGGTGAGCTGCATAAATTTCAGCCATCACTCTGTATGATTTTTCTGTAGAAACCTCAGGTGGACCTTGTTGAGATTTAGATGTAACGATCTGGTCTTGAGCATTTAATCCCAACACAGCCAAGAATAGGGCTGCTTTAGTGCCAACGATCTTAAGTCTTAACGCGTGTCTCATATCTAAGCATCAAAGATACAGGAGTCGTTAGAAATGGAGATTAAACAACTTCTTTATTTAGAATTAAAAAAAATTAATTAATGCTTCTCGGGGGCTTTTTTTTAACCCCCCTTGGTCTTATTTTTGTGCCAAATTTGGATGGGGACCTTATGCCCTGACGAAATTGACGTTCAGTCTAATTGAGATTTTATGAAAGTTATACCTAGCCGCCTTTCTTCAATATTCTCGGCTCTTCTATTTGCGCTGTTTGTTCTTCCTGCAATAGCACAAGACGCTGAAGCTTCAGGAGACCCTGCTAAGGGCAAGCAGTTGTTTAACCAAAATTGTGCTGCCTGTCACGCTCTAAATCGTAAAATGACTGGTCCTGCTTTAGCCAATGTAGAGCAGCGTTTGTACGATGATGAGGGCCTAGAAAAAGAATGGCTTTACGCTTGGATTAAGAACAGTGCCGGAATGATTGCTTCGGGTGATGCCTACGCCAACCGCATCTACAACGAGTACAATCAAGCGGCGATGACGGCCTTTCCAACGCTGTCAAACGAGGATATCGACAACATTTTAGCCTACGCAGCTGCTCCTCCGCCTGCTGCACCGGTTGCAGCACCTACTGCCCAAGTTGCGGTAAGCGCAGAAGGTGCGTCTAGTACAAACGATATTGTTTTAGCGGTTCTTTCTTTTGTATTGGTTGTTCTCATTGTGATGCTGTATCTCGTCAATAAGACGTTGAGACAAATTGCTGCGGCCAATGGTATTGAGGTGCAAGAGCGTGCTCAGCGCACTCCAATTTGGAAGGCTATTGTTCAGAATCAATTTTTAGTTTTTGTCTCGGCTGTAGTATTGCTTTTGGCAAGTGCTTACTTCGCCTATGCATACATGATGCAAGTCGGAATTGATCAAGGATACGCTCCGGTTCAACCGATTCATTACTCGCACAAAATTCACGCAGGAGATAACAAAATAGAGTGTACGTATTGCCACAGCTCTGCTCGAGTTTCGAAGCATTCGGGAATTCCTTCGTTGAATGTGTGTATGAATTGTCACAAATCGATTTACGAGTACAAAGGAAATCCAGAGGGTCCATCTGCTGAAGATTTGGCAAACGGGTACACCAATGAGTTCTACACCGGTGAAATCAAAAAATTATATAAGGCTGTTGGTTGGGACGAAGAGACCCAGTCGTATACAGGAGATGCTCAACCTGTTGAGTGGGTGCGTATCCACAACCTGCCAGACTTTGTTTACTTCAATCACTCTCAGCACTACAATGTAGCTGGAGTAGAGTGTCAAACGTGTCACGGACCAGTTGAAGAAATGGAGGTAATGTACCAACATGCTCCATTGACGATGGGCTGGTGTATTAACTGCCACCGTGAGACGAATGTGCAGTTAACTTCTAATCCGTACTATGAAAAAATTCACGAAGAGTTGTCTCAGAAATACGGAGTTAAAGAACTAACAGCGGCCCAAATGGGTGGCCTTGAATGTGGTAAGTGCCACTATTAATTATTCGGAATCCTAACTGATTATGGCATCACATAAGACTTATTGGAAAAGCGAAGCAGAACTCTCTGAAAAAGATCAGGCAGTTTCGCATCTCAAGCACAATGAATTTGCTGAGACCCTTCCGGTCAATGATTTTCTTGAAGATGAAGCTAGTCTTCAATCCTCTGAAACTTCTCGAAGAGATTTTTTAAAGTTTGTTGGTTTTAGTACAGCTGCGGTAACTCTAGCGGCGTGCGAAGGACCTGTTAAGAAATCGATTCCTTACGTTATCCAACCAGATGAGATCGTTCCTGGGGTGGCCAATTATTATGCTACTACCATTTCAGACGGATTCGACTTTGCGTCTATCCTTGTAAAAACCCGTGAAGGACGTCCGATCAAAATTGAAAATAACGACAGAGCCCGACTGTTTGGCGGAGCTAATGCAAGAGTTCAAGCTTCTGTACTAAACCTTTACGATAAGTTCCGTTTACAAGGTCCTCTTGCTGCCGGCGCTGACGTTTCTTGGGATACTTTAGATACTGCTGTGAAAGCCCGTCTTGATGCGCTTTCATCAACGGGACAAAAAGCCGTTATTTTATCAGCTTCTACTACAAGTCCTTCATATAAAGCGCTTGTTGCTCAGCTTAAAGAAAGCAATCCTTCTGTTGAACATGTAAGTTACGATGCGGTTTCTTCTGGAGCTGCTGTAGAAGCATATACTCAAGTTTTTGGAGAAAGTGGACTTGCAGATTACGATTTTTCTAAGGCAGATGTAATCCTTTCTTTTGACGCGGATTTCTTAGGAGATTGGCAAGGGGGTTCTTATGCCAAATCATATGTTGCAAACCGTGTACCTAAACACGGTCACATGTCGCATCACGTTCAGCTCGAATCAAATATGACGCTAACGGGTGCCAATGCCGATAAGCGCATTCCACTTAACAATGCCGAGATCAAGAGAGCTCTTACGGCCCTCTACAAAGCATTAAATGGTGGGGTAGTATCCGAGTCTGATTCTTCAATAGCTGGTTATGTGAACGCCATGGCAGACAAGCTTCGTACTGTAGGTTCAAAAGCTGTTGTAGTTTGTGGTATTGAAGATGTGAATGCACAATTACTGACATTGGCCATCAATGATTCACTCAATAGTGAGGCATTCGATCCTGCAGCTCCTAGATATGTTAGAAGCTCAACTGCTTCGGCTATGGACCAATTGATCGCAGAAATGAACAGCGGCGCTGTTGGTGCCTTATTCATTGACAAGGTGAATCCTGTATACAGTTTGGCTAACGGTGCTGCCTTTGCAGAAGCGATGCAGAAAGTTGGTTTCACCGTATGCAGTACTTTCTCAATGAACGAGACGGCTGAACTCGCCTCTTTTGTTGCGGCCAACTCTCATTATTTAGAGTCTTGGGCAGATGCTCAACCTAAGAAAGGATACTACACTTTAACTCAACCCGTTATTCGAAATCTCTTTGATACGCGTCAATTTGAAGAATGTCTATTGAAGTGGTCAGGTAGTACTGATACGTATCACGATTTCATAAAAGGCCAATGGACTGAAGACGTACTCGGAGGACATGCATGGAATAAGGCTGTTCAAGATGGTGTGTTTGAGGCTGCTGCTCTTGAATCAGTGGATGCTCGTTTTGATGAGACTCTTCTTCAAGCGGCACAGCGCTCACTAGCTGCCGCGCAGAGCGAAGGAATGGAGCTTGTGCTCTACACCAAAACAGGAATGGGAGACGGTCAAATGGCGAATAATCCATGGCTTCAAGAATTCCCTGATCCAATTTCACGTGCCTCTTGGGATAACTATCTTACTATCTCGAAGGCTGATGCAGAGGCTTACGGGCTAAAAAACGTAAACGTGGCGAACGGCGGACTAGACGGTAGCTACGTTAAAGTAACCGTAAACGGAACAAGTATCTCAAATGTGCCCGTTATGATCCAGCCAGGTCAAGCGCAGGGTACTGTTGGTTTAGCGCTAGGTTACGGACGCAAAGTAGGTTTGCAAACAGAGATGCAAACCGGAGTTAACGCCTATTCAGTTTACTTCAATGGCTCAAAGGTTCAAGAAGTAACTATCGAAAAGCAATCTGGTATGCATGAGTTTGCATGCATTCAGTTGCATAAAACGCTAATGGGTAGAGGTGATATCATCAAGGAAACTACCTTAGAAGATTTTATCCATAAGCCTGCCTCAGAGTGGAATGAAGTTCCTGTGGTTTCATTAGACCACCAAGAGGTTCCTGCTTCTACAGTAGATTTATGGGAATCTTTTGATCGTTCGGTAGGACACCACTTTAATTTATCGATTGATCTTAATGCATGTACAGGATGCGGAGCATGTGTGATTGCATGTCATGCAGAGAACAACGTTCCTGTAGTTGGAAAGAAAGAAATTCGCGTTTCTCGCGATATGCACTGGTTGCGTATTGACCGTTACTATTCTTCTGAAGAGTCTTTTGCGGCTGATGATGCCAAGAAGGAGAGCTTTGACGGATTATTTGGCGAGAAGGGTAGTCTTGGAGGTTTCGGAACCTTAGAAGATCCGTCTGCGAATCCTCAAGTGGCGTTCCAGCCTGTAATGTGTCAGCACTGTAATCATGCTCCATGTGAGACTGTTTGTCCGGTAGCTGCGACTTCACACTCGCGTCAAGGGCAAAATCACATGGCCTACAACCGTTGTATCGGAACACGATACTGTGCCAACAACTGTCCTTATAAAGTGCGTCGCTTTAACTGGTTCAGATACAATCAGAACGATGAGTTTGACTTCCACATGAACAACGATTTAGGGCGAATGGTTCTCAATCCAGATGTAAACGTTCGTTCAAGAGGGGTAATGGAGAAGTGTTCTTTCTGTATCCAGAGAACGCAAAAAGCAATTCTAGATGCGAAAGCTGAAGGACGTGCCGTGAAAGACGCAGAATTCCAAACGGCTTGTTCGGCTGCCTGTGATACAGGTGCGTTGGTGTTTGGAGATGTTAATGATAAAGAAAGTGAAGTGGCTCAACTCAAAGAAAGTGAGCGCATGTATCACCTTTTAGAACATGTTGGAACACAACCGAACGTGTTCTATCACGTTAAAGTTAGAAATACAGAAAAAGCCTAATTAATACTAAACAAAACCATTTTATGGCGTCGCATTATGAAGCTTCGATACGTAAACCACTTGTAACCGGTTCAAAGAGTTACAGTGACGTATCTAATGATATCGCTAGACCTGTAGAAGGAAGAGCGAATAAGCAATGGTGGATCGTTTTCGGTATTGCTTTAGTGGCCTTTTTATGGGGTCTTGGAGCAATTATCTATACCATTTCTACCGGTATTGGCGTTTGGGGACTTAACAAAACAGTCAACTGGGCATGGGATATTACCAACTTCGTTTGGTGGGTAGGTATTGGTCACGCGGGCACCTTAATTTCTGCGGTGCTACTGCTCTTTAGACAGAAATGGCGTATGGCCATTAACCGCTCTGCAGAGGCGATGACCATTTTCTCGGTTGTTCAGGCTGGTTTGTTCCCTATCATTCACATGGGTAGACCATGGTTGGCCTTTTGGGTGCTACCGATTCCAAATCAATACGGTTCTCTTTGGGTGAACTTTAACTCGCCGCTATTGTGGGACGTATTCGCGATTTCAACCTACTTATCGGTTTCATTGGTTTTCTGGTGGACAGGTCTTTTACCTGATTTTGCGATGATTCGCGATCGTGCGGTTAAACCTTTCCAGAAAAAAATATACAGTTTGATCAGTTTTGGTTGGACAGGTCGTGCAAAAGACTGGCAGCGTTTTGAAGAGGTTTCATTAGTGCTTGCCGGATTGGCAACACCACTGGTATTATCGGTTCACACGATTGTATCCTTTGACTTCGCAACTTCTGTTATTCCGGGGTGGCACACCACGATTTTCCCTCCTTACTTCGTAGCGGGGGCGATTTTCTCTGGTTTTGCCATGGTGAATACGCTTTTGATAATCATGAGAAAGGTGGTAGGATTAGAAGACTATATCACCGTTCAACACATAGAATTGATGAACATTGTGATCATGATCACGGGTTCGATAGTAGGGTGTGCCTACATTACTGAGCTTTTCATTGCATGGTATTCAGGAGTTGAATACGAACAGTATGCGTTCTTGAATCGCGCTACCGGTCCTTATGCTTGGGCTTATTGGGCGATGATGTCGTGTAACGTATTCTCGCCTCAATTCATGTGGTTCAAGAGATTGAGAACAAGTATCATGTTTTCGTTCTTTATCTCTATCGTAGTAAACATCGGGATGTGGTTTGAGCGTTTTGTGATTATTGTGACCTCACTTCACCGTGATTACTTACCGTCTTCGTGGACTATGTTCTCTCCGACATTTGTTGATATAGGAATCTTTATCGGAACGATCGGATTCTTCTTTGTGCTTTTCTTATTGTATTCGCGAACTTTCCCTGTAATTGCCCAGGCAGAGGTGAAGTCTATTCTAAAGTCTTCTGGAGATCAATACAAAGCGCTCAGAGAAGAAGGAAAACCATTATATACAATGCCTAAGAGAGGAAAGGTGACGACTTACTCTGTTGAGGCAGATTCAACCACTAACCAAACTCATTCGTAAAGGCTATGGCATCAAAGATATTTAGAGCACTTTACAACGACGATGACATTTTGATGAATGCCGTCAAAAAGGTGCGCGAAGAAAAGCATCATATCGAAGAGGTCTACACCCCTTTTCCGGTTCACGGCCTCGATAAGGCATTGGGCCTAGATGAGACGCGCATCTCAATGGCCGCTTTCATCTACGGATGCTTAGGTCTAACCGTGGCAACGGTAATGATGAATTACATCATGATTGAAGATTGGCCACAAGACATTGGAGGAAAGCCTAGCTTTTCATTCGTTCAAAACATGCCTGCATTTGTTCCGGTAATGTTTGAGATGACCGTATTTTTTGCGGCTCACCTTATGGTGATCACTTTTTACCTAAGAAGTAAGATGTGGCCGTTTAAAAAGGCTGAAAATCCGCTTCCAAGCACTACTAGTGATGTATTCTTAATGGAAGTCGCGGTTAAAGAAGGTGAAGAAAAAGCCTTAATAGAACTATTATTAGATACAGGAGCCATTGAGGTTCAACAACCAAAAGCATAAGCTATGAAATTGATGAAGTTATTTTCTATTACGCTAGTTGTCGCTTTGTTGACTACCTCTTGCTTCAACAAGAACAATCCTAATTATCAGTATTTCCCTGATATGTATGAGGCGGTTGGATATGAAACCTATGCTGAGGTGAACTTCTTGCCAGAGAACTCTTCTGCATTAACTCCGGCTGAAGGTAGTATTCCAAGAGGATGGATGCCTTACGAATTTGATAATACTCCAGCAGGTAAAGAAATGGCACGCGAAGACCTAAGTCCATTGGCTGAAGAAAATAAAGAAGCTGATCTTGCGAAGGGTAAGGAGTTGTATGATGTGTACTGTGCTATATGTCATGGTGCAAAAGGAGACGGTCAAGGTACCCTAGTTAAGCGCGAGAAGTTATTAGGGGTTCCGACCTATGCAGATCAAGGAAGAAACATCAACATCGGAAGTACCTATCACACGATTTATTACGGACTTAATTCTATGGGTTCTTATGCTTCTCAGTTGAGTAGTGAAGAAGAGATTTGGCAAATCGCCGCCTACGTTATGGAATTAAAGAACGACCTAACTAAATAACCGAAGTGAACATGTATCAGTTTTCGCAACGTTTTAAAATAACAACATTTGTGCTCATGGGGCTTGGCCTACTTGGGCTTGCTTACGGTTTTTTGTCTGCCCCTAGTACAGTCGAAGAAGCCAAAGCTATTGTCGCTGCGCACGCCGCTGACGGACACGGCGATGGCCATGGCTCTAATTCAGACCACGGAAATGCCACTCATGAATCTGCAGCGCACGATGATCACGGTACTGCACAACATCAGTCTGATGACGCGCATGCTGCTTCAGAAGGGCATCACGAAGCTGCAACAGTAGCTGAAGACCACCATGCTGAGCACGACCAGCATGTATTTGATCAAATGCGCAATAGACCATGGTCTGCCTTTTATGTAAGTGCGCTATTTGCCTTTCTTATCGCACTTGGTGTACTGGCCTTCTATGCGGTAAATCGCGCTGCCCAGGCCGGATGGTCTCCGCTTTTATTTAGAGTGATGGAGGGGATTACCTCTTACCTCATTCCTGGAGGAATCATTCTTTTCGTATTCTTCGTCCTCTCTGCTTTACACATGAATCACCTTTTTGTTTGGATGGATCCTGAAGTAGTAGCGCATGACGAATTGATTCAGAACAAGAGCGGATACTTAAATCCGACTTTCTTTTTGATTAGAGCGGCGCTATTTATTGGAGGATGGATTTTCTATCAGCAATTCTCTAGAAAGTTATCGCTTGCAGAAGAGACAGCTACTGATAACAAAAGCTTTGTGCTCAATTTCAGAGTCTCGGCTGGATTCTTGGTCTTTTTCTTGGTTACTGAATCTATTATGTCATGGGATTGGATCATGAGTGTTGATCCGCACTGGTTCAGTACACTATTCGGATGGTACGTGTTTGCGAGCTTCTTTGTGTCGGGGATTACTACTATCGCCCTGTTCACCCTTTATTTGAAATCTAAAGGATTATTGGAAGAAGTGAATAACTCTCACATTCATGATTTAGCGAAGTTCATGTTTGGTATCAGCATTTTCTGGACGTACCTATGGTTCAGTCAGTTTATGCTTATTTGGTATGCCGATATTCCTGAAGAGGTTACCTATTATGCTATGCGTTTTGAATCGTACAAGGTTCCGTTCTTGGGAATGCTCGTGCTAAACTTCTTATTCCCTTTATTGGTGATCATGAGAAGCGATTACAAACGCATTCCTTGGTTTGTTCAAACCGTAGGTATCATTATTTTGACGGGGCATTACCTAGATTTTTATAACATGATAATGCCGGGTACCGTTGGCGCTCATTGGTCAATTGGTATCCCTGAGCTTGGAGGTATCTTATTCTTCGCCGGACTTTTCTTGTTCGTTGTTGCCACAGCACTTACTAAAGTTCCGGTAACCCCAAAGGGCAGCCCGCTCTTAGGAGAGAGTAAACATTTTCACTATTAATTGAAACGACTTAGTTTATTACTATGACTACACCCTTGATTCTTGCCGTTCTTGTTTTAGTTGCGATTGCCATTTGGCAGCTAGCTAAGATTTTTGAACTTTCTCAGATGGGTGCTGATCGCACAAACGACCAGATAGCCAATGATTCAGACAACAAATACAATGGGTATTTGCTTTTCGCATTCCTTGTATTCATTTATGGTATCACCATTTTCAGTTTTGCGAAGTACGGCAAGATGCTCTTGCCTATGCCGGCTTCGGAGCACGGGGCTGATTACGATCAATTGATGTGGATTTCGTTTGCCATTATCTTCTTTGTGCAGACGGTCACTCAATTCTTATTGCATTATTTCGGATATAAGTACCGCGGCGAGAAGGGTAAAAAGGCTTTGTTCTATGCGGATAATGATAAGCTTGAATTCATATGGACCATTATACCCGTTATAACACTAGCTGTTCTAATCCTTTATGGGCTGTATGCATGGGTAAATATTATGGACATTAACGAGGAGGACGATCCGCTTTATGTAGAGTTATATGCTCAACAATTCAATTGGACAGCTCGATATGGAGGAGAGGACAACGTATTAGGAGATGCTAGCGTACGCTTGATCGATATTAATAGTGCAAATGTCTTGGGATTAGATTCAGGTGATCCTAACGGTGCTGATGACGTTATCGTGAAAGAACTTCACTTACCCGTTGGGCGTAAGGTTAATTTCTTCATGAGATCACAAGACGTTTTACACTCAGCCTATATGCCTCACTTTAGAGCACAGATGAACTGCGTACCCGGAATGGTTACTCAGTTTTCGTTCACGCCTACTGTGACTACTGAAGAGATGCGCTTGCAACCGGAAATTATTGACAAGGTAAAACGCACTAATGTTCTTCGTGCAGCTCGTGCTGTAGAAGGAGATCCTAACAGTGATCCATGGGAGTTTGATTACGTATTGCTTTGTAACAAGATTTGCGGAAAATCGCATTACAATATGCAAATGAAGATCATTGTTGAATCAGAAGAAGACTTTAACAAATGGTTAAAGGAGCAAAAGACGTTTGGAGAAACTGTAACTGCTCTTCCTTAAATTTGTAACTGAAAAAGAGAACGAAAAATTGTAAAGCTATTATGGCCCACGCAGCAGAACATCATCACAAAGAAACCTTTATCACAAAGTACATCTTTAGTCAAGATCACAAGATGATCGCTAAGCAGTATTTGATTACAGGTCTTATTATGGGAGCTATAGGTATTGCTATGTCTCTCCTCTTTAGAATGCAATTGGCATGGCCGGGTGAATCATCGGCGGTCTTTTCGGCTCTATTGGGTAAATGGGCACCAGACGGTGTCATGGATGCAGATATCTACCTAGCACTTGTTACTATCCATGGAACGCTGATGGTATTCTTCGTTCTTACTGCTGGCTTGAGTGGTACGTTCTCTAACCTTTTGATTCCATTACAAATTGGAGCGCGTGATATGGCCTCTGGTTTACTGAATATGATCTCATATTGGCTGTTCTTTCTTTCTTCAGCCATTATGCTTGCTTCGTTATTTGCAGAAGCTGGGCCAGCAGCTGCGGGATGGACGGTGTACCCACCACTATCGGCATTGCCACAAGCACAGCCAGGCTCAGGAATGGGTATGACCTTATGGTTGGTGTCAATGGCCATTTTCATTGCATCATCACTTTTAGGTTCATTGAATTATATCGTAACCGTGCTTAACCTGAGAACAAAAGGAATGACCATGACGCGCATGCCGCTAACCATTTGGGCATTCTTTGTGACAGCAATTATTGGTGTGGTTTCTTTCCCAGTTTTGCTCTCAGCGGCCTTATTGCTGCTTATGGACAGAAGCTTCGGAACGTCTTTCTTTTTATCAGATATCTTTATTCAAGGAGAGGTCTTGCATTATCAAGGAGGTTCTCCTGTGTTGTACGAGCACCTTTTCTGGTTCTTAGGTCATCCTGAGGTATATATTGTGTTACTTCCGGCCTTAGGAATCACCTCTGAAGTAATGTCGACGAATGCGCGTAAACCTATTTTCGGATACCGCGCCATGATCGCTTCAATCTTGGGTATCGCTTTCTTGTCAACCATTGTCTGGGGACACCACATGTTTATTTCTGGAATGAATCCGTTTCTTGGCTCGGTGTTTACCTTTACAACGCTTCTGATTGCGATTCCATCTGCAGTTAAAGCCTTTAATTACATTACTACTTTATGGAAGGGTAACTTGCAATTGAATCCGGCTATGCTGTTTTCAATTGGATTGGTTTCTACCTTCATTACTGGAGGTTTGACAGGGATCATCTTAGGAGACAGTACGCTTGACATCAACGTTCACGATACGTACTTTGTAGTTGCTCACTTCCACTTGGTAATGGGTATCTCCGCACTCTATGGTCTTTTTGCCGGGATTTACCACTGGTTCCCTAAGCTTTTCCAAGGTAGATTGATGAATAAAAACTTAGGATACATTCACTTTTGGGTGACAGCGGTTGCTTCATACGGTGTATTCTTCCCAATGCACTTCGTTGGTATGGCAGGTGTACCAAGACGTTACTATGAAAACACCGCCTTTCCGATGTTTGACGAGTTAGCAGATGTTCAAGTACTAATGACGGTATTCGCACTTATCGCGGCAGCCGCTCAATTAGTGTTCGTTTACAACTTCATCCATTCTATTTTCTATGGTAAGCGTGGAGACCATAATCCTTGGAAGTCGAACACGCTTGAATGGACTACTCCAATAGAACACTTTCACGGTAACTGGCCTGGTGAGATTCCAGAAGTTCACCGCTGGTCTTACGATTACAGTAAAACCTACGAAGACGGATCATATATCATAGAGGGACAAGATTTCGTTCCGCAAACTGTTCCGCTTCAACCGAATGAAGAAGAATTGAATCATTAAGATTTTGCATTCAAATCATAGAGAAAGCCCCACCTAGATGTGGGGCTTTTTTATTGAAACCATTACCTTTAAGAAGTTTAGTATACAAACGATGAATGAACATCTTGATCCTTCAGGAGCCCACTACGGCAAAGAAGACTTTGACATAGAACGTGTATTGCGTCCTCAAGGATTTGATGACTTTGCTGGGCAAGATTCGGTACTAGAGAACCTCAAGATATTTGTAGAAGCCGCTAATCAGAGAGATGAGGCTTTAGACCACACATTGCTTCATGGGCCTCCAGGTTTAGGTAAAACCACCTTGGCTCACATCTTGGCTAATGAGTTAGATGTTGCCATTCGCGTTACCTCTGGCCCTGTGCTAGACAAACCAGGCGACTTAGCCGGATTGCTTACAAATCTTGAAGAACGAGACGTGCTCTTTATCGATGAGATTCATCGATTGAGTCCGGTAGTAGAGGAATATCTATACTCTGCTATGGAAGATTTCAAGATCGACATCATGATCGAAACCGGGCCCAACGCACGTTCGGTTCAGATCCACCTTAAACCCTTTACATTAATAGGTGCCACCACACGCTCAGGACTGCTCACAGCGCCCATGCGTGCTCGTTTTGGAATTCAGTCAAGACTCTCTTATTACAGCACAGAACTTTTGTCTACCATCGCGACCCGCAGTGCTGAAATTCTAAAGGTTGAGATAAAAGAAGATGCAGCTATCGAGATCGCGCGTAGGAGTCGTGGTACGCCTAGGATTTGTAATGCACTCCTCAGACGGATTAGAGACTTTGCCCAAATCAAAGGGAATGGAATCATTGACCTTGAAATTGCACGCTACGGACTCAAGGCTTTGAATGTAGATGCCTTTGGATTGGACGAGATGGATAATAAGATTCTTTCGACTTTAATCGATAAGTTCCAAGGAGGGCCCGTTGGAATCAACACCTTAGCAACGGCTGTTTCAGAGAATGCAGAAACGCTTGAAGAAGTCTATGAACCCTTTTTAATTCAAGAGGGATTTTTGATTCGTACCCCAAGAGGCCGTGAGGCTACAGCTCTTGCATACAAGCATCTCGGTAAAGACAGTGGCGCCACCCAAACTGGCCTATTTTAAACCTTAAGCCTATCTCATGCAAAAAGACGAACAGCTTGCTCAGCGATCTAGGTTGATCAAACAAGCGGCTGAACGTCATGGATTTATGGCTTGTGGAATTGCCAAGGCAGTATTTTTAGACGACCATGCACCGAGATTAGAGCAATGGCTGAAAGATCAACGTCAAGCTACGATGTCTTATATGGAGCGTAATTTTGACAAGAGGCTCGATCCGCGCAAACTGGTTGAAGGTTCAAAATCGGTCGTTTCGTTGCTTTTTAATTACTACCCTCCTGAATCGGCCCGACTAGGTCAAAGTTATTTTAAGATTTCAAAGTATGCCTATGGTGAAGACTATCACAGGGTGATCAAAGACAAGCTTAAAGCAATGCTCAGTGAACTCCGTGATGAAATTGGTCAAATCGAGGGCAGAGCCTTTGTAGATTCAGCCCCTATACTCGAAAAGGCATGGGCAGAGCGTTCAGGCCTGGGATGGATCGCTAAGAACAGCAACCTCATTAATAAGCGTCAAGGTTCATTTTTCTTTTTGGCAGAATTGATTATCGATTTAGAATGCGTCTACGATACTCCTGTTACTACCGATCACTGCGGCAGTTGCACGGCCTGCATAGAGGCCTGTCCGACCCAAGCGATCGTGAGCCCTATGGTTGTAGATGCGGGTAAGTGTATATCGTATTTTACTATTGAGCTAAAAGAAGCTATCCCCTCTTCATTCAAGGGGACTTTTGATGATTGGGCCTTTGGCTGTGATACCTGTCAAGACGTGTGTCCGTGGAATCGCTTTTCTTCTCCTCACAGTGAAGAGCGCTTATTACCCACGCCTGCCTTCCAAGAATTAGATGCAGTGGCCATGACCGAGCTCACCGAAGAAACCTTTAAACAGGTATTTTCAAAGTCCGCTTTGAAACGCACTAAGTATAGTGGCTTAAAGCGTAATATCGATTTTTTGAGGCATTAAGGCTGCCAAATTCAATTATCTTTGACTACTCAATTATATAATTACATTCAATATGAGCAAAGCGCGATTAAGGCGCGAAGCTTTGGTCTACCACGCCAAACCTCAGCCCGGAAAAATCAAGATTGTTCCGACTAAGCCCTACCAAACCCAGAGAGACTTGGCACTGGCTTACTCTCCTGGAGTGGCTGAGCCTTGTTTAGAAATAGAGAAGAACCCTAATGATGTGTACAAGTACACCGCTAAAGGGAATATGGTTGCGGTGATTTCTAATGGAACAGCCGTACTAGGCTTGGGGGATATTGGTCCTTTGGCTTCAAAGCCTGTAATGGAGGGTAAGAGTTTATTGTTCAAGATTTTTGCCGATATTGACGGAATCGATATCGAGGTTGATACCAAAGATGTAGATGCATTTGTAGAGACGGTTAAACGCATCTCTCCAACCTTTGGAGGAATTAATCTAGAAGACATCAAGGCTCCTGAAGCCTTTGAGATAGAACGCAGGCTTAAAGAAGAGCTTGATATTCCGGTGATGCACGACGATCAACATGGAACGGCCATTATTTCGGCAGCAGCCTTGTTGAATGCGTTAGAACTCGCCGAAAAGAAAATAGAAGACGTGCGTATTGTGGTCAGTGGGGCTGGAGCTGCCGCTATTTCATGTACTAAGTTGTATAAGGCTTTTGGTGCGAGCAGTGAAAACATAGTGATGCTTGACAGCAAAGGAGTTATCCAAAAGTCTAGAGAAAATCTAGATCCTTCAAAACTCGAATTTGCCACTTCTCGTAACATTGAGACTTTAGAAGAGGCCATGGTAGATGCAGATGTATTCATTGGTCTTTCAATTGCAGACATTGTTTCTGAGAAAATGCTCTTAAGCATGGCAGAGAATCCTATTGTGTTTGCCATGGCAAATCCTAATCCAGAGATGGACTACAACCTCGCTATACGCACACGCGAAGATGTCATTATGGCCACCGGTAGATCTGATCATCCGAATCAGGTCAACAATGTTCTAGGGTTTCCATTCATTTTTAGAGGTGCACTTGACGTTCGCGCCACTAAGATTAATGAAGAAATGAAGATGGCCGCCGTACGGGCACTGGCCGAATTGACGAAAGAGCCTGTTCCTGAACAAGTCAATATCACCTATGATATTACCAAGCTGAGTTTCGGACGAGAATACATCATTCCTAAACCATTCGATCCGAGATTGATTACGAAAATTCCTGCTGCCGTTGCAAAAGCGGCGATGGACTCAGGTGTTGCACAAGAAGATATTACCGATTGGGAACGTTATGAAGATGAGCTTATGGCTAGATCTGGGACGGATAATAAATTCATTCGCTCACTTCACGATAAAGCCCGCTCAAACCCTAAGAAGGTGGTGTTTGCGGAGGCCGATCAGATTGATGTGCTTAAGGCGGCTCAATTCGTATATGACGAAGGTATTGCCATTCCGATTTTGTTAGGAGACAAAGAAGTGATAACGAGTCTAAAAGAAGAGCTAGAGTTCGATGCCGATCTACTTGTATTAGATCCGGGCGAAGACGAAGAGCAAGATAGACGTGATGCTTTTGCTGATCTTCTGTGGAAGAGAGGAGAACGCAACGGAGTTCAAAAATATAGTGCGGGTGTGCGGATGGAGCACCGTAATTATTACGGCCCGATGATGGTGTTAAGTGGAGAGGCTGATGCGATGATCTCAGGTTATTCGCGTTCATTTCCTAAAGTGTTGCTTCCGGTGCTTGAAACTGTTGGGAGAGGACCTGGAGTCAAGCGCGCCTCAACCATGAATATTATGATAACGCCAAGAGGGCCTATGTTCTTGGCAGATACAGCGATCAACATCAACCCGTCTGCCGAAGAGTTAGCTGAGATTGCCGTCATGACAGCCAAAGAAGTAAAGGCATTCGGATTTGAGCCTATAATTGCCATGTTGTCTTTCTCCAATTATGGTTCGTCTAAACATCCTGAAGCCAAGAAGGTGAAAGAGGCCGTTCGACTTCTACATCAAAATCATCCTGACTTGGTGGTTGATGGAGAGATTCAGGCAGACTTTGCACTAAATCAAGAAATGGGAGCCAATACTTTTCCTTTCTCGAAATTGGCCAATAGACGTGTCAATACCCTTGTGTTTCCGAACCTAGATGCTGCTAACATTACCTATAAGTTGCTCAAGGAATTGCACGGAGTAAAATCCGTTGGACCTGTCATGCTTGGACTCGAAAAACCTATTCACATTCTGCAGCTTGGTGCTAGTGTAGAAGAAATCATCAATATGACGGCTATTGCTGTCATCGACGCACAACTCAGAGAGAAATCTAAATAAAGCCTATTCATGATCACGCATTTATCAGGTAAACTTGTTGAGAAAAGTCCAACCCATGTGGTCATCGAATGTGCTGGAGTAGGATATCACCTAGACATTTCGCTCAACACCTTTCAGCAGATAAAAGACGAAGAACAGATCCGCTTGTTTACCCATCTCCAGATCAGAGAAGATGCTCACACCTTATTTGGATTTACCACTGCTTTTGAGCGCAGTGTATTTAGGTTGCTGCTTTCTGTGAGTGGGATAGGGGCAAACACGGCTAGAACAATGCTTTCTTCGTTGGCTCCAGAAGAGATTCTTGAGGCTATCGTCAATGAGCAAGTGCAGAAGATACAATCTGTTAAAGGTATAGGGCAGAAAACGGCACAACGTGTATTGTTAGATCTTCGTGATAAGGCCGTCTTACTTATGCACGATCAACCGAATGTTGTTATGGCGAGCGCCTCTCAAATGGCACAAGCTGAAGAGGCAATGGCCGCCCTAGAGGTCTTAGGTTTTTCTAGAAAAGCCGTCGTCAAGGTCGTTGAGCGCTTTGCGAAAGAAAATCCATCGGCAACGGTTGAAGAATTGATTAAAAACACCTTAAACGCACTTTGATTGGTAAGAGACTCCATGCTGTTATTACTGTAATTTGTGTTGCCTTCGCATCCTATTCTCAGTATACCTATAGCCAAGAGCTCCCAGCGCTATCTCCTTACCCTATTCAAGAGATTTACGAGTACGACCCTGTAAATACGAGGTTTGTTAAACGTCCTGTGCTCGTTGAGCAAACTTCGGGCTATCCGATGTATTTGTCAGTCACCGCATTTTATGAGGCGGTTAGAAGACAAACTATTGCCTCTAACTATCGCGAAAAGACTGATGCTTTGTCTAAAGCGAACGATTCGCTTAATGCTGCTAAGAAAGACTTGTTACCCACTTATTATGTGAATTCTGATTTTTTTGAATCAGTCTTCGGAGCTAATACCATAACGGTTGCTACGAGCGGGGGATTCAATTTCGATACAGGTGCTCTCGTTCAGCGCACTGAGAATCCAGGATTGGCATTGCGCAATCAGCGCTCGACCCTGCTTGATATCGACCAGCAATTTGACTTTAATCTAGATGCGAAAATCGGCGAGCGTTTAACCGTTAGTGCAGCGATTGATAGCCGATCGGCTTTTAGTTTTGAAAATCTATTCAAACTCAATTATACTCCTCAAGAAGACGACTGGTTGCGCTCTATTGAATTCGGAAACGTAAGCCTGCCGATTCAAAGCACCTTAATGTCTGGTGCTCAAAATGTATTTGGGGTAAAGACCGAGTTTCAATTCGGAAGAACACGTCTCTCAGCGATTTATGGTGAGCAGCGTGCTCAGCGCACCTCTGTTCGTTCAGAAAACGGCAGCTTGGTAAATCGCTTCGAATTGAGCGCTATCGACTACGAAGAAAACACTCACTTCTTTCTCGCACATTACTTTAGGGATCAATACGATCAGGCCTTAGAAAATTATCCTTTTATTACTAGTAATGTTCAGATCACCCGAATAGAGGTATGGGTGACCAACCGCCAACAGCAAACCGATAACGTTAGAAGTATCGTCGCATTCCAAGATCTCGGAGAAGCCTCGCCCGAAAACGTTTCGTTTGAGGCACCAGAATCTTTTTTTGCCTCGGCTACCACGCTCCCAGATAACCGAGTGAATGCCTTAGACCCTTCCTTAATAGGGGGGACTGGAATTTCTGCAGCGATTCGTGCCCCGCGTTCTAATCTTTCGGAGTTAAACCTACTTGGTCAGCGCCTTACCAATGGAGTACATTTTGCGAATTTGAGTAATGCAAGAAAACTTGAGGCAGGAGTACACTACAGTTTCAACACACAACTCGGGTACTTGTCTTTGAATCAACCCTTGGGTACTGACGAGGTGCTTGCCGTAGCCTTTCAATATACCTATAACGGTCAAGTGTACACGGTAGGAGAATTCTCTAACGACAACAGACTCGGATCTGAAGAAAGTTTAATGTTGAAACTTTTAAAGAGTACAATTACAAGGGTAGAAGATCCGATATGGGATTTGATGATGAAGAATATATACGCCATTGGTGCTTTTAGATTGACAGCGACTGATTTTCAGCTCCAACTACTCTATAAAGATCCTAGCCCTCGAAACTTTCTGTCGCCCGCCGATGAGAACCTGCCGTGGCCAGATGCTTTTAGAAATCAAAGTCTTTTACGCATCTTTAATTTCGATCGCCTGGACGCTTATGACAATCTCTCGGCTGAAGGAGATGGCTTTTTTGATTTTGTCGACGGTATAACCGTAGATGCCGAAAACGGTAGGATCATATTTACAAAAACGGAACCCTTTGGGTCTTTTCTTTTTTCAGCCCTTCAAAGTTCTAATGACCAGACTTATGAAAACCAGGCCTCTTATAATGCAAACCAGCAGAAATTTGTCTATCAAAGTCTTTATGGATTGACTAAGGCTGCAGCACTTCAAGATGCGAGCGCGAATCGATTCGCTATTAAGGGTTCGTATTCAGGTGCTCAGTCGAATGATCAAAGTAGCATTCCACTCGGGGTGCTCTATGCTGTGCCAGGATCTGTTCAGGTAAGGGCTGGAGGTCGACTTCTTACTGAGGGTATTGATTATGAGGTCGATTATACTACCTCTTCGGTAATCCTTCTAGATCCTAGTCTTGCTACTTCTGGAGTTCCTATTGATGTGAGCGCTGAAGATGCCGGACAGTTAGGGCAATTGACTAGGCGATTTTTTGGCTTAACGGTAGACCATCAGTTTTCAGACGACTTCCAAGTCGGCGGAGCATTGATGAATTTAAGAGAGCGACCATTGACTCAAAAAGCGGCCTATGGGGTTGAACCCATTAATAACACAATGATAGGCGCTACCCTTAAGTACCGCAAAGAAGTTCCTTTTTTAACCCGACTGATTAATCAGTGGCCGACTATCGATACCGAGGCTCCCTCTGAAATTACTATTCAAGCAGAGGTTGCAGCCCTGATTCCAAGCGCGCCCGCAACGACTTCATTTAACCAAGAGATCACTAGTTATATTGATGATTTCGAAGACACTCAACTATTCATTGATCTCACCGACCCTAAAGAATGGGTGCTTTCAAGTCATCCTGACGGGTTGACTGGTGTTGAGGCCATGCGAGATCGCGCGCGTCTTGCTTGGTATACTATTGATCCACTTTTTTATGGCAGATCTAGGCCTGCTGGCATTACAGAGGCCATGCTTGGTGACAATCAAATGCGGAGGGTTTTCATTAATGAAGTTTACCCTGAAACCGATGTTGTTCAGGGTCAAACTGCCGTTCAGCGAACCCTAGATTTGGCCTACTTTCCGAATGAAGCCGGCCCATACAATACCGCCTTCGATTTCAATCCAAATGCAACCTCTAGTCGTTGGGGAGGAACGATGCGCGCTTTTACCAACACTAATTTCGAACAAAGTAATTTCGAGTACCTGCAGTTCTGGATGATGCATCCGGTTGAACCAGGGTCTAATGTTTCAGGAAAGTTGGTGATTGACCTCGGAAACATATCTGAAGATATTTTACCTGATCAGGCAGCTCAGTTTGAGAATGGTCTTGATGCGCAGGCAATAGCGGTACCCTTCGGAAGGGTTCCATTGAGAAACGCACTGATCTACAATTTTGATAATGATCCCGCCTTGAGAGGGTCACAAGATTTGGGACTAGACGGAATCGATGATACGCAAGAGGCATTGATCTATCCTGGGCCCGCAGAAGATCCCGCCAGAGACAACTATCAAAACTATCTAGAGGCCAAAGGATCTATCGTCGAGCGCTATAAATTCTTTAATAACACCCAAGGAAATTCTCCGGTTGAGGCTTCAGACGAGACCAGAGGATCAAGTGTACTTCCGGATGTAGAAGACGTAGACCGTGACTTTGCCACCAATACGGTTGAGAGCTATTTTCAATATGAGATTCCAATTCAGGCGGTGGTCAATGAGGGTTTGCCTAATGTGGCGACGGTGAGAACCATAGAGAGTCCAACCAAAACGGTTTGGGTTCAATACAAAATTCCGCTTCGAGAATTCACCGCTGCGGTAGGAGGCATTCAAGACTTCAGATCGATTCCGTTTATGCGTATGGTTTTAAAAGGCTTTGACACCCCTGTGGTGTTGAGGTTTGCGGGGATTGATTTGGTGCAAGGTAGTTGGAGGATTTACGATAAACCGCTAGAGTTAGATGTTCCTCCGCCTGGTGGAGCCGCTGCTCTGATTGAAATAGGAGCGGTCAATATTGAAGAAAATAGCAATAGAAGTCCAATACCTTATGTTCTTCCTCCTGGCGTAGTTCGTGAGCGTTTGAACAACACAAACACTATTATTCGAGAAAACGAGCAGTCGTTAAGAGTATATATTGAAAACCTAAAGCCTCAAGAGTCTAAGGCGGTGTTCAGAAGAGTTCAGTTTGACATGAGAAGGCACGACCGCTTAAAAATGTATGTTCACGCTGAGTCTCCAGAGAATAGCCTTAAAGAAGAGGTGCTAAATGCGTTCATACGCATGGGTACAGATTATTCTGAGAACTATTATGAGATTGAATGGCCTATTCGGATTACCCCTCATGGTGCTGTAGATCCAGAACAGATATGGCCTGATAAAAACGCGCTAGATCTAGATCTGAAAGACCTTAGTCGAGCGAAGTCACTGCAATTGTCGAGTGGTTCTCTAGACCACACTGTAGCCTTTGAAGGCTATACCATTCGCGTCAAGGGGAATCCTTCTATTGGAAGCATTAGTTCGGCTATGCTTGGGGTTAAAAATACGAACTCACCTACTGCGGTCAACGCCGAGTTATGGTTCAATGAATTTCGTTTGAGCGGAATTAACCACAGAGGCGGATGGGCTATGAATGCCAGTGCGCAACTGAGTCTTTCTGATGTGGTTCGCTTGGGGTCAGGATATTCAAAGTCGACGGTAGGTTTTGGTGCTATTGACGACAATCCGAACTTGAGGAGTTTAGATGACACCCAAAGTTTTGATTTCAACCTGCAGTCAGATCTTGGTAGATTTCTGCCACAAGGGATGCGATTAAGAGCTCCATTTAGTTTTTCATGGGTCGACGCGAGAAGCACACCAGAATACGATCCGGTTTACGAAGACCTTACTTTGGTTGAGCGCGTGAATGTGGCGGCTACACCACAAGAGGCCGCTGCGATCAAGGAGCAAGCCGAGCAACGCAACGAGATTAAGAGTTTTGCGCTTCAAGGGTTAAGTATTGAGCGCAAGCCCGATAGTAAAGAAGATTTCTTTGATCTTGAGAATTTCTCAGCCTCTATCAATGGGTCTAAAACCTATCAAAGTGATTTTGAAAGAGCCTTTTCAGAGCGATCTTCGGCAAACGCCAATTTGTCTTATGTCTTTGCTGGTAGTGCAGTTAGCGCTTCTCTGCAAACGGCGATAAACCGCTTACACAGTCAACAGCAATACCGACAGCTTTATGATCCGTCTATTGAGTTCATTGCACCTCCTGTGCTTGTTCAGCAAAATTTCAGAACGAATTGGCAGGGATCGCTTTCAGCCAATCCTTTAGAAGGCTTCTCTGTGGTATTGAATGCGACGCAAAACAATATAGTACCAGTTCGTCCAGAGGATGGGACTGCACTAGCTAACGTTTGGAGTTCATTCTTAGATTGGGGCCAACCCAACACCTACAATCAAACGATAAGAGCGTCTTATGCATTACCCTTTAATGCCATCACATGGACTGATTTCTTATCAGCCCAATTAGATTATACCGGTAGCTTTAATGCACAACGCGGATCTGACGCACTCCTTCAGTTGGCAGGCGAACCCGTTAATACCATACAAACGGCCAGCACCTTAAATGCTTCGGGGGCTTTGAATGTCAATGGCTTTTTTGAAAAATTGGGGCTGAAATGGGAGGGTTTTTCAGCAAATGTAAGATCAAATTGGTCGCAAAATGAAGGGCTCGCTTTACCCGGATATAATCGCATAGTAAACGATAGAAACCTCTTTGAATTAGACCCAATGCTAGCTTTTGGAAGGCCTAGTTCAGACCTTAGATTTGAGGCTGCCCAAAGGGGTTATCTGACACAATTCGGACAATTTAACAGCCCTTTTATTTTTGATTCGAATACCACAGTAAATACAGACGCTACGATAAATTTTGGAAGTAAGATTGTGCTCAATCTAAATTATCAGCGGCGTCAAAGCGATCGAATTCAAGAGCAGTTTAGGGTGTTGAACGGTAGCCAAGGGTTGAGCTTCGAATCGCTTCTTGCCAATGAACAAGGAAGCTACAGTAGCACAGCGGTATTGCTCAATTCGATTTTTAGTTATAGGGCTTCTTCAACAGAATCAGCCGTGTTTGAAGAGTTTAAAAGCTTACGCCTTGCTGCCGCTAAAAGACTTGCTGCCGCAAACGGATTAGAAAATGGAAAGGTCGATGCAGAAGGCTTCCCTGAAGCTTATAGTTCTCTCCATCCAGAGGTGCTGTTGACCGCTTTGGTTTCTGCTTATTCAGGTAAAGACATTAACACGACTTCACTTTCGCCTTTTCATCGCTTTGGACTTCCGAATTGGACGTTTTCTGTAACTCAAATTTTGCCTGAGGTATTTTCACGATTTACGCTGAACCACGGGTATCGTTCTGCTTACTCAGTGAACCAGTACCAGAATAACCTCGCCAAGAACGATGGATTGTTTAATGTCGAAAACCTCGATGTAAAGCCAGATTATATTATTGGTTCAGTGGTTCTAAACGACCAGTTTAATCCCTTAATAGGTGTTGATTTCGAAACCAAAGGGCTGTGGCAGTTTCAGTCAAGTGTATTATTAGATCGTATGCTCAACTTTAGTTTTTCTAACAATTTATTGACCGAGATTAGGGGACAAGAGTATGTGTTCGGAATGGGTAAGCGTTTTTCGCAACTCAAATGGAGCATGATACTCGGCGGGAATAGGCAATACTTTACAGGCGACCTGGTACTCAAAGGAGATATTTCTTATCGCACCAATGCAACCATTTTAAGGTCTCTAGAGGAGGCTTTGGCTCCTCAATTCACCGCAGGGCAGGAGCGTTTTTCAGGACGTCTTACCGCTGATTACGCCTTCACCAATCAGTTGAATATAATGGCCTATTACGATCATACCTTCTCTCGATTTAAAGTTTCTACGGCCTTTCCTCAGATGACGCTTCGAGCAGGGCTGAGTCTTCGATACCGTTTTGGTAATTAGCATAGAAAAAGTCACCTAAAATCTTACATTTGTCCAAAAGAAAAAAGGGACATGAATATTCCAGCAGATTTGAAATACACCAAAGATCACGAATGGGTGAAGTTAGAAGGTACTACTGCTATTATTGGCATTACAGATTTTGCCCAATCAGAGCTAGGTGATATCGTTTATGTAGAGGTAGAAACCCTCGACGAATCTCTTGATCAAGACGAGGTATTTGGTACTGTTGAGGCTGTAAAAACAGTTTCAGATCTCTTTTTGCCTATGAGCGGTAAAATCATCGAATTGAACGAAGATTTAGATCAAGAACCCGAACTTGTTAACAGTGATCCTTACGGTAAGGGCTGGATGATTAAGGTTGAGGTGAGCGATCCTTCACAATACGATGGACTTCTAGATGCGGGAGCCTACGAAGAACTCGTTTCTGCATAAATGAAAGTACTGGGCACCTATTTATTTAGAATAGGTTTTGCGCTGTATGCTACCCTTATTGCAGCCTTAAGTCTCATCAACTTTGAGAGCACTGCATCCTCATCATTGTTTTTCGATGGATTCGACAAAGTGGTACATTTTTGCTTCTATCTAGGATTTAGTGTGTTACTCGCCCAAGCCTTTATCGAAGGCTTTAAAGAAGTTAATAAAGTAACCCTTCGCTTTTGGGTGATTGTTTACAGCCTGTTTTATGGCGGTATGATAGAATTCGCTCAAATGTGGCTAACTACCTACAGGAAAGCCGATTGGAATGACTTTTATGCCAATGCGCTCGGTGTAGCAGTTGGTGTTGTTTTACATCCTTATTTATCAAGGGTTTTGTTAAATGCAAAAAGCCGAAATAATTAGTTCCTTTTTCGAATTAATATTTAAATTAGCGAACATCAAAATGTAGTCTATGGAACCAAAAAAGAATCCAAAAGCCGATATAAACCGTAATAGTGGATTGTATTTCGCAATAGGATTGGCTTTTACTATGTTTGTTATTTGGCGTGCCCTCGAATGGAAAAAATACGATGAGGTAGTCAACTACGACATTGCTTTAAATGTTGAAGATCAATTAGATGAGGAAGTTCCTTTGACCGAGCAACTTAAGACTCCTCCGCCTCCTCCACCACCAGCTGCGCCTGAAGTGATCGAGGTAGTTGAGGATGAAGAAGAAGTTGAAGAAACTGTAATTGAATCTACAGAAACCTCTCAAGAAGAAGAGGTTATCGAAATCGAAGAGGTTGAGGTTGAAGAAATAGACGAAGATATTTCGGTTCCGTTTGCTGTTATTGAAGACGTACCTGTATTTCCAGGTTGCGAAGGGGCGAGCGATAAGAAAGCTTGCTTCCAAGAGCAAATGCAAAAACACATCCGCAAGCACTTTAGCTATCCTGAAATCGCTCAAGAAATGGGTGTTCAAGGTCGTGTAAACGTGATGTTCGTAATTCAAAAGGATGGAAGTATCGGAGGGATCCGAATGAGAGGTCCGGATAAAAATCTTGAAGCAGAAGCATTGAGAATTATCGAACTCCTTCCAAATATGACTCCTGGTAAGCAGCGCGGTAGACCGGTTAAGGTTCCGTTTAGTATTCCAATCACCTTTAGGTTACAATAAGGTTAAACGCTTTTTTATATTAAAATCCGGACCAACGTCCGGATTTTTGTTTTATGGCTTTTATACGGCTTATCTTTGCGCTTTGAATGGATACAGTGGATCGATTTGCGTTTACTTCTTTGGGTGAATTCTTGGCCGAATTAAAGGTCTTGATCAAGATCCGTTTATCTATTAGTGTTGTCTTTTCGGCGGTAGCTGGCTATCTGCTGGCTGCTGATCCTATTGATCTAAAGAACTTACTTTTTTTAGGAGTCGGGGGTATGTCATTGGTCTCTGCTTCTAATGCCTTTAACCAGGTGATAGAAAGAAGGCTTGATGCCCTAATGAAACGCACTCAAACAAGACCTTTGGTCACCAAAAGAATGACCGTTTCATTTGCTTTGGTGGTGGCCTTTAGCTTGACGCTTTTGGGAGCAGCGATGCTCTTTATTCTCAACTTAAAGACAGCGCTGTTCGGACTGTTATCTGTCTTGCTTTATGTTGCCCTGTACACGCCGCTTAAAACAAAAACACCACTCTCTGTTTTTGTTGGGGCTTTTCCGGGAGCGATTCCGTTCATGTTGGGATGGGTAGGCGCT
Source organism: Flavobacteriaceae bacterium (assembly GCA_023262185.1). GTDB lineage: Bacteria > Bacteroidota > Bacteroidia > Flavobacteriales > Flavobacteriaceae > UBA3478. The sequence goes on from JALRDO010000002.1 coordinate 114,573, forward strand.
ACCAATCAATTTGGCATTGAGGCCGGTACGCTTTTTATGATTCAGTTTTTTTGGCAGTTTCCTCATTTTTGGGCCTTGGGTTGGATATTGCACGAAGACTACACAAAAGGTGGCTTTAAGATGCTACCTACAGGGGCTAGGGATAAGAAAACGGCCTTTCAAATTGTGGTGTATACCATTTGGACTATAGCCACTGCCGTAATTCCGGTTTTCGGATTTACCGGAAGACTGCACTTGTCTTTGGTTGCGGCCGGATTGATTTTTTTACTTGGAATCTATATGCTGGTTCCGGCTTTGAAATTGTTCCAAACCCTTGAAGAGCGCCATGCTAAAGCACTCATGCTTAGGAGTGTCATTTATTTAACCCTCATTCAAATTACTTTCGTCATAGATCGTTTTTTAACCTCTTAAATTTTTTTAATGGAAGCTGCTGAAGAAATCAAAAAACAGAGACGCGCGAAGAAAATGATGCTATGGTTTTCTTTGATCAGTCTCGTAATGGGATTTGCGGGATGGACAAGTGCGTACATCGTGAGTAGCAAACGAAAGGATTGGATCGCTGAGATTGACCTTCCTTTTTCATTTTGGATTTCAACCGCGGTGATTCTAGTCAGTAGCGTTACTTTTTATATCGCTCGACGCAGACTGCGGCAAGAGAACTATAAATCTGCTATAGGCCTTTTAGGGCTTACGGCGTTACTGGGAATCGTTTTTGTCTATCTTCAATTCGCAGGATTTAGCGCTATGATTGCCAATGGCTATTACTTTACAGGTCCTACGAGTAGCATTAAAATTTCTTACATTTTTCTAATTGCCTTCGTACACCTTATTCACCTATTTGCCGGGCTCATTGTACTTGCCGTTGTCTCATATAAGACCTTGAAACAGCGCTATGTTCCGTCTAATAGTTTAGGGTTTGAATTGGGTGAAACTTTTTGGCATTTTTTGGGATTACTCTGGCTTTACTTAGTCTTATTTATGCATTTCGTAAAGTAATTCTTTCAACCTATTTTTGAAAATCAACCAAACCGTTACCTTTGCGCAGTTAACACCTACTTATGGATAGTTCAATCTCACAACACGCTGACGAAAACATCTGGGGAGGAGGAGACCAAAAGCCACTAAATGCGAGTTATGGAAAGCTCATGATGTGGTTTTTCATCGTTTCTGATGCCTTGACTTTCTCGGGTTTTCTTGTCGCCTACGGGTTTTCAAGATTTAAGTTTATTGAAACTTGGCCAATAGCTGATCAGGTTTTTACTCACGTACCTTTCTTTCACGGAAACTTCCCGATGTACTACGTGGCCTTCATGACCTTTGTACTTATTATGTCTTCGGTTACTATGGTGTTGGCGGTTGATGCAGGACACTCAATGAATAAAAAGAAGGTGGTGCTTTATATGCTCTTAACCATTATTGGTGGTGCAATCTTCGTAGGTTCTCAAGCCTGGGAATGGGCTACTTTCATCAAAGGAGATTACGGAGCTCTTGAGACCAAGGGCGGTCGAATTCTTCAATTTGTAGATATCAATACCGGAGAACGTGTCGCTCTAGCAGACTTGGCTATTGAAGATACTTCAGAAACGGCTGTGTATCACTCTTCATCACAGGGGGTGTGGTTTGAGAGCGGTGAAAAGCCTTCAACCTACAGTTTAGATGAGGTGATTAGCGGCTTTTTGGCAAACGAGGCGGTTACCATTAGAACAGAAAGAATTAATGAAGAGGGAGAAAAAACCGTTTTGTCACGTGACGAGTCCATTGCGAAGCTTAGCGATGCTGTGCGCGTGGTCGAAGGAGCTAATCTCATCAGAAACGAATACGGAAGCAGACTTTTTGCAGACTTCTTTTTCTTCATCACAGGCTTCCACGGTTTTCACGTTTTCTCAGGGGTAATGATCAACATTATTATCTTTTTCAATGTATTGATTGGAACCTATGAGAAACGCGGACATTATGAAATGGTTGAAAAGGTTGGTCTTTACTGGCACTTTGTAGACCTTGTTTGGGTATTTGTATTCACCTTTTTCTATCTCGTTTAATCATGGCACACGAACACAAACTCACCATATTTAGAGGCCTTGTAACCTTTAAAAACAACCAGCAAAAGATCTGGGGAGTTTTGCTTTTTCTTTCTCTTGTCACTGCTGTAGAGGTAGGGCTGGGTATTGCAAAACCTGAATTCTTAACAAAGAGTAGCTTGTTAGGCACTAAATTGTTAAACTGGATATTTATTATTCTAACACTGGTAAAGGCCTATTATATTGCTTGGGACTTCATGCACCTAAGAGACGAACGCGCCTCGCTGAGAAGAGTAGTGGTGTGGACACCTGTTTTCTTGATTGTGTATTTGATTACCCTATTGCTCTCTGAAGCGAACTACGTATACGAAATGTTCAACACGACGTTTATGACTTGGGACTTTTAATCGAAGTCTTCCGAGCAGAGGATTCAATGAAAAGGCGACCAGACTATGGCCGCCTTTTTTTATTTTTGCAAAGCTGATTTGCTATGAAAAAACCTCTTGTCTTAGGTGTTCTATTTATTCTGCCTTTAGTGGTGTACCTCTTCTTTGCCTCAGGGGTAACAAATTTTGGAAGGCTACCGGTACTTAACGAAAATATCGGCTGGTCTGTCGAAGAGACCTTTCCTCCACTTAAGGGTAAAATAAGTCTGTTGATCTTCTTGGGTAAAGCGGCTGACGAGAACAAGGGTTACCTCTTTAACTTCAACCAAAAGATTTACAAAAGATTCTCAGAATTCACTGATTTTCAAACCATCTTGGTAAGTAGTGACGGTCAGAAAGAAACGGTTGAAGCAATACTCTCAGAGCTCTCGCAAATAAGTGACACCTCTAGATATATAAACTACACTACCACAGACACCCAAATTGAAGCGCTTTTTAATGCTATAGGAACTGATCTCAGGATTGACGATAATGTTTCGAGTCCTTATGTCTTTATTGTAGACAAGAACGCGGCACTAAGAGGGCGTTTAAAGGATGAAGACGAAGGGATCAAATACGGATACGATATGAGATCGGTAGCTGAGCTTAATAATAAAATGGAGGACGACATGAAGGTCATCTTGGCCGAATACCGACTTGCCTTAAAGAAAAACAATGCCTACAGCACAGAAGCAAAGTAAAAAAGCAACCCTTATATGGACTTCGGTGATCGTTTTGATCTTCGGATTATTGGTTATTCCTTCAATCTTAAAGCGTCTTAGAGAAGATCAGGTGGTTGACGCTAATCGTATTACCATGAGCCAAGATGCGTTGTATGGGGCTGCTAAATTGAGTTACATCATGGGGGAGAGTGGGCCAAGAGCTATTCCTGATTTTCAATTTATAGATCACAATGGAGGCGTTTTTTCTCAAGAAAATCTCAAAGGAAAGATCACTGTTTTAGACTTCTTCTTTACTACATGTCCTGCAATTTGTCCTATCATGAGCAAGAACATGAGCCATTTGGCTGCGGTATTTGAAGGTAATGATCAGGTTCAATTCGTATCTATCAGTATCAACCCACGCTATGATACAGTAGAGCGGCTATCTAAGTATAAGGAGAAATACAATGCCTCTACCACCCAATGGCACTTCTTAAATGGTCCGGTTGAAGAGGTTTATGCACTAGCAAGAGAAGGATTCTTCATGATTGCTCAAGAAGATGAACAGGCGCCAGGCGGATTCGAGCATTCGGGTTTATTTGCCCTTATTGATGAAGAAGGATTTCTTAGATCGAGTTTAGATGGCTTTGGAAATCCCATTATCTATTACAGAGCTACTATCCCTATTGAAGAAGGTGCAGATGAGAACGGAGAAGAGGAACAAATCAGCTTACTTATAGAGGATATTAATCGCTTAATTGAAGAATAATATGGCAAGTATTAATGCAAAGAAGGCAAAACGCGCAATAAACGGTGTATCGATACTCATACCGATTGTAGTCGCTGTTTTATTTGGGGTCCGTATTCCAAATGTTGAACCGCTTAGTTTTCTGCCACCGATTTATGCCACAATAAACGGTGTCACCGCTTTGCTTTTGATTGCTGCACTATGGGCGATAAAAAATGGAAAGCGTTCGCTTCACAATACATTGATGAACTTCGCCATTGCCTGTTCATTGGCGTTTCTTGTTATGTATGTAGCCTACCATATGACTTCTGATTCTACACCTTACGGCGGAGAAGGGTTTATGCGTGGTGTGTATTTCTTCATCTTGATCTCACACATTGTTCTTTCAATTGTGGTGATTCCTTTTGTGCTTTACACCTATTTAAGGGGCTTTTTAGGGGAGTACCAAGAACACAAAAAATTGGCGCGCTATACCTTTCCCATCTGGCTATACGTTGCTGTAACAGGGGTGGTCGTTTACCTCATGATTTCACCCTATTATGCGCACTAAATTCTTTCTGCTCTTACTTCTTGTTAGTAGTGCTTCAAGCTATGGTCAATGTGCTATGTGCAGGGCGGTATTAGAGAGTGGAGTCGATACCTCGGTAGCCAAAGGGATTAATAACGGCATTGTGTATTTAATGGCGTTACCCTATGTGCTCGTTGCTGGTGTTTTTTATGTAGTCTATCGAAAAATGCGCTCTGATAGAGTGAAAGAATAGGCCCATTTTAAATTGGCTTAGGATTTTATAAATCCCTTCAAACATTCTTTTTTAAATCACTGATAGTGAGATAGTTTTGAAAGAAATCAAGAATATCTCATTATGAACAGTATTAAAAATTTGAAGCGCCTTGAGCGCCTTCATGATTGTTGGCAAAAACGAGTCTAATGCCTGATTTAACGAAACTTTTACCGGTTCTCCTGTAACAAATTCGCATCTTTGTCGTCTCTTTTAAGAGCCTAACCGACGACTCTAAATGATTGAAATAAAGGAACTTCACAAATCGTATAAAATGGGAAGCAATTCGCTTCACGTTTTAAAGGGTATAAATTTTTCTGTTAAAAAGGGTGAGCTTGTGGCTATTATGGGCTCTTCTGGGTCAGGAAAGTCAACGCTACTCAATATTCTTGGAATGTTAGATGAGGCCGACGAAGGCACCTATATACTCGACGGTGTACCCATTGAAGACCTCAATGAAACCAAGGCGGCAGAATACCGCAACAAGTTTCTGGGATTCATCTTTCAATCATTTAACCTTATCAATTACAAGTCTGCGAAGGATAACGTAGCCTTACCACTCTTTTATCAAGGCATGCCTCGAAAGGAGCGTAATACTATGGCGCTCGATTATCTTGAACGCGTTGGATTAAAGCCTTGGGCAGAACACTTGCCTAGTGAACTTTCAGGTGGTCAAAAGCAACGTGTTGCCATTGCAAGGGCTATGGCCTCTCAGCCTAAAGTATTGTTGGCAGATGAGCCTACGGGTGCACTTGACAGTAAGACCTCTTACGAGGTGATGGACTTGATTCAAAAGATCAATGATGAGGGGAATACTATTTTGGTGGTTACCCATGAAAAGGATATTGCTCACATGTGTAAGCGTATAGTTTATCTCAAGGATGGGGTGATTGTAGAAGATAAAAAAGTGAACCAGGTGCGCGCCTCGAGTTATGTTCAATAGAGATACCTGGAAAGAAATATTTGATACGATCCGCAAGAACAAGCTGCGGACATTCCTTACGGGCTTTACTATGGCCATCGGTATCTTTATCGTGGTGATCCTAGTAGGGTTCACTAACGGTCTTCAAAATACTTTTGAGGAATTCTTCGGTGACGATGCCACGAACACTTTTTTCATTTTTCCTGGCCGTACTTCTATGCCGTACAAGGGATATAAGTCGAATCGTTCTATTCGTTTCGACAACTCAGATCTTACCGATATAAAGGAAAACTTTGAGCCCCTACTACAGTACATAACGCCACGTATCACCAGATCGAATTTGGTGCGTTACAAGGGGGAGTCCAATAACTATACCAATAGGGCAGTAGCCCCAGCCCATCAGTTCAGCGAGAAGACCATCATTATGAAGGGGCGCTTTATCAATGAGAACGACCTAAAGATCAAGGGTAAGTACGCGGTTATTGGAAGATTGGTGGAGCAAGATCTCTTTAATGGAGAAGACCCGATCGGTAAATACATCACCTTAGGAGATAGCGCATTCAAGGTCATTGGTGTTTTTCAAGACGACGGAGGCGATAACGAGGAGCGTTTTATATACATCCCGTATACGACTAGGCAGCTTATTGAAAAAGGAACCGACCGCATTGAACAGATTATTATTGGATTTAATCCTGCCATCGGTTATACGGGTGCGATGGCACTAGAAAAGAATATTCTAAAACTCCTTAAGGATAAGAAGGTAATAGCTCGTGAAGATCGAAGCGGAATCTTTATTCGAAATATTGCCGATGAGTTGAAGCAAAATCAACAGTTTGCTCAGGTTTTAGGATTTATAGCGCTGTTTTTTGCTATAGGTACGATTATTGCGGGTATCATTGGTGTGAGTAATATTATGATTTTTGTGGTAAAGGAGCGCACTAAAGAGATTGGTATCCGAAAGGCACTAGGAGCAACCCCTCGTGTAGTGATTAGCGGTATCCTTTTAGAAGCTACCACCATAACAACCTTATCTGGATTTTCTGGAATGTTAGCTGGCGTTGCCATTCTTCAAAATCTTGGCGATCAACTTGAGGACTATTTTATAACCAACCCTTATATCGATATAGGCTTTGCCATTGGGGCAACCCTTGTCTTGATTGTGTTTGGAACGGTTGCGGGCTATGTTCCTGCAAAACGCGCAGCTCGTATTAAACCAATTGTAGCCCTAAGAGACGAATAATGAAGCTATTATTTAAAGCAGATACCTGGGAAGAAATTTTCAGCTCGATTAACAAGAATCGAGTCCGCACCGTACTCACCGTGATTGGAGTGCTTTGGGGGATCTTCGTGTATATCGCAATGTCTGGGGCAGCAAAAGGATTAGACAATGGATTTGAGCGCCAATTTGAATCGGTTGCGATGAATTCACTCTTTGCCTGGTCGCAATCTACAAGCAAGCCCTATAAAGGATTTAGAACAGGAAGAAGAATCCAATTAAAATTGTCGGATATCGATGTGCTTAAAAAACGCATACCAGAGATCCAATACATCGCCCCTAGAAATGCAACAGGAGTATTTGGTGGCGCACCAGCTTTAACCGTTCGAGGTCAAAAGTCAGGAAGCTATAATATCTATGGAGATTTTCCGGTATATACCAAGATTGCTACTAAAAAAATATACGATGAGGGTCGCTTTATCAATCAGTCTGACATAGATTACAACCGTAGAGTATGTATAATAGGTGAGCGCACAAAGAGAGAATTATTTGATGATGAAGAAGAGGCTGTTGGATCCTTTATCAAAATCAATGATATCTACTTTAGAGTAGTAGGTGTGCACAAGTATGTCCCCGGAGGAGGTTTTGAGTCGGACAGTGATATTTTTGTTCCCTTCACCACTTTCAATAGACTGTACAACAAAGGAGATGAGGTAGACTTTATGAGTATTGCTGCCTTTGATGACGCCGACATCATTCAAGTTGAAAAGGATGTAAAGGCAGTACTTAAGTCGATTCATCAGGTAGATCCTACTGACGAAAGAGCTTTTGGTTCGTTTAACCTTGGAGAAGTTTTCGGGCAGATTAAAGGATTTGCAAATGGTCTTACTTTCTTATCGCTAGTGATAGGTGTGGCTACTATTCTTGCTGGTGTAATCGGAATTGGAAACATTCTATTAATCTCTGTGAAGGAGCGCACTAAAGAGCTTGGAGTAAGACGCGCATTAGGGGCTACACCTGCTGAGGTGCGTAATTTAATTTTGGTTGAATCGGTCTTTTTGACCGTGATATCAGGAGTAATGGGAATCATTTTAGGGGCTGCAACGCTTAGCCTAGTCAATAACTTGACCTCAGGGAGCGACTTTCCGTACACGAATCCTACCGTTCCTATCCCATACGTAATTGGAGCCCTCGCACTCATGGTGATTTTGGGAACCCTAATTGGATTAATTCCTGCACAACGCGCAGTTAGTATAAGACCTATAGAAGCATTAAGAGAAGAATAACAACCTAAACTAGACCTATTATTTAATACCTATTATTATGAAAAAAGCCGTTCGGTATAGTATCATTGCAGTGATCACACTTGGCGCTCTTTGGGCTGCGGCCTTCTTTGTGAAATCAAATAGCAAAGCGTCGATTACTTATGACACCATTAGTCCTTTTTACGGTACTATAGAAGAAAAGACTGTCGCAACAGGGACAGTGGTTCCTGAAGACGAAGTTGAAATTAAGCCTCAGATTCAAGGTATTATAGATCGAATTGTAAAATACGAAGGAGATTATGTGAATCAAGGCGATCTCATCGCTGTGATCAAGGTGGTTCCGAATGAGCAATCCTTAAACTCGGCCATGGGCAGAGTTAAGAATGCTGAATTGCGTTTGAACAATGCGGAATTGGAATTCAATCGAAATGAAGAACTTTTCGAAAGGGGAGTGATCTCAAATCAAGATTACAACAACTTGAAATTGACCTTTGAGCAGGCGGCACAAGAATTGCGCAATGCCCAGGCCGACTATCAAATCATCAAAGAGGGTTCTGTCGGTGGGTCATCATCAGCAAATACAAATATCCGTGCGACGACTTCAGGAACCATCTTAGAGATACCTGTTGAGATTGGTGATCAAGTTATTCAGTCGAACTCATTTAACGCCGGAACCACAATTGCAACTGTTGCCGATTTGACTAAGATGGTTTTCGAAGGAAAGGTAGATGAAGGTGAAGTGGGTAAACTTAAAGTTGGAATGCCCCTTATAGTAAGTCTTGGGGCTATCAGTGACAAAGAATTTGATGCGCGTTTACGCTTTATCGCTCCTAAAGGAGTTGAAGAGTCGGGTGCAGTGAAATTCAAGATAGAAGGAGATGTAACCGTTGAGGATGATTTTACAATTAGAGCCGGATACAGCGCAAATGCATCGTTAATTTTAGATCGAAAAGAAGACATTTTGGTGATGCCAGAGGCCTTATTGCAGTTCGATAAAGTGACTGACGAACCTTATGTTGAAGTTGAGGTGGGTGAGCAGAAGTTTGAGCGCCGCGATATTAAGATTGGAATTTCTGATGGTATTAATGTTGAGATCCTTGAAGGATTAACAGAATCTGATAAGGTGAAGCAATGGAACAAAACAGAGCCAATTAAGATCGAATCAGAGGAGTCTCCTAATAGAGGCGTGTAACTGAAGCCATAACCTAACACCAGCTGTAACTATGAAGTTTAGATTACTTAGTTTGCTCGCGCTTATCAGTGCATTCTCATTTGCTCAAACCAAGCGAATGACCTTGCAAGAGTGTGTAGAATATGCGCTAGAAAACAATATAACCATTGAGCAATTCGAGTTGGATCTTGAATCTGCAAAGCTCGGAGAGCTCGAAGGGCTCGGACAATTCTTGCCAAGACTTAACGGGTCAATGGGACTTAATGAGAGTAAAGGTTTTGGTATTGATCCGAGAACCAATACAGCAAACCCATCTTTAGTTGTATTGCAAGGAAATTTCAACTTATCTGTGGGGTATACTCTCTTCGATGGATTGAGAAATATTAGAAGAGCCCAGCGCGCTGAGATCAATACTATCTCAAATCAGTACCGTTTGGCGAATCTCAAGGACGATGTACGTCTAAGCGTTGCAAACGCTTACCTTAATGTAATTTCATCGAAGGAGTCTTTAAAGGTGGCTCAAGCTCAGTTTGCGGTAACAGAGCAAGACCTTAAGCGCACTAGAGAATTGGTAGAGTTAGGGGTGGTTCCGAATGGAGATCTTTTAGAGATTGAGGCTACAGCTGCGAACCAAGAGCAATCTATCGTAAATGCAGAGGCACGCGTAATCCTTTCGCGCATCAATCTGGCACAGCTGCTGCAGATTACAGATTACGAGAACTTTGATATCGCAGACGAATCTTTTGATGTTCCGAGTTCTACTATTCTTGACAAGTCTCCGAAACAAATTTTCACCAAGGCGATGAGCTTTAGAAATGACATAAAGCTTGCAGAGACGAGTGTTATTCTATCTGAGCAAGATTTAAAGATCGCAAAGGGAGCTGCTTTGCCTACGCTTAATGCCTTCATGAATTACAACACTTTTGCAAGTGATCGTTTTCAATTAGATGACACGGGTAATCTTGTACGCCCTGATCTTATTGCACAGCTTGAAGGTAACGACGGTATTTCATACGGTTTGTCTTTAAACATTCCGATTTTCAATGCGTTTTCGACCTTCAATAGCATCAAGCGGGCAGCCTTGAATGTGAAGCGTTCAGAATTGCAATACGAGCAAACTAAATTGGATCTAGAAAGTGCGGTTAATCAAGCGTATAATGATGTGAAGACCTTTGCCAAGGCATACGAGGCTGCTCAAAAGTCACTTGATGCCAGAAGGTTGGCCTACCAATACGCTAAAGAAAGATTCGAGGTGGGGCTTATGAACTCTTTTGATTTCAGCCAAGCTCAGGCCCGATTAGACAATGCTGAAGCCACGGTGATTCGTACCAAATACGATTACATCTTTAGGTTGAAAATTCTAGAATTCTATTTTGGAATTCCTATGGGGGTTTTAGATTAATGCTTCTTTAGTAAATCAAGGCTTATCTTTGAATATGCCAATTGTATTAGCATTAGATACATCTACCAAGGGCTGCTCTGCAGCCCTTTTTGATGGACAAGATTGTCTTATTCACCGCCAGGTGATAGAAGATGGTTTTGTGCATGCAGAACAGTTACATTTAATTGTAGAGTCTCTCTTTAGAGATGTGTCTTATAGCCTACAAGACATTGATGGGGTAGCTGTAGGGGCAGGTCCGGGTTCGTACACGGGTCTTAGAATCGGTGTTTCAGCGGCAAAAGGCTTCGCCTTTGCACTCGACAACCCATTAATTGGAATAGACAGTTTAGCTTTATTAGCACAAGAAGGCAAGAGTGTGCTAGAAACGAAAAAGCTAGGTGCAGAGGTTATTCTTTCGGTGATCGACTCAAGACGGCAAGAGGTTTATGCCAGAATTCAGCATTTATCAGGAGAGGTGCTGCTCGAAACCTGTTCAATTGGCTTAGAAGAGTTTTCATTTGAACCATTTATAAACGCCTATTCAGGACTCATGGTGGTTGGGGATGCGATGGATAAGATGCGCACCTATCTAAAAGAGTATGAAACGCATCGTCCCATAACCTATCTGGAGGCCTATCCTAATGCTGAATTCATGGGAAGCTTCATTAAATACGCATTCGAAAATAAGGCCTTTGAATCGCTCGTTTCTTTCGAGCCGAACTACATCAAACCTGTATACATCACACCACCAAAGTCTGCGACTTCTTAGTCGGCGGCGTTCACTAATACACGGTGAGGGAATGGTATTTCGATTCCTTCTTCGTCAAATCTTCTTTTGATATTTTCAATCATCTCGAAGCGAATAGGCCAAAATTCATCGGTATTGGTCCAATAACGTATAGAAAGATCTACTGAGCTTTCAGCAAGTTCGTTTACGAGAACGGCAGGCATTTTCTCTTCTTCTTTAATGATGCGCGAATCGTTTGTGCATAATTCTAAAACCACTTCTCTTGCTTTCTGAATATTGCTAGAATAGCTAATCCCAATGATGAGGTTTTCTCTACGAATCGGTTCAGAAGAGTAATTGATGATTTTGTCGTTCGAGAGGTTTCCGTTCGGAATCACCACAACCTGATTACTAAAAGTGGTTAGTTTAGTGTTGAATACGGTGATTTGTTTAACCGTTCCTTCTACTCCTTGTGCCGAGATAAAGTCTCCCACCTTGAAGGGTTTGAAGATTAGAATCAAGATTCCTCCTGCAAAGTTAGAAAGCGACCCTTGTAGGGCTAGACCCAAGGCCAATCCCGCAGCCCCCAACATAGCGATGAGAGAAGAGGTTTCAACGCCCAACTGGGTAATTACCATGACCAGGAGTATCACTTTTAAAGCAATACTGATAAAGTCTTCAAGGAACTGTTCTAAGGTGCGATCGTAATCCTTTTTATCAAAGAACTTGGCGACCCCTATATCGACCAGACGAATAACCCACCATCCTACAAACGCAGTGATAAAAGCGGATATAATATTTGGTAGAACATCCCACAATAATGCGATCAATTGTTCAAGATGTTGTTCGTAATCTCTAAAAGTTTGTTCGATCATAACCTCAAGTGTATTTGAGCTGTGAAAAGAGTGCTTCGCTGCTGTGAACGGGTAACGCACAACTTCCAATTATACATGCAAAGATAGTTGTTTGGTCTAAATGCGCCTCTTGATTTAATAGTCCAGAATCCGAAGGTTCTTGGGCGGCTGCAAGCACACTATTGGGTAGGTAACGAGCTGCTATTTGAGCGGCCTCGAATTCATGATTGCCACCTATTACAGCGATTTCATGAAAATCAAAGCGGTGATTTAAACTCACCTGCATCCATTCACTATAACTTCTAGGATGTGCCTTCAACAGGTCTTTCATATTCTTGCACATTCGTACAGAGCGAGAGCGATACGTTTCGTTTCTCAAGAGCACAGCAAGTCTTAAGAGGTTTCGGGCCATGACCGCATTTGAACTGCTGATGACATTGTCTTCGAGTTCTACGGTTCTACGAACAAGCTTTCGCTGATGATTGGCAGTGTAATAGAAAAAGCCTTGTGGCTCATCGAAATGGTTTACACAATAACGGGTCAATTGTTCGGCCTTTTCTATCATTTCTATACGATGTGTTATCTCACTGAAATCTAAAAAGGCTTGTATGGTGAAAGCGTAATCTTCTAAAAATCCGTCTATTTTGGTTTCATCGGTCTGAAGAATGCGGATGAGACTATGATTCTCTTGAATACGTTCGTATAGCATTGCATAGAGCGCATTGGCACGAGTGAGCAGTCTGTTTTTAAGTTCTGATTCAAGGTTTAAATAGCGCAGGCAATGTGAAAATCCGCTTAATACTAATGCATTCCATGAGGTGATGATCTTAGTGTCGCGCGAGGGTTTCGCTCGTCTACGTTGAAGAGCTTTAAGTTTTTGGAGGCCCTTATCAAGTTCGGTAATGAGTTGCTCTTCGCTGATATTTGATGCTGCGGCTAAATCTGCAAACGAGGCGGTTCTATAAAGTAGGTAATTTTCATTTTCCCAATGCCCTATCTCATTGATGGAGTATGCTTTTTCGAAGAGTTCAAATTGAGTGCCTAAGGTTTCTTGCAATTCTTCTCGGGTAAAGGTGTAATAGGCCCCTTCTTCTGACTCTTGATGACGGTTAAGTGAGTCTGCATCTAGAGCAGAGAAATAACCGCCAGATTGTGGATCGAATAGCCATTCTTCGAAAAAGGCCAAGGTTTGTTCGCACACCTTTTGATACCAGCTGTCTTTAGTGACCGCGTAGGCTTTTGCGTAAAGACTTAGTAATTGAGCGTTGTCGTAGGCCATCTTTTCAAAGTGAACGACATGCCATTTTGCGTCAACGCTGTATCTGGCGAATCCGCCGTTGATCGGGTCGAAGAGAGACCCGTACGACATTCGATCAAGGGTGGTCTGAACGTGTTGAAGTAGACGATCGTCTGGCAATAGGGCGTTGAGGTGTAATGCGAGTTCAAGCGTGTTAGGCATCATGAACTTTGGTGCTCCTTTAAACCCGCCGTTTACGGTGTCTGTATGCGATAGAAAAGTTTCTTTGACCTCTTCTAGCTCTTTACTCGTCCACTGAAACTCTTCTTCAATAATTCTAGGAGTTTCGGCCATTGCTTTAAGGCCATTCGATAATTGGGTGGCGTATTCTAATACGCGTTCAGGGTCTTCGCTATGCAGATGCTGAAGATCTTTTAGGGCGCTCATCCAACGTTCTTTTGGGAGGTAGGTTGCCCCCCAGAAAGGTCTTCCGTCTGAAAGGGTTACGACATTTAAGGGCCATCCTCCGGCACCGGTCATGAGTTGCAGTGCATCCATGTAGATGTGGTCAATATCGGGTCGTTCTTCACGATCGACCTTGACACAGATGTAGTGGGTATTCATAAGATTCGCCACTTCTTCATCCTCAAAGCACTCGTGCTCCATAACGTGGCACCAATGACAGGCGGCATATCCTATGCTAAAGAGCAGTAGTTTTTGTTCGTTTCTAGCCCGCTCAAAAACGTCATCTGAATACTCGATCCAATCAACAGGATTGTGTTGGTGCTGTTTCAGGTAAAGCGATGAGGCTTTAGAAAGCGCATTGGACCTTTGGTTCATGGATTAACCGTTAATAGCCACCACTTCAGCAACGGTATCTCCCATCATGTTTTTGAGCATGGTTTCAATCCCGTTTTTGAGGGTATAGGTAGAAGAAGGGCATCCACTGCAAGCACCTTGCAGTAATACATGAACTTTTTTGGTTTCTGGGTCGTATTTCTCAAACTGAATGTTTCCGCCATCACTGGCTACTGCTGGCTTGACGTATTCATCCAATATCGCCACAATCTGTTCGCTAATAGGATCGTCGGCATTGAGGGTTAGTGGGGTAGTTTCTGTTGCTTCAGTGGTAGTGCTGACACTGCTTTTGATACCCCCATGCGCTTTATGAGAATCAACTGCGAGTGCTCCAGAAGCCAAGAATGCACTGATCATATCGCGCAGTTCAACCGTGATTTCATCCCAGTTTCCGATATCGTTTTTAGTGACCGAGATGTAATTCTCATCCATGAATACTTGTTTGACGTACGGCTTCTTGAAAAGTTCCGTTGCTAATTTAGAGTGCTTGGCTTCGTCTATATTCTTGAATTCATAAAGCGCTGGGACGATCAGTTTGTTTGCAACAAACTTCATTACAGAAGGATTTGGAGTGGCTTCGGCATATACCATAACTGCTGTGGGTTGGTCTTTAGCCATTTCATGAACCACGGGTTCTCCGGCATTTAAATATTCTACCAACTGTTGCGCGATGTCATCTTTGACCGCGTTCCATTCAACGATGTCGTATTTTTCTAGGGCTACGAAATTGCTTGCGATATATACTTTTTTGACAAACGGAAGTTGAAATAACTCATAGGCCAAAGGCGCGTTTTTTGCCTCTTCAATCGAGTCAAATTCGTGCGCTTCTTCAACCAAAAAATGGTTGGATTGAAACTTTAAGATGGCCGGGTTTGAGGTTTCTATAGTGGTAATGTTGTATTCCATGGCAATGATTTTATGCAAAGTTACGAACTAGCGCAATTCATATGCTTCCCGTAAGTTTGTGGTTTCTAAAAATGAATGGATATGAAGGCTTATGTTTTTCCTGGTCAGGGATCTCAATTTGTTGAAATGGGCAAGTCTCTTTATGAGGCAAATAAAGAGGCACAAGAGCTCTTTGAGCGTGCGAATGAACAGCTCGGATTCAGAATCACGGACATCATGTTTGAAGGCGACGCCGAAGCCTTGAAACAGACTGAGGTGACTCAACCGGCTATTTTTATCCATTCAGTAATCACCGCACAGATTTTAAAGGATGCCTTTGATGCTAAAGCGGTAGCCGGTCATTCACTAGGTGAATTTTCAGCCTTAGTTGCAGCAGGAGTTCTCAGTTATGAGGACGGATTGTCTCTTGTGTCAAAACGTGCCATGGCGATGCAGCGCGCTTGTGGAATTGAACGTGGCACTATGGCGGCTGTTTTAGGCCTAGAAGATCAGGTGGTCGAAGAAGTTTGTGCCTCAGCTCATGGGGTGGTTGTCGCAGCCAATTACAATTGCCCGGGGCAACTTGTGATATCTGGGGCCTTCGAAGCGGTTGAACACGCCTGTGAGACCCTCAAAGAGGCTGGAGCGCGTCGTGCCTTGTTGCTTCCTGTAGGTGGAGCATTCCATTCACCACTTATGGAACCTGCTCGAGAAGAACTGGCCTCTGCCATTGAGAACACTCCATTTAATGCGCCTAAGGTTCCGATCTATCAAAATGTAACCGCTACCGCGGTTACTGAAGTTCAGACGCTAAAAGAGAATTTAGTAGCTCAACTTACAGCCCCTGTAAAGTGGACTCAAAGTGTTCAAAATATGTGGGGCGATGGCTTTGTTCAGTTTGTAGAATGTGGCCCAGGAAATGTCCTCCAAGGATTGGTTAAAAAGATCGAGCGCGAGGCCGAGGTGTCATCAGTACAACTCTAATCTAAGCTTGTAGTACCAAGTAGAGATAGTAGAGGGCAAAGGCGCCTAAAAACACGATTCCGCTCCAACTTAAGATTTTCATGCGTGCTGAAGGCTGATGTGCCTTTGGTGTTTGTGACGAAAAGATAAGCGCGTGATTCATGTACCCTATTAAGGGGGCAAAAACAAACGAAGCAAGTGTCGCAATAGCTACGATCTCGCCCATAGAACCAGATAAGAACAAGATTATAGATAAATTAATTAAAGAGAGAATTAGCACAACTAAACTGTAGGGATTCTTTTTTGTGATTTTTAGACGGTTTGCAAGATCTACCAATACCCGGGATAAGGCATCATGTGCGCTCAGACAGCTGCTAAACATGGCTGCAAGTGCCGCAATTGAAATAAAAACTCGTGCCCAATTTCCGAGCTGAAGGGTGAAAATATCTGTGAGTTCTGAAGCAAATTTCACGCTACTATCGCTGAGCACTGTACCTGAAGAGTAAAGTGTCATATATCCAATGTAGAAAAATAACACTGCTAAAATAGCTGTGATGATGTACCCTATATTGAATTCCTTCAGGGCGCTTTTTACACTGATTTCTTCGGTGCTCTGCTTGATTTTTTCAAGGTTCCATAGGCTCACCCATCCAGACGCTTCGACGGCAGTAGGCATCCATCCTACAAGAGTAATGATGAAAAGCACTCCCATTTTATCGAACCAGGCTGGAGCTTGAAAATCTGGATTTGATTGCGGTTCAGCATTGAAAGTGACCATAAAAACGGTAGCTACAAGTGCTATGATTAATATGAATACAATATATTTCAATGATTCTTCAAGCAGTTTGTAGCGTCCAATGATGAGTACCGCGCTGATTAGAGCGAAAAGTCCGATGGCAGCAGTGCTCGGAGAAGGCACTAAAGCGGTAAATACATTAACCGTCATCCCTGAGGTTACGCTGTAGAGTGCAGCCAACATGGTAAAAGCACTTACGAGGTTCACTAGGGCGTACAAGTACAAGAACCATCGGCTATGCGCTGCATAACCTTCTGTTAAACTTCTTTCTGTAGCATGTGTAAATCGCACCCCGAATTCAAAAAACGGAAACTTCAGCAAGTTTGCTAGAAGTATTGGAATAACCATGAGCGGACCATACATGGCACCTGCTTTGGTGGATAACACTAGGTGTGAGGTGCCAATTGCCAAAGAGGCAAACAAGAGTCCTGGCCCCAGTTGATTAAAAAAACGACGTATCTTCACTATCCAAGGTTTTGCATAATCAAAGCCAATATATTTCATTTCTCTATAGGAAGTGTTACTATGAAAGCAAGACGACTATTTTTTGGATTCGTGATCGGTTTCGATCTTCTTTTTCTCATTTATGTTCTGGGCCCTAGGGTAGAAGGAGTGTCTATGGATGTCACCTTGCCTGAATTAGAAATTACAGCAGAAAATGTTGATGCGTTTTTAATAGAGAAAGAGGCCCAATTTCCGGTTAAGCCAAACAATGAGTCTCGTGTGGTTTGGGCCAACACTCCAGGAGAAAAAACAGAATACGCGGTGGTTTACCTTCACGGATGGTCAGCATCTTCAGAAGAAGGGAACCCTGTACACCGCCAAATTGCTCAAGATTTAGGCGCAAACCTTTACTTGCCGCGCTTAGCCAGTCACGGGCTTGACGTAGAAGACGCGATGCTCGAAATCACGGCAGATGCACTCATTGACTCCGCAAAAGAAGCCCTAGCTATAGCCCAATTGCTTGGTGAGCGCGTGTTGATTATCGCTACCTCGAATGGAGGAGCACTTGCCTTACATCTTGCCCGCGCGGTTGAAAATTTAGATGCCTTGGTGCTTTACTCTCCGAATATCGAAATCTATGACTGGACCGCTAAATTGTTAGACGATCCTTGGGGATTGCAACTGGCGCGTTTAATCAAAGGAACCGATTTCAATGAGATAGAGATGCCTGATGCAAGAAAACCTTATTGGTATGACCGATACAGATTAGAGAGTCTCACACATTTACAGGCATTCGTTCACTATACCATGCGACCAGGTACATTCAGGGCGGTTAAAGTGCCTGTCTTTCTAGGATATTATTACAAAAATGAAGACGAACAAGACAAGGTAGTATCGGTAGAGGCCATGCACGAAATGTTTCAGTATTTAGGTACTCCTGATAGTCTCAAGCACAAAGTTGCCTTTCCGAATGCCGGAGACCACATCTTAGCAAGCCCGCTCGCATCTAAAGATGTAGAGGGTGTCTATCAAACGACTAAAACTTTTTTGAAAGAGGTCGCAAGATTACCTATTCGGTAAGATCTTAAACGTTTTATAGACTTCTGTGAATTGATGGAGGTTTTATCTGAATTCTAGAGCCTTTGCTTTCAATTTCGCCTTGAAATACCTAAACTTGAAGATCAACAATCATCATTCATGGCACGAAAAATTCAAATAGAACGCTTTGACGAGGTCGTTCGATCAAAATACCAGGTATACAACAGCCTGTTTTTAACCTTACCTTTTAAAACGATTAAAGACACTACACTTATGCTTCCGCTGTTTGCGGATGCCTGTGTCAAAGGGTTTGAGAAACAGCATTCACCTGAACAAATTGTCGAAGATTTCTTCAAAAGTTATCTGCCAGAGCTCGATGAGGTGGCACAAAAGGACGTGCTTTTCGCTTTTATCAAATACATCGAACGTCAGGTGGTTTTATTTGATGCCATTGAGGATGCAGGATACTCGTACGTCAATAACATGCACGGACGCGGTACGCTCCGCTTTATCAAAGAAGAGGCACAGAATAACAATAAACTAGAGGCCTTAAAAGAATACTTAGAGCGTTTTAAGGTTCGCATTGTACTAACGGCTCACCCCACACAGTTTTATCCGAATACGGTTCTTGCGATTATCCGAAATCTGGCTAAGGCCATACGCCACAATGAACTCGATGAGATCAAGCAGTTGCTCGATCAGTTAGGCTTGACTCGCTTTTACAACAAGAGAAAGCCAACACCGCTTGACGAGGCCCATAGCCTGATTTGGTACCTCGAGAACGTATTTTACCACTCAGCAGGGGCGATCTCTAGCTACTTGCGGAAGAATATCTTTGACAATCAAAGCGTTGATCATCAGATCTTTGATTTCGGATTTTGGCCCGGAGGGGATCGAGACGGAAACCCCTATGTGACCCCAGATATCACTAGAAAAACGGCTGAAACGCTGAACCACCATATCATAAGAAATTACTACCGTGAACTCCGCTATCTGAAAACGCGACTCACCTTTGATGGGGTGTTGCAGCAGGTTGAGTCTCTAGAAATGGCTTTATACCACACCTTATTCTTTCCGAAGAAAAAGCCATTAAGCCTAGCAGAGCTGAATCATGGACTACACGAGATATTAGAAGCCTTGCGTACCAATCACAATGGGTTTTATCAAGATCTAGTGTTAGACTTGATTGATAAAGTAAATCTTTTTGGGTACCATTTCGCATCGTTAGATATCCGTCAAGATTCAAGGGTGCATGAGGCCGTATTCAAAGAAGTTATTTCACATAAAGAGGTGCAATCAAAGGTGAAAGCGCTAAAAGATATAGAGTACGATGCTCTTGACTTAAATCAACGGGTGGCATTGCTCACGTCGATTCAAGGTGATGTAGATCCAGCACTCTTCGATTCAGAATCGATAACCGCCCAGACGCTTGAGAGTATTAGGGTGATGCAAGAGATTCAGGCGAAAAACGGAGAGCGTGGCGCTAACCGATACATCATCAGTAATTGCCAATCTCTAGAGCACATCTTGCAACTTTATGCCCTAATTCGTTTGAGCGGATGGGAACAACCCACAGCAGACATCATTCCGCTATTCGAGACTATTGACGATTTAAAGGCGGCTCCTGAGATCATGAAGGCCCTTTACGAAAATCAGACCTACAAACAGCATTTAGCCTCTCGAGGAAATAAGCAAACGGTTATGCTCGGATTCTCTGACGGAACAAAAGACGGCGGGTATTTTATGGCCAATTGGGGCATTTACGAAGCGAAGGAGGCCCTCAGTTTGCTTTCAACGGCATACGATGTGCGTGTGGCCTTCTTTGATGGCCGTGGAGGACCACCGGCCAGAGGTGGCGGTAGAACCCATGAATTCTACGCCTCATTGGGAGAGCAAATTCAAGCGGATGATATTCAGCTTACCGTACAAGGACAAACCATTAGTTCAAACTTTGGAACGCTAGAGTCATCGCAGTACAATCTCGAACAATTGTTGAGTTCTGGAATCAAAAACCAGCTCTTTGCTCGAGGAGATAATAATCTGAGTGAAGAAGATCGAAGCACGCTTGAAGAACTTGCAAGCCTCTCGTATAAGGCCTATGTAGCATTCAAAAGTCATGATCTTTTCTTGCCTTATCTACAAGAGATGACCACCCTGCCGTATTACGCAAAAACGAATATCGGAAGTCGTCCTGCAAAACGCGGACAAAAGAAAGAGTTCAGATTTGAAGACCTTAGGGCAATCCCTTTTGTGGGGAGCTGGAGCCAGCTGCGTCAGAATGTCCCTGGTTTTTATGGGGTAGGTCAGGCCTTAAGCATCTTTAAAGAGCGTGGTGAATTCGACAGAGTGAAGCTATTGTATAAAAACAATGCCTTTTTCAGGACGTTGATTGCCAATTCGATGATGAGTTTGACTAAGTCGCAATTTGAGCTGACCTCATACATGCAACATCACGAGCGATTCGGATCATTTTGGACACTGATTCACGATGAATTTGAGCGTTCAAAGTCATTGGTGTTGGAGCTGAGTGGCTTTAAGAGTCTACTTGAAAACGAAGGCGCCAACAAGGCTTCAATACAACTGAGAGAAGGAATCGTGCATCCCTTGCTCACCATTCAACAATACGCCTTGCAGCTCGTTAAGAAAACGACAGATAAGGAGCGCCGCGAATGGTACGAGAAAATGGTGACCCGCTCTATGTTTGGAAACATTAATGCCAGCCGTAATTCTGCCTAAATCCTATTTTTTTTACGTCGGATTTGGAAGTTGTGAAATTTGAAAGCATCTTTGACCCGTTCATTCACATGATGTAATTGTTATCAAGAAAGGTGAAGGGAATAGACCCGATGAAGCCTTAGCAACCCTCGTTCTTACGAGAAGGTGCTACATTCTACCCCGAAAGGGAGAGATAACGATGCTAGCCATTTCTGGCTGTCCATCTTTTCTTTTTAGCAGTTGCCTCATTTCAGTATTAACCTAAAAAAATTACATCCTAATGAGTGCACAACACCAATTTTCAACTTTGGCCCTATCGGCCGGACATGATTTGTCTCAGCATGGTAAAACAATTGCCGTGCCTATTTACCAAACAACTGCCTACAGGTTTGATTCTACAGACCATGCGGCTGGCTTGTTTAATCTGAGTGAAGCGGGTAATATTTATACCCGACTGAACAATCCAACAAATGGGATCCTCGAAGAGCGATTGGCTGCCTTAGAGAGCGGAATCGCCGCTGTAGTGACATCATCCGGAACCGCAGCGGTTGCCACCACGCTACAAACGCTGCTGAAGAGGGGTGAACACATTGTTTGCTCGAATAGCGTTTACGGCGGAACATACAACATGCTTGGGGTTACTTTACCGCGCTTAGGAATCACAACTTCTTTTGTGGATCCGAGTGAACTCGAAAACTTTGAAAAGGCGATTGAGCCCCACACTCGCGCCATTTTTCTTGAATCTATCGGAAACCCAAAACTAGATGTCCTTGACATTGAGGGTATCGCGAAGATCGCTCAAAAGCACAAGATTCCACTGATTGTCGATAATACGGTGGCGACGCCGGCCTTATTGAATCCGATCAAATTTGGGGCGAATATTGTGATTCATTCGCTAACCAAATACATTAACGGAAACGGTACGGCCTTAGGCGGGGTCATCATCGATGCCGGAACCTTTGACTGGTCGAGCGGAAAATTTGAAGAATTTACCACACCTTCACCTGGCTATCACGGCCTGGTGTATCACGATGCGTTGGGCGCGGCCGCCTTTATTGCTAAAGTCCGCATAGAGGGGTTGCGTGATTTCGGATCGGCGCTTAGCCCGCTTAATGCTTTTCAGATCATACAAGGACTAGAGACGCTTTCGCTGCGCATCAAGAAGCACAGTGAGAACGCACTGAAGGTTGCGAATTGGCTAGTGCAACAAGAAGAGGTGGCTTGGGTCAACTTCGTCGGAGCGAAAGACGAGCGCCAGCAGCTTCTTAGAAAAAAATACCTACCTGAAGGTATAAGTGGACTGATCACCTTTGGTTTAAAGGGCGGGTTTGCAGCGGCTAAAAAACTGACCGACGCTACACGTTTGTTTAAAATTGCCGCTAATTTTGGAGATTCAAAGTCTATCATTGTACATCCGGCTTCAACCACACATCAGCAGTTAGACGAAAGTCAGCAGTCTGAAACAGGGGTTACGGCCGACTTGATTCGTCTTTCGATAGGCCTAGAAGATCCTAACGATCTGATCAATGATTTAAAACAAGCGTTGAAGGCCTAGTTGCCTATGTTAGAAACACTAACCATATCATCATTTACCACGCTATCAGGAGTGCAGCTCGAGCCTTTTCCGTTAAGCTATGAATGCTTCGGAAGGCCACTTGGTGAGGCACCCCTGATACTGGTAAATCATGCACTAACGGCAAACTCTACGCTCACTGGCCAAAACGGATGGTGGAACGAAATCGTTGGGCCGAAAAGGGCGGTAGACACCGATAGGGCCTCGGTTTTGTGTTTCAATATTCCCGGTAACGGATACGATAATTTCTTTTTTGACGATGCCATTCAATTGACTTCTACCGATGTGGCGCTGATTTTTCTTGAGGGATTATATCAGTTGAATATTTCAACAGTTGACCTCTTTATAGGCGGATCGGTGGGGGGTGGAATTGCCTGGAGCATGCTCACTCAGAATAAGGTAGACTTCAAACACTTTGTTCCTATAGCCACGGACTGGAAGTCTACAGATTGGATCATTGCTCACTGTCACATTCAAGAGCGTTTGCTCAAAGAGAATAGCGATTGGGGGTTGAAGTTAGCGCGTCAACTCGCGATGTTGAGTTACCGCAGCCCGCAGTCTTTTGATTCACGCTTTCAGCGTGAACGCAAGAGTGCAAAATACGCGGTGGAGTCGTGGCTGGATTATCACGGAGATGCCTTGTCTGATCGCTTTCACGCCAAGGCATACCGAAATTTGAACCAGATCTTAAGGCAGATCAACGCTATTGGCGAAGGTGAAACCTTTGCAGCGAAGCTGCAACCATTAGCTACTCACATTCATGTGGTCACTATTACCTCAGACCTTCTATTCATCCCTGCCGAAGACGATAAAACCGTAGAGCAACTCAAGCAGTTAGGAAAAAAGGTTGACCACTTTAAGATTTACTCCGATCACGGACACGACGCCTTTCTGATCGAACACCAGCAAGTCTCAGCGATCATCAAAGGGGTGTGTAATCAGATTACAGGCCTTCTTCCCGGTACATAAGGTATTCCTCGGCCTCATGGGCTTCAGGGTTCAAGAAGACAAAACCGTTTTTAGTATAAAATCTCCCTAGGTCGATTGACTCTATGGTTAACCAGAGCTTTGGATGGGTTTCTAATTCAATTAAACGCTTGATCCAGAGCGAACCCCATCCCTGGTTTCGGTATGCTGGTAGGGTGTAAAGGTATCCGAGATAATCATATGCTGTAAAGTTCTGACTATTAGTGAGCTCGAGTTCAGATGGGGTAGGTAGTTTGTCTGTAAAAATAATTCCTATGCATACTAGGTCTTCCTCTGCATATAACCCGTAAACTTCAGCTGTGTTTCTTAGCTCTAACCATTGAGGAGTCAGTAGTGCAGCCCAATCAGCGGGATATACCGATTCTATGTCTTTTAGCGACAGCTCAATAGTTCTGAAGGTGGTGGTGCCTACAGGTAGCCCCATGATCTTAATTTGTCAGAGTCTTCTGTCCAACGGTCTCCGATATCGTTGCGGTAGTACGAGTTATTGATAAGCAAGTTTGATATGCGATTGTACATATTCTTTTGTGCTTCTTTCATGGTGGTTCCGTTTCCGGTGACCAGCGTAACAATACCTCTATCTCCGGTGACCAGCCAATGACCGTTTACCTTTTTAACGTTGATCGGATGAATACCTATTTCTCCGGGCTTCTTGAAAATGACCACTGAATCTTTTGAGAATAACCTGAAGCTTTTAGGATCTTCATAAGGGAATGGGGGTACTACCATATAGGCGCCCACCTGAAAGCCAATTCTTGAATTGAACTTGGTTTCAGCACCAATAGCCGTATCCCATAGCACCTTCGAGAAGGGAGTGAGCAGGCCGTCTCGTTGAATATGCACCTGAGGATAACCAAAGCGCGAAGTAAATTCAAGCGGATAAATGCCGTGGTGATTGACGATAGAGTTGATGTCAATATGCCCTCTGAAATTAGTTGCACTTAGGGTTTTTTCGAACTTTTTGAGGGTTCGATCGAATAGAGGAGAATCATCGGTCCAAAACATGCTCGTTCCCATTTCACCCGTCGATACTCCCAATTCATTCGGAAATAGCTTTTTGTGCTCGAAATTGATGTTATAAGGCGGAATAAATTGCGTCCCATTGAAAAAGGCGCCAACCGCCACTTCTACCCCTCTCACCTTACGTTGAAGCTGAAAGGCCCCGAAATTATCTCCCCAAGACTTTTCATAGGCACGAAGCATACGGATGACATCCTCACCGTTTTCATCTTGCCCTACAAACAAGAGCTGTTTGAGTTCTTGAGTTTCGCCACTAGGTTTAATGACGTAAGCATCAGGGTTTTTCTCAATGTACTGAACGGCTGATTGAAAGCTGTCAAACTCCTTAAACGGTAAGGTTTTTACTCCATGTCTTTTGAGTTCTTCTTGCCCGAAGTTCCGGTTGAGTTCGAGTTCATCAGTGTATGAAGATCCGCCGAAGACTATTTTTCCGGATTGGCGCAAGCGGTCACTTAGCTCTCCGAAACCGGTATAGTCAAAAACAATGATGTCTGCCCAATCAAGGTGTTTGGAATAGTCGTTGGTTTTTTTGACGAAGCCGAACCCGATTTCACGAGAACGCTTATCGGCAATGTACATCAGTACCTGGTGTCCTTCGCACTTAATACCGTAGGCAATATCTAATGAGTCACCCCATTTTGAGATAAAAAGAAACTTTCTTTTTTGATCTCCTAACTGCTTTGTTTTCAATGAAATGTAAGCAGATAAACTCTAAATTTTTTGAATCATAAAGGCTTCTAAAAAGCGCGTAAACTTAGTTTAAAATCCGATAGGTTGTGTGGTTAAGTATAGGAAAGTTAATTATGGTAAAACGCAAAAAACCCTGCACATATTATGCAGGGTTTTTTATTGTACTCGGGACGGGACTTGAACCCGTACAGCCTAATGGCCATTGGATTATACCAGGCATCCAGTCGCTCCATCAGATATCGGCAGACCGTCTGTTGCGTATCGGGGTCGAGGGGGATATCGCCGTATTGGCGGCGAGCGGCATCAACAATAGCGCTCAGGTCAACAGACTGTCCCAACGCCAAGAGAATGCGAATGACGCCCAGAGAGGCGCGCCGCAGCGCAAAAGGGTCCTTGGAACCAGTGGGGGGTTGGCCGATACCAAAAATCCCTGTGAGGGTGTCGAGCCGATCCGCCAGCGCGACGGCTTTAGCCGCAGCAGACGTGGGCAGTTCGTCACCAGCAAAGCGC
>JALRDO010000030.1 GCA_023262185.1 Flavobacteriaceae bacterium
GTAGAAGAATTGGTTGAAAAAGAAAATGCACTTCCTGAAGACCAGCGCATGCAAGTGATTAGTGTCTTGACACCAAACTTCTTGCACTTTCCGATGGCTAAAGCGCTTCTCGAAGGCGGATTCAACGTCATTTGTGAAAAACCTATGACTACCACTTACCAAGAGGCTAAAATCTTGGCCGAACTTCAGAAAAAAAGCGGAGCTGTATTCGCCTTGACACACACTTATACCGGCTATCCTATGGTGCGTCAAATGCGTGAAATGATTCGTTCAGGTGCAATTGGTGCGGTCCACAAGGTCGATGCACAGTACTATCAGGGGTGGATCAATCCATTGATTCACGACGAGAAAAGCCGTAAGGCGACCTGGCGTTTAGATCCTGAAAAATCAGGAATCAGCTGCTGTATCGGTGATATCGGAGTGCATGCGTTCAACCTTCTCGAGTACACCTGTGGTCTTGAGGTTAAGGAGCTCTTGAGTGACTTTAACTACCTCTACGATGACAATATGATGGATGTCGACGGAACTGTTCTGGTGCGCATGGACAAGCACGTCAAAGGCGTTATTAGAGCTAGTCAAATCGCAACGGCCGAAGAGAACAACATTAGCATTGCGGTGTACGGTAGAAAAGGGGGCTTAAAATGGGAACAAGAAAATCCAAATTACCTCTACCTGATGGAAGAAGGTAAGCCACTTCAAGTACTCAAACCGGGACACGACTACAACAGTGATATGGCGAAAGACGCAACGAAGCTTCCTCCAGGCCACCCTGAAGGAATTTTTGATGCCATGGCAAACATCTATTTAGGTGTAGCGAAAGCGATTCGAGGCGAAAAGATTCACGAAGGTGAGTATCCTACGGTTAGAGATGGGGTACGTGGAATGAATTTTATTGAGGCCACGGTCGATTCAAATAAAAAAGGAAATGTTTGGGTAACCCTAAATAACGACTAAGACGAATGAAGACGATAAAAGGACCTGCCGTATTTCTTGCGCAATTTGTAGATTCTAAGGCCCCGTTCAACACCCTTGAGGGGATGTGTAAATGGGCTGCCGACCTAGGGTATAAAGGAATTCAAATTCCTACATGGGAAAAGTTCCTCATCGATTTAGACAAGGCTGCTGAAAGCCAAACCTATTGCGATGAACTCAAAGGAACGATCAATAGTTACGGATTAGAAATCACTGAACTTTCAACCCACCTTCAAGGGCAATTGGTTGCAGTGCATCCGGCCTATGACATCATGTTCGACAACTTTGCCCCTGATGCGGTGAAAAACAATCCAAAGGCGCGCACTGAATGGGCTATTGATACCGTTAAAAAGGGAGCGACTGCAAGCAGAAGGCTTGGGTTAACCTCGCATGCTACTTTTTCTGGAGCATTGCTATGGCATACCGCACATCCTTGGCCTCAGCGCCCAAAAGGATTGGTTGAAATGGGATTCGAAGAACTTGCGAAACGTTGGCTGCCTATTCTAAATCACTTTGATAAAGAAGGTGTAGACGTTTGTTACGAGGTACATCCTGGCGAGGACATTCACGACGGAGACACCTTTGAGCGTTTTTTAGAAGCCACAGGCAATCACAAACGCGTCAACATACTCTACGATCCAAGTCACTTTGTACTTCAACAACTTGATTACATCGAATACATCGATCACTACCACGAGTTCATTAAGGTCTTTCACGTAAAGGACTCAGAATTCAACCCAACCGGTAAAAAAGGAGCCTTTGGGGGGTACAACGATTGGGGAGATCGCGCAGGACGCTATCGCTCTCCTGGTGACGGACAAGTAGACTTCTCTACCATCTTTTCAAAACTCACTCAGTACGGTTGTGACGTTTGGGCAGTGATGGAATGGGAATGCTGTATCAAAAGCCCTGAGCAAGGTGCGAGAGAAGGAGCAGCATTTATTGCCTCTCATATTATTGAAGCCACTGAGAAGACCTTTGACGACTTCGCTGGTGGAGAAATTGACAAACAACAACTCAAGAACATTTTAGGATTATGAAATTCAACTACGCATTAAGCCTGCTTGGCTCAGCCCTACTACTTGCAAGCTGTGCACAAAGTGGCACATCTAGTCAGGCACAAACAACTACCGAGCCCGAATGGGAGGTGCTTTTCGACGGGAGCTCGTTCGATAAATGGCAACTCTATAACGGAGGCGAGGTATCTGATGCCTGGAAGATTGAAGAAGGTGCTATGGTGTTTTATCCGCCCGAAAAACAAGGAGGTTGGAGAAAAAGTCAGAATATCGTCACCAAAGAATTCTTTCACAGCTTTGAATTAGAGCTTGAATGGAAGGTGGCTGAAGGCGCCAATAGCGGCGTGTTTTATGGGGTAGTTGAAGACCAGCGTCTCGGAGAGCCATACCTCACAGGTCCTGAAATTCAGGTGCTAGATAACGAGCGCCATCCTGACGCGAAAAATGGTGAAACCCACCAGGCCGGGGCCCTATACGATATGGTAGCCCCTAGCTCAGACATTTCAAAACCAGCCGGAGAATGGAATAGTTTCTCTATACTCATCGATCATTTTGCAAACATGGGACACGTCGTACTAAACGGCGAGAAGGTGGTAGAATTTCCGGTACACGGAACGGCTTGGGACGAAATGGTCGCGCAATCTAAATTCGCAAACTGGGATGCCTTTGGCGTCTACCGCACCGGAAAAATTGGGTTGCAAGATCACGGAGACAAAGTGTCGTTCAGAAACATACGCGTGCGTCGCATTGCTAAACCTGAGTTGACCGAAGAACCCACCGACCCAGAAGCAACAGAGCTTTACGAGCCTTTTGTAGAAAAGGTGACTC
Organism: Flavobacteriaceae bacterium; assembly: GCA_023262185.1. Taxonomy (GTDB): domain Bacteria; phylum Bacteroidota; class Bacteroidia; order Flavobacteriales; family Flavobacteriaceae; genus UBA3478. The sequence continues at coordinate 2,817 of JALRDO010000030.1, forward strand.
CTGGTGAAGGTCATGGCGCTCCTAGCGATGCCATTGTTCTCTTTGATGGGGCTAATCTTGACCAATGGGAAAGTGTAGACGGTGGAGCCGCTGCATGGACGCTCAACGAAGACGGCAGTATGACGGTTGCCGACAAAATAGGTGATATTCGCACCAAAGAATCGTTTGGAGACATGCAATTACATATCGAATGGCGTTCACCCGCTGAGATTAAAGGAAAAAACCAGTCTCGCGCAAATAGCGGAATCTTTCTCCAAGAACTTTATGAGATTCAGGTTCTTGACAACAACGACAATCCTACCTATGTAAACGGTCAGGTAGGTTCAATCTATAAGCAACACGTTCCGTTGGCAATGGCTTCAGCTCCGACCGGAGAATGGAATAGTTTTGATGCCATTTATCACGCTCCTGTCTTTAATGAAGCAGGCGAAAAGGTGCAATCGGGTACCTTGACGCTTATGCATAATGGCGTATTGATCCACGATCACATCGAAATTAAGGGAACCACTCCGTACATCGGATGGCCTAAGAATGAGGCTCATGGTGAGGCCCCTTTACGCCTACAAGACCACAGAGATAACTCAGGAGTAAGTTACCGAAATATCTGGGTGCGTAGACTCTAAAACGAGAGCAAACGTTTTGCTACCTTTGCGGTCATGGTACACTCAATGACCGGATACGGCAGAGCCGAAAAGACTTTTGATCAAGAAACGCTCAGTGTAGAGATCAAATCGCTTAACAGCAAGAATCTAGACCTATCTGTGCGCCTCCCGCAGGCACTGCGGATTTTCGAATTGAACCTAAGAAAACACCTCTCCTCTACCGTGATTCGCGGCAAAGTAGAGGTGTTTGTGCAATATACCAGTCAGAAACTAGCTCCTCAAGCCCAATTGAATGCGGCCATTATTGAGGAGTATCTCAATCAAATCAATGCGATAGCTCAGGGCGAAAGACTTGATCAATTAGCGCTGGCGCTAAAATTACCCGATGCGGTTTCACAAGAAAAAGAAGGAGCTATCGACGCGCTATGGGAAGAACGCTTACTCGAAGTTAGTGCTGAGGCACTAAAGGGATTAGAAGCCTTTAGAATACAAGAAGGCGCAGAACTACATGCCGATTTGCTCAGAAATCTACAAATCATAGAAGAAGGTCTTGAGCGCATTGGTGAAATGGATCCAGAACGAGGTACCCTTCAGCAAGAAAAGCTTAGAGAAGCCTTAAATGCTCTAGAGGAAAAAGTAGACAAGAACCGCTTCGAACAAGAACTGATCTACTATCTAGAAAAATTTGACATCAACGAAGAAAAAGTTCGATTAAAAAATCACATCGCCTATTTCAAAACCACCATCGAAGAGAAGGCCTCTGGAAAAAAGCTCGGATTCATCGCCCAAGAACTAGGACGTGAAATCAATACCATCGGATCAAAAGCGAATCACGCTAACATACAACGCGAGGTGGTACAGATGAAGGACGCACTCGAAAAAATTAAAGAACAAGCCTTAAATGTACTCTGACACGCGAAAGCTGATTGTCTTTTCTGCCCCTTCAGGAAGCGGCAAAACTACCATCGTGCGTCACTTACTGAACGCTACTGATCTCCCCTTGGCTTTTTCAATTTCAGCGACAACACGCGAACCGCGCCCTGGAGAGATTGACGGTAAAGACTATTACTTTCTATCGGTTGAAGCATTCAAAAAACGTATTGCAGAAGAAGCCTTTGTCGAATGGGAAGAAGTCTATGAAGGAGTTTTCTACGGAACCCTTAAATCAGAGATAGAGCGCATCTGGAACGCCGGTAAATCGGTGGTATTCGATATAGATGTTGAAGGAGGCATCTCAATCAAACGCCATTTCGGTGATCAAGCGCTCACCATATTTGTGCAACCTCCGAGTATCGATGACTTGAGAAAACGCCTTGAAGAACGGAATACAGAGGGCCCAGAACAACTTGAAACTCGAGTTAGTAAAGCGAGTAAGGAACTTCAAAGAGCCCCAGAATTCGACACCATACTCATCAATGATCAGCTTGAGGAAGCACTCGTAAAAGCTGAAAAAATCGCAGCACAGTTCATATCCGAATGAGCACACCAAGAAAAAAAGTAGGTCTGTTCTTCGGAACGTTTAATCCCATGCACAGGGCGCATCTCTTTCTGGCCAATCACATTGCAGAAAATCTAGACCTCGATCAGGTTTGGTTTGTCATTACGCCTAAGAGCCCTTTCAAACAAAAAGACAGTCTAGCAAGTAATCAAGACCGCTATCAAATGGTCTATGATGCCATCGCCAGTTACCCCAAATTCAAGGCGATAGACATTGAATTTTCACTTCCAACGCCAAGTTACACTGCCGATACTTTAGCTCATCTCGAAGAAAAATTTGAATACACCATTGATTTTAGCCTCATCATGGGCGAAGACAATATTGTGCATTTTCACAAGTGGAAGAATTTTAAGACACTCTTAGAGCGCTACCGCATTTTGGTATACCCAAGGGTGAAAGTGCCTGACGTATCAGCCACCGAATCCGTAAACAATCATCCGAACGTGCAGCGCATCTCAGCCCCCATAATTGAATTATCTGCCTCTTATGTTCGCGAACAGATTCAATTAGGGCATGAGGTTAGACCCTTGCTTCCTGATGAAGTTTGGAGCTATATTGACGCCAAAGGACTGTATCAATAAAGCCTACTTACATGAATTGGGAACAACTTTTATCACTGCAAAGACACCTCGATACCCAGCCCCGACTGCGTAAAGAACAAGACGAGGTAAGACTTGGCTTTGAGGTAGACTACGACAGAATTATCTTTTCAAACAGTTTTCGCAGCCTGCAAGATAAAACTCAAGTAGTTCCACTACCCGTGCAGTCGGCCTCGCATCGCAACTTCGTTCACACACGACTCACCCATAGTCTAGAGGTCTCGGTAGTCGGAAGAAGTCTAGGTCGTTTAGCAGGATCGATCTTACTTGAACGTCACCCCAATCTCAAGGAATTAGGCTATCGATTCAACGATTTCGGAGCCATTGTTGCAGCGGCAGCCCTTGCGCACGATATCGGAAACCCTCCTTTCGGACACAGTGGTGAAAAGGCCATCGGAAATTACTTTGAGTCTGGTCTCGGAAAAAAATTTGCCTCACAACTCGATGCTCAAGAATACGCAGACCTCTGTCGCTTTGAAGGAAACGCCAACGGATTTAAACTATTGACCGAAGACCGCGAGGGGATTCCAGGAGGCTTGCGCTTGAGCTATGCCACCCTTGGTGCATTTACGAAATACCCAAAAACCTCATTACCCCACAAACCTAGCAAGCACATTGCCGACAAGAAGTACGGCTATTTCAAGGCTAACCAAAGCAGTTTTGAGAGCATCGCAACTTCACTAGGGTTAAAAAGACGCGCTGATTACGGGTTCGAGAGGCATCCACTCGTCTATCTCGTTGAGGCCGCTGACGATATCTGCTACACCCTCATCGACTTTGAAGACGCCATCAACCTCAAGTTGATCTCTGAAGATTATGCCCTAGAAAATCTCATCAACTTGGTGAAAGACCAAATTGACACCGCAAAATACCGCGGGCTTCAAACCACGGCTCACCGTCTTGGTTATCTTAGGGCATTGGCTATTAACACGCTCGTTCAAGATACCGTCAGAATATTCGAATCGTATGAGTCAGACATTTTAGCAGGAACCTTTTCGACAAGCCTTCTCG
>JALRDO010000031.1 GCA_023262185.1 Flavobacteriaceae bacterium
GCCAAAGAAGCGCTAGAATCTTCAATGGATAAGTGGCAGAAAGTGAGTGAAGAACTCGAAGCTTTTGAGACGACATGATTGAGCATTATTTTCAATGTCCGCACTGTTGGCAGACCATTTCAATGCTTTTAGACCCCTCTTTAGACGATGCCGAATACATCGAAGACTGTGAGGTGTGTTGCAATCCGATCAACGTGAGCTATGGCTTCGAAGACGGTGAACTTCAACACTTTAACACAGACAGCATCGGCCAATAATTAGGAAATTCCTAAACTTTTCCTAATATTTGCCCCTCTCGTTAGACAAATAAAACTTTTTGAAGCATATTTGTTTAACAAATCTCTCAAAACAATGAACAATAATATAGAAGAACTTATTGAGCAAGCCGAAGCTTACGAAAACCTCGCCATGAGTCACATGAGTACCAGTGACCGTGTGAAGTATTCTAGAGAAGGTAAGTCATTGGTTCTCGCTATTAATGAGGTGTACAAGACGTCAAAAGATCCTGAACTCATGGAGTGGATGAAGCGTTTGACTGTCAAAAAACAAAAGATTGAGAAGCGCATCAAAGGCGTTCCTACTGTCTAACCTCTCAAGGTATTGTTTATGAATTCGGCCAAGGTGGCTGTCTTGGGCGCTGGAGTGAGCGGATTGATTGCTGCCCTCGAGCTAGAAGCCAAAGGATTTCACCCTATTCTTATTGAAGCCTCAGATCGCGTTGGTGGGCGTTTACGCTCTGACCAGCACGAATCTATTGCACTAGATCACGGTTTTCAGGTGCTGCTCACCAATTATCCCGAGCTAAAGAGGTATCAGTTACTCTCTGCACTTCAGCTGAAAGAATTCCGCCCTGGGGCGCTCATTTTTGAAGATCAAGATCCGCATCGCATCGGAGACGCCTTTAGAGATCTCGGTTTTTTGGGTTCAACCGTATTCTCTTCGGTTGCTACCCTACGGGATAAAATCACTTTGCTTCGTGAACAGCGTCGCTTAGCGCAAACAAGGCCTGAAGCTGTTTTTGCTCAAACGAGAGAGCAAACGACGCTCGACTATCTTTCTGAGCGTTACTCTGATCGGTTTATTGAGCTTTTTTTCAAGCCTTTTTACAGAGGGATCTTTTTAGAATCTGTCCTCAGCACTTCTTACAAACATTTTGAGTTTGTCTTTCATCACTTTGCACTAGGCAAGGCGGCTCTTGTAGTGAACGGAATTCAGCGCCTGCCTGAACTGTTGGCAAGTCGATTGACTCAAACCGAGATCAAGCTGAATACGGCATTTGATGAAAGTGAGATCGAAAAGTACGATGCGCTTGTTCAAACCTACCCCAATACCACTGCACCGGCTGATTACAACGGATGCATTAACTGTTATTTTGAAATAGAGTCTGCCGATGAGGGGCTGTTAAAACAACTCGAGACAACGATTGGTCTCATTCCGCATTCAGATTACGTCAATAACCTTCACGTACTCAGTGCTGGCGACCGTCAGCTGCTCTCAGCTACCGTGGTGGGTCAGGTCGAAATGGGGCATTCTGAGATTGAAGGGGCCGTGCGCCAAGAACTGCTTGAGCGTTGCGCTATTACGGTAGGTAAAGCCGTGAAGACCTATACGATACGTCGTGCCTTGCCGCGTAAGACCCCGATGCAGTACAAAGCTAAAGTCCAACAAGAAGGCGCTGTTTTTTATGCCGGCGACTATAGCTTGTATCCTTCTCTAAACGCGGCCATGCAAAGCGGTCGTGCCGCTGCTGAAGCGGTTTCACGCCATTTGAATAGATAAAATCTTTAGCTATAGCGATTAACATAAGTAAAAGCTATACTTAGATTGTGAATTCCAATCTTTTTGTGCTGGATCCGGGTAATTAAACGCCTAATTTTAAGGTTCAATTTTAAAGAGCTATGCACAATCACGACTCAAACGGTTCAATCGACAAATGCCCGGTCATGTCGGCTAAACACCGACACACAGCGGCAGGAGGATTCTCAAACTCAGACTGGTGGCCAGAGCAACTTAACCTTAAGATGCTTCACCAGAACACTGAAGAATCTGTTCCCTTAAAGAATTTCAACTACAAAAAAGCTTTCGCGTCAATCGATTACGATGCGCTTAAGCAAGATTTGGTCAATTTGATGACTGATTCGCAAGACTGGTGGCCTGCAGATTACGGTCACTACGGTCCGTTCTTCATTCGTATGGCCTGGCACAGTGCGGGTACCTACAGAATCACAGACGGACGTGGTGGAGCCTGCGCCGGAACACAGCGTTTCGCGCCGCTTAACAGCTGGCCAGACAACGGTAACTTAGACAAGGCCCGCAGACTATTGTGGCCGATCAAGAAGAAATACGGACAGCAAATTTCATGGGCCGATCTTATGATTTTGGCTGGTAACGTGGCTTTAGAAACCATGGGCTTTGAAACCTTCGGATTCTCTGGAGGACGTGCCGACGTATTCGAACCAGAAGGAGATATCTATTGGGGTCCTGAAACCGAGTGGTTAGGAGACAAGCGCTACAAAGGAGATCGTGAGCTTGAAAACCCACTCGCTGCGGTGCAGATGGGACTCATCTATGTGAACCCAGAAGGACCAAACGGTAAGCCAGATCCTATCGCCGCGGCTCGTGATATCCGCGAGACGTTTGCACGTATGGCGATGAACGATGAAGAGACTGTTGCACTGGTTGCAGGAGGTCACACTTTTGGTAAGACTCACGGAGCCGGAGATACCGCTCACGTTGGTCCCGAGCCAGAAGGTGCTCCTATCGAGCAGCAAGGATTCGGATGGGCTAACAGCTTCGGATCAGGTAAGGGTGAGCACACCATTACTTCGGGTCTAGAAGGTGCGTGGACGCCGACCCCAATCCAGTGGGATAACAGCTATTTTGATACTCTATTCGGCTACGAGTGGGAGCTTACAAAAAGCCCTGCCGGAGCCTATCAGTGGAAGCCAGCCAACGGTGCTGCTGCAGATGCTGTGCCTGATGCACACAATCCAAGCAAGCTTCATGCACCTATGATGGCAACTACCGATTTAGCTCTAAGAGAAGATCCAGCGTATGCGAAAATCTCTAAGCGTTTCCATGAAAACCCAGATGAGTTCGCAGATGCCTTCGCACGTGCATGGTATAAATTGACGCACCGTGACATGGGGCCGATCACAAACTACAGCGGACCTGAGGTTCCGAAAGAAGTGTTGATCTGGCAAGATCCAGTGCCGTCAGTAGCTCATGACTTAATTGACGCAGCTGACATCAAGAATTTAAAAGGACAACTTCTTGCAAGTGGACTTTCTGTTTCTGAATTGGTATTCACCGCATGGTCATCTGCCTCTACCTTCAGAGGGTCTGACAAGCGCGGAGGTGCTAACGGTGCACGCATTGCCTTAAGCCCTCAGAAATACTGGGAGGCCAACGATCCTGATCGTTTAGCGAAAAACCTAGAGGCTATCAAGGCCGTTCAGGCTGGATTCAATGCTACAGGAAGCAAGCAGGTTTCACTCGCCGATCTTATCGTTTTAGGTGGATGCGCCGCTATCGAAAAGGCTGCTGCTGATGCAGGAGTAACGGTTGAGGTACCTTTCGCACCAGGACGCACGGATGCCACTCAAGACATGACTGACGTAGATTCGTTCGCAGTTCTTGAGCCACAGACAGACGGATTCCGCAACTTCGCTAAGCCAGGCGCATTGAACCGTCCGGCAGAAGAGTGGTTGGTAGACAAGGCTCAATTGCTAGGTTTAAACGCTCCTGAAATGACCGTACTCGTTGGAGGTCTTCGTGTACTCGGAGCCAACTCAGGGCACTCTAAGCATGGAGTGTTCACCGATAAGGTAGGAGTGCTAACAAATGATTTCTTCACCAACCTCTTAGACATTGCGACAGAGTGGAAGGCGGTTGAAGGCGACAGCAATGCCTTTATCGGAACCGATCGTAGCTCAGGCGAGCAGCGCTACACGGCAACACGTGTTGACCTTATCTTCGGATCAAACTCTCAATTGAGAGCGCTTTCTGAAGTCTACGCTTCTGCCGATTATAGCGAGCAGTTTGTTCACGACTTTGTTGCTGCTTGGAACAAGGTGATGAACGCCGATCGTTTTGATCTTCTAGATTAAAAATAGAATTGCTATGAAAAAGAGAAGCCTCCCTTTGCGGGAGGCTTCTTTATTTGATGTAGAATGTTCGATATTCGCAGTATGAATCGAATCAATGCTTTGACGCTTCGCGAAAAATGGATCCTTGCCTTTGTAGGGGTGGCTATTCTTTCGCGTCTTATCGTCCACATCCCGAATGTGACGGCGGTTACGGCTACAGCGCTTTTCGCCGGACGGTTCTTTCAGCGCAAATCGTTGGCTTTTGCTGTACCCATCGTGGTTATGGCGGTAACCGATTTGTTTTTGGGCTTTTACACCATTAGCCTTTTTGTTTACGCCGCTTTACTGGGTACCGTGGCCATCGGACAAATTGCCAAGCGCATCTCGATTTGGAGTGTGCTGGCCTCTTCGGTGCTCTTTTTTGTTCTCACTAATTTCGGTGTATGGATACTCGGTTATCCAAAAACCTGGGAGGGTTTTGTGGCCTGTTACACAGCCGCGATTCCGTTCTTCAGAGCCTCTCTCATTGGTGATTTCGGTTATGCCGTATTGCTTGCCTTGAGCTTCAGAGGGGTAGAGCGAACGGTTTTGGCAAAGGCCTAAGAAGGGCTATCTTCGCGCCCGAATCATCAATCAACCTAACATGAAGCGTTACCTCAAACTCTTCGATTTCGACTATACCTATAGTGCCAAAACTGAAATTTTATCGGGCCTTACCGTAGCCTTGGCTTTGGTGCCTGAATCGCATCACCGAGCGCTATGCCAAGGTGAGTAAAACGGTGCATCTGCGCCATCTGAGTTCAGACTGCCGCAGACTGATTGCCAATGCTGATGCCATCATCGACGTGAATGTTATTGAAGATCCGACGTACAAGGTAGTTCGCAATTTTAGCTAATTGGGTCGGCTTAAAAAATAAAGTACATTTATCTCATGAATCGATTTAATAAATGGATAGGGGCTTGGACGACCCTACTCGTGGTAGCACTGGCGCTTTCAAGCTGTGCCGAGCAAGACCTCCGCTACCAAAGCCGATTAGAAGACCCTGAACTGTTTAACGCCTCGATGCAGCAACTCACCGATGTGATTGTGCACGACATTTTTTCTCCGCCGGTGGCCTCGCGTATTTACGTGTATCCGACCGTCGCGGCCTATTCGATCATGCGTCAGGCCTATCCTGATACGTATGCGAGCTTAGAAGGACAACTTTCTGAATTCACTGAGATTCCTGCAATGCCAGAAGATGTCAATCCGCATTTGGCAGCCATTCATACCTTTTTGCGCTTAGGCGAGAACTTTATTTTCTCTAAAAAGCGGATGAGCGATTACCGCGAGAACCTTTACGCCGAGCTTCGTGAAATGGGACTTTCAGATGCCGAATTAGAGCGTTCGACGGCCTATGGCGATCTAGTAGTTGACCATATCAAAGCATGGACTTTGGGTGATATGTATAAAGAGACACGCACTTATCCGAAATACTCGGTTCGTGAGGCCGACCGCTTTTGGAAGCCTACGCCCCCGGATTATATGGATGGTATTGAACCACATTGGCAGCGCATCCGCCCCCTCGTGATTCCGAGCGCTGAAGCCTTTAATCCTATCGCGCCGCTTGAGGTGAATATGGATCCTGATAGTCCGTTCTATGCCCAACTGATGGAGGTGTACGAGAAAGGTAAGAAGGTGACTCAAAAAAATAATGAAAACGAAGAGGCACAAATCGCCGCTTTTTGGGACTGTAATCCGTACGTATCGAATTACAAGGGTCACGCGATGTTTGCGACCAAAAAGATCACTCCTGGTGGGCACTGGATAGGCATTACCAAACTTGCCACCGAAAAGGCCGGTAGTAGCTTTGATGAGACCGTTGAGGCCTATCTTTACGTGACCGTTGCGCTTTTCGACGGATTCATCTCGTGCTGGGATACCAAGTGGAAGACCTTAGTCGTGCGCCCTGAGACCCTTATTCATCAGTACATCGATGAGGCATGGAGGCCTAAGCTTCAGACGCCACCCTTCCCTGAATACACTTCAGGACATTCGGTGATTTCGCGCGCCGCTGCCTTTGCCCTGACCAAAGTATACGGAGATGATTTCGATTTCGTAGATACTACAGAAGAGAAGTACGGCCTACCCGTGCGTTCTTATACTTCGTTCTTACACGCCTCAGAAGAGGCTGCTATCTCGCGTTTGTATGGTGGAATCCACTACCGTATGGCCATAGAAAACGGGGTAAGCCAAGGCGAAGAAGTGGGCAAGTATGTCAATGCACACCTTAGCACCCGCCTCAACGAATCGCAACCCGCTGTGGCGTCAAAATAAACTGCTATGAGTGCCTCATCAAGTACAAAGAAGAATGCCGTTATTGTTTTAGGATACTTTAATCCGATTCACAAGGGCCATATC
>JALRDO010000032.1 GCA_023262185.1 Flavobacteriaceae bacterium
TATTGAACCAATCTTGTTTAAGGGTAGGCGCACTACGCGAGACTGCTCGGCTAATGCCTGAAGTATGCTTTGACGAATCCACCAGACGGCATAGGAGATAAATTTAAATCCTCTTGTTTCATCGAAGCGCTGAGCGGCCTTTACCAGGCCAAGATTACCTTCATTAATAAGGTCTGGAAGTGTCAAACCTTGATTCTGATATTGTTTGGCAACCGATACTACGAATCTTAGATTCGCATTCACTAAAACTTCAAGCGCTCGTTGATCGCCCTTCTTAATTTTTTGTGCCAACTCAACCTCCTCTTCGGCGGTTATTAGATCAATTCGACTGATATCTTGAAGGTACTTATCTAAGGATTTAGATTCTCTATTCGTAACCTGCTTAACGATTTTGAGTTGTCTCATGGGCTTGAAATTTGAATACATATTACAACCCTTCAAAGGCTCAATCAATAGAACCTTATTTGGTTTATCAAGAAGTTATCACCAAACGATTAATTTGAACAAAGTCATTCGTAATACATCTATTTATGGCTATTTTTGCAAAATTAGACCTCTTAAAATGGCAAATAGCCTTTCCAATTCTAAAGAACTATACGCGTATCAAAAGAAAGACCTTTTGAGGATCTTTGATGCGCTTGATTCTGTTGATGAGGGAACGAATTTGTTGTATCAATTGCCTACAGGTGGAGGTAAAACGGTGGTGTTTAGTGAGATTGCTAAACGCTTCATTCAAGAGCGGAACAAAAAGGTAGTCGTGCTCACGCACCGCATAGAGTTGAGTGCTCAAACTTCAAAAATGCTCAATGATTTTGGCGTCACCAATAAAGTGATTAATTCTTCGGTTAAAGAGATTGAAAGAAATGATCCGCATATGTGCTATGTGGCAATGGTAGAGACCTTGAATAACCGACTGAATGATGAAAAAATTATCCTTGAAAATATCGGACTTGTTATAATTGACGAGGCGCATTACAATTCATTTAGAAAGCTCTTCAAGTATTTTGAAAAACCTTACTTACTCGGAGTAACAGCGACGCCACTGAGCTCGAATATCAAGCTTCCGATGAAAGATTTCTACAAGAAATTAATTGTGGGGGAGTCTATTCAATCTCTTATAGACAAAGGTTTTCTAGCAAAAGCAGTGGTACATCGTTACGATTTGAGTTTGCAGGGATTAAAGCTTGGCATCAATGGTGATTATACAGTGAAAAGTAGTGATGCATTTTATGCGAACTATGGGATGTTGGGTAAGCTTCTTACTGCCTATAATGAAAATGCAAAGGGTAGTAAAACACTCATATTTAATAACGGCATCAATGCCTCTGTGGCGGTCTACGAGACCTTTAAGCGTGTAGGCCTTCCTGTACGACATTTAGACAACAAACATTCTTCCAAAGAACGGCAAGAAATACTTTCCTGGTTTAAAAAGACGCCTGATGCCATTTTAACCTCTGTAAGTATTCTTACTACTGGCTTTGATGAACCCTCAGTTGAGACGGTCATATTGAATCGCGCTACCCGTTCGCTCACTTTGTATTTCCAGATGATCGGTCGCGGCTCAAGGGTTTTGAAAAACAAAGACACCTTTTCTATCATCGATTTAGGAAACAATACGTTGCGCTTTGGTCCATGGAGTGACCCTATTGACTGGAATGATATCTTTCATTTTCCAGATTTTTATCTTGAGAGCATTAAGAGTGATGAAGAGATTGAACGCAATTTTGAGTATGAAATTCCCGCTGAGGTTAAGGCTAAGTTTTCTAAGTCTTCTTCTGTTACCTTTGATGTAAAAGAGCGCTATAAAGAATTGTTTGCTAGGGGAGAGCGTCCGAAGAAGGTGCTTGAAGAAAGTATCGAACAGCACGCTCAAATGTGCCTTGAAAACAGTGGCACTATTACAGAAGCACGTCAATTGATGATTTTGCTTGATGAGGATATTAAGAATCGTGTGAAACAGTACACCTATTGTATTATGAACACGACTAAAAACTATAGAGAGTGGTTAGAAGAAGATTATGTCCGAAAGCTTAGAACTAAGCTTGTTCAAAGTTATGCGCGGATAGTGTCTTAATAGATTCCACCTCATAAAGTGAGCTTATGGAAACCATATTCGAAACGGTAAAGGATTATAAAGACATCACCTTTAAGCGTTCTGGAGCTATCGCGAGAATTGCCTTTAACAGACCCGAGGTAAGAAACGCCTTTCGTCCATCTACCACTAGCGAATTGTACGATGCTTTTTATGCAGTCTCAGAAGACCCGACTATAGGAGTGGTTCTCTTAACGGGTGAAGGGCCTTCCCCAAAGGATGGTGTATACGCCTTTTGCAGCGGAGGAGATCAAAAATCCAGAGGCAATCGAGGTTATGTTGGGGAGGACGGCAAACATCGTTTAAACATTCTTGAGGTGCAGCGACTTATTCGTTTTATGCCGAAAGTAGTTATTGCTGTTGTACCAGGGTGGGCGGTAGGCGGAGGCCATAGTTTACATGTGACATGTGATTTAACACTGGCAAGCGCTGAGCATGCAAAATTCAAACAGACTGATGCAGACGTTACCTCTTTTGACGGCGGGTATGGATCTGCTTATCTAGCGAAGATGGTAGGGCAGAAGCGTGCTCGGGAAATATTCTTTTTGGGTAAAACCTATTCCGCCCAAGAAGCCTATGAAATGGGTATGGTAAACAAGGTGGTACCTCATCAAAAGCTTGAAGAGACTGCAGTGGAGTGGGCCAATGAGATTTTAGAAAAATCACCTACTTCTATAAAAATGCTAAAGTATGCCATGAACTTGACGGACGATGGAATGGTAGGGCAGCAGCTGTTTGCCGGAGAGGCTACGCGTTTAGCCTATATGACAGATGAGGCTAAAGAAGGCAGGGATGCTTTCTTAGAGAAAAGAAAGCCCAATTTTGATAAAGACAAATGGATTTCATAATGAAAGTATTTCGATACCCACTTTTGTTTATTTTGGCGTGCTTCGCCAGTACTTATGCACAGGATTTAAGTTTCGCAGAAGAACTATTTGAGAATCACGAAACGTATAAAGTAGCAGGTTTTCAACAAAGACGAATTAAACAAACTGAGGTATTATCTGCCATTGATAAGGCTATTGCACAATACCCAGGAGTTTTTGAATCTCGAATCGTGGGTACATCTGTTCAGGGAAGACCGCTGCCTATGTTGAGTTTTGGAAACGGGGATATAGACGTGTTGATGTGGTCTCAAATGCACGGCAACGAATCAACGGCGACACGCGCCATATTTGATCTATTGCATTTTATTGGCGCTCAACAAGAAACGCCCCAAGTTCAACACCTATTAAATGCGTTACGCATTCATATCATTCCTATGCTCAATCCTGACGGAGCCCAAGAGTTTCAGCGCGAGAATGCATTAGGGATAGATCTAAATAGAGATGCGTTGCGCCTTGTTTCTCCTGAAGCGCAAACCCTTAAGCGTGTAAGGGATAGTCTTGATGCGGATTATGGATTTAATCTGCACGATCAAAGCAGGTATTACAATGTAGAGCGCACGCCAAAGCAAGCGAGTATTTCATTTTTAGCCACAGCGTATAACTACGAGAAAGCTATGAATGACAAGCGTCAAGATGCTGCTCAACTGATCGGTTATCTTCACGCTATTAATGAAAAATTTATTCCCGGTCATACAGGGAGGTACAGTGATGACTTTGAACCGCGTGCATTCGGAGATAACATTCAATTATGGGGGACTCGACTTATTCTAATTGAAACCGGAGGATTTCCTGATGATCGCGAAAAATCAATGGGAAGAAAAATGAATTATGTCCTTATAGGATCAGCCCTTGATGCTGTTGCAACTTCTTCATTTGAACAAATAGCAGAATTTGCCTATTGGGAAATTCCTGAAAACGACAGAAAGCTATTTGATCTTAAAATCGAAAAGGTTCAGGTTACGGTAGAAAAAAAACCATATGTTTTGGATCTAGGGATAAATTTCAACGAAGTGGCTACAGCAGATAGTTATATACTCGATGCTAGCCTTGAAGACAGGGGAGATCTAAGCACTTATTACGCCTACGAAGTGAGGAATGCCGAAGGTTATGAATTGATTGTTCCTAAACGTTACCCAAAAAAGATTAAAACGATTGAGGATAGAAATAAACTCTTACGTCAAGGGTATGCCTTTAGTAGATTGAATAAAGAGGGAGCATTTGGTTTTAAAGGAGTTCAATCAGCTTCACCATTATTAGAAGATGCTTACAGACACGTGACTTTCTTTTTACAAAAGGAGGGAGAATTAGAGGTATTGGTATTGAATGGAAAATTAATACAACTATCTGATTTATAATTAATTATATATTTTTAATTAAACTGTTTATTTCATATAGTTAAAAGATTTAATATTTGAAACCTAAATCAAACTTAATCAAGTACTTAGCATTCTTTTCTATCTACACGATATGGGGGTCTACGTATATGTTGAATAAGGTGGCGGTTTCAGAATTGCCTCCTTTTATGTTGGCGGGAATTCGCTTTTGTATTGCAGGCTTACTCATGTTAATTCTGGCGCGTTCTTTCAAAAAGAATATCCGCATCTCAGTGCCACAGCTGAAAAACAGCATGATTGCCGGTTTCTTGTTTTTAGCCATTGGAAATGGAGTTGTGGTTTGGGCGCTTTCTTATGTAGACAGTGGTTTTGCGGCACTCATTATCGCTTCTCAACCCTTAATTGTTTTGTTGCTGCTTCGCATCATTGAAAAGAAACCTATCAAAAAGCTCTCATGGATCGGTGTTGGAATTGGGATTATAGGCATGCTCTTATTGGTAACTCAAGAGCAGATTCGACAAGATGAGTCAAGCCTGCTAGGGATACTGATGATAATAGGATGCGTCATCACCTGGGGATATGCTAGTATTTTTGTGGGTAAAGCAGACCTTCCAGGAAATTATCTTGTGAATTCAGGATATCAAATGATATTTGGCGGAATCAGTCTTGTACTTATGAGCTTTATAAAAAATGAAGACTGGATTGTTCCAACACTTTGGAGTACACCGGTAGTATGGGCAATGTTGGGTTTGATTTTATTTGGGAGCCTAGTAGCGTTTACATCTTTTAATTATTTACTTAAAACCGTAAGTCCAGAAAAAGTAGCTACTTCTACCTATATCAATCCTATAGTAGCTATGATTTTAGGAGCCGTAGTACTAAATGAAACCATAAGTGGCCAAAGTATAATGGCTGCATTAATCTTGCTGACAGGAGTCTATTTCATCAACATGAAACGTAGCCCGGCTGTATATTTAAGAAGGCGCGCAATGCGTAGAATACGCAACACATGAAATAGTCCTATAATTTATATTATGTAAAATAGAAAATATGAGCATCTCTCGAGTACCCTCAGTAAATCTCACCCACTACGTTTCTGGCAATCGCAAAGATCAACTGCGATTCATTGAAGAAACCGGTAATGCCTTTTCTACCATAGGATTTGTGGCACTATCAGGACATTACCTAGACCAAGAGCTCACAGAGAATCTTTACCGAGTAATAAAGCAATTCTTTGCGCTTCCTGAGGAGATCAAAAAACAATATGAAATAGAAGGCTTAGCGGGTCAACGCGGCTATACATCATTTGGAAAAGAAACGGCAAAGGGTTTTAAAGTACCTGATTTGAAAGAGTTTTGGCATTTTGGTCAGTATTTTGATCCTGATGGCATTTATCCTCCCAATTGTATAGTTGAAGAGCTACCAGAGTTTAATACTTATGGACAATTCGCTTTTGAAGCTTTAGAGAAAACAGCTTTAGAGCTTCTTAGGGCGCTTTCGGAATACTTAGAATTGCCTAAGCATTACTTCGATGAATTCATTATTGGTGGTAACTCTATTCTACGCCCTATTCATTACCCTCCGGTCAATGAAAACGTTAAAAACGCAGTGCGTGCTGCTGCCCACGGAGACATTAATTTGATTACGTTGTTAATGGGGGCTCACGGAAGAGGTTTGCAGGTGCAGCGCCTAGATGGAGAATGGATCGATGCGATCGCCGCTCCTAATGAACTTATGATTAATGTGGGCGACATGCTTTCTAGACACACAAACAATCGTTTAAAGTCTACTATTCACCGTGTTATCAATCCAGAACTTACTCAAAACGAATCTAGATATTCTATTCCGTTTTTCATGCATCCTAAACGCGATATGCCTCTAGACGTCTTGCCTCACTGCATTTCAGAAGATCAGCCAAAGCAGTACGAAGACATTACGGCAGGAGAATTTCTAAACGAACGCCTTCGTGAATTAGGGCTTATGAAATAAGCGATGGAT
>JALRDO010000033.1 GCA_023262185.1 Flavobacteriaceae bacterium
GTGCTCGTGAGAGCTACGGTTATTTTGTTCTGCAAAGAGATTCCGCTGATGCGCTATAAGAAGAGCTTTTTTGGAGAAAAAATGATTCACCATAAAAGCGGCAATGGCTACTCCAATCAGAATCCATCCAAAGTACTTTAAAACATATTCTTGGTATCCGAGTAATTCCATTGACTATTAGAAGATTTATGGCAAAAATACAACGATAGTTTTCTTAAGTATGAATCCGTCTTTTAATTTACAGGTTATTATAGACTTACAGTGGTTTCCTGTATTTTTATAGGAACAATGCAGAAGTTTTCAGTTAATTCAACCGGTTAACACTAAAGAATATTCATCAAAAGCCTGCATATTTGTAATTCAAACCAATTTTACCCATGCGAAAGCTTTTATTTGGACTTTTTAGTTTAATGATTATAAGTGCTAGTGCACAAAGTTCTCCAGTGGCAAAAGAGGCTGCGCGTCAAGCACCTGATTCACAACTGCAACAATATATTGCTCAAGCAAAGGCGCAAGGATATTCGCTTAGTACCGTTGAAAATCTTCTTCGTGCCCAAGGAGCCACCTATGAAGATTTAGCTCGACTTTCTGCCCTTTGGGGTGGAACGGGTGAGGCTTCTACAGAGGCGGTTATGGATGAAGAGGCTATTGGAACGGATTTTGGATTGTCTGCACAGTCGGTTGATGCTCCTGCCCAAACCAGAGCTGCCAGATTTGGTGCTTCTTTTTTTAATCGCGCTAGGCTTACCGAAACTCCAGAGCTTTATATTGCCACCCCTGATGATTATCAACTCGGTCCGGGAGACGAACTAAGCATTCAGCTCTTTGGAGGATCCGAAGAAATGTATACGGTTCAAATATCTCGTGAAGGCCACATAAAGGTGCCAAGACTTGCACCTGTTTATCTCTCTGGACTCTCAGTAGGGCAAGCAAAAGCTCGGATAAAAAACGCTTTTTCACAAATATATACGGGTCTTAATGTTCAAATCGATGATCCCTCTAGGGTAGACCTCATGGTAAGTCTGCGGTCGGCTCGATCGGTAGTTATTAATATTTCGGGTAATGTTCAGGTCCCTGGAACTTATACCATTTCTGCATTTTCATCGGTACTCAACGCCCTTTATGCAGCCGGAGGACCCAATGAAGTGGGTAGTTATCGCGACATAAAGATCATCAGAAATGGAAAGCTGTTGCAATCTATTGACCTCTATGATTTTTTCTTAAATGGCAGTTTACCCACGCTGTATCTTAAGGATCAAGACATTATTCAGGTACCTGCGCTTCAAAAAGAAGTGGAACTTCAAGGCGGGTTTAAAACTACTGGGTTTTTTGAATTAAAGGAATCAGAAACATTGAAGGAATTGCTCGCTATATCCGGGGGCTTTATGTCTAACGCCTACAAGGAAAGAGTGCTAGTCAACCGCATTAGCGGCTATAAAAGAGAAACCTTATCCCACAATTTAAATGAATCTACTTCTTTGGCCCTAGAGGATGGGGATGTAATTACCTCCAATCTCATTAACGAGGTTGTTGAAAATGGTGTAAGTATCGAAGGAGCCGTTTATCTACCAGGACTATACAGTCTTTCGCTTGTATCAACGGTTGGAGAACTTCTAGAGGCCTCTAAAGGGCTCACAAAGGAGGCTTTCTCAGGTCAGGCTACCTTGTTTAGAAAAAGTTATGAAGTTGAGAATCAAGCCAGAACAATCGACTTTAGTATTGCCTCTGATCTGAACATAACTCTCAAAGGAGGGGATAGACTATACATACCATCAGCCTTAGATGTATTTGATAGTGGAACAATTTCAGTTATTGGAGAAGTCAATTCACCAGGCACATTTGAATTTAAAAACGGAATGACACTCTACGATGCCTTAGTTTTGGCAGATGGATTTTCAAACCAGGCTGATAAGAAGAGCGTTGCTGTTTATTTCTCCTCAATTTATGATAAAGAGTTTTTTACTCAAACTGATTTTTATCAAGTTTCCGATGAGTTAAAAACCCAATATCCAGTTCAATTAGAGGCGAATACCCTCATCGTTGTGAGAAAGAGGTTTGAGTTACGTGATGTGGAAAAAGTGACTTTAACTGGTTTGGTGCTTACCCCCGGAGTTTATGCTATAAAGTCTAATAGATATAGACTTTATGACCTACTTCAAGACAGTGGAGGTTTTATTGAGGATGCTTACCTCAATGGAATCAGTATTACACGTGAGGCAGAAACTGCAGAACGAATTAAAAATGCAATCTCCGAAATTTCCGAAAATCAAGAGCTTTCTCAGGAGTTCATAAAACCAATTGTAATGGGTATTAATGGAGAAAAATTGATGCAAACAAAAGGACTTGATTTAAATCTGAACCCCATCTTACAAGAAGGAGATGTGGTTAATGTGCCTAAACTAGATAATACCATTACCGTTATCGGAGAGGTTCAACAAACCTCAAAGATTGTTTTTAATAAGAATATTTCAATAGGTGAATCGGTTACGCGCGCTGGCGGCTATAATCAAAATGCAAGAAAATCTGGAGTTTATGTAATATATAAAAATGGAAGTGTAAAGTCCAGAAAAAGAATCCTTGGCATATTTAAGTCTGATCCTAAGTTGGAACCAGGCGTTACCGTTGTAGTGCCTCAAAAGATTGTTCGAGAAAATAGAGGTTCTATTACCGAAATAGTAGGGATCACTTCCTCACTTGCTACGGTAGCTTTACTCATTAGACAACTTGGATTGTAATTATGAAATCTCCTGAAAAACTACCTCAAGTGATGGAAGACGACTCGATCGATTTAGTGGCCCTACTCAAGCAGATCTATTCCGAAAGAAGATTGATTTTATTTGGGACTATTGGAGCAGCACTCTTAGGTGTGATTGTGGCTCTAGCTACTCCAAATACTTATACCTCTGGATCAACCTTTATTCCGCAAACGGGAGGGGAGTCTAAGCCCTCTTCTGGACTATCGGGGCTTGCTTCTTTGGCTGGCATTAATTTAGGGGGAGTAAGTGGAGGATCAGATATACCTCCAACCCTCTATCCTCAAATCACATCCTCCGTTCCTTATCGCTTAGAACTTTTAGAAGAATCCCTTACTCTTAATGGAGAAATAACTGATTTGAAGAGCTATCTTTTGGATAATTCTGAAGTTTCTGTATTTGGTGTGATTAAGAAATATACCATTGGATTACCAGGTTTAATTATAGGTGCAATCAGAGGAAATTCAATTGAAGAAGAATCCAATACTTTTCAAGCATCTTATCAAGTTAGTCAAAAGGAAGAAGAGCTTTTTAAACTTTTAAATACAAAGTTGATCCTTTCATTAAACGAAAAGGAAGGATTTATAACCCTTCAATTTTCTGATGAGAATAAACTCATTGCCGCTCAGGTTGCCGAGCGCGCTAAGCAGATTCTACAACAACGAATCATTGATTTTAAAAGTCAATCGGCTCGTGAACTATTGGTATTTACCAACCGACAATTTGAGGAGAATAAAGCCTCTTATGAGCGGTTACAAGACTCTATAGCCGTTTTTAAAGATCAGAATTTAAATATCTCAAGCTCACTGTATCAAAATCGTTTAGATCGTTTGGTTCGGGAATTAAATATTGCCTCATCAGTAGTTGAGCAATTAGCTACTCAATTGGAACAAGCCAAACTTCAGGTCAATAAAGACACGCCTGTATTTACGGTCATAGAACCGGTCACAATTCCCTTTGAGCGTTCTGCCCCAAATCGAAGTTTAATTGTAATTATTTGGACCTTTTTGGGTGCTGTGCTTTCAACAGGTTTTGTATTGATTCGTGAACCGGCCTATGAAATTTTCCAATCCATAAAAAAGGGCGAGGCCTAGATGAAACTGCTGATCACTGGTGGGGCAGGCTTTATTGGGGCGCATGTGCTCCATCACTTTTGCAAAGCCTATCCCTCTTATGAAATCTACTGCCTAGACAGTTTATCCTATGCGGCCCAGTATGAAAATATTGCCGCTTTAGAATCACTTGACCATTTCAACTTCATACGGGCCGATCTGAACGATGCAGAGCTTATCGATCAACTTTTTACAGGAATTGGCTTTACTCATATCATTCACTTGGCCGCAGAGTCGCATGTGGATAATTCGATAGAAGATCCACTTCTTTTTGCCAAAACCAACGTGATGGGTACTTTGAATCTATTAGAGGCTGCCCGTAAGCATTGGAAGGGTGGTGCTGATCACCTATTTTATCATATCTCAACCGATGAGGTGTTTGGAGCGTTAGGAGAAACGGGTAGCTTTTCTGAAACTACAGCATACGATCCGCGTTCGCCCTATTCGGCTTCTAAGGCCAGTTCTGATCATTTTGTAAGGGCTTATCACCATACCTATAGCCTTCCGGTGGTGATCTCGAACTGTTCGAATAACTATGGGCCTTTTCAGCACGACGAGAAACTTATTCCAACCGTAATTCGATCGATCGTGAAGGGAACCCCTATCCCGATCTATGGGGACGGATCAAACGTTCGCGACTGGCTGTACGTGAAGGATCATGCGGCTGCCATTGATCTGATTTTTCATAAAGCTAAATCTGGTCAAACTTTCTGTATTGGTGGGGATGCTGAGCGATCTAACCTGTCTATAG
Organism: Flavobacteriaceae bacterium; assembly: GCA_023262185.1. Classification (GTDB taxonomy): domain Bacteria; phylum Bacteroidota; class Bacteroidia; order Flavobacteriales; family Flavobacteriaceae; genus UBA3478. Next base: position 4,617 of record JALRDO010000033.1, read on the forward strand.
TTAAGGATCTTATACTCCTCACCGATAAAGTCCTCGAAAATCCAGTAGGTCATAGTGAAAAGCTGATATCCTTTGTAACCGATCGAAAGGGTCATGACTTCAGGTATGCTATAGATCACAGTCATTTGACGAATTCTATGGGATGGAGGCCATCCACTGATTTAGAAGCAGGACTTACCGAGACGGTAACCTATTATGTAGCCCGATATACGGGTGAGCACTAAAAAGATGGTATTTTTATCCTTATGAAAGCAATCATTCTTGCGGGAGGTAAGGGAACAAGGCTGTATCCGATAACATTAGGGGTGTCCAAGCAGTTGCTACCCGTAAATGATGTGCCGATGATTTATTATCCCCTATCGGTACTTTTGAGAGCTGGGATATCTGAAATCGCGATTATTTCTACACCTGATCATTTACCTGGATTTGAGAATCTTTTAGGCTGTGGATCTCAACTAGGGGCTCAATTCACCTATATTGAACAGCCCCAGCCCGAAGGTATTGCCCAGGCCTTTATCCTAGCTGAGAAATTTATTGGAAGGGATGCATGTGCATTGATCTTAGGGGACAATATCTTTTACGGAAGTCAGTTGACTGAGCTTTTAAAAAGCGCGATTGACCGTGCTGCGGATAAAGCAACGTTATTTGCATACGAGGTAAAGGATTCAAAGCGATATGGTGTTATTGAAAAGGATGCTTCAGGAAAGATTCTCTCGATTGAAGAGAAACCTAAGCACCCGAAATCAAATTTAGCAGTTACAGGGCTATACGTTTACCCAAATACAATTGTCTCTGTAGCAAACTCTATCCGACCTTCACCACGTGGAGAGCTAGAAATAACAGATGTGAATGCCTATTATATGAAAAGTGACCAATTGGTATGTGAGCAATTGGGCAGAGGGTATGCCTGGTTTGATACAGGGACAATAAACTCTCTCTATCAGGCAACAGATTATGTTCGGGCTTTAGAAGACCGTCAGGGTTTTAAAATTGGTTGTATTGAAGAAGCTGCATTTCAGGCAGGGCTCCTATCAAAAGCAGGATTACAAAAACGCGCTGCTTTTTTTGAGCATAATGACTATGGGACTTACCTTAAAAGTCTAATTCAATGAAGCGTACAAACACCAAATTTGAAGGATTATTCGTTTTCGAGCCAACTATTCATAAAGATTCCAGAGGGTATTTTATGGAGAGTTTTAAAGCCAATATAATGGAGGAAATCCATTTCATTCAGGATAATGAGGTTAGTTCTACCTATGGGGTGATTCGCGGATTGCATTATCAGGATCCTCCATTTGCTCAAACCAAATTAATTAGAGTTCTTAACGGGAGTATTTTGGATGTTGCAGTGGATTTAAGAGCCGAATCTAAAACCTTTGGTAAGGTTTTTACCAAGAGAATTTCTGCTAATGATAAACAACAGGTATTAATTCCAAAGGGTTTTGCTCATGGATATGCCGTGCTTTCTAAGGAAGCCACAGTTCTTTATAAAGTGGACTTATACTATAATAAAGAGGCTGATAAAGGTATTTTTTACGACGATCTGGGGATCAATTGGAGTATTCCTTTAGCCGAAAGAAAATTATCTGAAAAGGATTTAAAGCAACCAAGCTTTCGAGACATTAAATCTCCATTTTAATGCGAATTACTGTTAT
>JALRDO010000034.1 GCA_023262185.1 Flavobacteriaceae bacterium
ACGGCCCTGAACATCTATTGAAAGATGATTACATCGAACTACTACCAGCTATTGAATCATGTGCAAACAAAATGGTTTTACTCGGTTCACCGAATGGTATTGAAGAGCAAGGAATCGCCTTCAACAACCCTAACGAGGAACATATCTCATTCTGGTCTGAAGAAGATTATCAAGGCCTTGGATATAAAACAGAACATGTATACGACAAAGCGCCGGGCCACATTACGGCTTGGAAATACTTGGTTTAACTCTAAAGAGCCTCTAATTGGATGCTCGAACCAATACCTCCGATAGCTTATCTGCTAGTGCACCAATGACATATTTAGATCCAAAAATCGATAAATGATCGTCATCGGTGTACAGCAAATGCTCATCAGTCGCACCCAAGCACCTTTCAGAATCACATAGCCCTTCATATAAATGTACTTGCTTAACATTAGGGAATTTAGCTAGTGTTTGATTCAATTTCTCTGAGAAATTTTTCAGTTGCTTATCCGCATTTTTTCTTGAAATAACACAATTCTCAGGTTTCCAATCTTCACCTTTACCAGTTCGTGGCAAACAAGAACGTCCGGTAAAACCCAGGTTAGGAACATCCCAAAGGAATACAACAGTTTTTCCAGCATCAAGTAATGTTTGAATAGTATGTGAAAGACCCCGATCATTAAGGTCGCTCGTAGTAAATTTTCCCAATGAAGAAGCTGAAAACACATCTTTGAGCTTTCCGCCTTCTTCATAATAAATATCGTTTCGATAGGTCAGGAAGACCGTTCCGACATTATCGTCATGAACAACTCTATCAACAGCCTGCCCAAACGCCTTTACGCAAAAATTTGGATCGCCTTCAGGATCTTTTATGAATGGTGCACAACCACCTATACCTGTAATGACTAAGCTATCACCCTTTTCTGCCAAAAAGTCACGCAAACCTATATAAAGGGCCCTAGCATGACTATCTCCAAGTAAGACAGCTGTAGGAGATTTACCCTGATGGCTACAAAACGTCACATCTAAGCCATCGCACCAATTAGTACTATTGCTAGGCAAGGTCACTCCACCGGATAAATCGCGAAGCAACGTTTCCATCACGGGATCACCTCGACCAGAGAACCCCTCATTGAATTTTATGGATGAGCCAGAAACGCCTACTATAACCAGAATAGAAGTAACCCACGCTGCTCGGATTCGCAGACGTCCTTTGAATCTAAGTGGCTTTTCTATGAAACGCGTTGTTAGCCAAGCTAAAAGTATTGATACCAACAAAATGGCAAATCGAGCATCTCGGTGAACGCTATTCTCTACAATTTGATGAAGCGAAAGCAGTGGCCAATGCCATAGGTATAGAGCAAAACTGATCGACCCAAAGAAAACAAATACTCGATTAGATAAAACCAACTTCACTACAGCATCGCCAGATGCACTAAGAAGGATCATAGCGCCTAAAACGGGGATGCCCGCAAAAGGCGCGGGCCATATTAAAGCTTCATTAAAACCAAATATCGCAACTATCAAAAGCGCAATACCAATAAACGAATACCAAGATTTGCTCGTCAACGATTCTGTATGAAAACGATCTTGAGACCAGAGAGCGAGCGCAGCTCCTGCGGATAGTTGCCAGCACCTAGAAAGGGGCGAGTAGAACGCGGCATCAGGAGCAGAGAAAACTTGATACAGTGACAACGCAAAAGTAATTGTTCCAATAATTACTACCACTTTAAAAAGTGACAAACTAAAACGTGACGCTGCCCACAACAAAAGAGGCCAAACGAGATAAAACTGCTCCTCCACGCCTAGGCTCCAGAGATGAAGCAAGGGCTTTTCAATAGCGGAAAGATCGAAATACCCAACTTCACTCCAAAGGATCAAATTCGAAGTAAAAGTTGCCCCCCCCAGAGAGTGCCAACCAAGCTGAGCATACTCATCTGGCAACAGTAGAAACCAGCCAGCAACTAGAGTTGATATCAAAACTGTGATTAGAGCTGGAAAAATTCGCCTTGCACGACGAGCATAAAAATCAATAAACGAGAAAGTCGCTGAGTTGATATCACGCGAAATGATTGAAGTGATCAAGTAACCACTGATCACAAAAAAGATATCTACGCCGGCAAACCCACCAGGCAAATAGGACGGAAACAAATGAAATATGACTACCGACAAAACGGCTATTGCACGCAAACCATCAATTTCAGGACGGTATTTAAGAGTAGACATAGAACTTAATACTTATTAATTATTTGAGAAGACCACTCGTAATCTTCTGACAGCGGGCGTTCAAAAGCTAAATCACACATAAACATGGCAATACGTTCAGCAGAACATCTTTCATGAACGGCATTCCAACCTCGCTCTGCAATTACTCTGGCTTCTTGATCATTAGTTTTATACCAACGCACTTTATCTAAAATCTCATCCTCATGATCGAACCAAACAACTTCATTTTCAGCAAACAAATCCGTTAGACCAGGCGTTCTTGGGGAAATAGTACAGACGCCATTGCCCATCTCCTGCTGCATGCGGTCAGAAGTGTACCAAGGCACATCAAACCTTCGTGACAAAGAAAGCCCCATTAAGGACTGACCAAGCTGTTCATAATAAGCTCGACCGTGAATACGAGGATTACCTAGAGCTTGATACAAGGCAAATTTCAAACCCTCCGAACTATCAACCAATGTTTCTAGCAAGGCTTTTCGGCCAGACAAGTTGTAGTCATTGCCAGCATAAATTAGATCATTGCTTAAATTTGAATTAGCGAACGCATTACCAGACTCACAACCTGAATGAACCCAATTTGGAACATGGGCTGCTATGCATCGACCTTGTACAATCTCTTTAAGAACATCCACACCAGAGGTAGTCAATATCACATCAACCACATGAGAACGCTCAGCAAGTAGCGGTACGTCGTAAACATCCTCATACTCTCTAAAAAGAGGATCGCAGTACCACATAACGAATGGCGTATCAGGCAGCTTAGCTCTAAGCTCACGCAATGTTTCTAGATCCAGCATTTCGCTATGACCAAGCACAATAAGCTCTGGACCAAAGTTATCGACAGTCTCAAACAGAGCTTTGATCATAGCTTTACGACCAAAGTTCTTGCTCTTGAAAGGATTCTCCGCCCTAGCTATATCACGCTGGGAAAAGTTATAAACAGCATGCCCCAGCTGAGAAAAGCCGAGAGATAACTTTGCATCAAGATTCATATACCAAGCGGCATATTTGAACTGATTAAAGTTAGCAATGTGCAATAAACGAAGCGGACCTAATCTCATGAAAACTCAACATTAAGTAAGAGAAAATATTGGTTTAAATGTTACACTAGCCTCTTATATACCTCACGGTAATTGACTCTTTTTTTTTTGGGGGGGGGCTAGGTAAATGACGGCCGACACTACTCTGTCTAAAGCAACATCAAAAGTTCTTGGATTTTCTGCAGCTTGGTATCTAACTACCTACCTCACTCTTAAAGGATCTATATCAGCCGGTCCCATCTTAATTTCATCTTTAATCGCTCTAATAATTTGGCTATTTACTAGAGATAAACACGGTTTCAAGCCACTTTCAAAGAATGAACAACTGTGGGCGTTACTTCTTTTCGCCTTTGGGGCTTGGAACATTTTTACTGTATGGCTGAGTAGTGGAGCGTCAAGCTTATACGAAGTACCAGCGAAACTTATTATTGGTTCTCTTATAGCCATACCCTTGATGGCGAAAGGAATTAATTTTACCTGGGTCAAAGCCGGTGTAATCGGTGGATGTCTAAGCCTTGCTTATTTGATCATCTCAAGTTACGACGGTGGCGGAAGATTTAGCCCTGTAATGAATGCAACCAAATGGGGCAATGCCGTTGCTTTCCAAACATTGCTAACTTTCTGCATTGCTGTAATTGAAAAAAACCGTATCCAAAAAGTTATGTTTTTCATACTTGGGATAGCAGGTATTTACGCAACTTTAATCACGGGGACTCGTGGCGCCATGCTGCCGCTGCTAATTGCCCCAGCAGCATTCGCGTTCGTTTACAGGAAATCATTAAACCTTAAATACATTGCAGGTGTTTTTGGTTCTCTTGTTATTGTTTTCACTCTAGCCAGTCAACTAACTATTGTTCAAAACAGATTGAACAATACCTTCTCTGATTTCAAACAAATGGAAAATGACAATCATTACACGTCAATTGGCATTCGTTTAACCATGTGGAGAGCAGGCCTACAAGCTACAATGCACTTACCACTTACAGGACACGGCTACGATTTTAATAGTGTGTTTACAAATTATGATGCTCCAACCCCTGGCTTAGCTGAGGCAGCTAAAAGAATTGGGCATGACTTCCGTTTGTTTCACAGCGCATACATAGACACACTGGTAAAAACCGGATTCATAGGATTTTTCTTATTCCTAGGCCTAATAGCAACTATATTGTTGATAAAGGTTCTATAACATTAAATGGAATATCTTTGACCATTGTTAATCCAAGTAACAATGAATTCTCTGTTGCTGTAATTAATGAAACATTCAAAAAAACTAATTTACAATATCTGAAAATTCATGATGTTGTTAATGTTGAATACGACATAATAATCAAATATTTGGAAAAATTGCAAAATGATAACTGATATCAAATCTATTATTAATTCATTTAGTCAGGGTGAAATGATTATTTTAATTGATGATGAAGAAAGAGAAAATGAAGGAGATCTAGTAGTCTCAGCTACTCATTTAACTCCAGAGCATATCAATTTTATGATAACTTATGGTAGAGGTTTAGTTTGTGCACCAATATCTTCTAAAATTGCAAAAAGGCTTAAATTACCTTTAATGCAAGGTGTTAATAATGAAATGCAGACTCCATATACAGCTTCTGTTGATCTAAAAGATTCTCAAGTCACAACTGGGATTTCTGCTAAAGATAGATATTTAACAATTAAAGGCTTGCTAAATGAAGAATCAACAAGAAATTCATTTAATGTTCCAGGTCATATTTTTCCACTGCAAGCTATGGACGGAGGC
>JALRDO010000035.1 GCA_023262185.1 Flavobacteriaceae bacterium
GATCTAACTCACCGTCCATGATCATATTGAATCCTTTGATCGTATCCTTGATGTCTACCAATACTCCTGGGATACCTGTAAACTGCTCGGCAACATGGAATGGTTGAGACAAGAAACGTTGAACACGACGTGCTCTAGATACGGCCAGTTTATCTTCTTCAGAGAGTTCTTCCATACCTAGGATAGCGATAATATCTTGAAGTTCTTTGTAGCGCTGCAATAACTCCTTAACGCGTTGTGCACAGGCATAGTGCTCGTCACCAAGAATATCTGCAGTCAAAATACGCGAAGTTGAATCTAGCGGATCTACTGCAGGATAGATACCAAGCTCAGCAATCTTTCTCGATAATACCGTTGTAGCATCAAGGTGAGCAAAGGTTGTCGCAGGTGCCGGATCCGTCAAGTCATCCGCAGGCACGTATACGGCCTGTACTGAAGTAATCGATCCGTTTTTTGTAGAGGTAATACGCTCTTGCATCGCACCCATCTCAGAGGCTAGCGTCGGCTGATACCCTACCGCAGAAGGCATACGACCCAAAAGGGCTGACACCTCAGAACCTGCCTGAGTAAAACGGAAAATATTGTCAACGAAGAAGAGAACGTCTTTTCCTTGGCCGTCTCCTGCTCCATCTCTAAAGTATTCTGCAATCGTAAGTCCTGATAAGGCAACACGTGCTCTCGCTCCAGGAGGCTCGTTCATCTGACCGAAAACGAAGGTGGCCTTAGACTCTTTCATGGCTGACTTATCAACCTTAGAAAGGTTCCATCCTCCTTTTTCCATCTCTTCCATAAAGTCTTCTCCGTACTTGATAATACCTGATTCAAGCATCTCACGAAGAAGGTCATTTCCTTCTCTTGTACGCTCACCTACTCCAGCAAATACAGAAAGTCCTCCGTGACCTTTTGCAATGTTGTTGATGAGCTCTTGGATAAGTACTGTTTTACCTACACCTGCCCCACCGAAAAGACCAATTTTACCCCCCTTAGCGTAAGGCTCAATAAGATCGATTACTTTAATTCCGGTAAAGAGTACCTCAGTTGAGGTAGATAGGTTCTCAAAGGCTGGTGCCTCACGGTGAATAGGAAGTCCCTTGTCTCCTGTTCTCTCAAGTTCAGCAAGACCGTCAATCGGTGCTCCGATAACGTTGAACAGACGTCCGTAAACATCTTCTCCGATAGGCATTTGAATAGGGACTCCTGTAGCAGCAACCTCGATTCCACGGCTTAAACCATCTGTAGAGTCCATCGAAATGGTTCTTACAGTGCTCTCTCCAACATGTGATTGTACTTCAAGAACGAGTGTAGACCCGTCTGCCTTAGTTACAGTCAATGAATCGTAGATGTTCGGAAGTTTTGATCCTACTTCAAATTCAACATCGATTACCGGACCAATTACTTGTGAAATCTTTCCCGTTAAAGCCATGATATTTTATAAAGTTTTTGAGGCCTTCACCCCTTAAAATTTAATTGCGCAAATATAGGGAGATTGATAAGACTAAAAAAAGGAATGAAAAAATAAAAGCGCCCCAAAATGGGGCGCTTTAAATCGTTAGCTATCGTGTTGAGTTGTTAGAAGTTGATATTCACAGAAGCGTAATAGATTGAACCGATTCTTCCAGAACCAATTGCTGTGATATAATCTCCACCTGCAATGTTGGTTCCACCTAGTTTTATTGTGCTATTGTATTTTGATAAATCATATTTCAATACAGCATCAAAAACATCAAATGCCGGGACTTCACCATCAGCAAAAGAGGCCTCCCATAAATATGACCCCGAATATCTATAATTCAGATTAAAACCAAAGTTTTTAAATAATTCATCTTTTGAAATAGATGCCTTAAATCTTCCTTTAGGTGTATTTAATCCTACCTCGAAATCAGGGTACATCATGCGATCAAAATCTACTTCTGTATGGGTATAACTGGCGCCTATATTAAATCCTAATATTTGAGTGTCTATTCCAGCTACAAATCCAAAGGATTTTACAGGTACGTCAGTATTTGAATATGCCTGATAAATTTTATAATCCCCGTTTTGAAGTGCTAATAATGAAAGTGTTTTATCTCCTGCTTTTCCATATAAAGGAACAACTTTAGTTTCTGCAGCATTAAAGTTTGTGTAAGAATTAAAATAAGTACTTAAATCAATAGCAACTGGGCCAATGATAGCTCGATAACCAAACTCTATTGCATCTATCTGCTCAGCTCCAACTAAATCTGTGTCTTTCTTAACCGGCTTCCCTGCTAAAACTGAACTTAGACTGAAGGAATTATCATAAGCAGACCTACCCCCAACTGTAACTGTAGAGGGAATTCCATATGATTGCCCTACAGCACTCACTGAAAATGTTCTAAAATCTCGATCCAAATTAGAGGCTGCACCACCAACTAGAATGGCATTACCAACATCTAACCCAATAAAGAAATCTTGAGTAGTAGGGTTTCTAAATCCAGTTTGAGCTGAAATTCTAATATTATGATTTTGATTAGCGCCTAAGGTATACCCCAAAGAAAGTCTTGGTGAAACAAATCCATCTAAAAACTCATTCTTGTCGTATCTTCCTGATGCTGTTATCTTTCCACGATCATTATCAAAAGATTTTTGAACTTGAGCATAGGCTCCATACTCGCTATAAGTAATTGGACCATCTTTATCCGTAAAAATTGTGCCATTTGAATTAAGTTCATATTGACGATATGACCCCCCTACCTGAAAATCAGCCCAATTATTAATTAAATGTGCAAAATTATAATTGCCATTTAAATGTCTGAACTTTGTATTATCAATAAACCTAGCGCCAGTTCTAAAATCACCATCCTGTCTTACTTTGGCAAATGCATTATTAAATTCGGCCGTGCCAGGTTCATATCGATTTATATGAGGGAAACCAGTAGCAGAAGCAATACCTAAGGAACCAGCAAAATTTGCAGGATAATCTGCTACTGTTCTAGCCGTTTGGTGAGCATCAACATCGTTTTTTCCTAGCTGACGTGACAATAAATAACCTCTGACGTAATCTTCAAACCATTTCTGATCTGGAGACCACTGTCTGTTAATATTAATAGCCGCGAAACGTGTATCGTACGCATCACCAGAATCTTCTGCAGTAATATATCCACGAATAAAGAAATTATCGTTTTTGATCTCTAATTTTTGTTGAGTCATCGCAAAACCTGAAACCGCGTAACGATTCGCTCCTTGATAGATAGTAGTACCTGTACCTCTTCGATAGTTGTAAATCACTTCTAAGTCATCTCCAAAAGGACGGTAGTGCACCGCCAAATCACGTTTCACACTGTGAGCACCATAATCTGCAAGGTCAGCTTCATCATAACCTGTTCTTGAAATTCTGCGAGATCCAAATGTTCCTGCTGGAGTACCAGCATAATAGTCAAAATTTAGAGTGGTGGCCACCTCATCTCCATAAACATTTAGCCCATCATATCCTGGCGTATTATATGGAGAGGCCCAACTATATCCAAGGGCATCTGCACTTACATCGGAACGATCGTTGGCATGCCAATCCTCCCCTTTCATAAAAGTAAAATTAGCCTTTACAGCCAATTTATCTGAGAAGCGTTTGGCAACTCTGACCCCATAATCCGAATATTGATTAGAGCCGGCAGCGTCTTGAACTGTATAGCCAGTTTTACCATAAACGCTGATTCCTTCACTATCAAATGGATCTTTCGACGTCATGAAAAGTATACCGTTGAAGGCGCCTGCTCCATATAATGCCGATGAAGCACCTGGCAAAATCTCTACGCTCTGAACGTCAAGTTCTGACATCCCCACAAGGTTACCAAGAACGAAGTTGAGTCCGGGAGCAGTATTGTCCATTCCGTCTACCAACTGCAAGAAACGGGTGTTTGCAAAGGTTGCAAATCCACGGGTATTGATAGATTGGAAGGTGAGTGAGTTGGTATTGATGTCTACTCCTTTAAGATTTTGAAGACTGCCATAAAACGACTCAGAAGTTGCGTTTTGAATTTGTGCTAAACCAAACCGCTCAACTGACACTGGAGATTCAAAAATTCTCTCTGGAGTTCGCGAAGCTGATATTACAATTTCATCAAGTATTGTAGAAGATTCATTAAGAATGATTTTCAATTCCGAGCCGCTGAAAGAAACGGTTGAAGTCGAATATCCAATGCTCGATACTCTAACGGAGAATGGAGGCGTCTGAGTAGATGAGAACACGAAGTTTCCATCGAAATCGGCAACAGCCCCTTCTGACTGTCCGACTACAACGATATTGGCATTTGCCACGGGTTGACCATTTTGATCAACTACCTTACCCGAAACAGTGATTTGAGCGAAGGCAATTGTGCTGGTTACAAAACCCAATAGTAGAAGTAACTTTTTCATAAATGATAAATAAAATAGCTAATGCTAGTTTTTCAGGGGAAAGATAATCTTTTTTTTACTAAATATATCAAATACAGTGTCCTGACAACCAGGGTCTAAGTCATTTTTGAAACTCTAATTTGAGAAATTAATAAGCTCTCTGCGGTAAGCGGTCAGCAACTTTGACTTAGAAACAAATCCGGCATACTTGCCTTGTTTTAAAACCGGAAGGTTCCACGCGCCAGAATCTTGAAAGCGCTGCATTACCCTTTGCATACTGTCTTTTTCGTAATTGATGGTATCTGGAGGTCGCGTCATATAACCCCTCACCTTGGTTTGGTCGTATACGGATTGATCAAATAAAAACGGGCGTATGTCATCGAGCAAGATGATCCCCACCAATTGTTCGGATTCATCCACCAC
>JALRDO010000036.1:0-3945 GCA_023262185.1 Flavobacteriaceae bacterium
TGGGTATACCTCAAGAACCCTTTGGTTTTTCAAAGGCCAAGCTTAGTATTTTCGGGCCTCCTTCGTTTAACAAAGCTTCGTTTAGCTTTCCTGAAGAATCTAAAATAGAAGTGGTTTTAAAGGCTTTCTAATGGCATGAAGAATTGCCGCATCCGCAGTCGTTTGAAGGCTTAGATTTAGGCCAAACCCCCCAACGCCTTAGCAAGTAAACCACCGCCGCTCCGAGAATAAGGTAAGTGATGACCGTCTGAACATTCATTACACTAACAATTGATAAGTGATTAAAGACGCTGTGTAGGCTAGTACGGTCATGAAACCCAATTGAATCATAGGCCATTTCCACGAATTCGTCTCTTTACGCACTATAGCTAAGGTACTCATACATTGCATGGCAAAGGCGTAGAAAATCAAAATGGACACCCCTGTAGCAAGATTGAAAATCGGTCGACCCACTGCATCACGCTCCAAAGCCATACGCCCCACAATGGTAGACTCCTCTGAATCCTCAACACTGTATATGGTCGCAAGAGTTCCAACAAAAACCTCTCGAGCAGCGAACGAGGTGATTAAGGCAATTCCAATCTTCCAATCATAACCTAAGGGCTGCACGGCTGGTTCAATAAATTTACCGAGTTGACCGATGTACGAATGCTCTAGTTTGTAACTCGAAATTTTATGTTCTATTTCAAGTTCTGATACAGGTTCAGATGTACTTTCAATTTGAGCCATCAATATCTCTTTAGCGTTTTTAAAATCGTCTGAATAGCCGTTAGACCCTAAGAACCATATCACTATCGAGAGCGCCAAAATGATCTGACCAGCACCAAACACAAAGCTCTTAGTCTTTTCAAATACCGTAAAGCCAACGTTCTTTAATTGAGGTGTCTTGAAGGTTGGCATTTCAACCATGAAGAAATTCTTACGGTTTAATTTTAGGTTTGCACTGAGTATGGCTGCCGCTAGAAGGGCAGATATAAAGCCTAAAAAGTAAAGACCAGTGAGTACAAGGGCTTGATATCCTAAACCAAAAATTCTGCCCTCAGGAATCACCAAGGCGATGATTATCAAGTAGACGGGTAGACGCGCTGAACAGGTCGTGAAAGGCACCACCAAAATGGTAATTAAACGCTCTTTCCAGTTCTCGATGATTCGGGTCGCCATTACCGCCGGAATCGCACAGGCCATTCCAGACATAAGGGGTATCACGCTTTTACCGCTCAAGCCGAATGGACGCATAAGGCGATCCATCAGAAATACCACTCGAGACATGTATCCGGATTCTTCTAATAACGCTATGAACAGAAATAAGAAGGCGATCTGAGGAATGAAAATAACCACTCCACCAATACCGGCAATAATTCCTTCGGCAATGAGATCGGTTAAAATACCCGCAGGCATAGTGCCTTTAACCCATTCTGAGAGCCATCCGAAAAATCCGTCAATGGCATCCATCGGATAGCTACTAAAATCAAAAATGACCTGAAAAATACTGAAGAGAATCACAAAGAAAATCAGGTATCCCCAAATTTTGTGTGTGAAGAGTCGGTCTAAAAAGCCTTGAACCCCTTCGGCTTTTGTAAAGTCTTTTTGATAGGCTTTTTTAAGTGCAGAGTTGATAAACTGATAACGCAAAACGGTTTCACGATGCTGCATTTTTTTCAATTCATCCTTAGACTTTGTGCTGAAACTCGATTGATCGGCAATACTCTGACGTTCAATAGGCATGAAGTTGACGTCTTGCGTAATCGCTAACCACAACTTGTAGAGGCTAATCTTCGGAAAGGTCTTTTTGAGTCCTTCAAAATAGTTCGCATCTATTCGATTGATATCTAAGACTTCTGATTCAGAAAGCTGCGTATGGGCTGCTAGGAGCGATTTTAACGTGTCAATCCCTTCATTTTTGCGTGTACTAATCAAGGCTATCTTGGTGTCGAGCTCTCGCTCAAGCGCCTGAATATCAAGCGAAATACCTAAACGCCCCATGCGATCTGCCATATTAATGACTAAGACCGTTTTAATTCCAAGATCTTTGATCTGCGTAAATAAAAGGAGGTTGCGTTTTAGATTCTCAACCTCAGCAATAACCACCACCACATCAGGAAAATCTTCGTCGCGCTTGTTGAGCAAAAGCTCTACTGCAACGCTTTCGTCTAGCGAGGTGGTATTTAGGCTATACGCCCCAGGGAGGTCAATGATTTTGGCCTCTAGTTCATCGCTAAGCTTGCAGTAGCCTGTTTTCTTCTCAACTGTGATTCCGGGGTAATTACCCACCTTTTGACGCAAGCCCGTGAGCGCATTGAATATCGAAGATTTTCCGGTATTCGGATTCCCTATTAACGCTACTTTCAGTGCTGCGCTCATCTTAAGATTTCAGATCGATTTTTACGTATTTGGCCATTTCGCGTCTGATTGCAATACGAGAGCCGTCTACCAAAAAATAAAGCGGATCATTGAGCGGGGCAATTTGAATGAGCTCAACTTCGTTGCCAGGGAGGCATCCGATCTCCATGAGTTTTACGGGAATGTGCGCATCTAACTCTTCGACGATTACCCCTTTCTGCCCTATACGTAAACGATCTATTGAGATCACTACTTTTATTTAGAATAATTAAAGAAATGTAAAATTAACCCAAATCTTCGGTTAGACCTATTTTCTGTAATAGGATTTCAACACCTTCAAGTCTTCAAGTAGTTGAGCTATTTCATCAGGGTTGGTACCATCGTAAAATCCGCGTATTCGCCTTTCCTTATCAACCAAAATAAAATTCTCGGTATGAATCATGTCGTAAGGGCCACCATCTCCGTCAGTGAGCACCGCCAAATATGATTTACGAGCCAATTCATAGATCTGCTTCTTGCTACCGGTGACCAGATTCCACTTTGAGTCGATGACCCCCTTTTCAAGAGCATATTTTTTGAGTTGTTGAACCGAATCGATCTCTGGTGTGACAGAGTGAGAGAGCAGCAACACTTCATCATCTTTCTTAAGAACCTCTTGAATGTCGGTCATATTTGCTGTCATTACCGGACAAATGGTCGGGCAGGTAGTAAAGAAAAAGTCAGCGATATATATTTTATCTGTGTAGGTCTCTTGAGTAATGGTGTCTCCATTCTGATTCACCAATTCAAAGTCAGCAATGGTGTGATACTTTTTAACGTAAACTAAGGTCGAATCGACCAGCTCAGGATTCACCATAGAAGGCTGATAGATGGGTAAGCGCTTTTCGGGCTGAAGGGCTTGGTACATCAGCACAATAATCACGCTTGATAAAAGCGTCATTACCATAAAGAAGAGCTTATATTTCGCAAAGAATCTTCGCACCATACAAAGGTACGATCTGCTACCGGCAAATTCAGTGGGTTTAGGTAACTTTGTGCTCGTTTATTACAAGTCATGACCGTACAGATCATTCAATTTTTTGTCAGCCTTTCTATCTTAATCGTGTTGCACGAATTCGGGCACTTTCTGCCTGCTCGTTTGTTCAATACGCGTGTTGAAAAGTTCTTCTTGTTTTTCGATGTAAAGTTTGCCCTTTTTAAGAAAAAGATTGGGGACACCGTTTACGGTATAGGTTGGCTTCCGCTAGGCGGATACGTCAAAATCTCTGGAATGATCGATGAGTCGATGGACAGAGCCCAAATGGCAGAAGAGCCTAAGCCCTGGGAGTTTCGCTCAAAGCCCGCCTGGCAGCGTCTGATCATTATGATCGGAGGGGTAACGGTAAACTTCTTGCTTGCGGTCATCATTTATATCGGACTGTCTTATGCCTATGGCGATCAATACATCAAAAACGACTCACTCAAAGGAGGGGTTTGGGTGCTTGAAGAAGAAATCGGAGACAAGATTGGCATCAAAACCGGAGACGAAATCCTTGCCGTAGATGGGCAACCTTTAGATCGATTCAGTGCGGTCTTTTTGGAGCTTGTCAATGGTTCAGAAGTGAC
>JALRDO010000036.1:3955-4258 GCA_023262185.1 Flavobacteriaceae bacterium
TCAGCCTATTCCGGTTGATTTTATCTCTACTCTTATTGACGATGAGAGCAAGGCTAGATTCTTGAATTACCGCATCCCATTCATGGTAGGTGAAGTCCCAGAAACCTCTCAGAATTACAACGCCGGATTACTGCCTGAAGACCATATCACACGTATTGGAAACACTCCTATTGAATTCTACGACGAGGCCGCTTCGATCGTTGAACAATACACGGGGCAAGAAACCACGATTGCTGTGCAGCGCAAAGACGACGCCTTTGAGACTGAGATTCGCGTACAAGTGAGCGATAGCGCAACATTGGG
>JALRDO010000037.1 GCA_023262185.1 Flavobacteriaceae bacterium
GCTGAAGCGCCACTTCAGAGCGATCGTCCGCCTCATCAAACAGATAGAGTTCTTCAAAGTCGTCTACAACAGCGACTTCACCTTTTGTGCTTAAGGCCCATGCTAGGGCATGCATATATTGGGCCTGCAGCGCCTCTATGCGACCCTGTTCTAAAGTCACTTCATCTGCCTTTGATTGAAGGCGAAGCTTCTCGAGAACGGTGATCTGCCCCAGGTCGTATTGACGTTGTGCGCGGCGTGCTGCCTCAGTATAGGTAGCACTTAGTTTTTGATAGAGGTGTAGCTCGTGTACGGTATGTAAATAGTTATAATAGGTCTTGGCAACGGCCTGAAAGACCGCATTTTCAAGAGTTTTTAACTCAAAAGCAGACAATTTGGTACTGGCTTTTAAGGCCTTGGCACGGGCCAAATACACCGAAGGCGCCTCAAATTCTTGAGACATACCGAAGACCTTCAGTGCAGCTCCAGACTCGGTCAGGTTGTTTTGATCAAACTGGTAATAAACCGAAGTGTTGGCCAATGAAAAGGCGGAGCGTTCTTGGGCCTGATCTCCTTCGAATTCAGCCGTTCTAGCTCGAAGTTCTGGATGATTTTCTGCGACACTGTCGAGTAATTGATCTAATCGCAGTGGCGGATTGGTGGGTGCTGCAGCCCATCCGCTTGTAACCATCAAAAGTAGCAGTGGAAGTACTCCCTTTTTAATTCCACTCAGTCTGTTGTGCTTGCCCCAGTTCTCAATAGTGTAGTATAAGAGAGGAAGCACCACTAAGGTTAATACCGTAGAAGAGATAAGCCCGCCAATCACCACGCTGGCCAATGGACGCTGAATCTCGGCACCGGCAGAGCTAGAGACTGCCATGGGTAAGAATCCAAGCGCTGCAGCAAAGGCCGTAAGCAGCACCGGTCTGAGGCGGTTACGGGTTCCGAGCATGACACGGCGTAGGGCATTCTGAACTCCTTGCTGTTTAAGGCTGTTGAATTCTTCGATCAGCACGATTCCGTTGAGCACTGCGATTCCGAAAAGAGCAATAAATCCGACTCCTGCCGATATACTAAACGGAAGGCTTCTGGTGTATAACATCGCAATACCACCGACCGCTGCAAACGGGATGGCTGAAAATATCATTAGGGCTTCTTTGAGCGATTTAAAGGCAAAATACAGCAGTAGCAAAATCAAGAATAAGGCGATAGGGATTGCAATAAACAGGCGTTTGCTTGCCGATTGTAGGTTCTCAAATTGTCCGCCGTAAGAGATGTAATACCCGTTCGGAAGGTTGATGTTTTCAGCGATTAAGGCCTGCACATCATCGACCACTGATTGCAAATCGCGATTACGAACGTTGACCCCTACCGAGGCGCGTCGCTTGCCCGAGTCGCGTGGAATTTTAGCAGGAGCCTTTACTTCACTGATGTCTGCCACCACCGATAGCGGAATAAGTTCACCCTGTGCCGAGGTGATGGTGAGCTGTCTAATCTGATCTAAAGAAGCTCTGAAAGATGGATCTGCACGTACCACAATATCAAACGTACGCTCTCCTTCAAACAATTGCCCGGCGGCCTTACCGGCATACATGGTGGCAATGAGGTCGTTGATCTGAGCGACCGAAACCCCGTATTGCGCCATGGGCAATCTTTTATAGGCAATGCGCAGCTGAGGCAGCCCCTCAATTTTCTCAACACTCATATCGGCAACCCCTTCTACGTCTTGGATCAAGTCAGCGATCTCCCGTGTCTTACGCGCAATAACCTCTAAATCTTCACCAAAGACCTTGATCGCCAAATCGGCTCTTACCCCAGTAATGAGTTCGTTGAAGCGCATTTCAATCGGTTGTGTAAACTCCACTTCGATTTGACTGAGCTCTGATTCGATTCGCTTTTTAAAGACCTCGGCCAATTCATCTTTGGTCTCAGCCGATTGCCAACTTGAAGGATCGCTGAGTGTGATGATCACATCACTCTCTTCCATCGACATCGGGTCTGTAGGCACCTCAGCGGCCCCTATCCGGCTAACAGCCTGTTGCACCTCAGGAAATTCTAATAAAATCTGCTCAATTCGAGTGGTGATTTCTATGGTCTTTTCAAGAGAAGTCCCTGTTTTTAACACGGGTTGAATCACAAAATCTCCCTCGTCTAGTGTAGGTAAAAATTCACCCCCAAGTTTTGAAAATCCTATTCCTGCAATGACTAATAACACTACTGCTGAGGTCAAAATGGGTTTGATTTGGCGCAGTGAAGCCGCGATGATTTTGTGGTAGCGACGGTTGAGACGACTAAAAAGACGATGCGAAAAGGTAGACTTTGTTGAGACCCTCGGACGCAACACCAAAGAAGAGACCACCGGCACATAGGTAAAACAGAGTAGCATGGCACCGAGTAAGGCAAAACTAAACACCTGTGCCATCGGAATAAACATCTTACCCTCCACCCCGCTCAACGAGAAGATTGGGATAAATACGATGAGAATGATGAGCTGGCCGAATATGGCAGAGTGCATCATCTTGTGCGTTCCAAAGGCAACAATACTATCGATTTTATCTTGGCGCTCTTTGCCGTTTAAATGCTCAAACGAAGCGCGTTCTTTAATTATGTAAAAGGTGAGAAAGTCGACGATGATTACCGCTCCATCGATGATGATTCCGAAATCGATCGCCCCAAGACTCATGAGGTTGGCATCCACCCCAAACACTCTCATCATACTCAAAGCAAACAATAGAGAGAACGGAATCACCGAGGCCACTACAAGGCCTGAACGCCAATTTCCGAGTAGCAGTACGACCACGAAAATCACAATGAGACATCCGAGTATCAGGTTTTCTGCTACGGTGAACGAGGTCTTACCTACGAGTTGACTGCGCTCTAAAAACGAATTGATATACACCCCTTCAGGAAGCTGGGCTTTTATTTCTTCAAAACGTTTGCTGATGGCCGAGAGGGCTTGGCTTTCATCGGCCCCCTTTAACATCATGAGCTGCCCCATCACCTTCTCTCCTTCACCATTGGCAGTAATCGCGCCAAATCGAGGAGCGCTTCCGATACCCACCTTAGCCACATCTTTAATGCGGATGGGCATTCTGTCTCTCACCGTCACCGGTAATTGTTCAATTTCTTCGAGCGAAGCCAACTGACCGTCTGCACGAATGAAATAGGCCTGGTCGTTTTTCTCGATGTAGGCTCCAGAGGCAACACCGTTGTTTTCGTTGACCGCGGCGAATACTTCATCCAAAGAGATGTTAAGGGCATTGAGCTTCACAGGATCGACGGCGATCTCGTATTGTTTTAGGTTACCTCCCCAGGTAATCACCTCAATGATTCCGGGTATACCAGCCAATTGACGGGCAATAACCCAGTCGTGCAAGGCGCGTAAATCAGTGAGCGTGTAGGCATCTTTGTACGCCTCTTCAACCTCTACGGTATACTGCACCAATTCTCCAAGCCCCGTTGAGATAGGCCCCATAAATGGAGT
>JALRDO010000038.1:0-1891 GCA_023262185.1 Flavobacteriaceae bacterium
GCAGTGATTGGAATTGCAGACAAACTTAAAGGACAAATACCAATTGGTCTACTTGCTCTCAAAGCGGGAGTTACCACAGATAAAAATCAAATAATTTCTGAGTGTGTAAAAATGGTAAGAGATAAAGTAGGACCAGTTGCTGCTTTTAAAACTGCAATCATAGTAAAAAGATTACCTAAAACTAGATCAGGAAAAGTTTTAAGAGGAACAGTTAGAAAAATTGCTGATAACGAAACTTATAAAATGCCGGCAACAATTGATGATCCAGCTATTTTAGATGAAATTAAAAAGGATTTAATTGATAATAATATTTTAAAACTCTAAGGGTTTGCCTAAGCTTTCAGCAACAACTTTTCCATCTTTCATTACAATTGAACCATTTACGATTGTTGCAACTGGAAAACCTTTAACTTTATAATTATCAAAAGGCGTCCATCCACATTTACTTGCTATCATTTCATTCTTAATTGTTACACTTTTGTTCATATCAATGATGGTTAAATCTGCGTCGTATCCTTCTTTAAGATACCCCTTCCTCTTTATGCCAAAAATTTTACAAGGATTCTCACACATCAATTTAACTAATTGATCTAAAGATAATTTTTCATTGTTAATATGATCTAACATAATTGGCAAAATAGTTTGCACACCTGGCATACCTGAGGGAGATGCAGGGTATTTTTTATTCTTATCTTCTTTGGAATGTGGTGCATGATCTGATCCTAAAACGTCTACTACTGAGTTTTTTACTGCAACCCATAAACGATCATAGTGTTCTTTTTTTCTTATTGGTGGATTCATTTGAGCAAAAGAGCCTAATTTATCATAACAATCAGGAGCATATAAAGTTAGGTGTTGAGGGGTAATTTCAAAAGTTACGTTTTTTTTATGCATTGCTAAGAAATCAACTTCTTCTTTTGTAGTAACATGAAGAACATGAATTTGTTTATTGTATCGCTCTGCTATTTTAACAACTCTTCGAGTTGAAGACATTGCACATTCAGCATTTCTCCATTCTGGATGAGAATGAACATCGCCCTCTTTAATAAATTTTTTTCTTAAATTTAAAATCTCTTCATCTTCAGAATGAATAGAAACTATTCGATCACTATTTGATATGACTTTTTCTATATCTTTTTCTTTATCAACTAAAAGTTTTCCTGTTGAAGAACCAGCAAATAATTTAACACCACAACAGCCCTCTAAACCTTTTAATTTTGCGAGTTGATCAACATTTTCAGGTGTTGCCCCAAAATAAAATGCATAATTACAGTGCATTCTGTTTTTTGCTAAATCTAATTTTTTATTAAACTCAATTAAATTTGAGGTTGGCGGATTAGTGTTTGGCATCTCAAATACAGAAGTAACTCCCCCAAGAACAGCTGCTCTACTCCCACTTTCTAGATCCTCTCTATCGGTTGAGCCGGGTTCTCTAAAATGAACTTGAGTATCAATTATTCCTGGTAAAACAATCTTATCTGTTGCGTCAAAAACTTTTGAACTATTTAAACTTAGTTTACCTATCTTTTCAATTTTACCATTATTTATAGCTATATCAGTCTGTTCTAATTTACCGTTAATATAACAAGATCCATTTTTGATAATAAGGTTAAAATTGTCAGACATAGTTTAGTAAATATATTATACATAACAAACTTGCAAATATGGAAAAAAATCAGATTGTAATACTCGATGACCGTGGTTTGATAGCTGTTGAAGGATTGGATGCAGAAAACTTCTTGCAAAACATGGTCAGTAATGACGTTAAAAAAGTAAACGATACTAACTCTGTTTTTTCAGGAATTTTTACACCTCAAGGAAAATATTTATTTGAGTTTTTTATTTTAAAAAATAGCACAGGTTATTTACTAGATTGCGATATTAATTTTAA
>JALRDO010000038.1:1900-3299 GCA_023262185.1 Flavobacteriaceae bacterium
TCAAGGAAAATATTTATTTGAGTTTTTTATTTTAAAAAATAGCACAGGTTATTTACTAGATTGCGATATTAATTTTAAAGACGAGCTCATTGAATATTTGAAAAAATATAAACTGAGATCAAAAATTGACATCAAGGATCTATCTTCTTCCCATGTTATTGGAGCGATAAATAAAGAAACATTTAAAGAAATTCAAAAAGAGGTAAAATCAAATTCACAAACTATAAGTTATAGAGAAAGTCCTTGTTTTTTAGATAGCCGGTTAGATTTGTTAGGTGCAAGAATTTTATCAAATTTAGAAAAACTTCATTTAACAATAAAAAAACTTAATTTAAAAATTATTGATAAATCAATTTATTTAAAGCTTACACATAATCATGGCATACCCATAGAAGGTTTAAATCATCTGCAAAATAATTTATTTGGCCTTGAATGTAATCTTGAAGAAATGAACGGAATTGACTTTAAAAAAGGTTGTTATATTGGTCAGGAAAATACTGCAAGAATGAGATTAAAAAATAAGCTTAGAAGAAGATTGATGCCTATTTCAACCGACATGAACTTAAAAGTATCTGATGAAATTACTTTTGAAAACCAAGTAGTAGGAAGAGTGATAATTGATGGCAAATATCCTTTTGCATTATTTAAATTATTTGATCCAAACTTTAATCAATTTTCAAAAGCTAACCTTAAAGCTGATCAAGCAAATATAAAAATTTTAGTTCCATCTCAATTAAAAATTTAATTAATATGGAAATCAATTTTTTATTTTTTATAACAGTTGTTCCTGCAATCATTTTATACGGTATTGCTAAATCAGGTTTAAGTGGCTCAATGGCTCTTATATCAATCCCTTTGATGACTGTGGTTATGCCGCTTGGTCAAGCTTTAGCAATTGTTTTACCAATTTTAATCTTATCAGATATGGTTGCGGTATATAGATTTAGAAAAAATTATGATTTACAAACTTTAAAACTTTTAGTGCCTAGTGCTGCGCTTGGTATATTTTTTGCATCTTTAACCTTTACTTATTTTTCTGAACCCCTGCTAAAACTAATTATTGGAGTAATGGGTTTTTTATTTGCAGGTCACTACTTTTTATTTAAATCTAAAAATTTAGTTCCTAAACCAAAATCTTCAATCAAAGGAACTATTTGTTCTGCAATATCTGGGTTTACAAGTTTTTGTGTGCATGCTGGTGGCACACCACTAAGTGTTTATTTATTGCCTTTAAGAATGAAAAAAGAAGTTTATGTTGGAACGAGGGTAATATTCTTTACTTGCGTTAACTTAATTAAACTTCCTTTTTACTTAAATCTCTCAATTATAACTCTAGAAAGCTTTAAACAATCAATGATACTTTTTCCTTTAGCAGTTATAGGTATTGGAATTGGCTATA
>JALRDO010000039.1 GCA_023262185.1 Flavobacteriaceae bacterium
AAGGTAATATTGGTCTTGTGAAGGCTGCCGAGAAGTTTGATGAAACTCGTGGATTTAAGTTTATCTCTTATGCTGTTTGGTGGATTCGCCAAAGCATACTTCAAGCCTTAGCGGAGCAGTCTCGCGTAGTACGCCTTCCCTTAAACAAGATTGGATCCATCAATAAAATAAACAAGACCTTCTCTTATCTCGAACAAACCCATGAACGTCCCCCATCGGCTGAAGAAATTGCAGAGGAACTCGGATTGACAGTGACCGAAGTAAAACAATCATTAAAGAATTCAGGGAGACATATTTCAATGGACGCTCCATTTGAACAGGGAGAAGATTCAAACCTATACGATGTAATGTCATCAGACGTTTCACCCCTTCCCGACCATGATCTTATCAATGAGTCATTGAGTACAGAGATTCACCGCGTCTTAGACACCTTATCGGAAAGAGAGGCCGATGTGCTGCGTTTGTATTACGGAATAGGTCAGAACGCTACGATGACTTTAGATGAAATCGGAAGTGCATTTGATTTAACTCGTGAGCGGGTAAGACAGATAAGAGAGAAGGCAATTCGTAAACTTCGAAAGTCTGCAAAAAACGATCTATTGCAATCCTATCTTGATTAAGAGATACCATCTCTTAGTTTAAATACTACCCAATCATGTCAACACGTTCTGAAAAAATTCTTCAGCAGCGCCCGCAAATCCCAACCTCTAAGATTCATGATAACATGAGCAGGGATGAATATTTTCAGAACGCTACGTTAAGGCCTATTCTGAAACTTCAAAATGAATTGTTCCTTTCAGTGTTCAAGAATTATATTAAGAAACACAAAAACGTTTTTCACGAGTTGAACCTTCCCAAGAAGCTAGAATACATTGAGAATAGCATTCAGCGGGATCAAAAATTCAGGAACAAGTTAAAAGGAATGATTATAGGCCAATTTACGGTTGAAGAATTTGAGACGTATAGCGAAGACTCCTCTTCTTTAAATAAACGAATGATGAACTTGCTCATTGAGCGATTGAAGGATCAAATACAGCTAATCGACAGTAATTCTCAAGTCTTATCAGTCTGAACCTCTTATTCTAGACCAGAAAAATAACTGTTGTAAAGGTCGTTAAACGACGTTTTGTCGTCTAAACGGCTACTGTTAAGCTTGTCTTTAGCAACTAGTCCCCAAAGGATGATTTCTTTAAAGAAATACCGCTCTTCTTTAGGGCATTCAGGATAATGATTTTTAAGCAACTCATCTAAGGGTTTGATTCGATCAAGTTCACTCTGATAAAAATCATCCGGAGCA
Source organism: Flavobacteriaceae bacterium (assembly GCA_023262185.1). Classification (GTDB taxonomy): domain Bacteria; phylum Bacteroidota; class Bacteroidia; order Flavobacteriales; family Flavobacteriaceae; genus UBA3478. The sequence continues at coordinate 1,298 of JALRDO010000039.1, forward strand.
TCGTCTAACAATTCAATGGGATCATTTTCAAAAAACCAGGTGTAGAGTCTGTCATAAGGCGTAGCTACACCCTTTTTCTCTAATTTGTCAATCTTTGGAAAATGCTGTTCAAAAAGATGAAGAACAGCCTTCTTAATCAGTTCTTGTGCCACAAAATCCGCTCCCTCTTGTTCGCCTTCATAGACCAACTCAACTTTTCCGGTGATCGCTGAACTGCTGTTCATAATATCCAGAACTCTGAGGCTTGATTTAGGCTCGTTATTCTGAACCATTCTTAACTCAGCACCACTAATCGCATTTTCAAAGGCACTAATACTAAGGCGAGCCGAAACTCCACTTTTTGCATCCACGTATTCACTTTTTCGCGCTTCAAAGCCAATGGTTTCAATTAAATCACGAGCTGCTTCACTAATGTGAAGTCCATCTATAACAGGTTTGGCCTCCTGCCGTGTTATTTCTTTGGCGATTTCAATCGTTTTCGGATAGTGAGTGAGTATTTGAGATCCAATCCTGTCCTTTAGCGGTGTTACAATACTGCCTCTGTTGGTGTAGTCCTCTGGATTAGCTGTAAAGACAAAAGAAACATCAAGAGGCATTTTTAATTTGAATCCTCTTATTTGAACTTCTCCTTCTTGCAATATCGAAAAGAGTCCTACTTGAATCCTTGCTTGTAAGTCTGGCAATTCATTGATTACAAAGAGGCATCGATTGGCCCTAGGAACCATTCCGTAGTGTATCACCTCTTCATCTGCATAAGAAAGTTTAAGGTTTGCAGCCTTAATTGGGTCAATGTCTCCAATAAGATCGGCGACACTCACATCAGGTGTGGCGAGTTTCTCATAAAAACGTTCTGATCGATGAAGCCATTCAATGGGGGTATCATCTCCTTTATCTCGAATAAGTTCTAAGGCATATTTAGATATTGGCTTTAATGGATCGTCATTAATAGGCGAACCCTTCACCACAGGAATTTCTTCATCGAGCAATTCAGTCATCAATCGTGCAATTCTTGTTTTTGCCTGACCTCGTAATCCTAGAAGATTAATATTGTGCTTTGATAAGATCGCTCTTTTTAATTGAGGAATGACAGAGTGTTCATAACCAATAATACCTTCAAACAATGGCTTATCGTTCTGGATCCGATAAATCAAGTTCTTTCTCAACTCATCCTTAATGGACTGATATTCGTATCCGGCACTTTTTAAAGCACCTAATGTCATTGGCTTTTTCATAGCTTTTATTTAATCCTTCTTTTTCGATTAGCATTGTAGTCTTCAAAAATCATTTCACCTAAGTGATCGAGACCTGTGTAAAAAGCCTTTCCCTTATTGGCTTCGGTAAAACTTCGCACAAACTCCATGAGGTAAGGATCTTGTGCGATCATGAAGGTGGTAACTTGAATGTTATTCTTTGCTGCATTTCGTGCACGATTGTAGCATTGGGCTACAATTTCAGGGTCCAAACCTGCACTATTTTTATAATAAGAACCATCAGGAAGATGTAAACAACTTGGCTTGCCATCAGTAATCATAAAGATTTGCTTGTTGGCATGTTTTTTTCGAGCTAGGATCTTCATCGCTAAATCTAAACCTGCGACTGTGTTGGTGTGATAAGGACCAACATTGAGGTATGGTAGCTCAGCAATTTTAATAGGCCAAGCATCATTTCCAAATACGATGATGTCTAGCGTGTCTTTGGGATAGCGTGTGGTAATCATTTCAGCCAAAGCCATTGCCACTTTCTTTGCAGGAGTGATTCGATCCTCTCCATAGAGTATCATACTGTGACTGATATCAATCATCAGAACCGTGCTCATTTGACTC
>JALRDO010000003.1 GCA_023262185.1 Flavobacteriaceae bacterium
CCATTGCTGTTAGAGAAAAGTAGACAGGCTCAGTTTCTGAAGCCAATGGCAGTTGCTATTGCCTACGGAATTGGTTATGCTACCATATTGACGCTCATTATGCTTCCTCTCTTTTTAATGTTTAGCAATTCATTTAAGGTTCAACTGAAGTGGCTGCTTACAGGAGAAAAACCAACGCGTGAATCTGTTGAACGCGCAGTTAAAGAATTACAATCTCATGAATAGATTACTCTTACTTTTTTTCATCTCCTTTATGGGTATCGCAAGTGCTCAAGAGGTTTTACAGCCAGACGATGCTATGGCAACGACACTCGAAAATAATTTCGGAATTCTGGTGTCGAAAAATAATGAGGCCCAGGCGAAGAACAATGCCTCCCTTCTGAACAGTCGCTTTCTTCCGACCCTCTCGGCTACCTCTGGAGCAAATATTGCCATAGACAACCAAGAGGCTACATTTCAAGACGGGCAAACGCGTGTGATTGATGGTGCTGAGACCACGAGATACAACGCCTCTATCAACATGAATGTTACCCTTTTTGACGGTCTAGGGCGTTTATACAATTACAAGCGCTTAAAGGAGCAATACGCTCTTTCTTCACTTGGGGTTCGCCAAACGATTGAACAAACAGTTTTACAGCTTTTTTCGGCCTACTATGAGGTGGCGCGTCTAGAAGAAGGTGTTCGAATTTTAAATGAAACCTTTGAGAACTCTAGACGTCGAGTTCAGCGAGCAGAAAAGCGCTTCGAATTTGGTTCTTCAACCCGCTTAGAGCTGCTTAATGCTAAAGTTGACCTCAACACAGACAGCATTAATCTGATTCAACAGCGTCAATCGCTTACCAACGCAAAGCGCAACTTGAATGTCATCATGGCGCGTGAGCTTGAGACAGATTTCAGTGTGAACCCCATGGTTCGCTTTATAGATGATGAGGTGCTGCGAGAAAAGCGCGAATCTTACGCATCGAAAAATGTTCGACTTCTTCAGGTGCGTTCGAATGAGAAGATCAACACCTTAAACCTTAAGGCACAACGTTCGACTTTATTTCCATCGCTCTCTGTGAGTTCTGGATACGGGTATAGTGAAGGGGTTTTTCCGGCTACAGGATTCTTAGCTTCAAGTCTATCAACGGGTTTGTCTGCTGGGCTTACACTTAATTGGAACCTTTTTGGTCAGGGAGCCCAACAAGTAGGAATCAAGAATGCGAAAATCGCACTTGAATCTACCGAGATTCAAGAAAAGCAGATTGAACAAGAAGTGCTTAGAGACCTTTTGAATGCTGAGGGGGCTTATCGTAACGCTATAGAGGTATACCGCCTACAGCAAGAGAATGTGATTACGGCTAAAGACAATTTTGAACGCTCAACGAATCAATTTGAACTGGGTCAAATCACTTCTATCGAATTGCGTCAGGCGCAAATCAACTTGCTTAATGCAGAACTTATTGGAGTTCAGGCGAAGTTCTCTGCGAAACTCGCCGAGTTAGAATACCTCAATCAATGTGGTGCCTTGCTTGACGTTTCGTTAAATTGAGTTTCAGATTTCAATGCGATGATTGATTTTCTGGGTGAGCTCGCTAGAGCGCTTTAAAATATTCCGTAATTTTTTTCCAAAAATTTAATCTATGCGAACATTCAATCTGAAAGGGGTAGCGTTTTTGGCAGCCTCAATGATACTGTTGAGCTGTAATCAAGCTCCAAAAAAATCGGCTGAAACCACCACAGAAGCTGAGTCTCAAAGCGAGGTAAAACTTTCACTTGCTCAATGGTCGTTGCACAAGGCCATTCGCTCTGGAGAGATGTCGCCCTATGATTTTGCGAAGCAGGCAAGTGAACTCGGATTTTCGGGTCTGGAGTACGTGAATCAACTCTATAACGATGTGTTTACGGCAGAGGACAAATCTGCTGCAGTCGCTGAATTTGTTGCAAAAAACAATGTCCTGGCAGCCGAATACGGATTGACCAATGTACTTATTATGATCGATGGTGAGGGAGCGCTTTCTACCTCTGACGCCGATGCCCGAGCTGAAGCCATAGAGAACCATAAACTATGGATCGATGCCGCCTCTGAGATGGGCTGCTCTGCTGTCCGCCTTAACTTATACGGAGAAAAAGATCCTGAGCTATGGAAGGCCAATTCTATTGCAAGCCTTTCGGCCCTTTCGGCTTACGCAGCCCCAAAAGGTATAAATGTATTGGTAGAAAATCACGGCAGAATCAGCTCAAATGCCGCTGCACTTATGGAGGTGATCAATGGGGTTGATGCTGAAAATTGTGGCACGTTGCCTGATTTCGGAAACTTCTGTATTGCCGAAGAAGGTTATGGATCTGTATTCGACGGAAGCTGCACTGAGGTCTATGACATCTACCAAGGGGTTTCTGAGATGATGCCAAAAGCTATGGCATTGAGTGCCAAATCAAATGATTTTGACGAGAACGGAAACGAAACTTTTATCGATTACACGCGTATGCTTCAAATCGCCAAAGAAAACGGATACGACGGATTCATTGGGGTAGAATATGAAGGAAGTCGCCTCTCTGAAATCGAAGGAATAAAAGCGACTAGAGATCTTTTAATCAAGGCATCAGCTGCACTTTAGGCAGACTGAACGAGTTCTTTGTCTATGATTTCTTGAAGCGCGTTTTTCGGAAGTGCTCCTGGCTGCATCATGGGCTGACGATTGTCTTTAGGGATGAACAGTATGCTAGGAATGCTTCTGATTTGAAACACTGCCGAGAGTTCTTGTTCTACTTCAGTATCTACCTTGTAGATAATGATTTCAGGATTTTCGTCACTTAACTCTTCAAGAATCGGAGCTACCATTTTACATGGGCCACACCAATCGGCATAAAAGTCAATAATGGCAGGTTTGTCTCCTTTGTATTTCCATTCGCGTTCTTGCGTATAATTGAAGATCTCGTCTTTGAATTTCTGAGTGGTCAGTTTTACGGTTGGCATGATACTTTAGTTTAGTACAAAATTACCATTATCTTAACGCAGACAATGTAACATAGGTCACAAGTGCATCTTAGTTTTGGTTAACTACATATTCTTAAAAACACCTATCATGAGAAAAAGAAATTTTATTTTATCACTAGCAGCTGTTCTTATGACAGCTTTTTCATTCGCACAAGAAAAGGCGAGCCCCGCTCGTGTGGCTGAGGGAGTAGCCGGGGGTAGTGCTATAACGATTAACTATTCGTCACCAGCGGTTAAGGGACGAATGATCTGGGGAGATCTTGTTCCTCTTGGTCAAGTTTGGCGGGCTGGAGCCAATGAGGCGACAAGATTTACTACGGAGAAAGATATCCTTATTGAAGGAAAGCGTTTACCTGCAGGAACTTATAGCTTCTTTATTATCCCGAATGAGTATCAGTCAACCTTTATTTTCAATAAGGTGGCTGACCAATGGGGTGCTTTCAATTACAATGCTGAAGAAGATCAACTTCGAGTCAACGTATACGGGGGCCAAGGTAGCACCTTCGAAGAGCGTTTGGTATACGAGGTTAATTCTGAAGGATTTGAGGTGCGCTGGGAATACGGAAAAGCTTCGGCTAAAATTCAAGCTGCCATGTAAGGGGCTTAGTTTCTTTTTAAAACAAAAAAGCCGCTCAAAAGCGGCTTTTCTATTTAAAATACCCGGTTCAAGAACACCTTGTGAATTTTTGTGGCGGTGTCTGCATAGATCGCTTTTGAAGACATCTCTTTCCATGCTGGAGCGTCGATGAATTTTTTCCAATTCGCATCGTGTTCTTCCATGTCTTTAAACTGAATCATGTAGGTCAAACAAGGGCGCTGCCCTCCGATGATTTGTTCTCCGAAAAACACAGGATGAAGCCCAACCTCATAAAAGAGCTCTAACTCTTCGTTGTTAAACATGTCGATTTTTCTTCTGTTGGCATCCTCACTGTAACTTTCGTAGGTGCGAAGCTCAAAAAGAGTTGAGTCGGGCTTGAGCGCATCCATTTTTGGCAGGGAGTCGAAAGAAAGAAGTAACATAGATGTTATACGGTTGTATAAAGTGCCCTCAATTCCGATGCCGTTGTAAGAGGCAGCCGCTTGGTTATAGGCCCTGTCTTTGTGAAGTTCTTGGCTCTTGATAAAGGCTTCGCTATTCGGATAAGCCACCATCAAATAAAGTTTTCGAGGCTCTGAATTTCCGTATTCATTAAAAAGGGCTACTTCTGAAGCTCCTTTAGATTTAAGTGCGGGAGTTAAAACCTCCTTTAAATAATCGACCAGTACATTTATATTGGCACCAGTCTTCACTTCATAGGTTCTTAGCTCTACGAGTTCTTTTGAAGTAGAAGCTACTTGGGCATTCACAGCAGAAAGACCTAGCAAAGCCATTAGTGTAATCAGTATACGATTCTTCATCAGTGTTGGGATTATGGTGTGATTAAAATTAGCGTTAATTTGGTATCAAGGATTTAAACCTACAAGATTATGGCACAGGCTCAAAATTTTAAGAATCATACCAGAATGGTTAAAGGCTTTCACGGAGCCCTCTTTATTCTTATCGTCCTCTTTTTCGGAGGGGCATTAAATTACTGGGCAAGCGCTTCAGCAGACAACTATTATCTCGCTTCATTGCTCGTGCTTCTCGCTCCAATTTTGATTCTCTTGATGTGGTTTACGAGAACTTTTGCACTTAAGGCACAAGACCGTGCTATACGAGCAGAAGAGAATTTTAGACATTACCTTCTTACCCAAAAGCCGCTACCCTCATCGCTTAGGCTCTCTCAGATCATTGCGTTGAGATTTGCCTCTGATGAAGAATATCTTGATTTGATTGACCAGGCAGTAAAACACGAGCTTCCGGCTAAAGAGATTAAGGCTAAAATAAAAAACTGGAAAGGCGACTACCACCGTGTGTAAAGCCCGGTTACGGATTGTTTTATTTGGTCTTATAGCGCTTTTTGCATCATATGTATTGCATGCTCAAAGCAACAACGATTCTATTGCAGAGATTGAGCTTAAAGAGGTCTCCGTTACAGCTTTAAGGCAACGCATTGCATTAGAAAGGGTACCCGCGGCATTAAGCATTAGCTCTCTTTCGTCAGATTATGAGGGCGCGCAGCGATCGCTTCAAGAGTATCTGTATCAGGTGCCTGGGCTCATCGCACTCAACAGTTCAAATTACGCACAAGACTTGCGTATTTCAATCCGCGGTTTTGGTGCTAGGGCTGCCTTCGGTATACGTGGCATTAAATTAGTCATCGACAATATTCCTGAGACCACACCAGATGGACAGGGGCAGCTCGACAACCTTCCGCTAGATCTCATTGAAACAATTGCGGTGCTGAGAGGTCCGTCTTCTCTGCGGTACGGCAATGCTTCTGGAGGGGTAATCAGTATTGACACGCGTGAAGACCTGACTGCTGACAGGCATCGATTGACCACGCGTATTGGTGCCTTTGGGCAAACACAATTCACTTATACCTCAGCGCTTCAACTCAATAAGGGCGGATTGTTACTTCATCTTTCACATCAAGATATAGAAGGGTATAGAGTACACAGTCGCACCCAGACTTCACTAGCAAACCTGAAATACGTGAGGCGCTTTTCAAAGGCTTCGAAATGGGTAATTCAAGCGAATTATACCGATAGCCCAATGGCTGACGATCCAGGAGCCATTAATCTTGAAGACTTCAATGCAGATCCTTTTCAAGCCAGAAGTCAGAATGTTGCTTTTGGTGCGGGAGAATCTATTCGTCATTACAAAGTAGGAGGCTCATTGAATCACCGCAGCGCTGCCCATGAGTTGACCACTTATGGGTTTTTCTCTGGACGAAATTTTGAAGGCTTTCTACCCTTTGCAGACGGTGGGGCTGTTGTTTTAGATCGGTTTTATTCGGGCCAGGGGTCTTCTCTGAGATGGTCTTTTTCAAAAAAGGTCAAGGTGAAACACGATTTGATGGTGGGATACGATTGGGCTTATCAGCGTGACCACAGAAGACGCTATGAAAACCTATCGGGTTCACGAGGAGCACTTAGTCTCGATCAAGATGAGGGTTTTGTAAGTCTTGGGTCGTACCTGCTTTATGAGCTTAAAACCAATCGGCTATTGCTTCAGGGAGGACTGCGTTTTGATCGCAATAAACTTGAACTTGAAGACTTCTTTAGTGCTGACGGAGTCGATCATTCTGATGCCATAAATCTCAGTGCGATGAGTCCTCAAATGGGATTTTCATTTCAGCTCAACCCTGAACTATCGGTCTTTGTTAACGGGTCAAAAGCTTACGAAACACCTGCACTCAGTGAATTGATCACGCCTCCGTATAGCACCTCAGGGTTTAATCAAGACTTGGGGGTGCAAGAGACCGAGATGCTCGAGCTGGGAGTGAAGAGGCATGCCTCTTACTCGAATTGGGAGGTGGTGCTTTTTACGGGTAAGACCATCAACGACATTGTTCCTTATGAGTTAGCGGATTATCCTGGGCGTAGCTTTTACCGTAACGCCGGCCAGACTAAGCGCTCGGGTGTCGAGTTTGCTTACCAAAGGCAATTCAATAGGTTTAATCTTGATCTGGTGTACGCCTATTTAGACCTCAGGCTTGCAGAGGATAGTGAGCCAGAAGTGGCAAACCGACATCTACCTGGTGTACCATGGCAATCGGGCAGCTTGCGGCTAGCCTACCAGGCCTCTGAATCGATTCGCTTAAATTACCAACGTGTTCGACGAGGTGCCCTATATGCTGATGACGAAAACCTTAACCGGGTTGAGGGCTTCTGGCTCGATCACATTAGCCTTCAGAAAAAATGGACTTTAACATCCCTGAGTCTTGCTGCTACGATGGGTGTTCAGAATATTGAGAATGTGCGTTATGCCGATAACATTCGAATCAATGCCTTTGGGTCGCGTTACTATGAACTCGGATTACCCCGTCAAGTCTACATCGGAATCAACATGAGCCTATGAAGCATTCTTTTTTCTTGCTGCTAACGGTGATGCTCGCTACAATGCGTGCCCAGCAGATCCCTGATGGCTTTGCAGTAATAGATAAGATCGTTCCAGATCTCACGGTTGAGCTGCGCTATGCCAGTACGGCGAATTTTACCGGATCTGTGGTTCGAGGCTACAACCCGGCCAAACGAGTGCTGACCCTAGGCACTCTCTATGCTTTAAAAAAGGTTGAAGACTCTTTAAGAATTAGGGGGTTGGGATTGAAGCTGTTTGACGGATACCGTCCGCAGCGTGCAGTGAATTTCTTCGTTGAATGGGCTGAACGTGCAACGGACACCACCATGAAGGCAGCTTATTACCCCACAATCCCTAAAGACCAATTGTTTGAGCAGGGATATATTGCAAAACGCTCAGGTCATTCTCGAGGAAGCACGGTTGACCTTACCGTGATCTATATTGAAGGGGTTCGAAAGGGCGAGGAGCTCGATATGGGCACACCCTTTGACTTTTTTGGCCCTGAATCGGCCACCTTTTATGATTCACTTTCTGAAGAGCAGAAATCCAATAGGAGACTGCTTTATGAAGTGATGTCGCATTTTGGCTTTAAGAACTATACCCAAGAGTGGTGGCATTACACCCTAGTCAACGAACCTTTTCTTGATACCTATTTCGACTTCTGATTACAGTTCTGTCCACTCGACGGTGCGCTCTAAGTCAGCTGATCTTTTGGCGAGTTCTAAAAGTTTAACCACGGTGAGATTATTTGAGGTGCCGTAAAGTGAATGACTATCAACTTTTCTGCCTTGCTTAACCATTTCGACCAGTAAGCGAAAAGGGTCTTTTTGGTAAGTTTCAATGGATTGAGGCTCGTGCGTTTGTTCTTTGCCTGAGTCATATTCTAAAATACGCATGCGTGTAGCATCAAGCGCATAGATTGAGGCTTTATCGAGGTAAACCTCCATGTCTTTGCGATGATGTGTCCAGTTCCACGAGGCCTGTATAACCACTTGTAAATCATCGTAATCGAGTATGATGGTAGTGTCGTCATCAACCTTTGGATAGATTGAGGGCTTGGTTTGTTTCAACACCGCTGTGACACGTTCAGGAGTTCTGCCCTCGAGTAGCCAGGTGCTGATATTGGCTCCGTAGCAACCAAAATCGGTGACGGCCCCTCCTCCGTTAAGCACAGGATCGGTAAGCCAAGCCAAGAATTCAGGAGAACACCCAATCTCTACCGGTCCCATGTGCCCGGTATTGAATACGAGTTTTTTGGGTTTACCCAATGCTCCATCCTCAATCAATGCTTTGGTCTCGTAAGTGCTTTCGTACCACGAAGTCTCGTAATTAACCAGTAAGGGAGTCTGGTGTTTTTCAGAGAGTCGCACCATCTCTTGAGCGTCTGCGTAGGAAGTAGCTAATGGCTTTTCTACCATAACAGGGATGTTCTTTGGCAAGAAGAACGAAGCCACATCGAGGTGTTCTGCGGTTTCGTTGAAGGCCGAAACAGTTTCTGGCTTGGCCTCACGCATTAGGTCCTCGTAGCTTGAAAAGAATAATGCATCATCTATTTGGTAGCGCTCTTTGAATTTTTTTATCGCCGCTGGATTGGTTTCTACAATACCAACAACCTCTAGGTCATGATTGTCTCTATTGAAGATCCAATGCACATGATCGTGAACGAGCCCTATGATTCCTAATTTAAGTTTGGTCTTGTCTTGTGAAGACTGGGCTAGCGTGCTCGATAAAAAGAATCCGCTGAGTAGACTGCCCAAAAAAAGGCCTTTAAATATTTTCATCTTTCTGTTTATCAATACTTTAAGATAGTTATTCTTTCGTTTATAACGCTAGGCTACTCTGACCTCTCACCGTAATGCGTTTATGTACCTGTTGATCTTTCTCGGTAAATTGAGGTTGGCCTCCTCCTATATGCAGCTCAAATGCACCTGATTCGATCACTCTTTTGCCTTGTGGGTTTATCAGTGAAAAGGCGCGAGCGTCAATTTCGAAGGTTAGCTCACGCTTTTCATTGGGTCTAAGGTAAACCCTTTCAAAGGCGACTAGCTGATGCTGCGGTCTTGGGGTGCTGGCCTTGAGATCGCTGAGGTATACCTGCACTACTTCGTCTCCTGCACGATCACCTGTATTGGTCAATGAAAAGCGGACGGTAAGGTTATTTCCTGCCTTAAGGCTTGAAGTAGCGTATAGGTTGCTGTAGCTGAACTGTGTATAGCTCAAGCCAAATCCGAATGGAAACAAGGGCTCACCTTTGTAATACCTATAGGTGCGATCGCTCATGGCATAATCTTCAAAGGCAGGCAGTTCTTCTAAGGCAGTATAATAGGTGATCGGTAGCCGTCCAGCCGGATTGTAATCACCAAAGAGCACGTCTGCCAATGCATTACCCCCTTGCTCTCCTGGATATCCTACACTTAGGAGCGCGTCTACATGCTCTTTGGCCCAATTCACCGCTAAGGCTGATCCGGCATTCAGCACCACAATCACGGGTTTTCCGGTGGCGTGTATCGCCTTGAGAAGATCAGTTTGCACTTTGGGTAGCGCAATGTCTTCGCGATCTCCACCTTCACCTTCTAAGCGCTGACTTAGACCTATTACCACTATGCTTAGGTCAGATTCACGGGCAAGTTTTACGGCGTCTGATTCAAGATTGGTGTCGGTACGCGTCCAGAGTAAACGGCATTCTGCATTGGAGTCGTCACTGAAATAGCGCACTTCAATCGGATAGCGCTTGCTTTTTTCTAGACGTATCTTTTCTCTTGCATAGGTGGTCTCATGGACCATGCCTTTTCCGTTGCTGATTTCTAGGCCGTCAATTTTGAGGCTCATCCCCATCTTCGCGAAGGTGGCTAATTCGTACTCCCCTGTGGCCGGTGGAATGAGATAACCTGTCCATTTGACCGAGAAGAAATCTGAAAGTTCTTTCGAAATGGGGTCGTGCTCCCACCAAAAGTCAATGGCATCGTCTATACGCTTTAGAACAGGCGTGCCTTCCCAATCCATGTTGTTGTAGTATTCGGCATCTAACCCTTGGCGCCCACCATCCGTTTCAAAATAAACAGATGGGATCGGTTCAAGTGCATAGACTTCATCACTGAAATGTGATCCTTTTGCATACGCCACCTCTACGGCAGGACTCAATTTGCGTTGCAACCCTTTTAGAAAGGTCACAGGCTCAATGGGGGTGCCGTGGTAGTTTCCGACTAAGGATTCCCAGTTGTCGGCATTTGGACCAATAACCGCTATTTTTTTGAGTGTGTGCTTATTTAGGGGTAATAGATTGTTCTCGTTTTTTAGGAGTACAATGCTCTTTTGCGCGGCTTCTCTAGCGAGGTCGAGATGGGTTTCAGCGCCTACAATGTCTGCCGAAAGACCGCTAAAAGGAACCTGTTCTTCTGGATCGAACATCCCCAATTTAAAACGACTCAAAAAAAGGCGAGACACTGCCTTGTCTAAAGCCTTTTGATTTAATAAGCCTTGCTCTGCAAGTGATAAAAGGCTGAGATAGGTTGACCCGCAGTTGAGGTCACATCCGCCTTCAAGAGAGATGTGTGCAGCCTCTGCCTTGCTCTCTACTATCTTGTGATTGTACAAGATATCTCCTATAGCTCCGCAGTCTGAGACGACATAGCCCTCAAACCCCCAGCGCTCTCTGAGCATCTCGTCTAACAAAAAAGAACTCGCCGATGCAGGAGCTCCTCTAAAGCGGTTGTAGGCGCTCATGATTGACTGTACATTGGCGTCAACGACCGTCATTCGAAACGCCTCCAGGTAGGTTTCATAGAGATCGACATCAGAAACGTCTACATCGAATCCGTGACGTAAAGATTCTGGGCCCGAGTGCACGGCAAAGTGCTTTGAAGTGGCAATGGTCTTGAGGTATTTCGGATCGTCTCCTTGCAGACCTTTAATAAATGAAGAAGCGAGTTTACCAGTGAGGTAAGGATCTTCGCCATAGGTTTCGTGACCACGTCCCCAGCGCGGATCTCTGAAGATATTGATATTCGGAGACCAAAAGGTCAGTCCGGTGTAAATTCCGCGCTTGCCTTTTCGTATAAAGTCATGATGCTTGGCACGCGCTTCGTCAGAAGTTACCGTGCCTATTCGCTCAAGAAGATCTTTATCGAAAGAAGCGGCTACCGAGATGGATTGCGGAAAGACTGTGGCGTATCCGCTTCTTGCTACGCCGTGAAGCGCCTCGTTCCACCAATTGTACGAAGAAATGTTGAGTCGCTCAATGGCTGGAGCCTCATGCACCAGTTGGCTCACCTTTTCTTCTAAGGTGAGTTGTTGAACCAGAATCTCTGTTCGCGTCTCGAAGTCGAGCTCAGGGTCTTGAAAGCGCCAATCGATTTCTTGTGTCTGGAGCCTTTGCGAGAAAAAAGTGCAGAGAAGAACGAAAAAAATTGCGCTAAGTTGTTTCATAGGAACGGCTTATAGGTTGAGCCAATAGTTGATCTTGAAGGTGAGATTCCATCCGCTTGAGAAGGTGGGGATGGTCACTTCGTTGCTATTGAATACTAAGAAAATATCAGACGCTGGTTTGTAGCGCCATTGCAATCTAGAGTTGAAGTTCCAAAGGTCAACTTGCTCGTTGTATTGGAAGAGGTTTGAGAAGAATAAATTGTCGGTAAGCGTGAGGTTGGCTTTTAAGCCGACAAGCCAAAAAGACTGCTCTTTCCAGGGTTGAGGGAGGTCGAATTGGTTGTAGTTGATCACCGAACTCAGCTCTAAAATTGGCTGAACTCTGTATCCGAATTCGCCGATAAAGGCATTGCGTTTTCCTTTCCCATAATAGCCACCGATAATGGCATTGAGTGAATAGGTGAAGAGGTTTTGCGGTTTTGAATCGTAAGATAAACGAAGGTTAGTCCATTCGTGATTTGTACCTGCCTTGAGCACCCCAATGCCGTTTCGAAGCGGATCGAAATCACTCAATAGATCAATCGCACTTCGGGCTCCGGCTACAATAAATCGACTGCGGTCTTGAAAGTTGAAGATGTAGCTCAAAATGTCGATCTGATCGGTTTTGTGCCAATCGAGATCGAAGAAATACGTACGGGTGTAGCTGGGTCCGTGAGAAAGCAGCGGATTGGTTTTTGAAGCGGTATAAACGAGATGCCCGAGTGACCCTTCGTACTTGTGATAGTTGGTCCGCGGTACAAAGCCGACGTCTGCGCTAAAGGTATTTGAAATGTATTCTTGTTGCACCCGCCATATCCATCTTATAGATTGATGTTCGAGGTGAGAGGCAATGACTGTTCCTGTTTTTGATGGATCTGGATTGATCGAACGAAGCGCCATTATTTTTCCGTTGTATTGATTGTTCTCAGAAAAGTAATTGTATTCGACCCCAGCATTTCGATGGTAGCGCTCTGAAACCGAGGGGTCTGTGTTTGGTGCCTCTTTATTGACGAGTAAAAAGTTGATGTTTGAGCGTTCTTGAACCTTCCGTTGAAGACTGACCACTCCGTAGTTTTCGGCTCCTAGCCCCTGGAGTTCGTCGGCCTTAGTTTGGATATTCATGAGCCCCACGCGCCAGTTTTCATCGAGGTTTCCGCTGAGGCGTGCACCGGCCACAATGGGAACATTAAGCCCAATCCGCCTTGAGAAGAATGGACGGATAGTTCGGTAACCGAAATTTGAAAAAAGGTCTGCGTTTTCAAGAAAGAATTGGCGCCTTTCAGGAAAGAACAGCTCGAAGCGATCGAGATTGGTCACCTGCTGATCGACCTCGGCCTGAGAGAAATCAGGATTTAGGGTGACATCGAGATTCAAAGCCGTGGTAAGGGTATATTTGAGGTCTGCACCGACCTTAGCCTTACTGTCGTCTTCGGTCAGGTGGGTTCCTTCTGAGATGCTTGAGACATAAGGAATGATAGACGCATTCACCCCTTGTTTTGGTGGTGGAGTGTCCCACACCAATCGCCCTGCAAAAGCCAAGGATACAGACGGAAATTGTCGTGGAACAGGAGCCCAGCTCGATTTTTCGCTGGCTTTTAGATCGAGACGACCGAAGTTGATACCCCATTCTTTGATGGTTTCATCGTAGCGTATCGACTTAAATGGAATAGCCATTTCACCCACCCATTTATCTTCATCGAAGCGCACCTCTGAGTACCACTTGGTGTCCCAATTGAGGTCTACTCCTTTTCCTTCGAACATGGTGCCGTCCCATTGCGCACCGTAGGCGTTGAGACCAAAAGAGAAGCCTGTAGTTTGATTGTCAAACGGATCTATGGCGATCAAGAGATTGTCGTTTTTTCCGAATGAAAAATCACGCTTGAACGACTCCACCACATATGGTCCTTTGACCGCATTGTTGTAAAAAATCACCGAGATATAGAGGTATTCATCATCGAAGGCAACTCGTGCTTCTGAATGCTGACGTGCCCTTCCTGTATCTACCGGGGTGATCATGAAAAAGTCTTTGGCTACCTGCGCACGATTCCATGCAGGCTCGTCTAAAACCCCATCAATGACTATTTTTTCACTGATCTTTTCGATGGCTAGACGGTAATCTTTTGCGTTTACTTGTGCGCTTAGTTGAATCGAAAAACCGGTGAATAATAGGACGAAAAAAAGGGGTATTCTTTGCATCTGGGTGGTGTTAGGTTGTTATTAAAGGGAAAATCCCGCTAGTATTTAGCGGGATTTCCTTTAGTTTGGGTTTGTTGAATGAAGCTTTTTAGGTCTTCATTGGCGGCCTTAAGGTCTTCTGCACGCAGATACATCATATGCCCTGATTCGTATCCTTTGAATTGAAGACGGTCATTGAATTTACCACTAGGATCAATCTGCCACAGCGTGTATTTGGCATTGAAATAGGTGGTTGCACCATCAAAATAGCCTGATTGATTCAATACGTGTAAATAGGGGTTTTCGGCCATCGCTGCCCTCAGGTCTTCACGGGTATTGACACGGTCATCTTCCCAGGGTCTCACCGGGCCAAACATGTTATATTTCACATCAGTTCTGAAGCCGAGCACCTCATTGTAGTAGTAATTGATTGCCGGTGTGAAGCTGTGGAGCCAAGAGGTAAGTTCTGAATTGTATTCAGGACGCGTTCCTACACCAACCTTATCGACCCCTTTGTAACGGCTGTCTAGGCGACCCACAGTATAGCCTTCGTCTTTAAGTAAGTTCTTCCAGAAATAGCCGGTCGGAACCGAGAGGTTGAGCGCCAGAATATCCGATTTGCTGAGTCCGGTATAGCGAGCCATATCTGAGGCGATTTGGTCGCGGTTTCCGGGTGAGAGAGATCCGCCTTTAGCGAGCGCAGGCAGTAAGGTGTCTACCGTGAAAGCTTCGGTGATCTCGAGTAGGTTTTCTAAAGACAGTTGTTGCAGTTCGCTTGAAAGCTGATTGTGGTACCATGCTGCTGCAGAATAATAAGGGACGTTAAGCGCCTCTGAGACCGGACCTCCTACGCGCAATACTTGATAATCAGCTGGACTCACCATGATGACTCCGTTGAGGTACATCCATTGCGATTCTTGGAGCGTTAGAGCTAGGCCCATCACTCGGGTACCTCCGTAGCTTTCTCCGATGATGTATTTCGGTGCACGCCATTTGTTGTGACGCGTGACGAAGGTGTTGAGCCATTCGGCGAGATAGGTGATGTCAGCGTCTATACCGAAGAATTTTTTTCGATCGACTTCTTTGCCGCTTAAAGGAATGGTTCTTGAATATCCGGTATTCACAGGATTGATGTAGACTATGTCAGCATCAGTGAGTACTGTGTTTGGATTGTCTTTGACTCCATAAGGTTGGATCGGATACCCCTCATCGTCTACCCGTAACACTTTAGGGCCAGTATACGCCAAATGCATCCAAACAGAACCAGAACCGGGCCCGCCATTGAAGCTCATAATGAGTGGTCGGGTTTCGCTGTTGACACCAGAGCGTTTGTAGTAGGTGTACTGCAAGTAAGCAATTTCACTGCCGTCGGTGTCCCAAACGGGCTGTGTTCCGACTTCAACCGAGTAATCGAGCCACTCTGATCCGACTCGAATACGATCGTTTTTGATGCTTAAGGTGTCTGACGGAAGGCTGCGCTGCGCCATGCTCAGGGCGGCTATAGACAATGCGCAAAGGGTAAAAAGGTTTTTCATAAAATATATTTAAAGCAAAATGGTTCGTTCTTCTTTTACGGATTGGTCGCATGCTAGGGCTATTTGAAGGCTTGTAATCGCGTCATTCAGATGGTTGCTTAAGTCACGATCTTCTACTATAGCTTCATACAAAAAGGCCTGCTCGTTATCACACAATTCTTGGTGCTCTGGACTATGCTCGAATCGAATATACTCGTCTTTCTTCAAAAAGGTATTGTTGCTGTCGATGTCGGCGTGATGTATGAGCATAAGGTCAGCCTTAGAATGGCCGTCTACACAGTCTGAGCGCTGTTGATCTTGGGTGAGCGAGACGCTTCCTTTTGGACCGAATATGTCTTTGACAAAAAAGGCGGTTTCACTGACCATTGGCCCCCATCCTGCCTCGTACCAGCCCACCGATCCGTCGTCAAAACGAATCTGTAGCTGACCGTAATTGTAATTATCTGCAGGGATGTCATCAGTTAAGCGTGCTCCGATTGCCGAGACACTAATCGGCTTTGCTTGTGTCATTTGACACATAACGTCTAAATAGTGAACTCCGCAATCTACAATCGGGCTTAAAGAGTTCATGAGGCTGCGGTGCACATCCCACATATAACCTTGGCTCTGTTGATTGAGGTTCATGCGCATCACTAAGGGCTTCCCCATTTTTTGAGCCTCTTCAATAAACCGCTTCCAGACGATATGGTGTCTTAAGATGTATCCGACGACTACTTTCCTATTGGCTGATTCTGCGGCCTCTAGAATACGTCTACCCCCTTCAACCGTGGTTGCGATTGGTTTTTCAAGAAATACGTGGCAGCCCTTTTCAAGCGCCATAAGCGTGAAAGGCTCGTGGGTTTCGGGGTAGGTTGAGATGCAAACAACATCAGGATCGCTCTGTTCCAAGGCTTTTGCATAATCGTCAAAGCATTGATAGTCGCCTTGCAGCTCAGTATTTAGAAGCTCTTTGCTATTGCCGCGTGATACCAGACCGCATATTTGGTATCCAGGATGCTGCTCGTAGGCTATTGCATGAGAAGCCCCCATATTGCCACATCCTACGACGAGGACGTTGAGTGTTTTTGGCGTGGTCATAGATGAAAAGATAAGATAGTCTCTCATAGTCTCAAAGAGCGAAGATCTATTCGTGATCATTTTAACACTCAGACAGAGAGACTTTAACAGTGTTTAAGCCTCAAATATGTTTTTTAAGGCCTACCTTTTCACCTCATTTAGTAGATGAACTCATTATGAAAACACATAGAATCTTCGTTGCCCTATTTGCTGTGGTGCTTTTGGCGAGCTGTTCAAGCACTAAAACCACAACAGTTGCTGCAAAAGAAACTGAATCTCAGAATCTAGGAAACCTAAGTTTATTAGATCGCTTACGTCAGCAATCAGGTTTACAAATCCGCGGTAACGGGTCGAGTGCTCAAGTGTTCTTGCGAGGGGTAAGCAGTGTAAACAATCCTAAGCAGGCACTCTTTATTATTGATGGTACACAGGTAGGAGATTTCTCTCAGGCAGCCTCAACAATCAATCCGCTTGAAATCGCAAGAATACGAGTTTTGAAGAACCCTCAAGACCTCGCGCAATACGGATTCATGGGAGCCGGTGGAGTAGTGATTATTACTACGAAGCGGCAGTAGCTCTACATTTTATAAGATTGATGAATCGCCCCAATTTGGGGCGATTTTTTTTGGTCTCTATTTAGGGTAGAATGAAAGGATAAGGAGAGGGTTATAAAAATCGTTACATTTAAATAGATCTAACCTGACCTATCATGCAATTTCAAAATGCCGAGCCTTTTAGAATAAAGGTGGTCGAACCCATTAAGCGCACTACACGAGCGCAAAGAGAGCAATGGATTAAAGAGGCACACTACAATGTATTTAAGCTACATGCAGATCATGTCTATGTCGATATGCTTACTGACAGCGGTACCTCAGCAATGAGTAGTAATCAGTGGGGAGGAGTCATGATGGGAGACGAGTCGTATGCCGGCAGCAAGAGTTTCTTTAACCTTCAACGCTCTGTAGAGGATATTACAGGATTTAAGTTTGTTCAACCTACTCACCAGGGGAGAGCGGCTGATTTTATCATGGCCCAACTTTACGTTAAAAAAGGAGGATACGTTCTGGGGAATCTTCATTTTGACAGCTTTAAGGGTCATGCAGAAATTGCTGGAGCTATCCCAATCGATCTTATCATAGAAGAAGGAAGGCGTGTGAATTCGATCGAACATCCTTTTAAGGGGAATATGGATATCGAGAAGCTCAATGCTTTCATCAAAGAAAACGGAGCTGAAAATATTCCACTTATCATCATAACAGTAACCAGTAACGGTAATGGTGGCCAGCCAGTCTCTATGGAGAACATCCGTTCGGTTTCTGAGATCGCGAGGGCTAATGGCATACCCTTTATGATTGACGCGGCGCGCTTCGCAGAAAATTGTTATTTCATAAAGCAACGTGAGCCTGGATATCAAGACAAAGAAATGATTGAGATTACGCGCGAATTATTTTCGTACGCAGATGGCTGTGTGATGAGTTCTAAAAAAGACGGATTAGTGAATATTGGAGGGTTTATTTGTACACGACACGAGGATCTTTTTCCGCAGATAAATCAATTGGCAATCATCAATGAAGGGTTTGTTACCTACGGTGGTATGAGTGGAAGAGACCTTGAAGCCTTAGCTATTGGGCTGTATGAAGGAATACAAGAGGATTATCTGTCTTACCGAATAGCTCAGGTGGCCTACCTTGGAGATCAATTAGCCGAGAGAGGGATCCCCATCATTAAACCCACAGGAGGGCATGGAGTCTATGTGGACGCACAGCAGTTCTATCCGCATATTCCTCAATCTCAATTTCCTGGACAAGCTCTAGTTGTTGAGCTTTATCGCACGGCTGGGGTTAGGGGTGTAGAATTAGGTTCATGCGCCTTCTCCAAAAAAGACCCTAAGACCGGAGAAATCATTTATCCAGATTTAGAGGTGGTAAGGTTGACTGTTTCTCGTCGCGTTTACACTGATCGACATATGGATGTGGTTGTAAACGCTTTAGAAGATGTGTATAAGCGTCGTGATCAAATGAAAGGGCTGCGCATTACCTATGAAGGACCGATTTTGAGTTTAAGACACTTTACGGCGCGATTTGAATTATTGACCTAATTCTTAATTTGAACAGTATTTATGAACGCTTATCGATTTTTCATGCCCACGCAAGTGCTTTTCGGAAACGGAAAGAGCAAAGAAATCCCGCAGATTATTGCCGGATTTGGAGATCGATGCCTGATTGTTTCTAGACCTCGCAGAGGAACCCTTGCTGGTCTTTACGACAGCATAGAGTCCTTGTTGAATGCACAGGGCATTCAAACCGAATTCTTTGACCAAGTAGTTCCGAACCCTACTCTTGAAGGGGTAGAGCATGGAATTATTAAGGCCGCTGATTTTGATGCGAATGTGGTTTTGGGAATTGGCGGAGGATCTGTATTGGATACCGCTAAATTAATAGGGCTCCTTTACCGAAAAGACAAAGTTTTGGATTGGGAGTCGGCTCTTTCAACATACGACCATCCGTTTCGTGTAGATGATGCGCCAGCTTCAGCCTTACCCATTGTAACGCTTACCACCACCTCAGGAACCGGATCGCACTGTACTCAAGCAGCAGTGGTAACCGACACTAATAATACCTCAAAGGTTACGTTATTTCACAAACATTTATTTCCGTCTGTGTCAATTGTCGACCCTGAGCTTATGCATTCTGTGCCTGCTCGTGTAACCGCAGCCACCGGGTTTGATACGTTTACCCATGCCTTTGAGAGTTATTTAGGTGAGAGAACCTCTCCTCTTACTGAACACATGTCTTTTGAAGCAATAAGTCGCGTCTTGGAATTTGTCCCGAGAGCAATGGAGAATCCGGCCGACAGTGAGGCGCGCGAAGCGTTAGCTTGGGCCGATACTTTAGCAGGAATGTGTTTGGCTAATGGTGGAGCAGATTTACCTCATCCTTTAGGAGAAATTATTGGAGGAATTTGTCCAAGGATTGCACACGGAGAGACCCTGGCTATGGTGTATCCTGCATTCTTAAATTTTAAGGCCCAATCTGCCCCAGATAAATTCATAGGCCTAGCGCGTCATTTGGGATTGGCCCCCGAGCCAGAAGCTCTCGTTAATCGATTGCTCGAATTTCTAGAAGAAACCGAACTTTCAAAAGCAACAGAATGGGCCCAATTAACAGTTGAAGAAAAGGATGCGATTGAAGATCACCCATTACTAGAACAGTTGATGCCCGATCAATCGAGCACCCTAAAGAAAATGATGCATCAAAGTATTACAACACCTTAAACTGCCAACAATGAGAGACATTAAAATTGCAGCAGGATTAGCCCATGTAGATTATGGACACCTAGCTGATATTGTTAAAGAAGCCACAGAGGCCGGAGCAGATTACATTCACTCTGATGCTGCTGACATGCATGATTTGAAGAATATGCAGTTGATGGGGGGGCATCAAATTATTGAAGGTATCCGCCCTTATACAGACAAGCCAATCGAATGTCATATTTATACAGAGACCTGTGACTTGTTATTTATAGAAAAGCTGGCTCAGGTAGGCACCAATATGCTGATCATTCCTGCCGAACATTTTATAGGAGCTCCTCTCGCTTACATCATCAATTGGTGCCGCGAACGTAAGATGAAGATTGGATTGACCATTGGTCTGTACACTCCTTTATCATTTGTAGAAGAGTCGATCTACGATATTGATCGATTACATATTGTCGTACATGGGGTAGATGAGACTGACGGAAAAGACAACTGGGGATGGAGACGCTCATGCCTCGACCTCTTAAGGCGTGCCCGAAAGTTGGTTGATGAGAAAAATCCAAAGTGCGAGATTGCGATCGATGGCGGAATCCGAGCTGATAATCTAGCACCCCTTATTGAATGTGAACCTGATGTAGTGGTCTTATCATCTGCTATTTTCAAAGATCCAGAGGGTATTACAGCTGGGCTAAAGAGATGTGCAGCCGCTATTCAAAAAGCCCAACAATCCTCTAAATAAACGCTATGCCAGCCCCAGCTTATATAAATCTTTCGCTTCAAGTCGACTCAAAACAAGCCGCGATTCACGCCATCGCAGAGGGTTTGGCTCAATCAGGGGTTATTCGCGATGCGCAAGCTTATGCTGCTGAAGTTTTGGCTCGAGAGGCGACGCTTTCGACCTATTGTGGTTATGGTATTGCGATTCCTCATGCGGCTTCAAGTACGGTTGTAGAACCTGGTTTTGCGTTTGCGCGCACTACTGACCTAATATGGGATCAAGACGATGATCCGGTACGTTTTATTCTCGCTTTAGCTATTCCTGAGGCGATTGAAGGTGAAGAAAACAATCACATCGAGCTCATGTCTCAAATTGCCACACTGGCGTTAGAAGAAGAGGTTAGAAAGGTCTGGGAAGAAGCTCAAACCGAACAAGAAATTCAAGCGTCTTTTACGAATCATTAACTCTTAGCTTATGAATTTTTGGAGTGAAACGAAAGAGATATTCAGAAACACCGGGGTGCATTTTCGCACAGGGGTTTCTTATATGCTACCCATACTGCTCATCGGAGGGATGGTCGGAAGTCTTGCGGTCTTAGGCGGAACCAACGTTGCAGATGATTCAATTTGGAAGGTCTTCAAAGATATCGGTGCTATCGGACTTACCTTTTTTGTTCCTATCATGGCGGCCTATACCGCATATAGTATTTCAGAAACTCCTGGAATAGCTCCAGGATTTATCATCGGTATTCTGGCTCAACAGATTGACACCGGATATTTGGGCGCCCTAGTAGGCGGTATTTTAGTTGGATATGTGACGTACATGCTATTGAAGGTAGAGTTACCTTCAATACTTCAAAGTACTTGGGGATTTTTGGCTCCGGTGTTGAGCACTTTAGTGGTAGTGCTATTTATGGTATATCTATTAGGCCCTCCGATAGCCGCACTTATGGTGTTTTTATCTCAAATATTATCCAATCTAGGTGAGCAAGGATCAGCGATTATGGGTGCTGTAATGGGGTTTCTCGGAGGGGTTGATTACGGCGGACCCTTTAGTAAAACGCAAAGCACCTTTGCTACTGCGGTCATGGACTTAGAGTTGTATGTTCCACTTGGTATTTGCGGCGCAATAGTAACCGTTCCTCCACTTGGAATGTGCTTAGCTACGTTTTTGAAGCCGTCGTTGTATACGAAAACCGAACGCAATTATGCTAAGAGTTCATGGATCTATGCCATAGTCGGAGGCTTCACTGAAATCGTCATTCCTTTAGCGGCAGGAGACTTGTTGAGAGTAACTATCGCTACGGTTGCCGGATCAACTACGGCAGGTCTAATTGCAGGAATCTTTTTACTAGAATTGAGCACACCTGTGTTAGGAATCGCACAGTGGTTTTTTTATAATAAACCCCTCGTATTCGTTCTTGCCGTGGTCGTGGGTTCAGTAGTTACTGCCTTGACGGCGAACCTATTAAAACAGTTTAGTAATAGAGATATCGCAGCCATTGAGGCTGCAGATGCTGAAAACGAATAATGAATTTGAACCCATGAAAATTGCATTAGTCACTTCATGTTTGGCCGGAGTCGCACACAGTAAGATGGCGGCTGTGGCTTTGACAAAAGAAGCTCAAAAACGAGGACATTCAATCGCTGTTGAAGAACAAGGTGGACATAAAATTCCTACCAAGCTTACTGCGGAGCAGATCGATGAGGCCGAGGTAGTCATTATTGCTAAAATGGTGACGATCTCAGGCAAAAACCGATTTGAGGGCAAACCTATACTTGATGTGAGCGTAAACAAGGCGGTACGAGACCCTTCACTCATTATGGATCAAGCTGAACAACTCATACAATTGTCATGACACAGCATACCCTAGTATTGAATGACCCTATTGGATTTCACGCAAGAACGGCATCACTCTTCGCCAAGACAGCTGCTTCTTTTGAATCTGAGGTTTCGGTGTATTTCAATGATAAGAAAGCTAATGGTAAGAGCATGCTTTCTCTGATGACTCTTGGAGTAAAATCAAAGCAAGAGATTCGCATTGAGGTTTCAGGGGGCGATGAAGATATGGCACTGGACCGCTTAAAAAATCTGGTTTCATCCAATTTTATAGCGAGCGCGTAATGACTGAGGTGTATACCGGAAAAGTAGTTTCTAAAGGCATAGCCATTGCTCCTGCAAGAAAGGTAGCATTACCCCCCGAGCTTGTTGTTCCTGATCACGGGATCGAAGACCTTAAACACGAGCAAGTCCTATTCGACAAGGCTTTAGCGGGGGCCCGCGATTATGTTAGTCGATGGAAGGCTACGATGAATGGCCGTCTTGAAGGAGAGGCCTTAGAATTATACGACGCCTATGATGAGATGCTTCAAGACCCAGAGCTTGTTATTCAAACGAAAGATCTGATAGAGAGCAGTTCGAAAAACGCAGCTCATTGTTTTTTTCGAGTGACAGAAGACTACGCCACTACCCTGATGGCTCTAAACGACCCCTACCTCAGTGCGCGTTCAGAAGACATTCGAATGCTTGCTGATCTTGTGATACGACTTTTATCTGGGCAAGAGATTCAAGAACTTACATGGACAGATAAAGCCGTGATCGTGTCGCGTCAGTTAACCCCTCAACAGTTGTCTTCTATGAATAGCGATGCAATAGCCGGTATCGTTTTGGTTGAAGGGGGGCTAACAGATCACACCGCCATACTCGCTCAGGCATTAAGTATCCCATTGCTCATCGGAGTGAGTGAGCAGGTCTTAGAAATTCAAAATGAAACTCCAACTTTGCTCGATCTTGAGGCGGGGGTGTTTGTAGTGAATCCGAATACAAAACAAATTCACCACGCACAGGAAAAATTAGGAGTGTTACAAGAGCGCTTTGAACAAGCCCGCTTACAGGCTACCGAGAAAACAGTTACAAAGAGTGGCCGATCAATTTCAGTTGAGGCCAATGTTGGAAGTTTATTGGAGGTTAAGCAGGCAAAAGCGAACGGTGCAGATGGAATTGGATTGTTTAGGACTGAATTGGCCTTTTTACAGCAAAAAACACTGCTCTCTGAGCAAGACCACTATGATGTTTATGCCTCTATATTGGAAGGATACGAAGCGGTTACTCATACCATTCGCCTATTAGACTTCGGTTCGGATAAACCCTTGAGTTATTTGCCTGTAGCTAAAGAAGAAAACCCGGCTATGGGGCTTAGAGCTTTGCGATTGGGATTAAAAAATTATGATTTATTGCTTAAACCTCAGATTAGAGCCTTATTAAGGATATCTAAAGAATTTTCGATAAGAATATTATGTCCAATGATTGCAACAGAGAAGGATTGCATTGAGATTAAAAGTTTAATACAATACGAACTCAAGGACTTGAAAACAAAAGGGTATAAGGAGTTAAAAATGCCTCCTTTTGGAATTATGGTGGAGGTTCCTAACGTAGCCGTCAATCCTAAAAAATTTGTTGACTTGGCTGATTTCTTCTCTTTTGGAACTAACGATTTGGCCCAATTTTTAATGGCAGCAGATCGATCGAATGTTAATCTTTCTATCTATTTTGAAGATGTCAAGCCCACATTAATTGCTATTATAGAGAAGTTTAATAGCCATGCAAAAAGACTTGGGAAAGCGGTTAGTATATGCGGAGAATTGGCGGCTGATACTGATTTTACTGAAGAATTCCTTGATATAGGTATATCATCTTTAAGCATGGCACCTTCACAGATACCAATTGTGAAGAGGAGGGTTCGAGAAATAAAATAGTTAGAGGTGTTTGATTCGACTACTAAAACGTTTGTATAGATCTTCATTACTAAATCCGTCTACATTCTGACTGTAAAATATCGGCAGTTGAAATCCTTGTGAATGTGCTTTTTTCATCGCCTCGGTGGCGATCAGGTTGACCAGAAAACAGCCTGCAATCGTAGAAGCTGCGCCTGTTAGGTCTGCTCCTATGTTCAATAATCCGTCACCGGTTGGCACATTGTTATCTAAAACGAGATCAGCAATCTCATACAACTTGGGTTGATTCGCAATTCTAGAAGGAAACGTTTTAGATTGAGTGAGCGAGGTGATCGCGATCACTTTATTTCCATTTTCTTTAGCTAATTGAGCCATTTCTATAGGCATAGCGTTGCGTCCAGAATTGGAGATGATTACAAATAGATCTTCTTTAGCTATCTGATGCTGATCCCAGATCACTTTTGAAAAACCACTGATCCGTTCGATCTCGGCTGACCTTCGAGCTCCTTCAGAGGTCATTACAGTAGAATCGAGCATGGCGTTCACATTAGCCAATCCGCCAGCTCTAACGAAGAGCTCTAATCCGATCATGTGTGAATGGCCTGTGCCAAAGGTATGAATCAAGTGATCGGTGATTAAGGTTTCGGCAAACCAATCAATGGCCTGTGCTATGGACTCTTTATTGGATTGAACAATGGCGTCAAGAAGATGATTTACTGCGGTGTGATAAGGGTAGGACATGGTTCAGTAGGACAAATGAGATTTGGTGTGAATAGATCTTCCTCCGCGACCGTTAGGGGCAAATACGCGCAGATGAATCTGTGGCGCCTTAGTTGAGTCAATGGCAGCTGTAAAGATCGGATCTGAAACGGTTGGTTCTCGATCAGTAAAATTATAATGCACTTCTAATCCTGGAAAATGGGAGCGTACCTGCCATTTGCCTTCTATAATTTTTGCTCCTGGTTTGGGTAAGTGATAGTTGAGGGTAGGATACCAGTGGCTTATTAAAGGTAGCAATCGCTGGCCTAATGTATTACTGAATATATTCCATTCGTTCAAGCTCCTTTCTTTTTGCAACACTGCATCGGCTTCTTGATGCCATTCGGGTGACGAGGCCCATGCTCTTTCTGAGAATACGATGAGGTTAGGCATGAGCAGTTCATCGAGTATGTCTTCATTAAAGGCAGTTTCAGTCCAAAGCTGTCCTTGTATGCCTAGAAAGTTTGCCTGCTTTTTGGGATCAAGCTTAACACGTTCTGCGATGTAGGATGATGTTAGACCATGTTTTTCGGTCAATGTCAGATTTGAAAATACATTCAATGGATCAATCGCCCATGTATCATAATAGTCGACATATCCAGACCAGTTTAGTCCGTAATTTTCGATGTCTTTATCATCGGTCATATCAAAGTAAAAGGCCGATGAGTTACTCATCACAGGGGTGAATCCTGCATTTGCCATTTTGTAAATCATGTCTTCTCGGCCTTCACCCCAACTGGTGTTCCAAACATATGGGATCACCTCGAACTCTAAAGTTTCTGAAGCTATTTGTGTTTCTCCCTGGCTTTTCTCAGAGTGATCAAGTAAAATATCTTCCCATCCTGTCATAGTGATACCCCGTGCATCAAAAAGATTTTTTAGGCGTTTTAGGTTGCTCGTATAGAGTGAGGATATAGAAGAAATACTCGGGTCTTGTTCTTTTAAATACTTAGCGCAAATGGGAGATTCTTGCCAGGCCCCGTAAGGAACTTCATCGGCACCAATGCTAAATTTAGTAAGTGGAACCTCTGCATTTTTATAATTCTGTTCTACTGAAGAAATTACTTTTTCATAAAACGCGTACGCGCTTTCTAGGCAAATACAAGCAATATTGTCGTTATAATTTTGAGCAGATCTGTAGTTGCTTTTATCTTTGAAGTCGCTGAGAAGAAACTCTTTTGCCTTTTCGGGTTCGTTTAATTGCATATAGCGATAATAGCGACTCTCCATTGCCTTTACAGCTGCTCGTGCATGTGAAGGAAAGCTGATTTGAGGTATGATTTGAACATTTCGCACCTGTGCATAGGATAGAAGTTCTTCGAACTCTAATGCGGTGAGGTAGCCATTACTTTGAGGCGTACCTGTGGCTCCGGACCCATACATTGGAATTAGTCGATCTCGTTCATCGGTAGTATATCCTCTATTTGAGGCAACCGAGGTCAACTCAGGTAGCCCGTCGATCTCAAGCCGCCATCCTTCATCATCTGTCAATCTCAGGTCTAAGTGATTCAATTTCATTCGACTCATCAGGTCTACGATCTGCTTTAGCTTAGGTAATCCGTAGAAATTTCTCGCGATATCGAGTAAAAATCCTCTATAACCAAAGCGAGGGGCATCTTCGATCTGTGCAATTGGCCAGGTTGAACCTTCAAGATCAGCGCTGTCGATCAATTGATGCAGCGATTGAAGGCCATAGACCAATCCTGGGTATGAGGCACTCTCAAGGGTAATATACCCTAGGGTAATATCAAGGCGATAGGCCTCACTGTCGAGAGATGGATTGTAGCGGATGAAAAAATTCGACGGTCTATTCGTTTCAAAATCTAGGCCCTGCTCAAATAGATCGTTCATAAGCGAAATCAATTGAGGGCGATACCCGTTTAAGTTGGAATCAAGATCAATGGACCAGTGGGTATCTGCGTGTCGTTTGTTTTCAGTAATTGATAAAATAAGGGGTTGTGGAACCAGGGTAAGAATGGAGTCCTTTGGCAGAAGAAAGATGCCTTCTAATCGTTCAAAACGATTTTCTGGGGTGGGAATCTCCAATTCTGATAACCCCCTCGCCTTCTGCCAAATGATGGTAGTTTCAACATCGCGTATTAGGTCGTTTTGAGCAATAAACACACCAATAGGACCCATAGCTAATCGATCCATAACTCCTTGCTGCTGCAATTCAAAGATTAAAGTGTCTTTTGGTCTTAAAGCCCAGCGACTGTCGAATTGCAGCTTCATGTAATTGTCTCCGTTAATATGCGTGTATTGAATGCCATCGGGCAGACTCGAAGCAACAATTCTGCCTTTCATCTGGTTCCAATGAAGCTCCCATGAAGCGTCTTCGAAAGCTGTAGAAGAATAGTTGATCAACTCGAAGGTGACATTCATTCTTTCTTGAACCGTATCGATAGATTGAATAACATAATGCAGCTCTAGTTTACCTTCTGAAGTTCGATTACACGAACAAAGCAAAAAGACTATGACGATGAAAGTATACCGAGCAAATGCCATTGAGATGTATTTGTAAGTCTTTTAAAATAAGTAATTTACACCAAAATCAAATGATAGATGAAGAAATTCTACCTGGCGTTCACGCTTATACTGATCGGTCTCTATTCTTGCAGTACTTCTGCCGAACAAGCTGTTACGCTGCAGCCAATTGATCAACTACAGGCCTATGTCAAAAACAACACGGGTTACAGTTTTTCTGTCGTGGATTCTCTCGATTACATGGAAGCTAAAGTTTACAGGGCAAAAATGATTTCAGGAGAATGGATGGCTGAAGAACAAACGACCCCTTCAGAATGGTGGCATTGGGTAGACATTGCTGTTCCGAATGAAATAGATACCGATAAGGCTTTGTTGTTTATTGGTGGGGGCAGTTCAGCAGATGAGGTTTGGCAGCTTGATACCCTCAATGTAGAAAAAGCCATATCAACCAGAGCTGTAATTGCTCACGTGAGTAATGTTCCTTTTCAACCGGTGCATTTTGGAACTAGCGATACCATTGACCGCTATGAAGATGATTTAATCGCCTACGGATGGAAGCAGTTTTTAACCCGTGGTGCGACTGATGATCAGGCCGAATGGTTGGCTCGATTTCCAATGACAAGAGCGGTTTCAAGGGCCATGGATGTCGTTCAAGCGGTAACTTCAAAGAGCAGTTTGCCGGTGCAAGAGTTCTTTATTTCGGGGGCTTCGAAAAGAGGATGGACGACTTGGACCACTGCAGCAGTTGATGATCGGGTCATGGGGATGGCCCCACTAGTAATTGATCTGCTTAATCTCGAGGAGTCATTTGAGCATCACTACCGAGTTTATGGAAACTGGTCACCTGCCGTCCAGGATTATGTCAATTATGGAATCATGGAATGGATCGGTTCAAAGGAATTTGACAGGCTACTTGAATTTATAGAGCCTTTTGAGTTTAAAGAGCGTTTTGAGATGCCTAAATTGATTATTAATGGAACGATCGATGAATTTTTTGTTACCGATTCATGGAAGTTCTATTTCCATGAATTACCGGGATACAAGCAATTGCAATACGTGCCCAATGGCAATCACGGGCTTGCCGGTTCTTACAATACCTCAAATGTCTTTTCTTTTTTTGATGCCTTAGCTCATGAGCAGTCCATTCCGCAATGGGAGTGGAGCATTAACTCTGATCGTTTTGAAGTTCTAATCAAAGACGCAGAATCCGACTATGAAATCGCCCTGTGGTCTATTAACAATCCAAACGCAAGAGATTTTAGAATTTGGGAGGTCGGACAAAATTGGCAAAAGACCCTATTGCCCAAAAATGACGACGGAATATATGCTATTGAGGCGTCAGAAAGTGCTGAGGGATATACGGCTTCTTTGATTGAAGTAACTTTTAAAAATGGACTCGAGTCCTCGCTGATTTTTACTACGGGGACCTTAGTGCTTCCAGACCGCTATCCTTTTGAAGCCTATCAATCATCCATGCCTATGGGAACGCGCTAATGTTTTGATAGCCCTATTCTTTTAGAACTGACCCAAAAGAATGTAGATAATAACAGTGACCGCACAAAGAATGAAAGATAGGGTCTTGGTATGCCTCCATGGGTGTATATCAAGAAGGGGCATATTGGTTTCGGGAAACCTGGTGAGTGGGGTTTTAGATCCATGGGATACGGCAAACATGAGAATTATATTGAGCACAAATTCAATTCCCCAAAGGTGCACAAAATGAAGGTCGACCTTAAAGATGAAGGTGGTAGCTATATAGAAAATCAGTCCGAATATTAATGCAACTTTTGCTGCCTTTGCAGTAATAGAATGCATGAAAAATCCGGCAATCATAATTGAGGCAATTGGAATGAAAAAGATTCCGTTTAATTGTTGTAACAGCTGATATAAGCCTTCAGGAGCATTCACTACGAGAGGCGCAACCAACATTGCAAAAAGTGCAAGTAGGGTAGAGGTTAATTTTCCTGCCCTCACCAATTGTTTCTCGTTGGCAGCCGCATTAAGGTATTTATTGTAAATGTCTAGGCTAAAAATGGTAGCCGCACTGTTGAGTACGCTATTGAAGGTGCTTAAAACCGCCCCCATGATGATCGCGGCAAAGACGCCCACAAAGCTGCTTGGAAGTAATTTTTTAATGAGCTCAGGATAAATTAAATCTTGGTTTTCAAAGAGGGAGTCACCATAATAGTAGAAGCCGATCACTCCTGGAAGAATGATTATTACCGGAACAAGGATTTTAAGCACCCCAGTATACAGCAATCCTTTTTGTGCCTCTTTCAGATTTTTTGCTCCTAAGGCTCTTTGAATGATGGTTTGATTCATTCCCCAGAAATACAATTGATTGATCATTAATCCGGTGAAAAGTACCTCGAAAGGCAATACGGATTCTTTGCTCCCAATCACATTAAATTTTTCGGGGGCATGATCAATCACCGCCGATAATCCTTCTAGAATATGACCGTCTCCGATTTGATAAAGGGCAATGAGCGGAATAGCCGTTCCGCCTAGCAATAAACCTATTCCATTAATCGAATCTGAAAATGCCACCGCCTTTAGCCCTCCAAAAATGGCATAAACAGAGCCGATTATTCCGATCCCAAAAACGGTGATCCACAGGCCTGTTTCATGTGAGACGCCTAATCGCTCAGAAACAGAGAAGATGCTCTCTAAATTGATAGCTCCGGTGTATAGAACAATAGGTAAAAGTGTAACTACAAACGAGATCATAAGAAACGCCGCAACCAAGGTACGTGTGGTGGCATCAAAGCGGTATTCTAAAAACTCGGGAATGGTGGTTAGTCCCATTTTTAGGTACTTCGGAACGAAGAATAGTGCAGCCACCACCAGGGCAATAGCCGAGGTCACTTCCCATCCAATAATGACAAACCCATTTCGGTACGATGATCCGTTCATTCCAATCAGGTGCTCTGTCGAAATGTTCGTCAGAATCATTGAACCCGCGATTACTAAACCGCTTAGACTCCTCCCCCCTAAAAAATAACCTTCTTGAGAGCTTAAAGATTCTTTTCTTAATCGGTACCAAGAAAAGAGGGCCACAAATGCGGTAAAAGCTATAAAGGTGAGGGCGGTTTGCATCCTTTTAAATTAGTAATAAAAACGTTGATTGGCTTGTTGAGGTTTATTGGCCTCTCTCGCTTCATTTACCTCTTTCGAGGTGCTCACCTGAGCAATAGGCACGTCCCACCAGCCATATCCTTTGACACTGTGATAGCGGTCGCAAGTAGTGTAAATGACCGTTGTTTTGGGATGGGCTTGTGCTTCTTTTATACCTTCAGTTAAGGAGTCGTAATCGGTGCATTCAATCACATGGGCTCCTAGACTTCGTGCGTTTTCTGCCAAATTCACGGGCAAATATGAAGCTTCTGAGGTCAGATCGCCCTCGACTTGTCCTGATTTCGAGTCTCTGAATAAGAAACGAGTTCCAAAGCCATTGCTACCAATACTGCGTGAAAGAGATCCAATACTCTTGTATCCGTTGTTGTCTATAAGAATGATGATCAGTTTAAGTGCTTCTTGCACAGAGGTTACGATCTCTTGGGCAAGCATGAGGTAACTCGCGTCTCCGACCATCACGAACACCTCTCTTTCTGGGTATGCCATTTTAGCGCCCAGTCCACCGGCGATTTCATAGCCCATACAGGAATAGCCGTATTCTAGATGAAAGCCTTTAGAGTTTTTGGTTCTCCATAATTTGTGCAGATCTCCAGGCAAACTTCCGGCGGCTGCCACCATTATGGCGTCGTTTGATGCTAAATCATTTACGGCTCCGATGATTTCACCCTGACTCATTTGAGGATGGTGTCTGTAGTTATAGACTTCTGAAACCTTTTCATCCCATGATTTGCAAAGCGATTTCACCTTGGTATTATAAGTAGGTGACACCTTGAAATCTGATAGGCCTGCGAGAAGTTCTTCTACCGTTACTTTGGCATCTCCGGTTAGCATTAATCCATGATGCTTGGCGGCGTCAAAGGATGCAACGTTGATGTTTATGAAGCGAACCTTTTCGTTTTGAAATAAGGATTTAGAGGACGTAGTAAAATCAGAGTACCGTGTTCCAACGCCTATGATGAGATCGGCCTCTTGTGCAATTAAATTTGCTCCGGGTGTCCCGGTCACGCCCAGAGCCCCTAAATTACTCTCGTGGTTATAAGGAAGCCCTCCTTTACCTGCAAAGGTCTCAGCAACCGGAATTCCGGTTCGATCCACCAGCTCCCTGATAACTTCAAGTGCCTCGCTATAATGGGCCCCACCCCCAAGAATGAGGAGCGGTTTCTCAGACTGCTTTATGGCCGCTATGGCTTTTGCCAAAAGCGATTTATCAGGCCTGGATCGAGAAATGGTCCATCGTGTTTCTTCAAAGAACGATAGAGGAAATTCGAAAGCCTCTATTTGCACGTCTTGAGGTAAGGATAAGGTGACGGCGCCAGTTTGAATTGGGCAGGTGAGCACTCGCATTGCTTCAGGCATTGCCGTTAGTAATTGTTCAGGACGATTAATCCGGTCCCAATATGCTGAGATGGGCTTAAAACAGTCATTAACCGAAATGTCTTGTGAATACGGTGATTCTAGTTGCTGCAGTACGGGTGCAACCTGTCGTTTTGCGAATAAATCTCCAGGTAATAGTAAAACAGGTAATCGATTAATAGTTGCTGCTGCGGCAGCCGTGATCATGTTGGTTGCACCAGGTCCGATAGATGAAGTACAGGCCATGGTGCTCAAACGATTACTAACCTTCGCATAGGCTGCTGCTGCATGAACCATGGACTGTTCATTGCGACTCTGGTAATAGTTGAGCGTCTTTTCTTGGTCTAATGCCTGGCCCATTCCAGCAATATTGCCGTGGCCAAGAATGCCAAAGCATCCTGCAAATAAGTGTTGACTTTTTTGGTCGCGTTCACTGTACTGAGCTCCGAGATAACGAACAATGGCCTGTGCGGTGGTGAGTTGTATCGTTTTCATAGGCGGTTTAATTAGGAATTAAATTCATCTAAATGGACCGGACGTTGTTCTTCAATTGAACGTTTTGCCGCGAGGCCAATTTTTAAAGACGCCAATCCGTCATAGGCATTAGGGCTTATAGCAGTGCCTTGCTTTAAATGCTTGACAAACGATTTCAATTCGGTCTTGTAGGCTTCGGCATAGCGTTCAAGAAAGAAGTACTCGGGTAAGGCACTGTGCACTCCTTTCGCAGTAAATAACTCGTGGCGATCTGTCGTCCTATTTTCGGCTCGAATCATTCCTGAAGACCCAAAAGCCTCTATTCTTTGATCATAGCCATAGACAGCTTGACGACTATTATCGATGACAGCGATGGTTTGATCACTGAAGGTAAGCTGAATAACGGCCGTATCCAAGTCTCCAGCTGCACCTATTTCGGGATCGATTCGAACTGCGCCCTGAGCATAAACCTGAACAACCTCTTTGCCTACAATGAATCGGGCCATATCGAAATCATGAATACTCATGTCAAGAAAAATACCACCCGAATGCGCAATGTAAGATGCTGGAGGTGCCTTGGGGTCTCTGCTTGTTATTCTTACAATATGCAGGTCTCCGATAGCGTCGTTAAGTACCTGTTCTTTTACGCTCATGAACTCTTTGTCAAAACGACGATTGAATCCTAGCATGAGCTTGGTTTGAGAACGCTCAATGACCGCTATGACTTCATTGACCTTGTCAAGTGAAAGGTCAAGGGGTTTCTCGCAAAAGATGTGTTTGCCTTTTTCGGCAGCACGAATGGTGTAGTCTGCGTGCGTATCGGTCGGTGAACAAATGACTACCGCTTCACAGCCACTTTCATCGAGAAGTGAATCAAAAGAATCATAGCTCTTCACTCCCCTACTTTCGGCGAATTTTAAAGAAGCTTGAATGGGGTCTGTGGCCCCTACTACTTGTACTTCTTTAAGTTGCAATAAATTCTCGAGGTGAATCTGACCGATTCTTCCTAGTCCTGCAATTGCTATTTTAAGTGTCATATAATTAGAGTCCAATTGAGGTTAAAAAATTTCGATTTGATGCTGCACATGCCTTTGGATCTCCCATGCCGGGTAAAACGTCTTGTTCTACCACAATCCAGCCTTCATACTCCTGTTGATCCAAAATGCTTTTCACCTCTGAAAAATCAACGGTACCCTTTCCTAATTCACAGAAAACCCCTTTAGAAATGGCATCAAAATAATCTCCATTCGCAGCACTTGAAAGCTGTGCAATTTTCGGATCAAAGTCCTTGAAATGCACATGCCAAATGCGCGATTGAAATTGCTGAAGCCCCACTATGGGGTTGCCTCCGCCAAAGGTGTAATGACCGGTGTCAAAGCATAATCCCAATAGTGAGGGGTCTGTAAGGTGCATGAGTTTCGCAATCTCATCCGGAGTTTCAATAAAACCCGCACAGTGGTGATGAAAAACAGTTCGCATCTGATAGGCGGATTGCACCTTTTCTGAAATGCGTATACATCCTTCGGCAAAAATATTCCACTGCACATCGCTCAGTTGCATATCCTTCTTCACTCTTCCGGCGTTAAGGGTGCGAACACTATCTGTCCCATTCTCATCGGCTAAAACAATAAATGCGTTTGAATACCCAGCTTCATGCATGAGTCGTGCCACCTTAAGGGCATGTTCAACACCCGCCGAATGACTTGCTTTATCCTTCAAATTAACAGGAACAAAAGCGCCTACCAACTCAAGATTTCGCATGACTAAAGCCGATCTTAGTGCAGACGGATCTGTTGGCATGAACCCCCAATCTCCTAGTTCGGTGCCTTGATACTTCGTTTGGGTCATTTCGTCGAGAACTTGAGCGTAACCAATAGGTGCTGATTTCTGTTCTAAATCGAATTCTAACGCCCCCCAAGAACATGGAGCATTTGCGATGTGTATCATAAGGTTAAAATTTTCTTGACCATTCGTTAGGCCATCGTTCAATCACCACCTTGGTTTGGGTAAAGAATTCAATAGCATGCCTTCCTTGACCGTGAAGGTCCCCAAAGAAACTGTCCTTCCATCCGCTAAAAGGAAACTGGGCCATAGGGGCGGCTACTCCGATGTTGATTCCAATGTTTCCGGCCTGAGCCTCATTTCTAAAGGCTCTTGCATGGGCCCCGTTACTGGTGAAAAGGCAAGCCATATTGCCATAGGCCCCGTTATTTATAAATGCAATAGCCTCTTCAATAGTGGGCATTGAAATCAGACTCATAACTGGGCCAAAAATCTCTGTTTTTATGAGTGACCGATCTACAGGAACATTTTCTAGAATGGTAGGTCCAATAAAGTTTCCACCTTCGTACTGTGGTACTGTTATGTTTCGGCCGTCTAGTAATACCGATGCTCCTTCTTCGGTTCCTTGCTGGATTAGCCCTGTAATACGTTGTTTGCTCTCTTTTGAAATTACAGGGCCCATACTGACCCCTTCGTTCAATCCGTATCCAACGATTTTGGATTTTACGGTCTCAACTAGTGCTTCTTTGACTGTATTCTTTTCATCCCCAACACGAATCACTACTGAGGCAGCAAGACAACGTTGACCCGCACAACCGTACACCGAATCCGCTACAATTTTTGCAGTGAGATCTAGTTCTGCATCGGGTAATACGATGATCGGATTCTTGGCGCCTCCTTGGGCTTGAACTCTTTTTCCATATTTGCCGCATTCAGAATAGATATAACGGGCAACATTGGTGCTACCTACAAAACTAACGGCTTTAATTTGGGGGTGCTGGATGAGCGCATCCACACTTTCTTTGCCTCCATGCACCAAACCAATTAACCCGTCTGGAATATCGAGCTGTTGAATTAATTCAAACAGCAAATTCATTGTTTTAGGTGCCTTTTCTGAAGGTTTTACAATACAGGCGTTGCCCGTAGCAATGGCGTAAGGCAAAAACCAGAACACGATCATTGCCGGAAAATTAAAAGGAGTAATAAAGGCTGTCACTCCTAAAGGTTGACGAATCATCATTTCATCAATACCACTGGCTATATCTTCGATAATATCACCCGAGATGAGCATGGGGGTACCACAGGCTACCTCAACATTTTCTATCGCACGTTGCAACTCTCCTAAAGACTCGTCTTTCGTCTTTCCACATTCATTGGTGATAGAGATAGCAATAGCTTCTTTGTGGGTTTCTAAAAGCTGTTTGAGATGATAAAGGCATTGAACCCGTTTCATCACAGGCACCTTTTTCCACTGCAAATAGGCATTTTGCGCTGCTTCGACCGCTGCACTCACATCTTTAGCTGTTTCAGGGCCGACAGGCACCTGGGCCAAGCACTCTTGATTGGCCGGATTGAGTACCTCGAGGTAGGTATTTGAATGACTCTGCTTCCAGGTTCCGTTTATAAAGACCTTAAGTGGTTCCATAGTTTAAAATCCTCCGTGTGTTTTAATAAATTCAAGAGACTCTTTCAATGTAGGCATGAAATTCGCACAGCCCTTTTGCAATACGACTTGTGCTCCACTTGCATTACCCATACGACATGACTTATACCAATCCCATTTTTGTAGAAGTCCGTAAATGAATCCGCTTGCAAAAGCATCTCCAGCACCTAAGGTATTCAGTATTTTAACGGGGAATCCGGGCACTTCAATAGGATCTTCTCCCTTACAATAAACGCTTGCGCCACGAGCACCTCTCTTAACAATAAGTACCTTGGGTCCGAGAGTTAGTAATTCATCAATCGCGGCATGCAGGTTTCCCTTAATTTTTGGTGAAGAAATTTGTTGGTGCGTGATGCTTACAGCTTCTTTATCCCTCAAGGTGGCGGCCAAGATCTCTTCTTCTGTTCCAATCGCAATATCAATTCGATAGAGTAAACTTCGAATGGTAATACCGAAAGCCCGATAATCGTGCCATTGATCGGCTCTGAAGTCAAGATCAAGTAAGGTTTGGGCTTTAGATTTTGATGCTATTTCAGCCGCTAAAAAACAGGCACTTCTGCTTGGCTCTTTATTAAGCGCAGTGCCATTAAGCAATACGATTTCATAGCGTTCTACCTGGGCGCGAAGTACATCGTCAATGTCTATTTTGCTGTCGGCGGCATTGTCTCGATAAAAGACCAGTGGAAAACGATCGGGCGGTTCAATACCCAAAACCACCGCACTGCTTCGTGCATTCGCCTTAATGGGGATTAAAGAAGTGTCAATATTTTCGCGATTCAGAAAGTTCAAAATAAAGCTTCCCACCTTGTCTTCACCAACGGCAGTCAAGAGACTTGTTTTTATTCCTAATCTCGAACAACCTACCGCTATATTTAAAGGAGAGCCACCCACAAATGCGTCGAATCCTTGAATTTCTTCAAAGGCTGCTCCAATATTTTGAGAGTAGAGATCAATAGAAGACCTACCAATGGTCAGAATCTGCGGATGTCTTTTCATAAGGTTTTGGTTTCATTCATTTCAGCGGACACTAGTGGTAATCTCGGATCCATCGTGGTCCATGAATTGTATATCCATTCGTGATCTGGGTCGGTGGTGTTTGCCAAACTTTGATCTGTTCCTGCCAAAAAATTGAGGTAGTAACAATGAAAACCGTGTTCAGCAACTACTGGATGGTAGCCTTTAGGAATTAAGACCACATCGTCGTGCCTTGGCCTAACGATCTCATCAAGACTACCGTCCTTCGTGTAGACTTGCTGAATGGCGTATGCTTCTTTTTTTTGAAACTTGTAAAAGTAAGTTTCCTCTTGTACGGGTTCGAGCAATACCCCTTCTTTTGAAACCCTACGCTCATCGTGCTTATGCGCAGGAAAGGAGCTCCAATTCCCCGATGGGGTATAGACCTCTCTTGAAACAATCCTGCTGCACCCAAATCCTGGAGGCACTAAATCATTAAACTGCCTTGAGGCATTGTCTCCTCCAAATAGTACCGTGGGCGTTTCTGCAGGACGTACAAATTTTGCAGGGAAGGCCTCTTCTACCTCACACCATGCATAGGCGATATCTAAATGCACGCTTTCTGCCTTTAAGGTAAAACTCGAATATATCGGTAGGTATAAGGTATGTGCTACGCCACTAAAAACGTCCTTTCTGCCATTGATAGTTTCAAATTTTCCATGGTTGCTACTCACAGTATAATTCCCTGAAAGCAATACGATTACCATTTCACAATTCTGAGTTTCATACTCCCAGGATTCTCCCTTGCTTAGCCGTCTAGCCTCAAAATTTAAATAATTCCAGCCAGCAGTTTCTGGGGTAACCCGATGGTAGACGGCTTTTGA
Organism: Flavobacteriaceae bacterium; assembly: GCA_023262185.1. GTDB lineage: Bacteria > Bacteroidota > Bacteroidia > Flavobacteriales > Flavobacteriaceae > UBA3478. The sequence goes on from JALRDO010000003.1 coordinate 37,287, forward strand.
AGGGTGCGGATGTATACAAAGATGAGACATGAACTACAAGGTTAATTACTCCAAGAATATAAGGCTCTTTTCTTGAGCGTTAAAAAGTTCAAATTTGCGAATCATGAATTCTTTAAACGCCTGAATAAATTCTTTTCCAGGAATGGTCGGATCGAACTGATCAGGTCGCGTAGCAAAGAATTTTCTATGGGTTCGTGTCCATAATAAGCGTATGTCAGTGGCAATATTGATTTTGCAAACACCTAATTTGATGGCAGCCCTGATGTCATCGTCTGGAACCCCCGCAGCATGGGTCCCTAATGTTCCACCAAATCGATTAATGAGTTCAATTTCTGCAGGATTTACCGCTGACCCTCCATGAAGTACTAGCGGAAAGCGCGGAAGCTTCTTTTTTATAGAGTACAACAAGTCAAGTTGAATGCGCTGCGCACCTGAAAATTTATATGCCCCATGGCTGGTTCCGACAGCAATTGCTAGGCTATCACAGTTTGTTTGTTGAACAAAAGCTAATGCTTGATCAGGATCAGTATATTTTGCATTCTTACTATCAATTGTAATATCGTCCTCTACTCCGCTCAGCACCCCTAATTCAGCTTCGACAAACACTCCTTTGGAGTGCGCTTCTTGTACTATTTTTTTAGTCTTTCTGACATTTTCTTCAAATGGATCATGTGAAGCATCAATCATCACCGAATCGTATCCTGAAACAGATAACGCATCTAGAATATGTGCTTCTACACCGTGATCCAAGTGTACGGCATAAACTGCTTGTGGAAAGCGTTCTGCGGCGGCTAAGATCATTGCCAAAAGCATTCTTGAATCAGCATAATTCCTTGCTGCCGGTGTAAGTTGTACTATAAAAGGTGCTTTCGCAACTGAAGCTGCCTCAAACAGCCCAATGACTTGCTCCATGGTAAATACATTGACCGCTGCAATGCCGTAAGACTGATAGCATTTGTCAAACAAAACTTTGGGAGAAACTTTCATAGGATACTTAAAAAAAGAACACGATCGGTTTAAATTAAAAATAATCGAGGTCTTCTCTATGAAAGTTCGATGTTTTTATAGTAGCTCAGCTACCTCCTTACCCACCAGAGAACCAAGGGCCACCCCCATACCGCCTAGTCGTGCCGCCACCGCAATGCGATCAGACATTTTACGGATGATGGGTTGTTTGTTTTTTCCGAAAGCCATTATTCCTGACCAGCTATAATCGACTTCTAACTTATATTCGGGGGCAATAATAGTATGTAGATCTTCGATGAGTTGGTTTTGAATCTTTTCGTTCACCCCGAATGTGGTTGTGGTTTCGCTCGATTTATCGAGATGGCGTGCTCCACCAAGTAAGATGCGGTTATCAATGCAGCGAAAATAGTTGTAGCCACTGTGGTAGTGGAACGATCCTGAAAGCTTTAAGTTCTTGACCGGATGTGTTACTAAAACCAGCCCTCTTCCTGGAGTAATGTCTAATTCAGGAAAGAAGTATTGGGTAAAAGCATTGGTGCAAAACACCAACTGATGGGATTTAAATTGGAGTCTTTGCTTTGAAGACGCTACCCAAAGGGACACCGCGCTTGCGGTTTCCTCAAACTCGACCAGTTCACTTCCGGTAAAGTAAGAGATGCCCTCTTCTTGAAGTTTTTGATGCAAGGCTTTCATCAGCATCCCGGTGTGAACGGTGCCCTCAAAGGCATGCTCTATTAGGCCTTTTACTTTGCTTCCGAAAGGGTAAGCTTCAAGAGAAGGGGTTAGGTCGCTAAAAGGGTTTTTACCAAAAACAGAGGAGAGTGCGTCGTTAAAAAAAGCAAGCTGATCGCTATCAACCGTCTTAAAGACCAATTCATAACCTTTTACAGCTTCGTATCCGATTGAGGTATCGGTCAAACTAGCTCTTAAATATTCAATGCCCTTAAATCTCTTTTCGGTAAGGGCAACCAATTCGTCAAGGTTGCAATCGTTGAGGTCTTCTTGTAATTCTGAGATAGATCCGAAACATGCAAACCCAGCATTTTTTGTACTTGCACCATTTGGTAGCACCCCTCTTTCTAAGAGCGCAATACGTGCTTCGGGGTGATGTTTACGATAGGTTAAAGCAGCGAAAGAACCCACAAGACCTCCGCCAACTACGACGAGATCGTATTCAATGAGCGAAGACTTTTCCCAATAACTTAACATATGGCTTTAAGAGTGTTAAATCTAGGTCATTTCGTGTAAAACACTAATTCTTTACACCATCGGAAGCTGTTTTTACCTATATTTTTCAAACAATTAAACCAAAAACATGCGCGTTTTATTGAATTTTCAAAGAGGAATAAGTCTGGTCGTATTACTTTTCTTAGGTGCTACAGCCACTATCAAGGCACAATCAAATTCAGAACTAATCGGGTCTTGGGACCTTGAAATTGAGTACCGAGGAATGACCCTGCCTTCATGGCTTGAGGTCGAGTTTTCGGGTACCCGAACGCTAATTGGCCGCTATGTGAGCTTCGCCGGATCTGCGCGACCCATCGCAGAAGTTTTCGAAAGTGGAGGCAGCTTTAATTTTAGTATTCCTCCTCAATGGATGGGTCATCAATACATGCATCTCAGTGGAACCCGAGACGGAGACACCCTCACGGGAAATATCATCATGAATACAGGAGAGGCCGTGACCTTCACCGGGGTACGCGCACCTTCACTTGAAAGAGAGGCGCCTAAAAAATGGACTAAGCCTCAACCCCTATTTAACGGCGAAAATTTAGAGGGATGGAAGCCACAGACAACCAACCGTTCTAATCAGTGGAAGGCCGTTGACGGTGTATTGACTAACCCAGAGTCAGGGGTAAATCTCATGACCGAAGAAGTATACGACGATCTTAAATTACACCTTGAGTTCCGTTATCCAGAAGGGTCAAACTCAGGAGTATATCTGCGTGGTCGTTATGAGGTTCAAGTAGAGGACAACTACGGACGTGTTCCGAATTCTCACTACATCGGAGGGCTTTATGGCTTTTTAACGCCTAACCAGAACGCGGCTAAACCCGCCGGTGAATGGCAAACCTATGACATTACTTTGGTAGGTCGAAGAGTAACGGTGGTGCTGAACGGCAAATCGGTGATTACCGATGCACTTATTCCGGGTATCACTGGGGGAGCCTTAGATTCAAAAGAAGGTGAACCGGGTCCTATTCTATTACAAGGAGATCACGGCCCAATCGAATACCGAAACCTAACCATTTCGGTACCTAGAGACTAAACTAACACGAATATTTGTTTAAGTCGAAAGAGGGCCTCCATTGTGAGGCTCTTTTTTTATACTTACTCCTCTAGTAAGGTTTCAAGGGGTACGTAGGTGTCAAAGATTTCATCAATTAAAGCAGACGATCCGGTGAGTTCCCATTCGCCCAATGAAGCAGGCATACTTCCGATGGCATTTAGGCCGTCGAAATACGATTTGACAAGTCCTTTTCCAGATCCTTCTCGAGACTTGGAATAAGCCATTAGCGCGTGTTCCATGAGATACTTTCCGGTGATATAACTGGTACCGTATCCGGGTTGACGCATATACAAATGCTGCTCAAATAGAAGCAGTTCTTTCTCGGTTTTCATCCATCCTCTTGGGGTGTATTCTGAATGAATTACCCCAGCCTCTTCCATGGTTTGAAGATTGGCATGGGCATATAACGAACCCAGTCCTCGAGCCGCGCGTTGGGCGATGAGAATGTAGACGATCTCTCCTGATCTGGGGCTATTTTCGTAGAGCCCAGCTTGCATGAAAAATTCTTCTACTGCCGTAGCCATACCTTCATTGCGAGAGTCAAAGATGTTGTAAAGGGGAGAACCCCTTCTCATCTCATTTTGATGAGGTTCAACGCTCATACGCGCCAATTCAAACCAGTGATAGAAATGCGAGTAAAGCGGTTTAGGATCAAGGTGGGCGGTAATCCAAAAGAAGTTTCTGCGATCTGCAGGAATGAAACGTCCGAGATGGGGCTCAAGGGCGGGTCTAAAATACTCCTTGACACTTACAATACCATTGGCGTCGAGAAATGCCACTAATTCATCTGCTGCTTCTCTGGCTTGCTTCAGGTATTCTTCTTGAGAGCTCGCTGCCTTAAGCGGGGGTAGCTCACGATTTTTGTGTTCTTCTAAAGCTAATGATGACCAGGCTCGTGCTAGTTCGCGCTTAAGTAGCATTACTTCATCTTGCCAGTTTAATGGAACCAGGTGAACGTTTCTTTGGTACCAGCTGTAGAGTGCTTTACCCACTCCCGATACACCTGTTTTGGTAGGCGCTTCAGCCTCTAGCCATTCTTTGAGATCAAGGGTGGCCTCGATGGCTGCCGAGATAGACCTTTGAACCTTTCGATTCTTCTGAAATTGCGGGTCACCCGCAAGCGATTCTAGTGCTTGTGCCTGCCTCGCAATATCTCTAGTACCTGCTATCCATAATTCTCTGGCATTTCCGCTAAGGTTCTTCTTTGCTTGGGTGTAAAATTGGGGAATGAAGTCCAACTTAGCGATCAGATCTTCTTGCGCTTCTTTATTCAAGGGTTGTTGGTACTGCCACCATTCAATCACGGCGTGATTAGTTGGGCCTTCGTGTGCGGGCACGTCGCTTTGTTCGGTCCAGAGTACTTTGTAGAATGCCGGATCGCGTTCCCATGGTTTTAATACATGATGATTAAACGCATATCCATTCATTTCAGCCCACAACAACGTCCAATCAACCTGTTCAGAAACTTCCCAATTTTTGTGTTTAAGTTGCATTAATTTTTTGCGTAGCTCTTGATATTGAGGCCACCGCGCATCTAGGTGTGCTTTTGAGTAGTCAATGCTTCCATTGGTATTCACAGGCACTTCAAAGGCGCGCCACTCCTTGAAAAGTGTGAGCAGCTCAGGACGTTGTCCAAAACTTTTTTGAGGAATCAACAGTAGGCTGCAAACTGCAAATAACAGAAAGGTTATGGGGCTATTTTGGTTCATGGTTTCAACGCTAGTATCTTCTTAAAGAAACAAATTTTCACTTACATTGTAAAAGCGAAAGTCATCTATCTATGTTGAGAAAACTCTTTTGTTTTTGGGCCATGATTCCTCTGATACTCAGTGCCCAACAACTCAATTTTGAAAGTCTAAAAAATTTAAAAATCCGCAATGTGGGTCCCGCGAACATGAGCGGACGCATCACGGCCATCGCTGTTTCAGAGGTGGCGCCCAAGATCATGGTGGTAGGTGCGGCCTCAGGTGGGGTGTGGAAGTCAGAGAACGGAGGAACAGCTTGGGAGCCTATTTTCGATGAACAACCCACGCAAAATATTGGTGCGGTAGCCATTCAAAACGATAACCCTGATGTGATTTGGGTCGGAACGGGTGAGGGAAATCCGCGAAACTCAGTGAATCTTGGAATGGGCCTTTTTAAAAGTGAAGATGGCGGAAAAACATGGAAGCATTTAGGCCTTGAAGCCACCAAATCTATACACCGCATACTCATTGATCCTAACGATCCACAGACCGTTTATGTCGGAGCACATGGAGATCCTTTCACTCCATCTGCTTCAAGGGGATTGTATAAAACAACTGATGGTGGCGCCCATTTTGAGCGCATACTCTTCACCAATGAGACCAGTGGTGTGGCAGATATAGTGATGCATCCAACGAATCCTCATCGACTTTTTGTTGCGCTTTATGACCACAGAAGAACTCCTTATTCGTTTGTCTCTGGGGGTGCCGGATCAGGTCTATTTGTAACCGATGACGGGGGAGTTACCTGGAAGCGCTTGAGCGAAAAAGAAGGATTGCCGTCTGGAGAATTGGGGCGCATTGGGTTAGCCATTGCACTGTCGAATCCTGATCGCATGTACGCTAAAATTGAAGCCCAGAAGAACGCCTTATACCGAAGTGATGACGGGGGGGTGTCGTGGCAACTTATCAATGAGAATCCAAGATTTACGAACAATCGTCCTTTTTACTTTCAAGATTTAGCCGTTGATACTGAAGATCCTGACCGGCTCTATAATATTTATCAGCCGCTTTCAGTGAGCTATGATGGAGGGGTGTCTTTTGATCCTGTTCCGATGATTCCGGCGGATGAAACCAAGGGTATTCACGCCGATTTTCACGCGATGTGGGTCAATTCAAAAGACCCTAAACACTTTGTCATTGGAGGGGATGGCGGCCTCGGAATCACCTATGATCACGGAAAGAGTTGGTACTTTCCTGAAACGATTCCGGTCGCTCAATTTTATCAAATTGGAGTTGATCACGAGCGCCCGTTCAACGTGTACGGAGGGATGCAAGACAATGGAAACTGGTCTGGGCCTGCCTACACCTGGAAGAGGGGAGGGATTAGAACCTTGTATTGGCAATATCTCGTTGGAGGCGACGGATTTTACATTGCCCCAGACCTAGACAATCCACGATTTGGGTATGGCACTTCACAAAATGGCGAGCTGTATCGATACGATAAACTAACCGGATACTACCAAAGCATTAAACCTTCAGCTCTTGAGGCAGAATCACCGCTTAGATTCAATTGGAATGCCGCTTTTTCGAAGGATCCCTTTAACCCAGATGCGCTATACTACGGATCTCAATTCGTTCACAAGTCAACCGATAAAGGTTCGACTTGGCACATCATTTCACCCGATTTAACCACTGACAATCCAGCCCAGCAGCAAGGAGATTACGGCGGTCTTACACTAGATATATCAGGGGCTGAGAATTACAATAGCTTGCTAGCTATTGAACCGAGCCGCCTTGATTCTTTGGTGATTTGGGCCGGAAGCGATGATGGTGTACTACACCTCACTACCGATGGCGGAAAGCAATGGAAGAACGTTACCAAGCGGATTAAAGGCTTACCAAAAGGCGCGTGGATTGCCCGCATTCATGCCTCTTCACATCATTCAGGAACCGCCTGGGTGGTGGCGAATAACTATAGAAAGGGAGACTTTGCGCCGTATCTCTTCAAGACCGAAGATTTCGGAAAAACGTGGAAGAATGTGTTAGAGGATAGTGGTGTTCGCGGATTTACACTCTCTTTTATTCAAGATCCTAAAGTCGCAAATCTGCAGTTTCTAGGTACAGAACATGGCCTGTGGATCAGCAGTGATGGAGGAGCCCATTGGACGCAATTCAAAAACGGATTCCCTAGCGTTTCGACCCGAGACCTTAAGATTCAAGAACCTGAATCTGCACTGATTGTCGGAACATTCGGACGGGCTATATGGGTACTCGATGATCTGCTGAGTTTGCGTGCAGTAGCCTCCCAACAATTTACCGAGCCACTCACTGCTTTACCAATGAATGAAGTGGTACAGGTGAAGGGCCTATTTATCAACCCACCTGGAAATATTTGGACAGGATTTCACACCACCTTTGAAGGTGAAAACAGGGTGTTTCAACGTGCTGAGATTCCATTCTATCTCTCAGATGGGCCAACCGCCAAAGACAGTATAAGCATTCGAATCACTAATGCTAAAGATGAACCCATTCACGAGTATAAAGTGGGAGATCTTGATCGAGGACTAAATTACATTCCATGGAAGCTCGATGAGAAGGCACATTACTTGCCAGGCGCATGGATGAACGAAGAGACTAGAGGTATACCTGTGCTTTCAGGCACCTATAACATTCAAAGTAGGTATAAGGGTGTCGTTGCAACGACTAAGGTCAAGATCATTGATGACCCTCGTTTTGAGATTCCGCAAAGCGTTGAGGTGGAGCTCTACCATTTCAGTAAAGAGCTCGATGCGTTAGTGAAACGTTTCGCTGAGGTGTATGAATCATTGACGATCCTTGAGGAACAATACGCCGAAGATCCGGTTAAAGAAGCGAAGATTAAAGCCCTTAAATTGGCAGGTCGAGACCGTCCTGTTGATCGTCAAGTGGGGGCGTGGCAAAGCAATAAGCAGACCCCTCATTCTGTTTTGAGTGGACTTTTGAAAGTAGCCATGGCACGCACTAAACCTTTATCTGATCAAGAAAAGATGCGTCTTAAGGATGCAGCGCAACAGCTTGCTCAGTACGAAGAAATGGTCGCTGCTACTTTGGAAGCACTATAGCCTCGGCTTCGATTTCTACCTTGTAACCTTCGCCAACGAGTCTGGCCTCGACAAGGGTGTTGGCAGGGTCGATTCCTTTAAATCGAACTCCGTGAGCGCGTGCTACGGGTTCCCAATCGTCAAGTTCATTGACAAAGATTCGAGTGCGAACTACGTCGCTTAATGTTCCGCCTAAGGCGGTGATTGAAGCTTCGATTTTATCGATGATAAAATGGGTTTGAGCAGCGGCGTCTCCTTTACCTATTTGATGATTTTCATGCGTTGCGGTGGTTCCTGATACGTGAATAGTGTTTCCTTTTCGAACGGCTCGGCAGTAGCCTGCAAACCCTTCCCAAACCGTTCCGCTATAGACTTTTTGATGCCCCTCTTCTAAGGTCACTGGCTCAAAGGCGTTCGGGATGCTTTCGAGGTGGTGACTGAGGTCTCCTGAGGCGGTCAAGAACGGAGGTTTTCGGTATTCGTCTCCGCAATCTCCGGGTATAGGTCGCAATCTTTGCTGTGCGTCTTGGATGCAATTCAAGTCTTCTTGATCAAGCGATATCGAAAGGCAGGCTTTATGTTCTTCAATGTGTGCATTTTCTCCGAGTCTGGCACCCACAATGACGGCACCAACCACTGGATTTTCTAAGATGTATCTGCTGGCAACATTCGCTATGCTCGTCTGATGCTTTTGAGCCACCTCATGGAGGCTCTTTAATAGTCTTTGAAAGTCAGCCCATGATCCGGCCTGATCAATGAATCGCTTATATTTCATTTGAGACCATGTGCTCAGTTCTTTCTCAGTGGGTTCAGGGGTGTCGAGCCATTTGTTTGACAAGAATCCACCGGCAAGTGTTCCGTAGGCCAAGAGCTTAATATTATAGTCCTCGCAGACTTCTCGCATGGTATGATTGGCGCGCTGATCGATGACAGAATGTGAAACCTGATTGCTTACCACAGCTATGCCTGAAGAGGCCACTACACGTAGGTGGGCCGCGTCAAAATTTGTAAGCCCTAAGTGCTCGATTAAGCCCTCTTGGCGAAGTTCGTCGAGATAAAAAAGGGCATCGAGGTAACTCGGATCTGGATAATGCCAAGCGTGAAATTGCATTAAATCAATGGTTGATTGTTGCATGCGGTCTAAGGCCCGCTGAACGGCGGTACGCACCACTTCGCGGCTTACTTTTCCGGGTTCAGGAACCCATTTAGTAAAGAGTTTAACCTTCTTCGCATCGCTGTAGTTGTTTTTGAAGGTCCCCGTAATGATCTCGCTTGAACCGTAATGATCCGCCATGTCAAAGGCGTAGAATCCGTTCTCTACATAGGGTTGCATAAAGGTTGATGCCACCTTAGGATCAAGCACACCCTGCTTACGTTCAATGTCTGCTATTTGCCATAGGCCTATAAGCATTCGGGGAATGCTCAGTGAAGGGGATAACTCTACAAATTCTTTCATAGCTTATTCTTGTGGTAATGTTTTAAAGTGGTCTGCCGCTCTCAAAGAGGTTGAACTGAAATAAGATAGCGCAAAAAGCAAGCTACCCAGAGCCATCACAATGAGCCATATGTAGGTCGAGTGAAAATACCAGGGAATCTCTTGCTGAGAGAGATCTTTATAGACGTGAATCACCAAAAAGGCAAAAATAAATAGTACACCAAATAGGCCGATCATACGTTGAATCTTTCTTGAGGTGAACACCGACACTTCTTTGGCTAGCTTTTCATTGACTCGGTGTAAAGTGAGCACCGTCAAACACATCAGTAAAAAATTGACCAGCATGGAGGTAACCATGATATCTATACCCAAAAAGAAATCTCCTGCAAAGTGAGAGCCCAGTACACCAATAGAGGCCATTCCTCCTGCGGTGATAAGGGCGATATGTGGACTGAAATAGCGCGGATGCACCTTAGTAATGGCTTGCGGAAAAATAAAGTCTTTTGCCCATGCAAACATCAAGCGCGAAACCGATAACAACATGGCAGGAAGGTCATTGATTAATGCGATAGCGGCTCCGGCTAAAATCAATAAATCAACTCCTTTAGGGAGCACCAGGCTCAAAAGTCCTGGAGCGGTAACATCTTTTAGTTGGGCTTGCTCGGCAATATAGCTCCAGGGTACGATTTGATACACCGACAAGGTGAAGAGTACGTAAAATGTTCCTACACCGAGTATGGCAATCAATATAGCTAGAGGGATATTTTTTGAGGCGTTAACCGCCTCGCTACCGGTCTGGGCGATGGCATCAAAGCCGATAAAACTAGAAAATAAAACAGCGGCAGCCGAGAGAAACACGGGCCATTGAAAAGGTTTGTCTTCTGTGGGTGTGAATATTACCGCCTCTTTTTCGGATAAGGCATTTAAGAAGTCAATGCTGTCGTAAAAGAGTCCAGAAAAAACAACAATAGAACCGAGAGTGAAAATCATGATAACCATCGGAAGCAGCCAACGGGTGTACGATTTTACGCCCCGTATATTGACCCAAACAAAGCCCCAGATGAGGCTTAATCCTAGCACTACGCGTACCCATGAGCGATCGAGTAGTTTAGCGAGATCCTGCCATCCGGCATTGTAGGCGATGTCTCTGATAAATGGAATGCTGATGTAGGCAATCACTCCTATAACTATAGAGAGCCCAAACCATTGTGAAAAGCTGGCGATAAATCCCCAGTAAGGGCTAAGTCCACGGCTGGCGTAGAGGTAACTTCCTCCGGCTCTAGGCATGGCAGAGCCTAAGATGGCATAGGCGAGTCCGGCTAACAAAGCGGGAAGGGCAGCAAATAAAAAGGCGTGTATCACGTAGGGTCCTATTTCAGGTACGCTACGGTGAATCATGACAGGCACGACATTGATTGAAGCCCCAACCATAGAAGAAACTCCTGTGGCGATTACCGCAAAAAGGCCCATTTGTCTTTTTAGGCTAGGAGTGGCCCCATCAGATGACTTTAGCATAAGACGACAGAATTCGTTAGCTTTTGAGTGCTTAAGATAGATAAGCCTAACTAAACATAAATTGGTTTTTATGGAATTTCTTGAAACCCTTTATCAAGAGATCGTTGGATTTCTTGGCATTCGATCGCTCTGGGAGATTTTAAGTGCAGGCAATTATGAGGCCCTCAAAACCTATGAGGGGGTGCTTTCGCTTATTTATCCGATTATTCCGTTACTCATTCTGTTAGAGTTTGTGCTCGGACTCGTCTACAAGAAGCCACAGACAAAGGTCTACAAGGTCAATTTTCTGATTTATGTTTTCAATCGTATTGTTGGTCGCTTCTTGGCCATTGGGATGGTCGGTTTTATCATCGGATGGTTGCAACCCGTTGCCCCTTTTCGGACCTCAGGCACCTGGTATTGGTTTATCTACGGTTATATTGTTTGGGAATTTGGCCATTTCATCTATCACTACTTAGGCCATAAGGTGCGCATTTTTTGGTGCTTGCATGCCACCCACCATTCGCCTGAAGACATGAATTTGTCGGTAACTCACGCACACTTCTTTTTAGAGGCTCCTTATGCGGATACCATCCGCACCACTATCTGTATACTCTTGGGGGTTCGTCCTGAGCTCCTTTTTATGATCATGTTTATTGACGGAACCTATGGAGCCTTTATACACGTCGGCGAAAATCTGATCAAAGACGCTCGGTTTGGATGGCTTAATCATTTCATTTTGACCCCCTCTCACCACCGGGTGCATCATGCACGTAATCCGCTGTATATGGATACTAACTTTTGCAATCTCTTAAACATCTGGGACCGTGTGTTTAAGACCTATCAAGAAGAAGACATGGATCAAAAGCCCGAGTACGGAATCACTCGACCGATCAATAGCGGAAGTTTTGTGGATGTCTATTTTGGCGAAATCATTGCCTTAGCGAAAGACGTTTGGAACGCTCCGGGTATCGCTAATAAATTAGCCTACATCTTGATGCCACCGGGTTGGAGCCATGAAGGCCATCACAAAACGGCCAAAGTGGTTCGTCAGGAATACTTAGAATCACTGCGTTGATCGACGCTGAATTTGTATCTTTCATTAAATCGTTTTTATGAAAAAATCTATCCTTCTTTCTCTTTTGGCATTAACATTTAGTGCCTCAAGTTTTTCTCAAAAACTCAACCGCGAAAAGAAAGCCATCATGGCTTCGGTAGAGGCCCACGAACAGGCATTGATCGCGATTAGCGATTCGATATGGGCCCTTGCAGAGACCGCCTTTGAGGAGCATGAATCGGCACGTATTTTGGCTGACTATGCCGAGGCCCAAGGGTTACAGGTAGAACGTGGTGTGGCCGGAATTCCAACTGCATTTGTGGCAACTTACGGCAGCGGCTCACCGGTGATTTCAGTGTTGGGAGAGTTTGATGCCTTGCCAGGGATTTCGCAGAAGGCTTCTCCGATCAAAGAACCTTTGAATGAAGGTGCTGCGGGTCACGGATGCGGACACAACCTCTTCGGAGCCGCCTCATTAGGTGCAGCCATAGCGATCAAAGAACAGATCGAAGCCGGACGCCTTAGAGGAACGGTGAAGTTTATCGGAACACCTTCTGAAGAGAAGTTTTTTGGTAAAATTTGGATGGTTAAAGAAGGAATATGGGACGGTGTAGACGTGAATGTCAGCTGGCACCCCGGACCAAATACCGAGGCAGATGTGCAAAGTACATTGGCTTTGGTTGACTTTAAGGTCGAGTTTTTTGGCCAAGCGGCGCACGCTTCTTCAGACCCATGGAACGGACGATCTGCCTCTGATGCCCTAGAGCTTTACACCACTGGAATCAATTATTACAGAGAGCATATCAAACCTAGTGTTCGTATACACTACCACATTCAAGACGGAGGTCAGGTTGTCAATGTGGTTCCGGACTATTCAAAGCTATGGGTCAGGGTACGCGATTCAAAGCGAGAAGGAATGAAGCCCGTCTACGACCGTGTTCGAGAGATGGCAGAAGGAGCGGCTATCATGGCTAACGTGGATTATAAAATATCGCTGATTTCAGGAATTTATGAGGTGCTCGTGAACCGAAAAGGTGGAGAGCTCATGCAAAACAATCTTGAACTTTTGGGCCCTATCACTTATACTGATGAAGAAGAAGCTTTTGGTAAGGCGATTCAAGAGGCCACAGGAAAACCTCAAGTCGGAATGGACAGTGCCATACATCCGTTACTACCTACTCGCGAGAATCCAGGTGGAGGCTCTACAGATGTAGGGGATGTAAGCTGGAACGTACCTAACATCAATTTGAGCGTGACGGTTGCACCTAAAGACACGCCTTGGCACTCATGGGCCGTCGTTGCTTGTGGTGGTATGAGCATAGGGCATAAAGGCATGGTACACGCCGCAAAGGCCATGGGGATGACCATGGTTGATCTCTTTCAAAGCCCGAAAGCGGTCAACGAAATCAAACAAGAGTTTAAAGAACGAAAAGGAGACGTGGTATACGAGCCGATGATCGACGGACCACCACCCATTCAAAACTAAAGGATACGAATGAAAAGAATGATCTATGCTACGGCAGCACTGTATGTGTTGGCCTCATGCGCCTCAAATGCCAATAAGGCTGAGGCAGAATCTTTAGAAGATAAGGCGGCACGCATTCACGATGCGGTGATTACGATTGATACCCACGACGACATTAATGTGGCCAACTTTACCGATAGCCTGAACTACACTCAAAGATTAAACACTCAGGTGAATCTGCCGAAGATGACCGAAGGAAGTCTCGACGTTTCATGGCTTATTGTCTACACTGGCCAAGGGCCACTGACCCCAGAGGGCTATGAGGCCGCCGAAGAAAATGCATTGTCTAAGTTTGAGGCGATTCATCGTCTAACTACCGATTTTGCTCCAGACCAAATCGAGTTGGCGACCTCATCAGCTGAGGTGAGAGCGGCGGTGGCATCCGGAAAAAAGGTAGCCATGATAGGTGTCGAAAACGCTTATCCGATGGGAGAAGACCTTTCAAATTTTGAGAAATATCACGCCCTTGGAGCGCGTTACGTTTCACTGGCACACAACGGGCACAGTCAGTTCTCTGACTCGAATACGGGTGAACAGGATGGCTTTTTACACAACGGTTTAAGTGAACTCGGTAAGCAGGCTGTGGTTGAAATGAACCGTTTGGGGATTATGGTTGATGTTTCGCATCCGTCTAAAGAGGCGATGAGGCAAATGATTGAAATCACAAAGGCTCCAATCATTGCTTCGCATTCTTCAGCTCGTGCCCTATGCGATCATTCAAGAAATCTCGATGATGAGCAATTGCTATGGATGAAAGAAAATGGGGGCGTGGTGCAAACGGTGGCTTTTTCGTCTTACGTCAACACCGAAAAGCACAATGCTCGAAATCAGTACATGAGTGCCTTGCGCAAGAAGCTAGCCGAAGAAAAAGGATTGGCTTGGTACGAGCGTCAAGAAATGCGTTCATTGAGTGCAGAAGAGCGCGTGGCTTTCATGGAATATGCCTATGAGATCTACGATGCGGCAGAGGCTTTGGCTTTAGATGATCCAGAGGCCCCTGAAGGGGTTACGGTTGCTGATTTTGTAGACCATATTGATTATATGGTCGATCTTATCGGAATCGATCACGTAGGTATCTCATCTGATTTTGATGGAGGTGGAGGAATCACAGGCTGGAACGATGCATCAGAAACCCTGAACGTAACTACTGAGCTTGTTAAGCGCGGGTATTCTGAAGAAGAAATCGCAAAGCTATGGGGCGAAAATCTGCTCAGAGTTCTAGACGAGGTTGAGGCAGTCAGTTCCGGTTGGTCTGAGGAGTAATCTATGGCAGTTACGGTTAAGTTTGTTGAGACTCTTGATGAAGTCAAGGGAATCAAGGTGCTGCACGATCAAAATCTAAAAGAGAATCTCACACCTGAACAACAGGCAGCCCAGGGTTTTGTCACCTTTAAATACACACTAGAGTTTCTGACCGCGATCCAAAAGGTATACCCTTCAGTCATAGCGGTAGATGAGGGTTGTGTAGTGGGATACGCACTGGTGGTAATCCCAGAGATTAAGCACTTGCATCCACTCATTAACGACTTTGTCGATCAGCTAGCTGACTTTTCATATGCCGGTCGTCCGCTTAATGAACTCTCTTTTTGCTTGGTAGGTCAACTCTGCGTGGCCCAGTCGCATACCGGGCAAGGTTTGGTGCAGCGTATGTATAATGCCTATCGCGATGAGCACTCCGCTCGATACGATTATCTGATCACCGACGTAGATGAGAAGAATCCGAGATCACTTCGGGCCCATGAGAAATCAGGTTTTCAGGTCATTGGTACCGTAAAGCATCAAGAGTCGTCTTGGACCCTAGTACTGTGGGACTGGAAGAATTCCTGACTACTTAAACCTGAAATTGTACGAAAGCGACACTAAGGTTCCTCTTAGTGCCGTGAGCTCGTAGGCGCCTAATGGGCTGCTTAAAAAGACGCTGCCGTCGACCCCACCGTTGCGCTGAGCGTAATAGATGTTAAATGGATTTTTGCGTCCGTATATGTTATAAATGGTGAAGACCCAGTCCCCTTTGAATCGGCGTTTGGGGTCTTTGCTGTAGGCAATGGTCCAAGAGAAATCTAATCGGTGGTAGGTGGGGAGTCGCGCATTATTCCGATTTAGGTAGATCGGGATGGTTACATTCTGCTGTTTATACACCCCATTCGCAATGGTGTAAGGCCTACCCGTTTGGCCGACAAAATTGAAGCTGATTTTATTGTACAGATCCCCTTCAAAATTCAGCGTGGCATTTAGGGTGTGCGGACGGTCAAAGTCTGAAGCGTACCACGCATTGTTGTTGATCCGGTCTTCAGGATTCACCTCGTTGGTCTGCAGTAGGCTTCGCGCCCAGGTATAGTTTACAAAACCGTTGAAGCGTCCGCTGTTTTTATGAAGTCCGAATTCGAATCCATAAGAACGACCGTCGGCCTGAACCACTTCGGTTTCTATTGATCTAGACAAAAAGAAGTCTGCGCCTGGCTTGTAAGTGAGATTGTTAGTGGTGTTGCGGTAATAGGTCTCGGCAGACAATTCGAGCCCTTGGCGGTCGAAGTCTTTATAAAATCCAAATCCGTAGGTATCGTTTTGTTGCGGTTTTACATAGCGGTCGGATATCTTCCAACGCGAGGTCGGCAGTGGCGTATTTGTATTATAAATGTTTTGAATGTACTGATACATGCGGGCATAGCTTGCCTTAAATGAAGCACGCTCACCTACCATCCAATTTAGCCCCAGTCGCGGTTCTGGATAGGTGTAACTCACCACTCTTTCTCCCGATTGATATTGAATGCTACCCTCGTAGTTCTGGTCAGCGTCATAGCGCGCCTCCTCGTAGGGCCCTACAAGATTGAATTGCGAGAGTCTAAAGCCTGTCGATAGGGTCAATTTAGGAGAGATTGATACATCTGCGCTTCCGTAAACCGACCACTCGTCTCCGAGTTCTTGGCCAAGATTTACCGGATTGATCGAATTGCCTGCACCAGGATCTAGTTTACCAGGTTCAATATGATACCTGTTGAATTGTGCTCCGAGGTAGTAGTCGACTTCACCCGTTTGGTTGTTGAGGTACTCAATTTGGCCGCTGAGGTATTGAATGCTTGATTCGTAACGAATCACATTGTCACTGTCTACCTCAGGAAACAGATTCTTGGGTTGGTAATCGCTTGAAACGAGTTTGGTCGTCAAATTAGTGTTGTTCTCAAAGGTGTGCAGCCATTTTAGCGTGTGATTCATGGTGCTGAAATCGTACTGATTGGCCGATGAGACGATGTTCTCAATGGATGATATTAAATCGAGCTTATAGAAATCCTTAGAATAGAAATTGGTATAGGTAATCTGGTCTTCGGCACTGGGTAGATAGAGAAGTTTGATCGTATGATCAGAGAAATTAGCTCTAGTGTTTTTTAAGCGTGGTACGAGTAGGGGAAATAGCAAATCACTGAACCCTACACGTCCTCCTGCGAGAAGCATCAGTTTGTCTTTGATGATAGGAGTGGTAAGTGACAGACGGCTTGAGATGAGTCCTATTCCGCCCTCGAATTGAAACGAATCGGTATACGGATTATTAATTTTTACATCCACCACCGAGGCGATACGCCCACCGTATTTCGCGGGGATATTGGCGCGGTAAATGTCTACCCCAGAGATTACCTCAGGAGTAAAAACAGAGAACAAGCCAAAGAGGTGAGTCGGATTAAATACTGGAGCAGACTCGAGCAGCATGAGGTTCTGGTCTAGTGATCCCCCTCGAATAGAAACTCCGTTACTGATGTCTCCGGCGTTGTTCACCCCGGCCATCATGGTAATACTGCGTAAGACATCAAACTCTCCTAAAGCTGCCGGCATTTTGGCGAGTTCGCGACTACTCAATTCAAAGACTCCCATCTGTGGGCTTTCAACGTTCTGATTACGTTTTTTAGCGGTCAACACTACCTCAGACAGCTGTTCTTGGGTGACCTCCATCCCTATTTTGAGCGACTCATTTCCTTTAAGTTCTACGCGCAGGGTTTGTGTGGCGTATCCCAAATAATCGAACTTCAGCTCGTAGGTCCCGGTATCGAATCGTTTGACAAATATGCCGCTAGGATTGGTGATGCCTCCGCATTCGCACTCGGTGATGTATACGGTGACACCGCTAAGAGGCTCTTTGGTTTCTGCGTCGAACACGCTCACAGAAAGGGCGAAATCTTGGCCGAACACAGGCGTTCCTACCCCAAAGCATAGCACGCACATCAAGAAAAGGTGTTGGATTCTATTCATGAGGCTTAAGGGGTGTTGGTTAGATTAGTAGACCCTTCGAGAATGGCTGTCCCTTTAAAATAGCGCAGACGTATTGCATCTAGGTCTGAGGTGCGGTAGATGCTCTCAATGCATGGCGCTATATACGTTAAGGGTTGTGGAACGGGATCTCCAAGAATTTCTGGTTGAGGGGATTTGAAATCTCCACTCAAGGGTTCATCTCTGAGGCTTCTTCTAATAAAAATGGTCTCTGTTACAGCGGCTGCTGCGGTAAATCGTCCTAAAGCGATCTGTTCTGGATTACTTAAGTCGGTGAAATTACCGATAAGTGCGGCTGGGAGTGGCGCATTGAATCCACTGTTGTTATCTACCAGATCTTTAATGGTGCGGTAGTGCTTGTAGGCGTCTTGTGAAATGTTGAGTTGCAATACTTCGACTAATATGTCTTGCTTTGAGGTAAATGGAACTTTTGCCACGAGCAAATTCTCTACCGACTTCCCATTAGTAAATTCGTCACTGAAGATATTGATATCTTGATTGTAGCTGATCTTCCAGCAAGGAACATCACATAAATAAGTGTAGTATTCTTTGGTTAAGGCTGGATTGTTGATTTGAGAGAGACATTCGCCATTTCGGTATACCCCATATTCGCATAACATACAATAGACCTCTTGTTCATAGGCTCTATATTGGTAAAAGAAAAAGTTGCGCTGACTTTCAGGATCATCAAAGTTTATGCGTATTTCATGTCCAGAAGTGTAACTTTCTGTACCCTCATCATAGAGCATCTCTGGATTGAAGTTTTCTTTAATATTTGTAATGGAAACCTCTTCTGGCGCAGTCTCAGTAGTAGATCGAAAGGTTTGACCATTGGGTAGCTGTACCTCTATATACCATTTCGAGCCTGACTGAACTCTAAAAGAAGGATCTACGATGTAGCTTCCTTCACTCTCGAAAAGCTGCTCGCGTTCTTGAGTATCTTCATTAATTAAGGTGACCGTGCAACCGCTAATATCTTTTGAACGGTAAAGCCCAAATTCATAGCTCGTCTGCTGCACTTTAGCATAGCTTGTGCCTGCCGCCGTTGAGGCTAGAGCGTCGATGATGATTAAGTCGTCTTCAAAATCAAATTCTGGAGGTACTGCCTCAACACAGGAGTTTAATAATACAAATAGCCCTGTGAGGGCTAATACGGCTTGGCTTAACGCCCACCTCCTTTTAAGAAACATGTGGCAATATCTATATTTTCAACACGCATCAGTGTTAAAAAGCTCAGGAATTCAATTTTTATTGATGAATTAGCTTTTGGCACCTATAGTTTTTTTATCCAAGTTTGTGCTATGAGAACCTTTTACATCGGGCTATTCAGCCTAGCACTTCTTCTTCATTCTTGTTCTCCTGCAGGGACAAAAGAGCAGTCCGTGGTACCCTCTGCTCGCCAATTGAACTGGCAAGACCTAGAGTATTATGCCTTCGTACACTTTAGCATCAATACGTTCACGGATAAAGAGTGGGGATTTGGTGATGAGTCTCCGGAGCTATTTAATCCTACTGAACTCGATACCGACCAATGGGCACGAGTGGCCAAGGAGGCCGGGATGAAGGGGATTATCATTACGGCGAAACACCATGACGGATTTGCCTTGTGGCCTAGTGTTTACACCGAGCATTCGGTGAAGAACAGCCCTTGGCGAGATGGCAAGGGCGACCTCTTAAAGGAGCTTCGCACCTCTTGCGACAAATACGGATTGAAAATGGGGGTATACCTTTCTCCATGGGACCGAAATCATCCTGATTATGGAACGGAGGCCTATATCACCTATTACCGCAACCAACTCACAGAACTACTGACCCAATATGGTCCGCTATTCGAGGTATGGTTCGATGGTGCCAACGGCGGAGACGGTTATTACGGTGGAGCCAACGAAAGTCGTAAGGTTGATAAATTGACCTATTACGATTGGCCCAACACCCATGCTTTAGTGCGCCAATATCAACCCGATGCGGTCATGTTTTCAGATGCCGGACCTGACATCCGATGGGTAGGTAACGAGAAAGGTTACGCCAATCAAACCACCTGGTCTACGCTGTATCGCGATAGCGTATATGCCGGAATGCCCGACTTCGATCGTTTCTCAGCAGGCCAAGAAGAAGGAACACATTGGGTGCCCACCGAAACGGATGTTTCTATACGCCCCGGATGGTTCTACCACGCCTCAGAAGACGACAAGGTTAAAACGGTGGCCCATCTTTGGGATATATACCTCAATTCTGTCGGACTCAACAGCAATCTACTCCTCAACCTTCCGGTAGATCGACGCGGACTCGTGCACGAGACCGATGTAGAACGTCTCATGGGTCTCAAGACTCAACTCGACGCCACCTTCGCTCAAAACTTAATAGCATCAGCTGCCCCTTCTGAACTCAGTGACGGAGATCGAAACACCTTCGAGCTTCTTCAATCTGGTGAATCCCATCGTATCGAAATAGAACTTACCACTCCTGTAGAGGCCAATCTATTTTCAGTTCAAGAGGCTATTCAGTTTGGCCAGCACATTCAATCGTTCCGCTTTTTTGTGGCGGATGAATCCGGCAACTATAAAAATGTATACGAAGGAACAACGGTCGGAAACAAACGGATGATTACCTTTGACACGCAGAATGTAACTGGGGTTGCCTTCGAAGTCATTGAAGCCAAAGCGACGGTTCGAATTGCTGAGGTGGCCCTTCACCGTGCCCCCGATTTAGAATAGCTTTTTGGGTGTTTAGCTCAGTTGGTTTAGAGCGCTACCTTGACAGGGTAGAGGTCACAGGTTCGAATCCTGTAACACCCACAAGGGTTTCAAGACTTTGTGATGCCCTGTTTTATTTCTTTTGCGAACTAAATCCGAACCTTTTTCGAGATTTTTACTTTTTTTAAGTCTAGAATTTTGGATTTAAGGGGGCAGCTTATGCGGGTAAGTCCACAGGTCGCAAACTACATAAGCATATTGTACAAGCAAGAGAACTAAAGTGTTTGGAACTTCCCATTATGAAATTTATAAATAATAGTAAGTTATTGAGGACAAGTTCCCCAAACAGGTTTAGATGAAGACCAAGCATTTGCTCCTATGGTAAAATCAGCAGGATGAAATATCAATAATTGTCAATTATTAGGTTTCTTCATTTCTGTGGTTTATTTCAAACGTGTTTTCTATTCTGTAAATAAGTTCTAATTTAGAGGATGACACATTTGTTTTCTTGAATATATCTTTAGATAGGACAAAAGCATTTAAGAGAGCTTTGTTTAGACTTTTTCTTGTGATTATAGGAACAATGGTCTGATATTTATTGTACCAATAAGAAGAAATATCGACTTCCAGTTTTTTTGTTGGACTCTCCCAATGTTTTTCTGATTGTTCATATATCCTTATCAACCACAATGTGTGTTTTTGAATATATTGAAAGATATTATGTAGATGTGCATATTCTCCCCTTTGGAAAAGATTGGATGCAAAAAGTAAATTGTTTATTAATGAATCAGCAAGCCACTCAATTTGAGCTGGAGTATTACGAATTGGTTCATAAGGAGGCTCAATGTCATTTAATACATCTGTAAGTAAACCGTCCTTATCTACTAAATTCATCTTCTCTTTAAACTCAAATGAAGTGTGTCCTTGCCAACTTTTGATTATTGAAATCTCTTTTAATGGCAAAAAATGAAATTCTCCTCTAATGAGATTATCAAATATAACTACATCTGTACCAAATTCATTTACAAACATCAACGCTATTGGATTAACAGAAGATATCCACTTGTATTTATCTATATGGCAATCATCTCGAAGAAAAATATAAAATTCAATATCCGAAAACTTATCGCCTTCTCCTTTTATAAAAGAACCATACATCAAGACAGCAGAAATAGTACAGTCCTCAATAGATTTTTTCTTAAATTCGTTAATTAAATATAATTGTTTCATATTCAGATTATTAATAAGCAGAAATTATATATTCTGCGTGTTTCTTATTTTATTTAATTCACTCAACTTGAAATCACCTGCTATCTGCATCATTCATTCGTTTATTAAGAGCAACTACCAAACGGTTTAAATAAGTCGTTCTTTCCCCTTTTCGTCTCAAGACCATCTACTTTTTTAGTTTCTAATCTTTTAAGAGCCTCATCAAGTTTAGAACCTTCGCTAAATACTCGGAGTTGACTTATGTCTTGTCCGTATTTAATACTCTTTTTAAGTCGCTTGTAACTAAAGTATTTATTCTCTAATGAATCGACATATTTATTTATAGGAGCATTTCTCTTATTAAAATCAATATTCAAAATGTAATCTTGAATAATTTTATCCCTATTCATAATAGCTATAATCTCATTAAAACACGAAACTATACTCTCAAGAACTTCAATTTTATGAAATGCCTCATTAGTCTTTAATGTTTTCTTTGAATTGCAATGAGAGCATCTGAGACTAAATTGTAACGAGTTAGCTTCTTCTATGTAATATTGATTTCCTGAGCATTTTTTACAGTTGTTAATCCAGCCAGATAATTCCTTTAATAAAGAACTCATTTCCTTATCCTTTAATTTCAGCCTAGAGTTAGGTTGGGATAATTTTTCTACTTTCTTTCTTTCCTGACCAGAGGATGTAATACCTGCCACAACTATTATAACAAGAATTAAGCCAACAAAGAAAAAAGCACCATAATCATAAGAGTTATACTCCATAATAATTGACTCAGTCCTCAAATCTAAGAATTGTCTTAAAATCAATGCTCTCCGAAGCGTCATAGCTTCTATCCACTTGCTTCATAGTCGGTAATAGATACTTTAGTCCTATTTCAATAAGTTTAATTCTTTCTGAGTTACTACATTCTTTTAGGTTGAGGTTGTCTGTTGCTTCACTAATTATAGCGGCTAACTTCTCTTTGATTTCTGCCGTGAGTTTGTTTGGTGTTCCCTTCTGTCTGCCGCCTGTTTTTATACCCTGTGCCATTATCTATTTCCGTCTTTTTTAGACAGCTCTCGATTTAGGACTAGTCTGATATACTGTTGCAATAGCATCCGTAATTCTTCGGCATTCTGTAACAACTTTATCTTCTCCTCATAACTGACTAAGATTCGAATCTGTTCCATATTTCTGTGGTATTATATTATTAAGGCTTGATGTTGTGAATCATATGTAAAACTTAATGTGTATTTAACTCAGTAGCTGTGAACGTATCAAGTCACTTATAGACTGATTAGTTTCACTTGCTCTTCTCTTTAACTCTTCTTGTTCAGGCTTTGTTAGTCTAAACGCTACTATTACTTCTCTCATTGTTACTCTTGGGTATTAGATGGGTAATGAAGGCACTACCCTTTGGTTAAGTATTAGTAATACGGGACGTGGTCGCCATTACGCAACTCCCTATTAATCAATAAGTTATATACTACCTATACCATTCTGTTACCATCTTAGAAAACATCTCTGCTCGCTTGTGATAGTAATTATTTGGGTGGGTGTAGTATGCTTGGTTGTGAGGCAGTTTATCGAATGCTAACCTCGAATCTAATTCTTCAAACAACTGTTCTTTGTTGAGGTAATTGAATGCCCTTATAGCATCAGTCTTGGCGTACTTAGTAACGTACCCGATAGCATCTTCTTTTGATTTGATTTTCTCGAAGTAGGGTAGTTCAACCTGTGAACGCTTCATAGCTATAGCCAACTCTTTCTTTGTCAGCTTACCACCAATTAGTAAATGGCAATGATTTGAGTTACCTTTCCAATCACCCTCAAGTGACCAAAGCATATCGGTAACATTCGGTAGTCTCATTAAGGTATTATCGAATAGCTTGGGTGCATTGTAGCCCGTAACCTTTGTCTTCTTGGGTCGGTACGTGACCATATAGTCGAAGGTCTTTGTCTGAAGCCATCTCTTTATTTCCCTCACTAATTTCTCTGTGAAGTTGAGTGGCTTTTTTCGCACCTTACCGTTAGGCAAAACTTCGTAACGCTCTTTGAACTGTTGTTCCGTCATACTTATATAACGGAGAAAAGAAGATGTTTTACAGTTTTAGGTAAAAAAATTGAAATTTCTATGAACTTTTTAGGTGTATAACCTTCGAAGCAGGCTTAGGCTCTGCGTTTGGGTCTACCCATTCCATTGATACGGGTTTGATTTCTTTCTTAGGATTGAAGTATTTCGATGTGCGCTTTTCAATCAAGTCTTTGAGTTCTTTTGGGTACTTACTTTCATCGGGTTCTGTTTCTACCGCTTTACCATCTTTAATGACCACGATGCCTTTAGCGGCTTCTTGCATAAGGGTTTGGTATCGAACCTCTTCTTCTCGAGTAAAACTTGTCAGATAGCCTAATTTAAGCGTCTGATGAATATATAGAGGTGTATTCTTCTTGTTGCGTGAATAGTTCGTGCTGTCGAGCATATCTTCAGGTATCCATCTGACCACCTTATCCTCTACAATCGAGGTTCTGTCTTTAAACATTTCAATAAGGTCACCGAAGACTTTTAGAATGCTGTAGTTCTGAAGAATATGAGTGTGGGCAATGTCCGCCTCTAGTTGACTCTTGTCTTTGTAGTGAGCCATTACATCGTTGATTTTATGATTCAGCAGTTCATCTAACTTATCTCGGCTTACACCTATCTTACCCCCCTCATAGGTAATTGTGTGTCTTGCTCTTTGAGTGGTTGTACCAACTCTATCTGCTATTGCCTGTCTATAGCTTGTTCTGAGGTCTACCCACTTCTTTAGCCCTTCAGGTGTTTCTATATCAAAGTTGAATAGTCTTAGCTTGTCCTTACCCTTGTAAGCGTATAGCTGATGCGCCATCACGTTCTTTAGTAGCTTATGGATTTGTAGGGTCGGGAACAGGTTGATTAGAAAAACAGCGTCTACACCACTATCTGTACCTTGTCTTCTAGTCTTAGAACGATTTAAATGAACGTGCAGGGGCTTTGCTAAGTCTTTTCTACCCAAGACATCGGCTTCAGGTATAAAGTCGCTTAAATCGCCTGTAAATCCCTCTGTAATTATCTTCTTTTCATCAAGTCTGCAAATATCAATACCATCAAGACCACATAAGCAGAATGAGTAGAGCCAAAATAGAAGCGCTTCAAATTGATGTATGGTGTTTATTTGATTAAAACCGAGTACCAAACTGTTCGAATCTATTGGTTGGTTTTTTCGAGTTGCCTTCTCAGAAATTAATAAGCCTGCTGACGTGATGGGTTTTGGGTTTGGTAGCTTTGCTTTAGTAGCAACCCAATTGAGAGACTTCTGATAGCTTGCCATTGTATTTTGCTTCAGCTGAGCTGTGGTAATGCTTTTACTTAGCTTTTCAATCACGTTGAGGTCTCTTAGGTGGTCGAAAGTAATTGGTACAAGGCTCTTATTGCCATCGCGTAGTAATCTGCTCTCTATGGCTCTTATATTAGTTATGTGTTTGCTGATGGTTTGCCCCTTTGTTATTCCATCGGGTTTGTAGGCTTTTACAAAGTCTAAAATGCTACCTTCTTTAAGGTTCCGCCCCATTAACTCATCAAAAGCCGTGTCTACTGAAATAAGACCCTTTAGTAGTGACGTCTTAACGGAATCAATTCTATCACCAATTTCTCTAAGGTACTTGTTGCTTTCGGCATATTTAGAGACCGATTTAGTCTTAAACTGACCTTGTTCAAAATGCCAATCTTCAGGCTTAACCTCTACCCCTGTCTTTTGTTCACGCTTCGTGTTGTTGATTTTTATTCTAATCTTGACTGATAACAACCCTTGTTTATTGGGTCTATCTCTATCAACAGTCAGCTTAATTGATACGTTTCTTTTCACCTCTCTACCTTTTATAAAAGTTCTCTACCAATAATACGAACTATTTTCGAACCTTTAATAAAGGACTTATTTGCGAGATTAGTATTTATTTTAAAGGGGTTAAGAGGTATATAATAAGGTATAGAATTAGCTAAAATTACTTTGACAGGGTAGAGGTCACAGGTTCGAATCCTGTAACACCCACTAAAGGATAGAAATAACCCATGCAAGAGCATGGGTTTTGTGTTTTATGGCCCGTCTCAAGCTGGCTTGAGCAAGGGCTGAAAACGCAAAACTGAGAGCGCCGCTGGCGCTCAGGTTTTTTCTATTTAGACTTCGGGATGTAAAGGAAAAGCCGAAGAAGCGAAGCGACTGAGGCTAATCCTGTATTTAATTACTAAAACATTTTAAGTAGCCTAATTACAAAAAGATCTATTACCTCAACTAGAATTAGGGCAATAATTATCCATTCTAGCTTGCTACTCTCTTTGTGATCCATAATGTCCTTAAAGAGTTCAAGATCTTCTTTAATAATTGCTGTACGCTCACTTAAATACCTATATCTATCTTTTAAATCAAAAGTTTGTTTTAATAAATTATCTAATCTGTTTAATTCTTGATTTTCCCAAGTTATATCTGGAGAATCGAAGATGTATAGATTTTCAGAGATTTGATTTTTTATATTCAAAACACGACCGATAAATCTCTTTAGTTTTCTCCCAGAAATTCTAAGCCTTCCCTTATCTTCTAATTCTTTGGTATAAATAGTTGTTTCGTTCAACAATAGATCTGTTATGTCTAGATATTTATCTAGTGCAACGGATTGTGAAGTATTGAGCATTACCAGTCGTATGGCCTCAATATTAAATTCATGAAGAATGACTTTGTCGAAATTTACCTGAGTTAATTGTCCAGACACTTCAACCTTTATAGTCTCTTTAAGATCTTGCTCTTGCCATGATTTGAGCTCAGGATTAAGAACTTTTATAATGCTATTTATATCAGAATGAGAGCAGTTGAAAAACGCGATTACACCATATTGAAAAACATACACAAACTGCTTTTCTCTCAATAGCATAAAAAGTTCATCTGAATCAGAATAAATTACGCTTAAGTCTAATTTGAGCCTACATTGCTTAATATTCAGACTATTTTTTATGTGAAGAGCGGTTACAGAATACATCTTTAATCAAAACTTCAAATGCCGAATTGTTTCTCCTTTGTCTTTGATTTGGTTCAAGGAGCTAATGCCTAACTGTACGTGATTGGCGTCATAGCGCGCCTTATTTTCAGCATCTGCCGCCATAGATTTAACCCCTTCGGGTATCATCGGCTGATCAGTCACCAATAATAGCGCCCCAGTAGGAATCTTGTTGTGAAAACCAACGGTGAATAGCGTGGCTGTTTCCATATCAATGGCATAAGCGCGCACCTTTTTCAGATGGGCTTTGAACTTTTTGTCGTGTTCCCACACCCTGCGGTTAGTGGTAAATACGGTACCCGTCCGGTAACTGTAACCGTTGTCTTTAATGGTCGAAGAGATAGCCCTTTGCAATGCGAAAGAAGGCAGTGCAGGAACTTCTTTCGGAAGGTAATCGTCAGAGGTACCGTCTCCGCGAATGGCTCCAATGGGCAGAATAAAGTCACCAATCTGGTTGCGTTTTTTGAGTCCGCCACATTTACCCAAGAAGAGAACAGCCTCTGGATCCACGGCCATGAGTAGGTCCATGATCAAAGCTGCATTCGGACTTCCGATACCAAAATCAATTATGCTTATTCCGTTATGGGTTGCTGATGGCATCACCGCATCTTTTCCTTCAACAACGGCTCCGGTAAGCTCTGCGAACTTTGAAACATACTTGTAAAAGTTGGTCAGCAAGATGAATTTACCAAACTCAGATGCGGGCTTTCCGGTGTAGCGATGTAACCAGTCGCTGACGATTTCTTCTTTAGATTCCATACAGCAAAATTATGTAAGTTCGAATTAGGTTTAACCGAGCGGCTTGTGTTAGGCCCCTTAATTTGTCTATTTGAATACGCCATCTCTTAAATCAAAACGCATAGGAATCTTCATTGCGGCCGCCTTCATTGGCCCAGGAACGGTGACCACTTGCGCCATGGCAGGAGTGGATTTCGGCATTGAAATTTTATGGGCCCTAACGCTTTCAATTTTCATCACCTATTACTTTCAAGAGATTGCAGCGCGAATGGGTTGGGTCTTGAAGGCGGATTTAGATCAAATTATCAAAACACATATCAGGCATCGATTTTGGCGCATAGCCATTCTAGGACTGATCCTTGCTGCCATTCTTTTTGGCAATTCGGTATATCAAGGAGGCAACTTGAGCGGAACGCTCTTGGGGCTCCAGTCTTTGACTTCAATTGAGCATTCAAAGTTTTTAATGCTACTCGTCATAGCTGCTATTGTCATCACCTTTCTTTGGAACGAACGTTTTGAGGCCATCAAGCGATTTTTAATGCTCATGGTAATCGTGATGGGTCTTGCCTTCACTTTAACCGCAGTGAGCCTAGGACCTGAGGTGTTAACGGTGCTCAAAGCTGCCGTGCTTCCGAGCCTTAACGCTGACAATACCTTTATGGTTATTGCGCTTGTAGGAACGACTGTAGTGCCCTACAATTTGTTTCTTCACACCGCTTTAGTGAATCGTTCGCACCGCGAGATTCGCTCGATAAAAGCGTTGAGATCAGATACTGCAATAAGTATTGTCTTAGGCGGACTCATCTCAATGACCATACTGATTACAGCGGCCTCAGTACAGTCAGGGGCTATTCAATCGGTCCTTGATCTAATCGCTCTGTTGGAGCCCACTTTCGGAAGCGCCAGTCGGTTTATCATTGGCTTTGGGCTTTTCGCAGCCGGACTAACCTCATCGATCACCGCCCCTTTGGCGGTAGGACTAGTAGCAAGATCTATTGTAAGGTCAACCCCATATGAGCATCCAAATAGTTCAAGAATAGCTAGCGTTACCGTCTTTGTCATCGGATTCTCGATTGCTCTCATAGGTACGGCGCCCGTTGAGGTGATCAAGTTCGCTCAGATTGCAAACGGCTTGTTACTCCCTATCATCGCACTTACATTATTGGTGTTGTCGTCTAGGGTTTCAGTTATGGGAGAACACGTGAATACGACCACTCAGAAACTCATAGGAATAGTTTTAGTCCTATTTACCCTTTTGCTAGGGGGCATGGCCTTATTTAAGTCGCTTTCATGAAAGGCAAATCAAAAGCTTTACATATCAACCTAGACGCTGGAGAAGGGCTGGTCGATGAGCAGCCCCTCTACCCTTATGTTCATGCGCTCAATATTGCCTGTGGTGGGCATGCAGGTGATGCAGAGTCCATTGCAAAAACCATACAGGCAGGTGCAGCCTTGGGCTTAGACCTGGGGGCGCATCCGTCGTATCCTGATCGCGAGCACTTCGGAAGGCGTACCCTCGAGATGAGCCATGAGGTACTTAAACAGTCATTAGTTAAACAATTGGAACTTTTTGACAGTCAATGTAAACAACTCAATAGCCAATGGACCCACATCAAAGCACACGGTGCGCTTTACAACGATATGGCTCAAAATGCATCATTGACTGAGGTGTATTTAGAGGCTATTGCTCCTTTTAGTTCTGGGCGAATTCTTTATGTGCAAGAACATTCAGTACTTGCACAGAAGGCAAAAGATAAAGGACTAAAGTGTTATCACGAATATTTTATCGATCGCAGATATGCAGATCGAACCCGTCTGTTGAGCCGCTCAGATAGAAGAGCTATCATTAGTACTCCAGAAGAGGGTTTGACTCAGCTTCGATTGATGCAAAGCGGAATTCTTGAAGACGTTACGCAAGGTCGGCATTCCATCGAACCTCATACCTTTTGCATTCACTCTGATCATGAAAATACTGTGGAGATTCTAAAGCGCATTCATGAAGCATAAGTTCACCATCTATGCCATGGGTCAAGACTCATTGACCGTAGAACTTGACGGTATAAAGCCCATTGAGTTGAAGTGTATTGCCTCACATCTAAAGCATTTTTTTGATACGGATATTGATGTGTTGGCTTTGAATCAATCCCTAACGCTTTTTGAAAAAAACTGCGCCACTCGATTAGATGAACTCCATTCATTTCTCGCAACTCTAGAGATAGAAGAGGCGTTGACCCCTAAGCGTTGGGAGTTGCCCGTACATTATAACGGGCATGACCTTGAAGCACTTGCTGAAAAACTCAAAAAGACGCCAGAAGATCTAATAGAATTGCATCAGTCGCACACATACACGATCGAAGGATTCGGATTTTTGCCCGGATTCTTTTATATCGGATCTCTTCCGAAGGCGCTTCAAATTCCGCGTAAAAGTACCCCTACATTGAGGGTCCCTAAACGATCTGTTGCTATTGCGGGCACCCAAACAGGCATATACCCCATTGAATCAAGTGGTGGATGGTACGTGTTAGGAGAACTGGCATTTGATCTTTTTGATCCTGACGTGCAACCTCCAGTATTTGTTGATGTAGGAGACGAAGTGCGCTTCAAAGCTATAAGCTCAGACAAGTTTGAGTTATTGCGTGGGCAACATTTAAAGGGAGCTCAACTTCAAGAACGCTTGTTATGCTCGAAATAGTTCGACCGGGTTTATGGGATACCCTTCAAGATCAGGGCCGGTTTGGGTATCGTGGTATAGGTGTGCCGCTCTCAGGGGCGATGGATCAAGAAGCATTTTCTCATGCGAACAGACTGCTTCGAAATGCGCCTGATGCGGCGGCTTTAGAGGTTTGTCAAAATGGAGGGGTGTATCTCTTCAAAGCACCTACCTGCTTTGTGCTTTGTGGGCCGGCAACTGAAGCTGTATTAGACGACCAATCGATAGCGACCCATACCGTTTACTCGGCTAAAAAAGGAAGTGTTTTATCGGTCAGAAGAGTGATAAATGGGGTCTATACCTATGTGGCTGTCAAAGGCGGATTTGTTACAGATCAGAAATTAAATAGCCGATCTATGCATCTTTCGCTTTATGGGATACAGAAATTGAAAAAAGGAGATCAGCTACCCTACCAGGTGTATGAGGGGCCTAATATTGAGGCAGATCACCCTCCTTTTTCTAAGGGTCAGCAAGAAGCTGTTCTCCAGGCTATCCCTGGTCCAGAGTTTCATCAACTGCATCCTTCGACGGATTTTTCTTCTTTGAAATTTACCCTCTCTGATCACAACCGTATGGGGTATCGTTTATTACCCTCGGTGCATCTCAAGCGATCGACCGAGAGCATCCGCTCCGCGGCGGTGTTTCCTGGAATCGTTCAGCTCACTCCGTCAGGTGAGTGTATTGTGCTTCATAGAGACGCACAGGTTAGCGGGGGCTATCCGCGCATTCTGATACTGACTGAGCAAAGCCTGAATCGGTTGGCTCAGATCAAGAAAGGAGAGATTGTTGTGATAAAATGCACGATTGATCCTTCATTTACCTAATTTGAAGGCCATTGAAATGAACAAGCTGATTGTAGTCATGGGGGTGAGCGGAAGCGGCAAAACAACGATCGGAAGGTTGCTTTCCGAAGCACTTGGTCGTCCGTTTTTTGATGCCGATGACTACCATCCGACTGAAAATATAGAGAAGATGAATTCGGGTACCCCACTCACGGATGAAGACCGAAAACCGTGGTTAGATCGTTTGAATCAGCTGTGCTTACAGCACCAAACTGAGGGGTTGGTGCTCGCATGTTCTGCACTAAAAGAGACCTACAGAACGCACATTAAAGGGGCAAATACTGAGATCAGCTGGATTTACCTCAAGGGCTCATTTGATCTTATCATGAAGCGGATTAAACAACGCGAACATCATTACATGCCTCACACCTTGCTTCAATCTCAGTTTGATATTTTAGAGGAGCCAACGAAGGCGTTTATCCTTGAAATTGATCAAGAACCGCAGCTATTGGTTGAAAAAATAATGGCCCATTTATGAAGAAAGAAATAGGTATCATCGGATTGGGAGTCATGGGTTGTGCCTTGGCTAGAAATTTTGGCCGAAATGGTATATCACTAGCGCTGTATAACCGACACCTTTCAGGATCTGAAGAGAAGGTTGCCTTACGTGCTATTCAAGAGCATACAGAATTAAAAAAGGCTCAAGGGTTTGAGGAGGTTAAGGAATTTATTGAAGCTCTTGAACGACCGCGAAAAATCATTCTGATGGTTACTGCAGGTGAAGCCGTAGATCACTTACTCTCTTCGCTTTCTGGTTTGTTGCATCCTGGGGATCTCATTATTGATGGTGGAAATTCTGATTTTAAGTCGACTGAAAAGCGTCTTAATACCTTATTAGACTCAGGGGTGTTGTTTTTAGGACTAGGAGTTTCTGGTGGAGAAGAAGGGGCGCTAAATGGCCCATCACTTATGGCCGGAGGATCAAGAGAAGCTTATGAGTTGGCACATCCGTACCTGTCGCGAATAGCCGCGATAACACCATCAACTAATAAGGCTTTGGCCTATTTTGGGTCAGGGGGCTCAGGCCATTTTGTGAAGATGGTTCACAACGCTATTGAATACGCTGAAATGCAACTGATTGCAGAGGCTTATCTCTTTCTGCGGAATGTGCTTGGCATGAAAACAGATGAAATCGGTGCAGTATTTGATGCATGGAAGGCTTCTCATTCTAAAAGCTACTTGCTAGAAATCACTTCAGAAATACTTCAGACCAAGGATGAGCATGGCTTCGTGCTAGACCGCATAGCTCCTATAGCTTCTTATAATCAGACCGGTGCCTCTGCGCTTATTGAGGGGGCTTTGTCGGGTCAGCCTCTTTCAATGGTGGCCTCAGCGCTATTTACCCGCTTTATTTCGAATCAAAAGCCACCTCAAGCAGAAGTTTCTTCTTTAAAAAGGACGCACTCAAAGACTATATCCATTGAAACGCTGCATAAGGCCTATGCCTTCGCTCGCATTGTGAATCACTATCAGCATTTTTCAATGATAAATGCGAGTGCTTACCACTACCGATGGGATATAAAACCGAACGATTTATGCGAGGTCTGGTCAGCCGGATGTATCATTCGATCTTCTCTCTTAGAGCGTTTGGCCCAAGCGAAAACAGTTGAGACTCCATTGTTCTTTAATTCAGAAATTCAAAGCGAATTGAGTACTTCAAAAGAAGAGCTCAAAGCGGTGCTTAATGCGGCGTATCAATCTGATATAGCCTTGCCCGGACTTTCGAATGCCCTCAATTATTACCTGCAATTGACGGCTGATGACCCCTCAGCAGCTCTTGTACAGGCTCAAAGAGATTATTTTGGTGCCCATGGCGTTTATTTTAAAGAAGAGGCAAATCGCCTTGTACATTATCCGTGGAAGGCATGATTGAGATACCCTCTTTATTGGCCCTGTTCATAGGACTAGCGCTCTTGCTCGTGCTCATTCTTAGATTGAAATTACCCGCCTTCTTATCGCTCTTAATTTCAACGATCACTATCGGCTTGCTTTTAGGACTTGATGCTGAGTCTCTCTACAACATCATTGAAAAGGGAATGGGCGGAACCTTGGGGTATGTCGCAACCGTAGTAGGATTGGGAGCGATTTTTGGAGTGCTTCTAGAGGTTACGGGTTCAGCAGAAGCTATATCTAATGATTTGATTCGTCGTTTTGGAATTAAAAATGCCTCGTGGACGATGCTGCTCAGCGGTTTTATCATTGCCATCCCGGTGTTTTTTGATGTTGCCTTTATCATACTTGTACCCCTCTTGTACTCGCTGCAGCAACGCACCAACAAATCACTCCTTTATTTCGCCTTACCTCTCTTAGCAGGATTAGCCGTAACGCATGCATTTATTCCACCAACGCCTGGCCCTATAGCGGTTTCGAGTATTCTTGGCGCTGATTTGGGGCTGGTCATTTTAATGGGATTTCTCGTAGGTCTGCCTGCAGCAATTGTTTCTGGGATCGTTTACGGTCGCCACATCGCTCAAAAAATATACGTTTCTGTTGAGGTTACAGACGCCGAAGTACCAAAGCATGATTATCCCTCAAGCTTAAAAATTTTGTTGATCGTTCTATTGCCGATTGCTTTACTCGTTTTGTCGGCACTGAGCAAATTGGAAAGCTGGACGGCTTCGGCATGGCTTACAGAAGTAATTCAATTTGTAGGCCATCCGTTTTCGGCCTTAATTCTTGCCATTATCGCCGCATGGATATTCTTGGGGTTAAGAGAAGGTCATACGAAACACAGTCTGTTGAAAGTAACGACCAAAGCCATGGAACCGGCAGGGACGATTATTCTATTGACCGGGGCCGGAGGGGTCTTAAAGCAATTGCTCATTGATTCTTCAATAGGTCTTGAGATCGCAGAAGGGTTTACCAAATTGAACCTCTCCATCTACATCATTGCTTTTGGGGTGGCCGCTTTGGTACGTGTAATTCAGGGTTCTTCGACAGTAGCCATGATCACGGCTGCCTCAATCATTGCACCCATGGCGTCGGATGGATACGCTGCAATAAACCTCGCATTAATGGTCGTGGCTATTGCCTCTGGTGCATCGATCTTTTCACATGTGAATGATTCAGGATTTTGGCTAGTGAGTCAATACCTCAAACTCAACGAAAAACAGACTTATCGCTCATGGACCTTAATGACAGCGATTTTAGGGTTCACCGGTCTTTTAATGGTATTGCTCTTGAGCCTTTTACTGAGCTAGACTGTACTGCTTGAAGAGATTTATTTGCGTAATTCATTGATTTGATGTATATTAAACTCTCCAAAATAGTTTTAAGCATAGACAAAGTGCATATTGAAGGTCCTACCCTTCCTTAAGTGAAGTACTTTGTTTATGCTTTTTTGATTCAAACAACAGGTATTCACTATGGCACAATCAAGAAGACAATGGCTGCGTTCTTCTCTTGGAATGAGTGGTCTGTTACTCGCTCCTTCAACTCTCTTAACTCTTGAAGAAAGAGAGCACTTTAACCCTCGACCCTTAGCTGATATTGTCAGGCTAAGTTCAAACGAGAATCCTTACGGCCCTTCAAAGCAGGTTCAAGAGGCGGTTATCAAAGCTTTTGATCACGCGTGCCGTTATCCGTACGAGTACAGCGACGCCCTTGCCGAGAAGTTGGCTTTAAAGCACGGCGTGTCTCCAGAGAGCATCATTGTTACAGGAGGATCAACAGAGGGATTGAAGTTGACTGGTCTGACCTTTGCCCACAATGGAGGTGAAATCATTTCTGCAGCCCCGACTTTTTTGGCCATGATGGACTACGCAAAACAGTGGGGAGCAAAAGTTCAATGGGTTCCGGTTGATGAATCAAAAGGATACGATTTAGAAGAGGTCGAGAAAAGGGTTAACCCTTCAACGAAGCTGGTTTTTTTATGTAACCCAAACAATCCTACGGGAACCTTGATAGAAAAGCAAAAGCTCATCGATTTTTGCGAGACGGTGAGTCAAAAGACTATTGTTTTTAGTGACGAGGCTTATTACGATTTTATTGAAGACGCTGATTATCCTTCAGTGGATCAATTGGTTCGTGAAGGCAAAGACGTGATCGTATCTAAAACGTTCTCAAAGGTATACGGCCTAGCGGGTACGCGAATCGGATATTTGATTGCCAAACCTTCAATCGCTGCCATGATTCGCAAGAATTTGGTTGCCATGAGTAATGTATTAGCCATCGCGGCAGCCGAAGAGGCGTTGAAAGATGATGAGTTTTATGCATTCTCGCTTCAAAAAACCAAAGCGGCCAAGAACAAGATCTATGAGGTACTCAATTATCTCAATCTTGATTATGTGCCATCGCACACCAACTTTGTCTTCTTTCACAGCAAAAGAGATATTCGTGAATTGGGCGAGCAGATGCTTGCAGAAGGAGTGCGCATAGGTAGACCTTTTCCACCTTTTTACGATTGGTGCAGAATTAGTACCGGAACAGAAGAAGAAATGGACCGATTCGTACAGGGAATGTTAAAGCTCTACCGAGGGTAGGTTTTAGCACATCAATGGCTTCAAATCCAATATTTTGTACTTTTACCTCATGAAAAGTACGGTAATACGCCTTTTTTCATTTGCCATGAGCCTCCTGGTGCTCGCCTCTACCTTGTCGTGGACGGTCGAAAAGCACCTGTGTATGGGGCACGTAGTGAGCGTTGCACTTTTTGCTGAGGCAGAAGGTTGCGGCATGGCCATGGACGCTGATAATCACTGCTGTGATAATGAGCGTTTCACGGTTCAAGGTCAAGACGATCTTAAGCAATCCGTATTTGAGTACGCTGTTTCTTCTTTGGTATACCCAATGCCCCAAAAGGTGGCTATGGTAACAGCATCGCCTTTTATTGAGTTGAAAGAAAGGCCGGCCTTACACCTATATCATCCGCCGCCTTTACCTGAAGACATCCATCTCTTACACCAAGTTTTTTTGATTTGATTTAATAGTGCCACTGAAGAAGGATCTAAAGATTCTTTATTCGATTTCTTGTGTACACTACCTATTAAATCAATTCACTATGCTCAACAAAAGCATTAAATTTTTTCTCGATCACAAAATCTTCGCTTACCTATTGCTAGCGGTGCTATTGCTGTGGGGGCTACAGGCGATTCCGCTCAAAACGAATTCAAGTTGGGTGGGGAGTAACCCTGTCGCCATCGATGCGATTCCGGATATTGGAGAGAAACAGCAAATTGTCTTTACCAAGTGGGCGGGTCGCTCACCCAAGGATATTGAGGATCAAATTACGTATCCGCTCACCACATCGCTTTTAGGAATTCCTGGAGTAAAAACCATTCGAAGTTCATCGATGTTTGGATTCTCGAGCATCTATATCATTTTCGAAGAAGACATTGACTTCTATTGGAGTCGCAGCCGAATTCTTGAAAAGCTCAATTCATTGCCAGATAACGTACTGCCTCAAGGGGTGAGTCCGACGCTGGGCCCAGATGCCACCGCATTAGGTCAGATTTTTTGGTACACCCTTGAAGGAAGGGACGAAAAGGGCAGACCTACCGGAGGATGGGACCTCAATGAACTGCGCTCTATCCAAGATTATTACGTCAAGTATGGACTTTCATCGGCTCAAGGCGTATCAGAAGTGGCCTCAATCGGAGGCTTCGTTCAAGAGTATCATATTGATGTTGATCCTGAGGCATTAAAAGTGTACAGCGTCGGCCTTTCAGATGTGGTGCGTGCCATACAACAAAGCAATCGCGATGTGGGTGCTCAAACCCTTGAAATCAACAATGTAGAGTATTTAGTAAGGGGCTTGGGTTATGTAGAGTCGCTTGAAGATCTTGAAGATGCTGTAGTACGCAGTGATGCGTATACAGCCATTCGCGTTAAGGATATCGCTAAGGTGTCATTAGGTCCTGCAGAGCGAAGAGGAATCTTAGACAAAGAAGGTGCCGAAGCCGTTGGTGGTGTGGTGATTGCGCGTTATGGAGCCAATCCGCTTGAAGTCATTCAAAATGTGAAGGCTAACATTCAAGAGTTGAGCCTAGGATTGCCAACTAAGGTGCTAGAAGACGGTACCGTTTCTCAACTTACAGTGGTGCCGTTTTACGACAGAACCGGCCTAATCTATGAGACCTTAGATACGCTAAGTTTGGCACTCATTCTAGAGGTGCTCATCACCATCCTTATCGTGGTGGCCATGGTGTATAATTTAAGGGCCTCACTATTGATCTCAGGATTACTTCCGGTGGCGATTTTAATGGTATTTATCGCCATGAAGCTTTTCGGAGTAGATGCCAATATCGTTGCCTTATCAGGAATTGCCATTGCCATTGGGACCATGGTAGACCTCGGGGTGATTTTGTCTGAGAATATCCTTAGACATTTAGAGCATCGCAAAGCCGACCAAACCACCGACGAGGTGGTATACGTCGCGACCACTGAGGTTTCAGGAGCCATTGTTACTGCGGTGCTCACCACCATTATCAGTTTCATCCCGGTCTTTACAATGACAGGGGCAGAAGGAAAGCTTTTTAGTCCTTTAGCATTCACCAAGACCTTTGCGCTACTATCGGCTGTGATGGTCACTTTATTTCTGATTCCTACTTTCGCCGTTGCAGTATTTCATAAGCGAAAAAGCTCATTGACAATTTCTTCGGGTATTGCCATTGCCTTGTTTGTGATAGGTTTAGCAGGTTTGCTGTACGGATTTGGATTAGGCTTAGTTCTTATGGCTTTTGCTTTTGCCCAATGGTCTCATCTAAGAGGCTTAATTAACGAGACTTGGTACAAGCGCTCTACTTTTGGCATCACGATCTTTACCATTTTAGCATTGCTTGCTGTGTATTGGAGACCCCTCGGTTTTGATCGCAGTATTATATTGAATTTTGTGTTCGTTGGACTCCTGTGTGCCTTGGTATTAGGAGGCTTCGAATGGTTCAGACGTAACTACGTTCGTCTGCTCTCATGGGCCTTACGTAATAAAGTGGCATTTCTTGCGGTTCCGTCGATCATCTTAATTGCTGGAGTGAGTATTATGCGCAACACCCCAGAAGAGTTTATGCCTTCATTAGATGAAGGATCGTTCTTGTTGATGCCCACTTCAATGCCCCATGCAGGAGTCTCTGAAAATAAGCGAACCCTGCAATTGCTCGACCGTGCGGTTATGACGATTCCTGAAATAGAAACGGTAGTGGGTAAGTCGGGGCGTATTGAGTCGGCCCTAGATCCGGCTCCGTTATCGATGTTTGAAAATATCATCAATTATTATCCTGAATACGTTCTTAATGCCT
Source organism: Flavobacteriaceae bacterium (assembly GCA_023262185.1). Classification (GTDB taxonomy): domain Bacteria; phylum Bacteroidota; class Bacteroidia; order Flavobacteriales; family Flavobacteriaceae; genus UBA3478. Next base: position 75,558 of record JALRDO010000003.1, read on the forward strand.
CTGGAAGCCCCGAGAAGTTTAAGATTGATGCCTCTGGATTCTTTGTGCTTCAAAACGGCATGCTCGCTTATAATCCTAACAATGCTCCCGAAGGCGCATCAATTAGTGCAAAGACTGTCGATGCATTAGGCATTGATCGATCGTTATTGATTCCTGATACGAATGGTGCCTATTTCAGAAATTGGCGCCCCTCGATTCAATCGAGTGACGATATATGGGATGAGATTGTGAGGGCAACATCGCTGCCGGGGGTCACCTCTGCCCCAAAACTCCAGCCTATTGAGACACGACTGGTTATGTTACAGTCTGGTATGCGTGCGCCAATGGGAATCAAGGTAAAAGGTCAGCGCTTAGAGCAGATTGAAGCGTTCGGACTCACTCTTGAAGAATCACTCAAGCAAGTTGAGGGAGTAAAGGCCAGTTCTGTTTTTGCTGATCGTATTGTGGGTAAACCTTATCTCATGATTGATCTCGATCGCGAAAAGCTAATGCGTTATGGATTGCGTATTGAAGACGTGCAGCGGACGATTGAGGTCGCTATTGGCGGAATCCCAGTTTCGCAAACCGTTGAAGGAAGAGAGCGCTATACTATCCGTGTGCGTTATCCTCGAGAAGTACGCAATTCTGTGGCGGACCTCGAAAATGTTTACATAGATCTCAACGCAAAACACCGCGTGCGTCTAGGACAATTGGCTCAGATTCGTTTTGAGAAAGGTCCACAGGCCATTAAAAGTGAAGACACCTTTTTAGTAGGCTATGTACTCTTTGATAAAGAAGACGGATATTCAGAGGTTGAGGTGGTTGAAAATGCACAGCGCTTCATTCAAGAACAGATCAATCAAAATAGCGTTGAGGTGCCGGCAGGAGTTACGTATACCTTCACAGGAACCTATGAGAATCAGTTAAGAGCAGCACGTACGCTTTCAATCGTTGTACCGCTAGCGCTGGCGATCATTTTCTTGATTCTCTATTTGCAATTCAAATCTGTGAGCACCTCATTTATGGTGTTCTCTGGCATTGCGGTAGCCTTTGCAGGAGGATTCATCATGATAGGGCTCTACAGTCAACCGTGGTTTCTAAACTTCGGGCTTTTTGGAGTCAACCTAAGAGAACTGTTTCAAATCGGTCCGATCAATTTGAGCGTAGCGGTTTGGGTAGGCTTTATAGCCTTATTCGGTATTGCAACAGACGACGGTGTTTTGATGGCGACCTATCTCACTCAGACCTTTGAGAAGGCATCACCTAAGAACATCGATGAAGTTCACGCGATGGTTATTGAGGCAGGTGAGCGGCGCATCAGGCCCTGTTTAATGACTACTGCTACTACCATTCTCGCTCTTCTTCCGGTCTTAACGAGTACGGGTAAAGGAAGCGATATCATGATTCCAATGGCCATTCCGAGTTTTGGAGGAATGCTTATTGCTTTAATCACCCTTTTCGTTGTTCCGGTACTCTTTAGTATCAAGAAAGAACAACAGCTAAAACTTAATGTAAAATGAGGCCGTTAACCATCTTTTTCTCAACGCTCAGCTTGTTGCTTTCACTGAGTTTAACTCACGCACAGACGCTTGAGAACTATTTAAAAATAGCAGAAGAGAACAATCCTGAAATTCAGGCATTTGAACTGAATTATCGATTGGCGCAAGAAAAGATTGAGGCATCGACAAGCCTTTCTAATCTCGATCTAGGCTTTGGGTATTTTGTAAGTGAGCCCGAAACCAGAACAGGTGCACAGAAATCTCGATTTGCCGTCACTCAAATGCTGCCTTGGTTCGGAACGCTGTCTGCTCGAAAGCGCTATGCGACTTCGTTGGTAGAGAGCGAGTTTATTTCGTTCAGCATTGCCAAGAGAAAGCTCGCGCTTTCAGTCGCTCAGTCGTATTATTTGCTGTACGGATTACAGGCCAAATCGCATGTCATAGACGAGCAAATCAGATGGATTGGGGTGAATAAAGAGCTTTTGTTGAAGGCGGTAGAGGCAGGTACATCGTCACTTTCTGAACTGCTCCGCTTAGAGGTTCAGTTAAATGATTTAAAGCAGCAGAAGCTGACGATCGATCAACAGTTGACCGCTGAAACTAAGGCGTTTTACAACCTGTTGAATACTGACGGATCACCAGAGCTTGTAATTGTTCAAGAGTTGCCGCTTCCGTTCATCGACTTACCCGAAACACCCGACTTTTCTGCTCATCCAGAACTTCTCAAATTTGACAGTTGGTACGTCTCTATCACTGAGGCCGAGGAATTGAATCAAAAAGACAAAAGACCTAATCTTGCGCTAGGGATGGATTACATCACCGTACAAGAACGTTTAGATCAAAGCTTTGAAGATAACGGCAAGGACATTTTTATGCCAAGGCTCTCGTTATCGATTCCGGTATTCAGTAAGAAATATACCTCAGCTTCAGTTCAAAACAACATCAAAAAAGAACAGATTGAAGCAAAAAAAGACCAACGTTTAAATGATTTAGAAAACCTTTACGCCCGTGCTCTAGCACAATTAAATGCAGCGAGGCTAGGCTTTGAATTGCAAGGAGAAAGCCTCGAACATCTTCATGAAACTGAGATGCTCTACCGCACTAGATACATGGCCGGAAATATAGATTTCGAGACGCTTCTCGATGTACAAGAACTCAGGCTGAACGTACAGATGCGCCGTATAGAAGCAACAGTGCAATGTTACCAGCAATACGCTTTAATCAATTATCTCATTAATCCTTAATTCTATCTTATGAAAACACTTTCAATTCTTCAAAAATCGACTTTAGTCTTATTCGTTTTGTTCATGGCTTCATGCGGCAATACTTCTAAAAAGAGCAGTACTTCAGACGAATCGACTACTACCGAAATGCAAATGCAAAACGAGGATCACAGTGAGCATGCCATGCAAATGGATGCTATGGTGAAAGACGGTCCAGAGTACACTTCTAGATACGTTTGCCCAATGCATTGCGAAGGTAGTGGCAGTGATACTGAGGGTAAATGCCCAGTATGCGGTATGACGTATGTGCTCAATGAGAATTATACAGAAGAAGAAAATCACTCAGAACACAATCATTAATCACCCTAAACATGGTCAATCGAAAGACATCGCTTCGCATTAGAAAAACCCACCGTTACCTTGGAATTTTCTTGGGACTACAATTTTTAATGTGGACGATTAGTGGACTTTATTTTAGCTGGACAGATATAGACGAAATCCATGGCGACCACTTTAAAAAAGAGTCAGAGCCTTCAGTTTTTGAAGATCTAAATGCCCTAAGTAACTTAAATGAAAAAGTCTATGCTTTAGAGCTTAAAGAGATTGCGGGCGAACCCTATTATTGGGTGAATGAATCGAAACTTATTCACGCCAGAAGTGGCGCTTACAAGCCTGGTATTTCTGAAGAAGAGGCATTGGCGATAGCGCATCAACACATGAAAGATGAACTCATAGTTTCAGAGGTACATCTTATCGATGAGACCGATGCCCATCACGAGTATCGAGGTCGAGATTTGCCAGCCTATGTGATTTCGTATACTTCTGACGACAAGGTTACAGCCTATGTTTCGGTGAAAGACGGTTCGTTTCAAACGGTTAGGCATCGCGATTGGCGGTGGTTTGATTTCTTGTGGATGACCCATACGATGGACTATGAAACAAGAGATGATTTTAATACTACAGTGCTCAGGGCGTTCTCGCTTCTGGGACTCATAACGGTATGCAGTGGCTTCTTATTGTGGGGCGTATCTTCTCCGACCGTTCGAAAACTTTTTAACTAAGTGAAAATGGATAAGAAATTCCTTTTAGTTGTTGCGGGAGCGCTCTCAATAGGGTTACTCACGGGCTATTTTGTAAAAGATGCTTTTACTACAACTTCAGAACCTTCAGCTACGCATCAACACGAAGAGGGGACGCGTTACACCTGTTCGATGCATCCTCAAATCAATCAGCCTGAACCAGGAAGCTGCCCTATTTGTGGCATGGCTCTTATTCCAGTTCCATCAAATGATGGACAAGGACAAGGCCTAAATGAAGTGGTCTTGAGCCCAAATGCATTAGCCTTGTCGCAGATCGAAACTCAAATCGTGGGGGGTCATGATGGCCATAAGACGAGCATCATGCTTTCTGGAACACTCGCTTTGAATGAAGATAGGCATACGGTTCAAACAGCCGAATACGATGGACGGATAGAGCAGCTGCTCATTAGTTCAGAGGGCCAGTATGTCACTAAAGGTCAAGTATTGGCGCGTGTATATTCACCTGTTATACTTGAGTTACAACAAGAGCTGCTAACAGCAGCAAAGCTCAAAGAACAACAGCCTGATTGGTATCAGGCGGTGCGCAATAAATTGAGATTGCTCAAATTTTCAGACGAGTGGATTGATGCTTTGGAGTCTGACGGAAAAACACAAGACACTTTTGATCTAGTTGCCGAAAGTTCGGGGACGATTACTAAGCTAGTTGTTGAAGAAGGTGCCTTTGTTTCTCGCGGAAGGGTGATTGCAGAAATAGCTGATCTGTCACGCCTTTGGGTACGCCTAGAAGGCTACGAAGACCAACTCTATGCGTTTCAGAAGGGACAAAAGGTTGTGGTATCAGTAGCTTCATTTCCTTCACGCGAGTTCGATGCTACGGTAACCTTTATCGACCCGGTTTTAAATAGCCAAAGTCGAGTTACAGAAATTCGAGCAGAACTGAGCAATAGTGAGGGGATGCTGAAACCGGGGATGTTTGTCAAAGGTGAGGTGAAAGTAGCTTCGACCCAGAATAAAAACCCCCTTACAGTACCTTCAACTGCCGTGCTATGGACAGGTGAGCGTTCAGTGGTTTATGTTCAGCCGAGTAAAGAAATTCCAAACTTCGTATTAAAAACAGTAGTACTCGGGGAGAAGCATGACGGTTATTATGAAGTCGTTGAGGGACTTGAGCCCCGAGATCGAGTAGTGGTAAATGGGGCCTTTGTGATTGATGCTTCGGCACAACTAAAAGGGCAAACTTCAATGATGAACAACGCTAATGAGAATGCATCAATGACTCTTCATTTAGAAGAGCACAATAAAGGTTCTCAGAAGCAATTCACGGCAGAGGATAATGCGATAATGGCTGCCTTACTACCCCATTACCTTCGAATTAAGAATGCCTTAGTAAATTCTGATGCCGTTGAGAGTGCTCAAAGGGCAAAAGAGAGTTTTCAACTAGTAAAGAGTGAAACTAATGAAGTACCAGCTCAAGGAATGATCTCTCATATAGAACGGATGTTGAAGACACTATCAGAACAGTCAGACCTAGAAAATCAACGCCATGAGTTTATTGCGCTTTCTGCTCATTTTATCGATTGGGCTTCTCAAGGATTGACATCTGATGAGACACTGTACGTACAGTTCTGCCCCATGGCAAATGATAATCAAGGTGCTCAGTGGCTCAGTACAGAGGAAGAAATTAGAAACCCGTATTACGGAGACGCAATGCTCAGCTGTGGGAGTATTGTTGAGGTGTTATCCATAGAATAACGGATTGAAACTCAAACCAATTGTTTTACTATCTTTAAACCTATGGATCAAAAACGTGGGATAAAAGCGTCTCTATTGCTGTTTGCGGGCCTTTTCTTGGCTACCAAACTGCTAGGACTTCACGTTTTTACTCACGAGTCTGATTTCTCTTCTACAGATCAGTGTGAAATTTGCCATATTGTCTCAGCAGATTTGCAGCATTCTGCGCAGGCTGAAGAGGCGGTCATAGCGTTTACTCCTCTGGTCGATCTCAGCTTTGTTAAAGTTGAAAATACAAGCTATGCCTTTACGCATAGTACTGATACCCTTTACAATACACTCTTCTCGCGTCCGCCCCCCTGCGATTTAATTACCCTTTGACACAGCCTTGTTTCTAGTGTGATGGGGCTGTTTTGTAGTATGTGTAATTAAATCGTGTATGAGAGCGCTTATACTGTCGCTATTTATTGGACTTAGTGTGTCTGTCTTTGCTCAGCAATCGGTTACGATTAAGGGTTGGGTTATCGATCAGAACACGCAGCAACCTTTAGAAGGGGTCAACATTGTTGGCGTCAATAGCTCTTTTATTTCTGATGCGAAGGGTGCCTTTACCATTGAACTGCCTAGACAAAGATCGTATCGTTTTCGCATCACTCATTTAGGTTATGCTGAACAAGAGGTGATCGTAGACCCAAAAGATTTTGACGAAATTTTGATGATTGCCTTGCTTCCTGAAGCAACTAGTCTCGATGAGATAGAGCTTTTCGGAAAGACTCCTCAGCAGCGGGCTCAAGAACTCTCGTCTATCTCCGTCGGGGTGTCAAAGACCTTTCTTGATAATAATCGCGAGAACAGTCTGATGCAAACCCTGAAGAAAATCCCTGGGGTAAGCACGATTACCATCGGTTCTGGTCAGTCAAAGCCGGTCATCAGAGGACTCGGTTTCAACCGCGTTTCTGTGGTTCAGAACGGAATCAAACACGAAGCCCAGCAATGGGGAAACGATCATGGTTTAGAGATCGATCAGTACGCCGTCGAAGATTTACAGATCATTAAAGGTCCGGCGTCTTTGCTTTACGGTTCTGATGCGATAGGCGGTATAGTTGACATTCGTCCGCCTAAAATTCCTGCTGCTCAATCGTTTTCTGCTGAGCTCAACTTGGCCTCAGAAACCAATAACGAACTGAGAAGCGTATCTGCAGGCTTTCGCGGAAGAGGCGATCAATGGTATTACAGAGGCCGTCTAACGTATAGGGACTACGGCGACTTTAAAGTGCCTACTGATCAGATCAATTACGAGAGCTATGTATTTGAGCTCGTTGACAATCAATTGAGAAATACTGCAGGATTTGAGGCGAACGCAAGCTTTAGCCTAGGGTACGTGAGTGACCGTGTCAAGTCAGAGACCCTCGTAAGCAACGTAAACGGTAAAAATGGATTTTTTGCTAATGCCCACGGACTCGAGGTTCGAAGCTCATCTATCGATTACGACCGCTCTAATCGCGATATTGATTTGCCCTTTCACAACGTGAATCATTTTAAACTCATACACAATACTACCTGGTACGGCAATGCACACACCCTTCAACTCGATTTAGGGTATCAGAACAATCAACGAGAAGAGCATTCTGAGGCGGTTGCACACGGTTACATGCCTGTACCACCCAACACTAGAGAACGTGTATTCACTAAGAACACATTTACCTTCAATCTACAGGACAACTTTAAACCGAATTCGAAACATGACATTTCGATTGGGTTGAACAGTGAACTTCAAGACAATCAAATTGGCGGATGGGGATTCTTAATTCCGCAATTTTTGAGATGGACCCTAGGTGGATTCGCCTTTGATCACTACAGAGTGAATGAGGATTTTCACCTTCAGGGAGGATTGAGATACGACTGGGGTCTTATTCAAACTAAAGAGCATTTCGATTGGTACCGTTCGCGTATCGACAACCCTGATCAGACCACTTCATATGTCTATGCGCAGCGCTCAAGAAATCAAACGCTTGATTTCGGAAATGTCAGTGCCTCATTGGGTTTTAGTTATCTCAAGAATTTTACGACCATCAAAATGAACCTGGGTAAAAGCTTTAGGATGCCCTTGGCCAATGAGCTTGCCTCAGATGGAGTGAACTATCACATGTATCGTTTTGAGCGTGGAGCTATTGACCTTGATTCAGAAGTATCTTACCAGCTCGATGTAGAGGTAGACCATGCCAGAGGAACTTTCGTGGCAGGAGTCAGTCCGTTTTTCAATTACTTTGAAAACTTCATTTATTTGAATCCTACCACCGAATATTATGAAACGCTTCAGGTCTATCAATACATGCAAACACAGGCCATGCGTTTTGGAGGAGAGTTATGGATTGGAGAGAACCTGACTTCTGATCTCAGAATTGATGCCACACTGGAGTACGTTTACACCGAGCAGACAAGTGGACCTAAAAAGGGATTCACCCTGCCGTTTAATCCGCCTCTTTCTGGACTGATTTCGCTTAGCCAGAAACTGCCTAACCTTGGCGGTTTTAAAAACATTCAGCTTATGGCAGATCTCAGGTTGACGGATGCTCAAAATCGAATCGTTCCTCCTGAAGAGAAAACCCCAGGCTATCAATTGCTCAATTTTTCTTTGAACACTCAGTTCAAATGGAATAGAACCGCTGACGATGCCCGCTTGCGATTGAAGGTGAATAATGTGTTGAATACCCCATTTTTTGATCATACGAGCTTTTACAGGCTCATTGATGTCCCTGAACCTGGCAGAAACATTGCTCTCGCTTTAAACCTGCCGATATAAAGACTTAAAAATGAAAACAACATTAATTCTTACCGCTATGAAAACTATACTTAAACCATTTTTCTTTTTTGCTCTTGCGCTATTTGTACTTCAATCGTGCTCAGAAGAAGATGATGACATTATTGTGGCAGCCCCAGTCATTTCAAATTTTGAAATCGGAGGAGCGCATGGCGAGGAACTTGAAGGTGAAGAGCATTCAGACGAAGATCACGAAGGAGAGGCAATTGCCCACAAAGGAGAAGGGATGCATGTGGGTGCTGATATTTTGGCCCAAGTGCGCATCACTTCAATTACTTTAGAGATACAATCTGACGAGGTACAGCCTGGGGCTGGTGAAGTCGAATGGGACTTTAACCAAGTGTATACCGATGCAAAGTATATGGTATTGAATCCGGAGTTTCATGAAGACATTCAGATTCCCTCGAACATTCCTTCAGGAGAGTACCACGTTACGCTGACGGTGGTAGATGAACGCGGAAACAGCACGAGTGCCGAAGGCCATATTGACATTATGGATGAAGAAGAACCTATGAGTTAAATGAACCCAAATCTAAGCCCCACTGCTGATTACAGTTTGTGGGGTACATTTGTGGTATGATAAAGAAAATACATTTAATTGTGTTCTTTGCTTTAGGTTTAATTGTTTTCGGCTGCACCGAAACATCAGAACTAGACGAAGAGAAGCCCACCATTTCGGTGAGTTATGCGCAAGGGTTTCCCCAAGCATGTGCACAGCTCAAGCGAGGTGAAACTTACACCTTTAGGGCTAAAGCAAGCGATAACCTAGGATTGGCTTCTTATAGCTTAGGCATTCATCACAATTTTGATCAGCATACTCATGACGATCAGCCCGAGGCCTGTGAGATGGATGCAGTAAAATCGCCAGACAACCCGCTCACATTGTTGAATACCTATTCTGTTGAGGGGGCTCCTCTAGAAGATGAGCTTACCATCAGTATCAGTATTCCGAATAACGTGGACCCCGGAGACTACCACTGTGCCTTTTCGGTTACCGATGTCACGGGTTGGCAGGGGCGTACTTCGGTAGATATAAAAATCATTGAATAGGATCTTTTAAGGCCTTTAAACTGAGTTTTTATTGCTAATTTTTGAGACAATTTGTCTCATTATGAAGAAACTCATTTTAGTGGCTTGCCTTTCGGTCGGCCTCACCTTTCTAATGAGCGCTCAAGAGGTTGAAAAAGACCTTAGCGCTGCTGTTTTTAGAAGTATTGGCCCTTTTAGAGGAGGACGTGCCAATAGTGCTGCAGGTGTTGTAGGCGATCCGCTCACCTATTATATGGCTACTACTGGAGGAGGGCTTTGGAAAACCACAGATGCCGGCCACCGCTGGGTGAATATCTCAGACGGTTATTTTAAGACCGGGTCTATGGGTGCGGTTGCGGTCTCTGAGAGTCATCCGAATGTGGTTTATGCAGGTATGGGTGAACACGCCCCACGTGGCGTGATGACTTCATACGGAGACGGCGTTTACAAGTCAACCGATGGAGGAAAAACCTGGAAGCACATCGGGCTCGAAGCTACACGTCAGATCTCGCGAATCAGCATTCATCCTGACAATCCAGATATCGTATTTGTGGCGGCTCAAGGGGCGCTTAACGGCCCTACAAAAGAGCGAGGTATATACAAGTCAACCGACGGAGGTAAAACATGGCAACACACCCTCTATGTAAATGAGACTACTGGTTGTAGTGACCTTTCAATGGATATGCACAACCCAGATGTATTATATGCTGCCATGTGGGATCACGATCGCAAACCATGGGAGGTGCGTTCAGGAGGACCGGGTAGCGGATTGTATAAATCCACAGATGGAGGGCTAAGTTGGAGCACCATTCACCAGGGTATTCCTCACGAAAAAGGAAAAATGGCCATTGCTGTATCACGGGCAGATTCGAATTGGGTCTATGCCGTTGTAGAAAGTGACACCTATGCCGAAAAAGGCGGGCTGTTCTTGTCGACCAACGCAGGAGACTCTTGGTCTAAGGTGAGTGGAGACCACCGACTTATTCAACGTGCTTGGTATTATATCGAGGTTTTTCCAGATCCTCAAAACAGAGAAAAGGTCAATGTGCTTAACGCCTCTTACCTGCAGTCTAAAGATGCGGGTAAGACGTGGTCGCGTATTGAGGCCTACCACGGAGACTATCACGATTTATGGATCAATCCGAATAATCCGAGTAATATGGCAGTGGCCGACGACGGAGGAGTTTCGATCACCTTCGATGGCGGAGAAAACTGGACCGATCAAAAGAATATGCCGACTGCTCAGCTGTATCGCGTAGCCGCGGACGATCTTTGGCCTTACAATCTGTATGCAGGTCAGCAAGACAACACCTCTTTGCGCATCGCAACCTTAGCCCTCGGAACGAGCGGTATTGACCACCGTCACTGGCAACCTGCTGCAGGAGGCGAAAGTGCCTTCTTGGCGTTCGATCCTAAAAATCCGGTAAAGACGATGGGAGGTAGTTATCTAGGCTCTATTGATATTATGAATATGGAGAGCATGGCGAGCACCAACATCATGATTGAGCCAAATCTTTATTTAGGACTTGCCGCGCGCGACATGAAATACCTGTTCAATTGGAATGCGCCTATTATCAAATCCCAACACGAGCCAAACACCTATTTCCACGGAGCGCAGTATGTGCTTAAGACCACCGATGAAGGTCACTCTTGGGAAGAAATTTCTCCAGACCTCACCCGAAATCAAGATGAAAAGCAGGGTAATGGAGGCGTCCCTTATACCAATGAAGCGGTAGGGGCAGAGAATTATGGTACGTTGAGTTACATCATTGAGTCGCCTCATGAGGCTGGGGTACTAGTCACAGGCAGTGACGATGGCTTTGTGCAAATCACTAAGGATGGGGGTAAGACCTGGCAAAATATCACGCCAAAGAAACTACCAGAGACGCTGATCAACGCGATTGATATTTCGCCCCATGATAAAGGGACGCTTTATATCGCGACCACGCGTTACAAATTCAACGATTTTACCCCAGCTTTATACAAGTCGACAGATTATGGTAAATCTTGGAAGGCGATTTCAAACGGCATCCCCTATGGTGCTTATACCAGAGTGGTGCGTGAAGATCCTGTTCGCAAAGATTTGTTATTTGCGGGGACCGAGCTCGGGCTGTACGTCTCCTTTGACGGAGGATCAAATTGGCAGCCGTATCAGCGCAACCTGCCGGTTACTCCGATCACAGATCTGTTGATTAAACACGATGATCTTATTGTTGCCACCCAGGGTAGATCGTTCTGGATTTTAGACGATATGAATCTGTTCCGTCAATACGACGGTACGTCGGCAGCACGTTTGTATACTCCAGAGCCAGCAGTAATGGCGAATTGGTATTCTTCTATGAACGCCAAAAATCCATTAGGAACGAGTGATTTTGTGGGCGTTAATCCTGCCAGTGGAGTGGTGTTTTATTACGCCCTACCAAAGCTGGCAGAAGAGCAAGAAGTACATCTTGAGATCAAGGATCAAGATGGGCGGCTCGTCCGCAGTTTTACATCGAAAGAAGACGCCTCTTTTATCTCTTATGAGGGGTATCCATCAAGGCCGGCTACACTTGATAAAAAGGCAGGATTAAATCGTTTCGTATGGGATATGCGCTATGAAACTCTAGAGGGCATCCCAGCCGTTTATATTGAAGCCAGTTTTAGAGGACACAATGCAGTTCCGGGCGAGTACACGGCAACACTCTCTTACAGAGATTACACGGCATCGGTACCCGTAGAGATTCGCAAAAATCCGTTGCTTGAAACCACTGATGCTCAGTATGCAGATTATCATGTATTTATGAGTGAGGCGGAGGCTACCTATAACGATATGACCCAACAGGTGAATCGCCTTTATGAAAAGACCAAGCGTCTAGAAAAAATAGCCGCCGAGCAACTACTAGAAACAGCATTGAAGGCAAAGGTTGAAAAACTTCTTGAAGATTTGAAGGCCTGGGATGGAACCATGGCCCAGCGCTTGAGTAAAGCTTACGATGATGTAGAGAATTACGTTAACGGGTTCACAGCCAATTATATCAGAGCCTTTAATGAAGCCGATTCTGACCAGCCAAGGGTAACTGCGGGAACCAAGAAGCGAATCGCTGAATTGAATGCCGAATGGCAGCAGCATAAGGCTGTTGGAGATCCTTTAGAAGAACGCCTTGCACGAATTGAACGCCAGTTGTTTGAAGCGGGTGTGGGGGCTTTAAGTTTATAAGCGTATGGAAAAGCATAAGGAGTCAATGATGATGTCGCTCGGGTATAATCCCGAGTGGAGTGAAGGATCGGTCAAACCTCCGATCTTTCAGACCTCAACCTTTGGGTTCAAGACCGCCGAAGAGGGAAAGCGTTTTTTTGAAATTGCCTACGGAAAGTCACAGCTAGGCCCTGACGAACAGATGGGTTTGATCTACTCGAGGTTGAATAACCCGAATATGCAGATCCTTGAAGAACGCCTCGCGGTGCTCGAAGGAAGCGAAGATGCCGCCGCTTTTGAAAGTGGAATGAGTGCAATTTCGACTGCGATGTTGGCCTACCTTAAGCCCAATGACGTCTTATTGATCAGCGATCAGGTTTACGGAGGAACTCATCACTTCGTCCATCACTTTTTAAAAGATATCGGAGTTGAGGTGGTGGTATTATCGGCTATTGATGATGTTGATACCATCATGACCCAATTAAAGGAAAAGAACTGTGTCGAACGGGTTCGGATGATTTACACCGAAACACCTGCCAATCCTACCGGAAAATTGATTGACCTCGCACTGCTTGAGCAATTAAAATCGACATTAAATGAGCATACAGCTCAGCCGGTAATCTCTGCCGTAGACAATACCTATCTCGGTCCGATTTGGCAAAATCCTATCGAACTCGGAACCGATTTGGTGTGCTATTCAGCCACTAAGTTTCTCAATGGACACAGCGATGTGATCGCCGGTGCCGTTATGGGATCAAAAGAACATATTGCGCCTGTTAAAGGACTGCGCACCTTCTTAGGAGGCATGATTGCTCCTTACACTGCATGGCTTTTGACCCGCAGCCTCGAAACCTTGCACGTACGCATGGATTATCAAACCAAAAATGCGGCTCAAATTGCGAAGTTCTTAGAGGGGCATGAAAAAGTAACCCGTGTGTACTTCCCTGGCTTACCCTCTATGGGAACGCGTCAAAATGCGATCTATAACAATCAATGTAAGGCTCCGGGCGCCATGATCAGCTTTGTGGTTCAAGGTGACGAAGAGGGTGCATTTAGATTTTTGAATGCCCTTAAACTGGTCAAGTTAGCGGTGAGTTTGGGGAGCAACGAAAGTCTAGCGCAGCATCCGTTCTCAATGACACATGCCAACGTACCTGACGATGAAAAACTCAGCACAGGGGTAGCCCTAGGCTTGGTGCGCCTCAGTGTAGGAATCGAGCATGTTGAAGATCTGATCGACGATCTTTCTCGGGCCCTTGAGCAGGTCTAGTCTAAGCGGTTGAGGCGAGCTGCAGCATGGCCTGGGCAAACTGATCAATCTCGGTTTCTGAGGTGAAGACATTAGGAGTGATACGACATCCGTCAACGCCAGCACCTTCTATCGCTACGGTGAATATGCCGTAGGTGTCCATTAACTGCTTAGCCAATTCAGAGGCACGGATTGTTTTTAATCCGACATTGCCGATACCTGCGTAACGTTGCTGTTGAGCGGGGGTATTCAGGCGTATATTTTTGTGATCTCTCAAGGCCTCCATCCAACGTGTTGCCAATGCGTGTAGCCGCTCTTCTTTTCGCTGAGGCCCCAGCGCCTTGTAATAGGTAATCGCGTGCTCAATTGCGAGGTCGTGATAGACCGGGTGTGTTCCTTGGTGGCCAAAGCGCTGAATGCCATCAGTCATGCGATAGTCTTCAGTGAAAAGAGGCCAAAGCGTTTCTTGATGTTTGGGGTTGATGTACAGTAGCCCACACCCTAATGGGGTGGCCAACCATTTGTGTAAGCTTGAACCGTAGTAGTCACAGTCAAGATCTTCAATATTGAAATCAAAATGCCCTATGCAATGTGCACCGTCTACGAGTACCTCAACGCCGTGACCGTGCGCCATATCGCAGATCTTTTTGATGGGTAAAATGTGCCCGGTAATGTTGACCATGTGCGAGACCAAGATCAGGCGTGTTTGTGGCTGAATTAAGGCTTCGTAATGTGCTACAATCTCTTCATCGCTCTCAGGATGCATTGGAATATCAAGGTTCGTGATCGTCAGATCAAATCGCTGCGCTACCTGGCGGATCATCTGTTGCATGGCTCCGTACTCTTGGTGGGCAAAGATGATGTGGTCGTTGGCCTTCCATGGGATACCTTTGATCACCGTATTCAAAGACTCGGTGGTATTACGAGTAAGAATCAGGCTTTCAGAAGAACATCCGACGACTTCAGCCAAGGACTGGATGATCCGCTTTTTGTCAGGAAATTGGTCGTTGCGCATATAGTGTGAACCGCGCACATTAATCGTTTCAATATGCTTTTGCAAAGCCTTAAGGGTAGGCTGGGGAATGATATTGTAATAGCCGCTTTCAAGATTTATGTAGTCCTCTGTAAGAAGGTAATCGGCCCTCACTTTGTCCCAAAACTCAGCATCTGTACGAGTATCTTCAAGCCAAGAAGGGATCCAAGGCCACTCTGTTCCGAGTCCGAGTCCGCCCAATCCAATAAGTTGTAAGAAGCTGCGCTTGTCCATAATTTGATCTGTTTTGAATAGTGCTCCTGTGCAATTAGTTACTATATTAACTAAATCAACTGATTTATAATCAATTATGAAACAAATTGCGCAAACTTTTACGGTGTTTTTCAGCGGATTAGTGGCCTTAGCAGGCTGCGCCAACCCCGCGCCTTCAATCACGATTACTTATGACGAGTCTTTAGGAAGTGACGGATTTGACGGAAGGTTACTGGTATTGATCGGAACAGATGCTGAACGCGAACCTCGGTTTCAAATCAATGACTCAGACCAGACCGGAATCGTCTTTGGGGTAGATGTTGAAGGATGGATGCCCGGTGAAACCATAAGCATCGATCCGACTACCTTCGCCTATCCTGTGGGGAGTGTGACAAACATCCCCGCCGGTGAATACACGATTCAAGCGCTGTTGCACAAATACGAAACCTTTAATCTTTCAACGGGGCATACGGTTAAGCTACCTATGGATCAAGGAGAGGGGCAGCACTGGAACATTAGCCCCAAGAACATCTATAGCGTTCCAATTCAGGCAACCTTAGGGAGTGGAGCTTCGGTCGCCCTGAACATCACTGAAGAGATTCCGCCGATCGAACCCGCTGCAGATACTGAATACATTAAACACATCAAGATTGAGAGTAAGCTGCTCACCGAATTCTGGGGTAGACCCATGCACCTTCAGGCCAATGTGTTGGTGCCGCATGGATTTGATCCCAATAGCGATACGCAGTACCCTCTAATGATTTTTCACGGTCATTTTCCGAAGACTTTTGGCGGATTTAGAACCGAACCTCCTACGGCAGACCCTGACGATGGGGTATTCAATAGCCGCTTCGGTATTACGGGCTACGAATACATTCAGCAAAAAGAAGCGTACGACCTCTATCAGCAGTGGACCTTTGAAGATTTTCCGCGCTTTATCGCCATTGAGATTCAACACCAGAATCCGTATTACGACGATTCTTATGCAGTGAACTCGGCGAATCTAGGACCCTATGGTGATGCTATAACTTATGAACTCATTCCGCATATAGAAGCGCTCTACAACGGTGTCGGTGAAGGCTGGGGACGTTTTGTTTACGGTGGATCAACCGGTGGATGGGAGGCACTTGCAGTGCAGGTGTTCTATCCGACTGAATACAACGGCGCCTTTGCGGCATGCCCTGACCCGATTGATTTTAGGGCCTATACAGCGGTGAACCTATACGAAGACGAAAATGCCTATTATACCGATGGGCCTTTTAGAAAGACCTTGAGACCGGGAATGCGAGACGGCAAAGGGATGCTCAAGTCAAGCCTACGAGACATGAATTATCGCGAGTTGGCCTTAGGAACCAACGGGCGTTCAGGTGACCAATGGGACATTTGGCAGGCCGTATATTCTCCGGCAGGCGAAAATGGCTATCCCAAACCGATCTGGGACAAACAATCTGGAGCCATTGACCGCGATGTCGCTAATTATTGGAAAGAGAATTACGACCTGCGTCACATCATGGAGCGTGATTGGGAGAAATTAGGCCCAGACCTCAAAGGAAAAATCTTCTTGTACTGCGGTGATATGGACAATTACTACCTGAATAATGCCGTTAAACTCACTGAAGAATTTTTAGAGTCTACCACCAACCCTTATTACGAGGGTGAGGTCGATTATGGCGATGGTGCAGAGCACTGTTGGAACGGCGATCAAGAGAACCCTAACCACATCTCTAGGTTGCGCTACAATACCATGTACCTTCCTAAGATTACCCAGCGTCTGAAAGAGACCGCCCCTAAAACCAACCGTTTAAAAAACTGGAAGCTTAATTAAGATGAAGAAGTCAATTTTATTGATAGTAGCAGCCCTGACGCTAAATACATCACTTCAGGCTCAAGAAAATGCACAACAAGTTGAAGAAGTATTTGCCTCTTCAATAGACGCCTCTCGATTTAAAGCGCACTTGCAGAAACTAACTGAGCGCCCTCACGTTGCAGGTAGTGCTACCAACGAAGAGGTGCAGCGCTATATGACTTCGGTAATGAAGGCTGCTGGTTTGGACGTGAAATCATACCCTTATGACGTCTATCTACCGGCAACACCTGGTGAATCATTCGTAGAAATTGTTACCCCTGTGCGCCAGACCTTGACACAACAAGAAGATGTACTCGAAGAAGACCCGTTCTCTTCAGACGAACTACTCTGGAAGGGGTGGAATTCGTTCTCTGGAAGTGGAGATGTGACAGCTGAGGTGGTTTACGTGAACTACGGAACGCGTGAAGATTTCGAGCAACTGAAGCAATTAGGCGTTTCTTTAAACGGAAAAATTGCTCTAGCCCGCTATGGTGGAAACTTCAGAGGCTATAAAGCCAAGTTTGCTGAAGCCAATGGTGCGGCCGGATTGCTCATCTATTCAGATCCAAAGGACAACGGATACGCGCGTGGTTTGGGATATCCTGAAGGACCCTACTTTAATGCCTCAGCCATTCAACGAGGCTCTCTGCTTACCGTGGATTTCACAGGAGATCCGTTGACTCCCTATGAGCCGGCGCTTCCGCTAGACGGGAAGAAGAAGATCAAAAGACTCAATCCGTCTAAGGTAGGCTTACACACTATTCCGGTGCTGCCGATCGCCTATGGTGAGGCACAAAAAATCATGAGTCAGATGACCGGAACACCTGTTCCACTGTCTTGGCAAGGAGGTTTACCCTTCACCTATCGCTTAGAGGGTGGAGCGCATCTCAAGGTACGTGTGAAGGTCGACCAACCTATTAATTATACGCGTGTTGCCAATGTGGTGGGTACCTTAAAAGGTGCTGAACTTCCGGACGAGTGGATCATCTTGGGTTGCCACTTTGATGCCTGGGGATTTGGTGCCACCGATCCGAATAGCGGAACGGCCATGCTTTTAAGCTTGAGCGAGAGCCTAGGTAAATTAGCGGCGCAGGGCTACCGACCAAAGCGTTCGATTATGATTGCCCATTGGGATGCAGAAGAGCATGGGGTTATCGGTTCTTCAGAGTGGGTAGAACAGTTGAGCGATGAGCTTGGGGCCAAGGCTATTGCCTATATGAACTTTGACGGAGGGGTTTCAGGAAAGAATTTTGGAGCCTCAGCATCACCGACCTTGAAGCGTCTGATTACCGAGGCTTCGAAGGAGGTAAATTATCCTTACAGCGATCAGTCGCTCTATGAATTCTGGAGGCGTGACGCTGACGAGCCAGGCATCGGTAATCTCGGGGGTGGATCCGATCATATTGCCTTTTACATGCACGTGGGGGTGCCATCGCTGAGTGGAGGAGCCGGAGGCCCCACTGCCTATCACTCTAATTACGATAGCTATCATTACTATTCGACCTTTGTCGATCCTGAATTTCAGATGGGACCAACAATCGAGCACCTTGCAGGTCTGATGGCGCTGCGCCTTTCCAATCGCTCTGTGATCGATTACGACCTAATGCGCTATGCGGTCGATTTAAATAGCCATTTTTCTTCTGCCGAGAAAAAGGTCAAAGCCTATCATGATGATTTCAATGGATTTACCGCCTCTAAGCAAGCATTATCATCGTTAGAAGACGCTGCCCAATCACTTGCGGAGACCTTAAATCGAGTGTCATCAGACGCCATTTCGAAGAAGGCCTTAAAGGAGATCAATTCCCAATTAATCGCTCTAGAGAAGAGCTTCATCGAAGAAAAGGGTATGGATTATGGCGCATGGTACCGTTCGCTTTACGCTTCAACTGACCCTTTTAGCGGATATGCCTCATGGATGCTTCCAGGAATAGAGTACGAGGTAGCACTCAAGCGCAGTGAAAATCTTGAGGCTTGGGATGTTCGCTATGCAGCGGCCATCGATCGTCTCACTTCAAAAATGAATGCGTTAAAAGATTATTTAGGACAACTATAAACCTTAACGGGTGACACCAGAGCCTTTCACGAATCTACCGGGGAAGGCTCCTGTGTGTTTGCCTTCTTTCAGCACCTGCGCCCCATTGACCCAAACGTCACTTACTCCAGTAGCGTATTGTAAAGGCTCGTCGAAGGTGGCGTGATCGGTGACCGCCTCAGGGTCGAAAAGTACGAGGTCGGCATAGTACCCTTCTTTAAGAAGGCCTCTTTTTGAAATACCAAGATTAGTGGCCGGAAGATGAGATAGTTTTCTAACAGCCTCTTCTAGCGAAAGTAAACCTTCATCTCTTGAGAACTTTCCGAGCACACGAATGAAACTACCGAACGCTCTCGGATGGGTTCTGAAGTTTTTGGTGATATCAGAGTACGATCCGGCGTCTGAAGAGAATGAGACCCAAGGGAGTTGTACCTTCTTGCGAAGGTTGTCTTCAGACATACTGAAGTATATGCATTGGATTCGGCTATCGTCTTCTACCGCTAGATCGACGATCGTTTCTTCAGGAGGTGTTCCTCTTTCTTCACTTACTTCTGCAATCGTTTTTCCGCGGTATTTGGCGTCCATTTCGGGCTTGTTGAATCCAACCATCAAAATGCCATCTGCAGGTTGTTCTTCAAGTTCTCTTCGGATGTCAGCTAATAGGCGCGGACGCACCTTAGGATCTTGCATGCGATTCATCCACGCGCGATGACCTCCTTCTTGAACCCAAGTCGGAATCACTCCAGTAAGACCTGTAGAACTTGCATTATAGGTGTACATATCGGCGGATATTTTAAGTCCCTCAGCTTGAGCGCGCTCAACCCTCGCAATAACCGAGTCTAGTAAATGCCAGTTACTTTGTCTAGAAGCCTTGAGGTGATAGATTTCCGCTGGAACTTGAGCTTCACGCGCCACGGTTAGCAGTTCGTCTAGAGCCTCAAGTATGGCGCGACCTTCGCTGCGCATGTGCGAAATATACCTTCCGTTATAAGGGGATGCGGCCTTGTTTAGAAAAACCAGTTCTTCAGTGTCTGCATAATCTGCTGGGGCATAGATAAGCGATGAACCGATGCCAATTGCTCCTTCTTGCATAGAAGTCTCGACGATCTCTTTCATCGCCATGTATTCTTCAGGGGTTGCCTTTCTGTTTTCGTACCCTACCGTTTGAACGCGTACTGTTGTTGCACCTAGATAAGAGGCCACATTGGTTGACACCCCATTTTCTTCTAGAGCGGTCATAGCCTCACCAAAACTTTGATAATCGTCTTCTCCGGGAGTGCCAGACGGACCAGGTGAGCGGCCCTCACCGAATACTTCTAAGGTAACCCCTTGCTTCAAGTCGCTAAGGGAGCGACCGTCTTCAAGCAGCACATCATAGGCCCAACTCAGCATATTGATAAATCCAGGACTCAACACTTTGCCCTGGGCATTGAGTTCTTGGGCAGTAGTAAACGCGATTGGTTCACCTACATAGGCAATGGTGTCTGCATTCACCCCAACCATTCCAGTGTACCGCTCATCACCGCTTCCGTCGATAATGGTAGCGTTTGAGATAACGAGATCAAAGGCTTGCGGTTGGCTACATGCTGCTAGCAATGCTACGCTGAAAAGAAGAAATAAACGGTTCATAGGCAAGGATTTAGAGTTTTAAAATACTAAAAAGCAAAGTTGTATTGATGTGCTATGGAAAAAATCACCTTCAGGAGTATCTTTGAAATGAAGTTGAACGTATTTCGAAATGAAGGATTATAATACTTTAGATCGCATACAGGTGATTGGCGATCGGGTTTTAGTGAAACCCAGAAAAGAGTCTGAACGCACCGAGAGTGGGCTGTATTTACCTCCTGGTGTGAAAGAGAAAGAGAAGATTCAATACGGATACATTGTGCGTTCTGGGCCGGGTTACCCTATCCCCAATGCGCTAGATGAGGGAGAACCATGGAAGCTAGATAATGAAAAGGTCAATTACGTGCCTTTGCAGGTAAGAGAGGGAGACCTCGCAGTATTCTTACAGCATTCAGCTTTCGAAGTCCAATACAAAGGCGAAAAATATTTTATCGTTCCTCAGTCTGCTATTCTGATGATTGAGCGCGACGACGATCTTTAGCGAATAGATGGCATCAGCGGTTCAACTTTCTTTGATTACATCTCGTGAAGAGGTCGAATTGCTTGAAGCATTTGCGGCGGAAATATGGCGCGAACACTACCCCTCAATTATCGGATCAGACAAGGTCGAATACATGCTTGAAAAGTTTCAGTCTACCGAGGCTCTTTTGGCGCAGATTGAAGAAGGCCTGCAGTTGTTCTGGATTACTGTTGAGGGAAAGCAGGCCGGATACGCGGCCATTAAATCTCAAGAGAGCCCCTACTTGTTTGTTAGTAAATTCTATGTTCATAATACATTTAGAGGTAGAGGGATTGGAAGGAAGGCTATGCAGCTATTGAGCTCCAAGGCCGCTGAAATGCTATTAAACGGATTAGAACTTACAGTCAATAAGAACAATGACATGGCTATTCACTTCTATGAGGCCTTGGGGTTTCAAAATGTCAAAGCTCAAAAAGTAGCTATCGGAGGCGGATTTTACATGGACGATTACGTCATGCGATTGAGCAGAAGAAATATACCTAACTGATTTTTTAGGATTTTAAATTTCTGCGAACAACTAAAAGATAAGGCACTACACAAAGAAGTCCGGCTATAAAGAATAAGGCAGATACATTTACTAGCGGAAGCTCAAAAAGCTCACTAAGCATCCACACTGTGTTAGCGGAAAGCCAAAGTCCAAGAAGAATATTTTCTATTCTTTTCATCTGCCCTTGTGCATAAGCAATAAGGTACAGGGTGATGAGAAGTGTTGGAACCGCGAAAACCAATGAAATCAATTGAAGGTATGCCTTGTATTCTGTGAAATGAATGGCAGCGAACCAAGAAGCATCTTTTACGATCCAAAGTGGAAAGTGCAGGCTTTCTAAAGCCGCTACACGATCCTTAGTTGATAAAGTTTTAATTAGCTGTGATCTTTAAAATATTTGAAATGTAATTCAAAAAATGATTCAAAAAACGAAAAGTAGCCCCGGCGTGACTCGAACACGCATCTTGACCTTAGGAGTGTCTTATTCTTCCCTTGAACTACGGGGCCAGAATTTTAAAGGGTTATTGCTTCTCCAATTTTAAGTAGTTCTAGTGTTACTCCATGTTCAATGAAGTAGTTTGTCGCAGCATCGTGATCGATTTCAATATATCCGAAAGTGTCATAATGATAACCCATTACGCGATTGCAATTCAAAAACTGAGAGGCCTTGAGAGCATCGGTGTAACCCATGGTAAAATTATCCCCTACCGGAAGAATGGCAAGGTTCAGATCAAACTCTTCTCCGAATAACTTCATATCATAGGTAAGGGCAGTGTCTCCTGCTATATAGATTGACTTCCCTTCGGCCGAAAGAATAAACCCTCCAGGTTGGCCCCCATAGGTTCCGTCTTCAAAACTAGAGCTGTGAATCGCATTGACATACTTCAACGTTCCGAAATCAAAATCATAGCTTCCGCCGTGATTCATAGGATGCCCTTGTATACCCTTAGCTTCGTAATGCGTAATAATCTCATAATTTGAGATTAAGCTCGCACCTGTTTGCTTGGCTATGGCTTCAACATCTAGGGTATGGTCTTGATGTGCATGAGTGATGAGAATGTGATCTGCTTTTAAACCGTTTACTTCAATTTTATTGTTTTTTGGATTCCCTGAAATGAAAGGATCTACAATCAGAATCTTATTTTGAAGTTCAATTAAAAGGCATGCATGGCCTAAAAAGGTGATTTTCATATTTTCAAACTTAGTTTATAAAAATAAACAGCATGCTCTTTTTCTTCCACACCTTTATTCAATTTTTACAGGACAAAGACTATAGGAGTTTGTTAGGGGCCTCTGTACTCATCCTTTTTTGGCGCATTTTTTTATATGTATGCCGAGGGCTGGCGCTTTAGTGATGCGCTTTACTTTTCAGCCATTACCTTAACCACCATCGGGTATGGTGATTTTTCTCCTCAAATCGATCTTGGTAAGATCTTTACCATCATTTATATAGGTTTTGGTGTAGGCTTGATCTTAACCTTCGTGAATACGGTCTTCAATCACTTCAGACAGACGCGAAAAGATTACAACGATTCTTCAAAAAACAAAAAGAAGAAAGACTAAGGTTTTAAGTTCTTAGTAATGTGCTTACGTTTCCTTGACTCGCAGGCATGACCACAACATCGGCTAAGTTGACGTGGGCCGGACGCGTTGCCATAAAAGCGATGACCTCTGCAATGTCTTCGGCATAAAGCGGGTTGGCTCCTTTATACACTTTAGCAGCACGTTCACTGTCGCCCTTGAATCGAACTTCAGAGAACTCGGTATGTACTAATCCAGGGTGTATGGCTGCAACACGTATCTGATCTGCTAGGAGATCTAGTCTTAGGCCCTCGGTAAATTTATCTACTGCTGCTTTACTAGCGCAATAGGCAGTCCCGTTGGCATAGCCCATTTTCGCTGCCGTTGAACCCATATTGATGATAAGTGCGCCACTTTTCTTGGGCATTAGGGGTAGCACCTCTTTGGTGACATAAAAGAGCCCTTTAACATTGCTGTCTATCATAGCGTCCCAATCCGCTATACTTGCGGTTTGGGCCGGGTCAAATCCATGTGCGTTTCCGGCATTATTTACGAGCAGATCGATTTGGCGAAATGGGGCTGATAGCGAGCTCACTTTTTCTTTAACGGATTCATGGTCACTAACATCAAAAACGAGAAAGGTAGACGGATGCGTTAATTCAGTTTGCAACTCTTTTAGGCGCTCTTCTCGACG
Organism: Flavobacteriaceae bacterium; assembly: GCA_023262185.1. GTDB lineage: Bacteria > Bacteroidota > Bacteroidia > Flavobacteriales > Flavobacteriaceae > UBA3478. The sequence continues at coordinate 99,279 of JALRDO010000003.1, forward strand.
CCCGCAGAGTACGAGTTGAAAACCTGCCCTATCTAATGCTATAGCCGTTGCACGTCCGATGCCACTGCTTGCACCCGTAATGAATACTGTCTTTCTCATATCGTTTTAAACAGATTTTAAAACTATGAATGTTATTGGTCTTTGTGGCACTTGAATAAGATTAATACCTACCTTTTAGTCATGATCAATTCCGTTAAGAAACAATCTTTATGCATTGTTTTAGTCTTTAGGAACCTCTATGTGCTGTCCTAAAAAAAGGGCATTTAAGAACATGCGATTCATTCCGTAGGTGGTTCCTCTAAAGTTCGGATCGTCTGCGAATAAAACCACGCGTCCTGATCCCAATCGACTTACAAGTACAGCCGCAGATTTACCTAAGAAGTCACGTTTATTGGCTTCAGAAATGTATCCGTCTACATGAGCATCTTCAGTATAGCGGGCTACTGTAGCGTAAGGATTTTTGCTAGGAGCAATCCAATTTGTGTTGTTCTTGTAGAAGGGGAGCACCTCTTGTGTGTAACCAAATCCTAGCGGATGGGTAAGATCGAGCGAAGCGTTCACGAAAACACCTCCAAGAGACTCTCTTCCGATGTGTTCGCTTGACTCGACGTAGGGTAGACGTTTAGTATCGTTGGCTTCAGGTTTTTCAATTACGGCTTCTTCAACCAGATTGTTTGAGATGGCCCAAGTAGAGGCTGTTCCGATAGTGATCAGTGTATTTCCTTTTGAAATCCAGTCTTTTAGTCGCGATTGAAAGCTCTCAGGATAGCTTCCTGAAACCAAAACCAGTACGTTATACTGGTCTAAAGAGGCACGAGAAAGATTGCGCATTGGTATTTTAGTAATAGGCATACCGATACGCGTATCAAGTAGGTGCCATACTTCGCCTGCTTCGTAAGAGCGTGTTCCAGTTCCGATGGCCATGGCAGCTTTAGGTGTCTTTAAAGGCATCATGAATCGACTTCCGAGATCCACTCCAGAACTACTCCATCCGGTCTCAGCGGCATATACGGTCAAATTAAATTTTTGAGCTTCACGCTCGAGTATTTCTTGTACGGCCTCAGGGCTCTTTTTTTGCAAAGAGACAGGAACGATGAGTGATCCGTAGTTGAATTGCTTGACTCCTTTATCGGTTTTTACTGCGAAAGGTTTGAAAGCCGCTGTGGGGACTAAACCTTCTTTTTGAAGCGCATAGGTGAAGGCGGGTAGGTTGTAGTCGACAGCATCCACCACATAAGCGTAAGCACCATTGCTAACTGATACTTCAGCCTTTAGGTCTTCAGCCTTCACCGGCTTTAGGTTTGATGGAAGTCTGCTGATTCCGCTGTATTTCAACTGATAGAAATTTGCCAAAGACCAGGCAGAGGCGTCGTAATATACGCTATCACGGTATGCTTCATAGGTTTCAAAAGCAGTTTGTACAACGCGGTATTGAGGCTGTTTAGTCGGGATCACATATTCGCCATTTGACGTGGTGTATACCTCGACCTTGTGATGTTCCATGAGCTTCAAAAAGGCCTTCGCCTTATTGCGATCAGGTTCATTGAAGGTATAAGCCTTCACAGGATCCTTAGCTGATCGGCTCATAGCACTTTCAAAAAACTTACGTTGATAGTCGCGCATAAAGGCCTTGTTCTCCACGGCTGCTTTAAGCGTTGTCATACTCGAAACGTATTGGTTTCTGATGGTAAACGGAAAGGTGATTTCACCGAAATCCGTGGTTTGTTTTAATCCCCTTGAGCTTGCTTGCTCGAATAGAAGCCCTAATCCTCCTTGAAGATCAGGATACGAAGAGCCGTATCCTGGATAGGTTCCGTCAAACACTTCTCTTGAGAAATAGAACGATCCAATCGAATCTAATGCCTTTGAGAAGTACCCTCCGAAGAGTTCGTTTAGGTCTTCATAATTCTCTTTCGGCATAATAGGATCTTTAGATCCGTTGGGTTTCATAGGCTCGAAGAAGTAGGTACTTTGCGATCCCATTTCATGAAAGTCTGTTACCACATTCGGATACCACTGGTGGTACCAATTGAGTTTCCCTTGACTCTCTGGATTTACCGCCAAAATCCAATCACGGTTGAGGTCAAACCAGTAATGGTTGGTGCGTCCGCCCGGCCAGTATTCGTTGTGTTCGGCATCTTGAGGATCTGCTACGAGCGGGGTTCCCTTGTACATGTTGGCCCAATAGGTGTGTCGGTCTCTACCGTCAGGATTAATGGTTGGATCAATGAATATTACCGCATGGTCTAGGTAATGTAAGATCTCTTTATTGGTAGAGGCGGTGAGTGTGTATGCGGATAGCAGGGCAGCTTCAGAGCTTGAAGGTTCGTTGCCGTGTACATTGTAGGCAAGATTCACGATAAGCGGAAGGTCTTTATCTGTTTGAGCAGATGAGAGCGGATCTACAGACTTTAGATGCTCCTTCTGAATCTCGTCAAGACGATTTAGGTTTTCAGGTGAAGAGATCACCAACATCACTAGTTTTCTGCCCTCATGGGTTCGACCGTATTCGATGAGTTTGGCCCGATCGCTCTCTGAGGCGAGCTGACTGAGATAGGCAACGATAAGATCGTGTCTAGTATGCTGCTCTCCGATTCCGTAACCCAAAAATTCTTTGGGGCTAGAGACTTGGTCTTCATAAGGCTGAAAGCGCTTTAAAAAATAATCCTGGGCGCTAACCTGAGCCGATGCAAATAAAATTAGGAGTACGAGACTTAGCTTTTTCATGGTTCAAAATGCTTTTAAAATTAATCGAGGTGATTCCAGTGCATTAAGGTGTTCCAAAATAATCCGCTGTCGTGGTGATTGAGGTAGCGATCTAAGGGGTTGAAGGTAAAGGCGACGACGTGACCTTTTCCATGAGGTACATTGAAGATGGCTCCGTGCCCTACAATCTCATTTTCATTTCGAACCATTCCAGAGCGGACGTATTTTCGAGGCTTTTGCTCCGCTTTCTCAACCGCTTTTGGTTGCTGATCTTCAGCGAATCCCATGATTTCGCCTTCGTATGGTTTTTCATCACTTAATACTTCATCCCCATACTGTACAACCATATACTGGCGATCTCTTAATGCCGTGCGGAGTAGTGGAGTGTTTCCTTTGTATAGATGAAATTGCTCAGGATAACCGTATAGGATTGGGCTTGAGCTCTGTCGAGTTTTGGCTGTTATAATAGAACCCGGATGAAACAGTTTAGACGGACTATGGCTGCTCAGTTGAGAACCAATACCCAACTCAGCAACTATAGAAGAGCTGTTGTCGAGCGGTACCAGGATTCCTCCGGCCTTCACAAAGGCCTCGAGTTCATGTATACCTTCAAATCCTGGACCTCCGGTCATATCATCGGTGGCGTCTGGGGTGCCATGGGCCTGAAATTGGGCGGTTTTTGTAAAAGGCATCGGACCAAATGACGCGTCAACACCGTGAATGAATCGCTTGGCGTCACCGCGTTGGTGAGGAATGACAATCACATCGTAAGCATTCTTAAGCTTGCCATTTTTTAAATCGTCTTTGTCAATGCTGGTGTATGGAATTCCTTTTTGTTCAAGAGTGAAGCGCACCCATCCTTCAGCCTGGGTATCGGTCCAGCTATGAAATACCGCTATTCTAGGCAGGGTTATGGCTCTAAGCGAAGATCCGCTGGTATCGGTTGCCTTAAGATCAAGCGAATAGCGTGCTGCGAGTTCATTGGCCTGTGCAGTGCTTAGACCCTTGAAGACTAGAGATCCGGCCTTGAGCGTATCTGAAGCCACAATGAGTGACTGATCCGAAACATAGGCCTTGGCTCCTCGGGCGATATCTTTTAATCCGTAAAGGGCCGTTAGAGCGGTAGACTGGGCCTTGTAGTCGAGCATATAGTCACTACCACTACCGTCAATCGCGCCAGCATAAGTTACTTCTTCAGTGATCAATGCGAGTTGTTCTTGAGCTTCAAAGACGGTCTCGTTTTCTTTTACATCGACTCCATAGAGCATACTCAAGGTCCAAGCAATGGCGTCGTATGGCGGAAACTTCGCCTCTTTAGGGTATTGCTGTGGAGTAAGTAAATCGTAAGCCAGTTTGCTGTAGGGTTGGTCAAGTTTTACGATATAATCTCCTTTTTGATCTCCTTCAATGACTTGATGAACTTCTATGCCTTGGGCACGCAGTTGGTTTACCAGATAGGCAGTCATTGCTGCATCTCTCTGCTCACTAGGAATGGTAAATTGTTTGGTCTTGTTTTTGCTGGCAAATCGGGTATTGTTGACACTTTTTTGATAGAAATTTTTAAGTAGGTTTTCTCGATTTTCTGCAGCATAGCTCAAGGATGCAAGTACACCTGCCTGCATGTAATTCGTATTATTTCTAGCCGACCAGTTGACCATACCTGAAGCAGGGTCTGGGCGATACCATTCTCTTGAAGTTACAGGGTCTCCAGCGTATTTGCTTTTTGTCAGATCACGCAGATAAGTATTGGCTCCAGCGTTACCAAAGGTTTCATAGAAGCGTCCTACTGAGTTATGCGTGTTCGCCACCCATACGCCATAGCCTGGCCACCATCCGTCGTAAAAAGCCCAGTTGAAGACTCCAGGTAGCCCTTGAGAAGAGAGGCTGGTCATCTCATAATTCGCAATGGTTTGCCATTCTCCGATCGTGATCGGATCGACGTTTTCATTATATGGACCGGTTCCGGTAGAAATGTAAAGCAAGGGCACTGATTCGTGCAGATCGAGCATCACATTTGGATGCCAATCGTAATAAATTTTAAAGATGTTTTTGGTGATCTCTTGGGTTATTTGTAATCCATCGCGGTTGTTGTCGTGAAACACATAACGCCCCCAATAAGGGGTTGAACGCGGAAATCCATCGTCCCACTGTTCACGGAACTTGCTGTAGCGATGGTACCAGTCTACTTGTTTGTCGCGTCCGTCAGGTTCAGAAACGGGGTTAATCAGCACAACCACGTTTGAGCGTATTTTTTGGATCTCTTCAGAGTCGTCGGTGATCAAGCGATAGGCCAGTTCCATCAGCATCTCAGGGGAACCCATTTCTGTTGAGTGCATTCCTCCATTGAGGTAGTAGACGCTTTTACCCTCGGCAATTAATTGTTCGGCGCGCTTTTGATCGGTTACTCTGGGATCAGAGAGTTCGGTCATGATACGTTTGTATAGGTCAGAATGCGCCACGGTTTCTTCGCTTGAAATCATTACCAAGTGAATCGGGCGGCCTTCTTCGCTAGTACCTACTTGCTCCACTTTAATGCGGTTTGAGACCTCAGCTAAGGTCTTGTAGTAGCCATAAATTTCTGAGGTGTTGTGCATCACTCCAGGAGCCCCAATGATTGTTCCGAAGTGTTTAAGCGGAGAAGGTATGGTGGGGTGATCAATGATTTTTGATACCGATTCAGGATAGAACCGCTCGTCAGTGGTGAATTCTCTGATCTGTTGCTCGTAATTGAGATCGCGCTCTTGAGCTTTAAGCCATTGAGTGCCTCCTAGAACCAGTAGGCACAAGGCGAATAGGGTAGATGTTTTGGTATACATAAGGTTAACGCATAAGAAGAGTTAAGATAACGAGATAATCTGCAAGACGAACAGCTTTAGTCAGAAAGTATGTTTAGCGGCGTAAGCTCCAGACTTCATAGATAGGGTCGCCTCGACTGCTCAAGCCTGAATGATGCCAATCGCCTTCTTTTAATTCGAAGTCGAAGGCTAGTGCGGCACCTACACGGCTATTGTCTCTTGAAAAGAATTCAATGTGTTCGGTGTAAACCCCATCAATAGTGGTGTAACGTCCACCGCCTGTTCCCATAAACTGTTTGGTTTCAGTATTGTAGGCGATCCACTGAAAACGCGTGCCTGATAAGATTTTCATGGTCTTTCTGGGTTGATCGGTTGATCGAGGAACTAATTCTTCTCCTTGTTTACGTGCTGACATGAGCCAAGCTCCTGCAAGTGCACCTGGAGTGTTTGTATCGATTTGAGAAAATTCTAGCCCCATCCCTTCGGCCCGATAACCGTTGGCGCTAGGTACGAGATTAAAGCGAAGTGTTTCTCCTACTTGTTCAGGCTGCTCGGAGTCGAATTCTAAAGTGAGACTCCACTCAGCGCCTTCAAGTTGCCATGCGCCCCCAATGGTTCTTATAAATTCCCCTTTTGAAGCCCCAAACCAGCTAATGGCTTGGTAGCCTTCTGAGACGATAGAAATAACACTCACTTCTTTGAGATTGGCATCTTGTGTCTTGGCCTGCCATGCGCCCAAGGGAGATTGTGCTGTGAGGATGAGGCCTGAAAGACCCATGAGGATAGAAAATAGCGTCTTCATCTGCTTTAAAATAGTCTTGAGAATGTACAAAATAGTTAGCTTTAAAAACCCAAAACAATGGGTTGACCTAACTATTTGTATTATGAAGAGGATATTAAATTCATTTCAAGCCTTGGTGCTTCTCACCATAGCACTATGGTTTCTTTCAGCCTTAGCTATTTTATATTTTATTGATGATTGGGGTGCTAGAGGAACATTTGGAGATCTTTTCGGTGCTGTTAATGCCTTATTTTCTGGATTAGCCTTTGCAGGATTGCTTTACTCGTTATTAGAAAATAAACGTCAAATCATGGCGCAACAAGAAGAATTGATATTGAACCGTCAAGAGTTACTTAAAGCCCGAAAAATTCAAGAAAAAACTGAAAAGGCTATAGAAGCTCAAGTGTCTCAAATGAAGAATACCGCCCGCTTGAGTGGGTTGAATACACTTGTGAATTATTTCACTGCCAAAATAAACGATGCGAATAGCACAGATGAAGAAATTCAGGTAGCCAAAGAAAAGCGTCGAGAAGCGATCCGTGAGATAGATCGTCTAATTAAGTGGGCAAACGCTGACGATTTTTAAGTATCTTATTGAACTTATATGTTGAATTTTATGGGAAATAGAAGATCCTTTCTGAAAAAATCTTTGGCTGGTGGACTGGTTGGAGCGCTTCCAGTTTCAGCCTTAACGGCTTGTTCTGAAAGTGCCTCTAGTGCGTCGGATAGCACCACTAAATCAATTTCACAAAATGGTAAAATCACCTTCTTGCAGACCACAGACGTTCACTGTCAATTGCATCAGCACGATGAGCTCTTCTGGGAGAATGAAGAAATCGTCTTTAGAAAAACAGGAGGATACGCCCACTTGTCAACCGCATTGAAGCAGCTAAAGGCTGAAAATCCTGACAACACCATCGTTATGGATACCGGAGATATGTTTCAAGGTTCAATGCTATCGGTGCGAACAGAAGGGGACGCTTTTATCCCCATACTCAATGCGATGAACTACGACTTATACCATCCTGGAAATTGGGAGGTGGTGTATTACAAAGATCGCATGCAGCATCTTTTGGGTGGACTCAAAGCGCCTAAAGTGTGCACCAACATGTACCATGACTTAGGAGACGGAAAAAGAGGAGAACTCATCTTTCAGCCTTATCAGATTTACAATCGCCTTGGAGTGAAAATTGGGTTTCTTGGATATACAGATCATCTGGTTCCCAAACGCCAATCTCCGCTCTATTCTAAGGGGATCATCTATACCGAGGCTAAAGAAAACTTAAAGCATTATGTAGATGTATTGCGCAACCAAGAGAAATGTGATCTAGTGATTATCTTGTCACACATGGGATTGTCTCAGCAGATTGCGCTCGGAAATCATCCTGATTGCGAAGGGGTTGATTACATCTTCGGGGCAGACACGCATGAAAGGGTTAGAAAGCCTATTCAAGGTAAATACACCAAAATTGTTGAGCCAGGAGCCTTCGGTTCGTTCATCGGTAAACTTGAAATTGAGGTCAAAGACGGTAAAATGGGTGAGCATCACTACGAGCTTGTTGAGGTCGATCCGAATCGCTTCGAAGCAGACCCTGAAATGGTAACCCTAGTCGAAGAACTAGAAGCCCCACACAAAGAGGCTATCAATACAGTGATCGGTTATTCAAAGCAACCACTATACCGCTACTTTGTGGTTGAAAATACCATTGACACTATGATTGTCGACGCTTTAAAATGGCGGATCAATGTCGACGTGGTATTGTCGAACGGCTTCAGGTTCTGTCCGCCTCGTGTTCCGGATGAATCGGGATTGGTGCCTATTACTGAGGGGTACCTCTACGATATGCTACCCGTTGAAGCAACCGTGAGAACCGGAAAAGTGAAGGGTAAACAATTGCTTGCTTGGTTAGAGAAAGAATTGCAAAACGTTTTTGCTGAAGACGCTTCAAAACGCTTCGGAGGATGGGTGGTGCGCTTCAAAGGAATGAAAGTTGAATTCAAGGCCTTTGCCGATTTTGGTGAGCGTATTCAAAAAGTTGTCATTGCAGACGAGCCTCTAGATTTAGATCGCGAATACACCATATGTGCATGCGAACGTGAAGGAGATCCAGAAGATGTTTTGTGCCGCATGACAGGGGTAAAGGAGACCAAGAATACGGAGTACACCTTGCATGGAGTGGTTAAAGATTACCTCAAAGAATTTTCACCAGTGGATCCGGTACTTCGTCATGATTCGAAAGTATTAGATGCTCCTCTCACACTACTCACTCAGGTTTCGGGTGTAGACTATAAGTTTGTGTAACGCGCATTTCCGTTGTTTCTTTGGCCTGCCAAAATATTGTTCGGTGACGGGTAAACGATACACACGATTATGAAATTTGTGCTTGTAAGTGCTCTTAGTGCTTTTCTATTTACTTCTATTCAAGCTCAAACACTAGATAGCCTACAGGTAAACAAAAGGGCCAATTGGGGGGTCAACTTTGCCAATGTCGGTCTTTCAAATTGGACGGCAGGAGGAGAGAGTTCTGTGGCCTTAGGTACGGTGTTCAACGCTAAGATCGTTCGAAAAGAGAATTTTGGTACCTGGACGAGTCAATTCGATTTTGCCCTCGGTGGCGCTCGCCTCGGGGATAAAAATTTTAGAAAAACAGATGATAACATCATCCTACAATCGAAGTACACCAAGAAATTCAGTGAAAAGTTCAGGTCGGCTGCTATTGTGGTCTTTAGAACTCAATTATTGAACGGATTGGTGTACAAGCCAGATCCTTCTGACCCCGATCAACTGTTAAAAGAAAAGATCTCAGGATTGTTATCTCCTGGTTACCTTTCGCTCAACTTGGGTTTTGATTATGAGCCTGGAGACTATCTCAGTGTTTCCTTCGCACCTACCTCTGGAAAGTTTACGATTGTGACAGACTCTGAACTGTCAGAAGCGGGCGCATTCGGTATTGAAAAGGGCAAGAATTCACGTTCAGAACTTGGAGTCAACCTCTTAATAGCCGTTGATGTAGATCTCATGGAGAATATGAATCTCAAAAGCAGTCTCAACTTGTTTACTAATTACGGCACCTTCGGAACAATCGATACTAACTGGGAGAATCTTATTGTCATGAAGGTAAATAAATACTTCAATGCCAGTTTAGGGACCCAGTTGATCTACGATAAAGACATCCTGATCACCAAAGATGATGGAACGCTAGGCAACGCCATTCAATTCAAACACATTTTAAATTTAGGCTTCAATTACTCGCTCTTCTAGAAAGCACTTTTAATTACTTCTTCAGGTTGTGCATTATAATAGATACCTTGTATCTATGAATGTAAAGATTCTGCTTCTAAGTTTATTTGTAATGATGTCGGCATGTTCTGCTGGGTCTAGTGAATTCTCTTCAAAATCATTAGAAGATAAAAAGCCAAATATCATTTATATTCTAGCTGATGACCTGGGGTATGGTGAGCTCGGGGTTTATGGTCAAAACAAAATTGAAACTCCGAATATAGATGCCTTAGCACGAGCAGGAATGCGTTTTACGCAACACTATTCAGGTGCTCCCGTATGCGCCCCAGCCCGATTTATGCTTCTTACTGGAACTCATGCTGGACACGCATATATAAGAGGAAATGATGAATGGAATGAAAGAGGTGATGTTTGGAATTACAAAGCCGTTATACAAGACTCTAACCTTGAAGGTCAACGTCCTATTCCAAGAAGTACGGTATTGTTACCTCAAAAACTCAAAGAAGTAGGCTATCGCACCGGAATGGTTGGGAAATGGGGTTTGGGTGCCCCGCACACGGATGCCATACCAACAAAGATGGGATTTGACTTTTTCTACGGATATAATTGTCAACGACAGGCGCATACCTATTACCCAGTTCATTTATACCATAATGAACAAAGGGTATATATCGGAAATGACACCATTGCTCCTTCAACCAAACTTGCCGAAGGAGACTCTGAAAATGATCCAGAGAGTTATACAAATTATACGCTCGAAGCCTATGCCCCTGATCTCATGTTTGAGCAACTTCTAAATTTTATAGGAGAAAGCAGCGAACAGGAAAACTCTCCTTTTTTTGCCTACTGGGCTACGCCACTACCGCACAATCCTATTCAGGCCCCTAAAAAATGGGTTGATTACTATGTCAAAAAATTTGGCACTGAAGAGCCCTACATCGGCCAGCGCGGATATTTTCCGCATCAAAACCCAAGGGCCGGTTATGCCGCAATGATTTCTTATCTAGATGAAAATGTAGGCAAGCTAATCACCTTTCTTAAAGAAAATGACCTCTACGAAAACACTTTAATTTTGTTTAGCTCAGATAATGGCGTTACCTATTCTGGTGGTACTGATGGTGTTTATTTTAATAGCTCTGGTGCTTTTGACGAAGAATACGGTCGTGCAAAAGGTTTTGTTTATGAGGGTGGAATCCGCGTACCGCTTATTGCCCAGTGGCCGGGTAAAATAGAGGCGCAGAGTCAAACCGATCTTATATCTTCTCAATACGATATAATGGCTACTCTGGGTGAAATCGCAGGATTTAAATTAGAAAACCCTACTGATGGAATAAGCTTTGCCCCAACACTTATAGGAAATCCACAGAATGAAACACACGAATTTCTTTTCTGGGAATTCCCTGAGTACGGAGGGCAAGTGGCCATTCGAATGGGTGAATGGAAGCTGGTACGACAGCATTTAAAAGACGACCAAGACCCAACCCTTGAGCTTTACAATCTAGAAAGCGACCCTCAAGAAAAGAATAATGTAGCCAATGACTACCCTGAAATTGTTGCTAAGGCTGCACTTATATTCAAGGAGCAACATGAAAATTCAGAAATTGAAAGATTCAGAATTCCCCTTATAGAAAATAGTTTGTACTAAGCAGAATTCCGTCAATCTTCAAGATTGAATTCGGTTCCGAAAGAAGCGAAGTGATACCCTTGAGCCTCTAACTCTATTCTGTCTTTACTAGAAGCAAAACGTGCAGGATTCGTATGATTAAAGTGCGTGAACCACACTTTATTTTTCTCCTCAGTTTTTAAAGAAGCCAGAAGCGATGCGGTCTCGATTATGAAAGGATGAGGAATTTCAGACATCGGCCTATTTATTTCACCGTCTTTTAAAAAGGTCCCATCAATTAAAGCAAAGTCAACTTCTTTTAAAAGCAGTTTGAGAGAATGGTTCCAGATGCTCCATTTATCAATATCAGGTATATAGAGTAATTTTCTGCGACGTCCTGAAATGAGAAATCCAACCGTTTCTGAGTATTCATCTCGGTGAGGC
>JALRDO010000040.1 GCA_023262185.1 Flavobacteriaceae bacterium
GGTGGAAGGCCTACTTTTGTAGTCTATTCTAACACCTGTCATTATGAATTTTCGTTCTACCTGTCCTGTTTCTAATTTATTAGATATAGTAGGGGATAAGTGGTCAATCTTGATAATTAGAGACCTCTTTATTGGAAGAAATACATTTTCTGAGATTTTAAAATCTCCCGAAAAGATTTCCACTAACATTTTAGTTGATAGGCTGAAGAAACTTGTTAGTTCTGGACTCATTGAATTTTATAGGGACCCAAACGATAAAAAGATTAAGGTATATAGTTTAACATCCAAAGGAATTGATTTATATCCTGTACTAGTTGAAATGGCATTATGGTCTCGAAAGAATTTAAATTCTCCTTTTCATCCTATAGCAGATGATATGTTTAAAGACATTGATTCTGTTGGGGTTGAAATACATATTAATAATGTTCTTAAGGCGTTTAATAGTTAGTTTTTTAAAGATTTTCTTTCAAAAGATCCATTGGGGTACAGATCAATTATCAAGGTCTTGCCAGGCTGTAACAATTTCTTTCTTCTTTCGTCTCAGAAGTAGGGTGCTAAGTTTGTACCTTCAAATGGTAATGGTTTACCACAACATTTTAGTACAATGAGAATTTTTTCAGCACTATCTGCCTTGCTTTTACTCATTTCAATGACCTCATGCGAATCAGAAATGACCTTACAGCGTTATTTCTATGAGGCCCATGAAAATAATGAGTTCATGATCATAGAATTGCCGGCTAGTCTTCTTGGTTCGTCTTTGAATGAGCTCAGCGAAAAGCAACGCGAAACCGTGGCTTCAGTCCGAAAGGTAAGTGCTCTCATCTACCGGGATTCGACTAAAAGTGACTTCCTCAAACAGCAACGTAAAATCATCAACGAATTTTTAAATCGCGACGGATTTGAGCCTTTGTTCGCAGCGCGCATGAACGATGAGGCTCAGGTGTCTATTCAGGTACAGGGCGCTATCGATCAGATCGATGAGGCTGTCTTTTTCGGATATGCCGATGATCAAGGATTTATTTTGGCACGGGTTTTAGGCGACAAGATGAATCCGGCTGCTTTCATGGAGTTAGCCACCACATTAGAAGAAAGCGAATTTGAAGCCTTGACTCAGGGCTTGCTGAAAGACGTATTAGGAGAAGAAGAGCTCTGATTCTGCGCAAGAAGATATATTTGAAGCATGCCAGAAATCTTACTCAAAGCCGACAAACTATCTAAACACTTCGGAAGACTCAAAGCCGTTTCTGATTTGAGTTTTAGTATAGAAAAGGGAGGGGTCTATGGAATTTTGGGGCCTAACGGATCTGGTAAATCAACGACTTTAGGAATTGTTCTAGGGATGGTCAATGCCACCTCAGGATCTTTCGAATGGTTTGGAGGAAGGGTTTCTGCTCAGCAGGCTTTAAAAAAGGTAGGTGCGATCATTGAACGCCCTAACTTCTACCCTTACATGAGCGCTAGGGCAAACCTTGAATTGGTATGCTTAATTAAACAGGCTCCTAAATCTGCGGTTGATGTGTGCCTCGCCCAGGTAGGGCTTTTGGATCGCTCAGAGGATAAATTCTCGACCTTTTCATTAGGGATGAAGCAACGCCTCGCCATCGCATCAGCCTTGCTTAGTAATCCTGAGATATTAATATTAGACGAGCCCACGAATGGACTTGACCCTCAAGGAATCCATCAAATAAGAACACTCATTCAAGAGATTGCAGCACGGGGCACTACCATCTTACTGGCCTCACATTTACTAGATGAGGTAGAAAAGGTCTGCAATCAAGTAATCATACTTCAGAAAGGTCAATGCATCTACAGCGGATCAGTAAAAGAAATGGCCGAACAGGGCAGTTATATGCTCATCGGTAGTGAAGACCTCGAAAGTTTAAAGACTATTGCCCAATCTATTGAAGCGATTAAAGTAGTAGGGGTTCAAGAGGGTAAGCTAAAAATCACGACTGCGCTTTCACCAACAGAGATCAATCAGCTTTTTACGAGCCATTCGATAACTCTGAATCATATTAGTAGTCACCATAAACGACTTGAAGAGTTGTTTCTTGAAATTACACATAGCGTATGATCCGTCTGTTTCTTATTGAGTATTACAAGCTTGTAAAAAGTAGATCTAGCGTGCTGTTGATCACCGCTTATTTTTTCTTTTTAACCTTAATCGCTGCCATTGCAGCGATCAAATTTGACATCGGCCCTATACAGTTTCACTTGGCCGAACAAGGAATATTTAACTTTCCTTTCATCTGGCATTTCAACACCTTTATCGCTGCCTTTTTCAAGCTGTTTTTGGCTGTTGTGATTGTTTCAATGGTGTCAAATGAATACAGTAATCGAACGCTGAAGCAGAATCTGATAGACGGCCTATCGAAAAAAGAATTCATTGCCTCGAAGCTTATTATGGTCGTAGTCTTCTCGGCCCTATCGGCCCTATTTGTTGCTCTGATTTCAGCCATTCTAGGTGGCATCTACTCAGACTATACAGAGTGGAGCCTAATTGTGCTAGACTTGCAGTTTTTAGGCCTTTATTTCTTAAAACTAATCGGATTTTTTAGCCTTTGTTTGTTCTTAGGGATACTGATCAAGCGCTCAGCCTTTGCACTGGGAGTGCTCATTGTGTTGGCAATTGCAGAGCAAATAGCCTTTGGTATAGGCGGAGAACTCCTCTACGAATTCATGACCTTTGAAGAGAAATCCGATGCCTTTGCCCTGGCCCATGAGATCAAATCGTTTTTTCCGCTACAAGCCTCTTTCAATCTTATTCACGAGCCCTTCACACGCCTAAGCGCTGTTCAGTCGGTGGTAAAAGAATTGGGTGAGACCATGGAATTAGACTATTACACCAGCGCCAAAGAAATTGGCCTCGCTTCACTTTATGCTTTTTTATACATCTGGGGGAGTTACAAGCTGATTCAGAGAAGAGATCTTTAAAATTGCGTAAGTTCATAGGATAAAATTCCTATGGTGCAATGAAGAAATTCCTCTTTCTTATCCTCTTTTTTCCTTTAGTAATGACTGCTCAAGAAAGCGAGGTAGGAAACTGGTGG
>JALRDO010000041.1 GCA_023262185.1 Flavobacteriaceae bacterium
GCATATGCAGGTCGCGATGCCTTCTTCGTTCGGGCTGTGGTTTTCTGCCTATGCTGAAACCTTAGCAGACGATATTGTTGGATTAAAGACTGCTCAACATTTAGCCAATCAGAATCCGTTAGGTTCTGCCGCCGGATACGGGTCTAGTTTTGATATTGACCGCGATGCGGTTACTCGCGAATTGAATTTTGGCGCCACTAAGGTCAATGCCATTGCCGCTCAGATGATGCGCGGGCGAAATGAAAGACGCGTAGTCGGGGCCTTAGGAGAATTGGCGGTTACACTGTCGAAACTGGCCGGAGATATTTGCATGTATATGGGGCAAGATTTCGGCTTTTTTAGCTTTCCGGATCACATTACCACAGGGAGCAGTATCATGCCTCACAAAAAGAATCCAGACGTTTTTGAATTGTTGAGAGCCAACGCCAACAGCTTTCAAGCATCTCAACTCGAATTGAGCATGATTTTGACGAACCTTTCAACGGGCTATCATCGTGATCTTCAGCTCACCAAACCGCTACTGATGGATGGTTTTGATAAGTTGAACGAACTGCTTGACGTTTTTATTCAAGTACTTCCTGAAATCAAAGTCAACGACAGTTTGGCCGATCTCGAGAAATACGATTACCTCTACAGCGTTGATACGCTAAACCAATGGGTGAGTGATGGCATGCCCTTTAGAGAGGCCTATCGTAAAATGGCAGAGGATATTGCCAATGGAGTCTATAGCCCCAACAAGAATGTTTTGCACAAGCATTTAGGGTCTAAAGGTAATCTTGGCTTAGATCGAATCGGGGCAAAACTTGATGCAGCTTTAAAGACCGGAAGGTTGACCTAGTGGACTGATGTTATTTCGAAGGGGTCTTTTGAGCACATGGCTTCAATTTGAGCATGTACTAGGTGAAGACACTCCTTTAAAGCTGAGGGCTCAGCCCTAAACCTCTCTTTTTGTTGAGTCAGATAATAATGCCCTCGATGTTTTGTTGAAAAGACCGAAGCCTGAACGGCGCTACGGTTAAAATATGAGGTGAACGCCTCATGCTCTCCTAAAAGCAGTGTATAGAACAGCAGCTGAAATACTTTTTCTTTGGCAGGCAAAAGGCTCTCGTCTATGGACTCGAATTTCACGTCTGATGCTTTTACCGCCCCTGTTTTATAGTCTGTGATGCGCAGTATACCGTCGATTTCGTCGATTCTGTCGATCTTACCTTTAAGGCGTATGGGCTCTTCTGTGGCTAGTCCCTTAATCGGGAGCTTTAGTGTTGCGTAATAGGTATCCTCAAGACTTAACAATCGAATGCTATGCCCTTTTTGAGCTTCTATAAGGTCTGAGGCTACCACAGAAAGCACATAAGCCTTCACCACATCATAGATGAGAATGGATCGACCGTCTTCTGCCTGATTCGACAATTCGTTTTTGGTATAGGCATGCGCAATGGATTGATCTGCCTGAAGCACGAGTTTCTTTAAGGCCTCTTGACTTAATGTGGTGCCTAAGAGAGGAGTGTAGAGCTGGTCAAGTGCGTCATGGATGAGGGTTCCCAAAAGGTTCGCGGGCATTTGAGGTCCTATTTCTTCGGTTTGTCGTATCCCAATAAGGTAGCTGCTATAAAATTGGTCTTGATGATGTAAAAAGCTCAGAAGACTTGAGGCAGAGACACCTTTACTCAGATGCGCCTTTAACGCTTGAAAGTAGGCATCAGATTTAGGGATGCTATTTACACCATTTGGGGCGTTTGATTTAGCATCAAAATATACCGATCGGTATTTTATTTGTGAAGCCAGTCTGGGGTCAAGTTCAAGTTGATAAATAAATCGACTCTTCTCTTTGACGTCAAAGGCCCCCATCTGACTGTTGTAGAATAGATGAACCTCAGAAGCACTTTTAATAAGCCTATAGAAATAATAGGTATAAATGGCATCTTTCTCTTTATAAGTAGGAATATCGTAGGCCCTTCTCAGATCGTAAGGCAACAGAGAGCCATAAGAACGGCCTTTTGGTAGAACCTTTTCATTTACCGAGAGAACAATCACCGTCGCAAAGTCGAGGTTTCTTGTCTCTAGAATACCCATAAGCTGCAATCCCTTTTCGGGATCCCCTTTGTAATTTATTTTCTGGGCGCCCAGTAGTTCATTAAAAACCACCTCTATGGGTTCAACCACAGAAGCAGATGCAACATGTTCTACAATAAGTGTCTTATGCCCTTCTAGCGAAGCCGATAACACCTCTGCAGTTTTGGTGGGGATAGCGTTAAGAAGCGAGAGCAGGCGCTGAAATTCTTCTTCAATAGAGCTTGAAGGTGAAAAGCAGTCCACCGCATGAAGCAGACTCCTTTTAACATGACCCCGTTTGGGTAATTTGAAGTTATGATCCTCGAGGTACGCAGATGGGAGAAAAGGATGTTCTATGAATCCTCTCAAAGCATTGCTATTGACAAGTTCTCCCTCTTCATGGACGGCATTGCGCATCGCGAGATAACTTCTGATGAGTCCGGCGGTAGGCGTATTGGCCATGGCGTTCCCCATGGTAATGTTTAAACTCCCCTGGGTGGCTTTAAGGGTAAGGTTCTGGAGCACCGCTTCGAGAAGATCCTCATCGGCCAGCACCACTACGGTACTTTCGAGACTTTTCTTTCGGCTAAGTAGCTCATTCAATGCATGACATTGAGCTAATGCGCCAGGCGCATCAACGATTTCAATAACCCTGTCTTTGCGAAACAATCCGTCATTTTCTTTAATCCAGCGTGTGGCATTAATGAAATCTACAGCGTAGTTATTGTGCTCTTCGATGCCTGTCGCAATCGCAAAAATATTCGGGTCAAAGATAATATCTTCAGCCGCAAAACCTACTTTTTGCGTGAGCAAATCATACGCGCGTTTGCAAATCTCAATTTTGCGTTCAAAAGTGTCTGCTTGGCCTTTTTCGT
Organism: Flavobacteriaceae bacterium; assembly: GCA_023262185.1. Lineage (GTDB taxonomy): Bacteria > Bacteroidota > Bacteroidia > Flavobacteriales > Flavobacteriaceae > UBA3478. Next base: position 2,928 of record JALRDO010000041.1, read on the forward strand.
CAAACGCCA
>JALRDO010000042.1 GCA_023262185.1 Flavobacteriaceae bacterium
ACTGTGATGGCTACTGTAGACAAGGCTATCGCTACCCATAGGGCACTAGAACAAGTTATTGTCACTTCGAACAGATATTCTGAGCTGATTGGCACGATGGACAAAATAATAGAGAAACTTATTCTCTGCCACAAACTTATCGAGACTTTTGGGCCCTCCGGTATACCAGTGAATACTCTGATAAGCGATATCAATTCAGATGACGATCCAGATCCACCATCGTGAGCAAGCTGGCCACGATCCCGGTCGTCCGTCGGATGCTAGCTTAAACAACATCTTAAGCGAACGGCAGTACTAGATCGCCACGTTCGAAAAGACTTCTAGGCACCCTGGTAGTCCCTCATCCGGCGAAAGCCAGGTCACAGACTTGTCCAGTCAGATGAATATAGACCCGCCGTTTCTGCGCGCGGCATTGTAGTCCGACCAGTTGGTCGTAAATTAGAAGATGGGGTCGGGCTTCCCCATGCCATCCGGCTAACTACCTGAATTCGCAACGTGAATCCTTCGCCGGCAGATTTCTGCAATAATACCGTGTCGCTATCGAAAGGCAGTTCAAAGAATATGCAGCACTTTGGGGCGTACGATGATAAAACTAGTTAGTGTTCTTAGGACAGTTGCCGCTGCATCGAACTTAACGATTCTGGTGGATCGAAAATCTACTATGCCGCCAAGGAGCACTTTGATTGTTGGTTAGGCTAAAAGCGGGCTTTGGAGAGAGATCAAATGGAGCAGATACGTCGTCGAACAATGCAGATTTTGGACAAGGGGGATCACGCGGATAAGCCAAGTCTGTGGTGTGACAGGATCATCACTCTGGTAATTTTAATGAGCGTGGCCGAGGTCATTCTTGAAAGCGTTAATAGCATAAGTAGAATTTACGGAACTCAACTCAAAATTTTTGAAACCTTTGCTATCATTTTCTTTTCGTTTGAATTTCTTCTAAGATTTTGGAGTAGCGGTGCAAGGTATTCAGCCTCTAATTGGAAAGGGCGCAAAGAATATCTTCTCAGTTTCCACGGCCTTGTTGATATCATATCAATTCTACCTTTCTATTTTCAATTCTTGGTTCCAGGGCTCAACCTTATGGTTTTACGAATACTTCGCCTTACCAGGCTGTTGAAACTATCACACTATTCTACAGCTATTGAAGATCTTGCTGCTGCAATTTACGCTGAGAGAAGATCTTTCACTGCAGTTTTATACCTTCTATCGATTGCTATAGTTGCTAGTTCATCGCTAATGTATTATGCAGAGTCGGAAGTTCAGCCTGATAAACTGGCCTCAATCCCTCACGCAATATACTGGTCGATTATTACACTTACAACTGTAGGATATGGGGATGTTTCTCCTATAACCACCGCTGGAAAAATTATCTCTGCTGTGACTGCGTTCTTGGGTGTTGCATCACTTGCAATCTTTAGTGGTATTGTTGCCACCTCGTTCTCAAATCAATTGGCAAGAAAAAAAGCTGTCTATGCGCAACAGTTGAGAGAATCACTGGCAGATGGGAATATAGATGAAAAAGAAAAGCGTCTTCTTGAAAATCTTCAAAGCGATTTTGGACTGAGTGATGAAATTGTTGCGGAGATTATTAGGCAAGTAAAATCGAAGGAGTAGGTTCATTATTTTTCAGCGAAGACCAATTTAAAATTTACTCAAAATACGGTTTTGATGTGTCATTTGTTGACCCAGCGCAAGCCAGTTAGGTTCGGTTGAGAGGTTCAAGCGGAGCTTTTATTAACCATTGCCTCCACCTTTATGAGATTGAAGTCTGGTCGAGATCGGCATGTTTGTTCAGTACTTGAACGACAATCTCAGTGTGAGGAGGAACGATTATGAAGATGCGCAGTGAAGCCGGCGAGATCCTCATGGAGACCACGATCGCCATGGAGATTAAGAGGTTTAAGCGAGATAGTATCATAGATCATGTTGAACATATTAAAGAACATATTAAAGAACAGCTTAAAGCATCAGTTCTCCGCGCCGAGCTTGCTGACGATCTTTACATGAAGCAAAAATCATGCTTTACAAGTTGAGCTCATAATACATATTCCTCTCAGTTAAATAAACCATGAAAGAAATCTTTGTCGGAGGCCGGACTATTTTGCGTCTCGAGAACCTAACTCATGTACCTCGGCTCATCACGAATGCGCATCATCAATAAATCTCAAATTAATTGATGAGCTTGATAGTGCATTTCTGAAC
>JALRDO010000043.1 GCA_023262185.1 Flavobacteriaceae bacterium
GCTACACTAAGCAGCGGTAAAGTCCAAGTTAAAATTCTGCATTTTGCGGAGTTCTCGGGAATGGAATGACATCGCGGATGTTGGTCATGCCTGTAACAAATAGAACCAATCGTTCAAACCCTAGGCCAAATCCTGCATGTGGGGCCGTGCCGAATTTTCTCAGATCGAGATACCACCATAATTCCTTGGGATCAATTCCGAGGGCTTCCATGCGCTGCTCTAGCACATCTAAACGTTCTTCCCTCTGTGACCCGCCAACGATCTCTCCAATACCTGGAAATAAAATATCCATGGCCCTAACTGTTTTCTGATCTTCGTTGAGCCTCATATAAAACGCTTTGATCTCTGCGGGGTAATCGTAGAGAACTACGGGGCACTTAAAGTGTTTTTCTACCAAGTAACGTTCGTGCTCGCTTTGTAGATCTACACCCCAACCTTCAATGGGGTATTGAAACTTTTTCTTTTTGTTCGGGGTGCTCTGCATCAGTATCTCAACTGCTTCGGTGTAAGAGAGTCGGATGAATTTATTCTCGGTGACAAATTTTAGTTTTTCTATGAGTGACAACTCGCTTCGATCAGCCTGTGGCTTTGTTTTTTCTTCCTCTAGCAAGCGAGATTCCAAGAAAATTAAATCTTCTTTGCAGTGCGTCAGTGCGTCGTTAATCACGTACTTGATGAAGTCCTCGGCCAAGTCCATATTGTCCCATAAGTCGTTAAAAGCAACTTCTGGCTCAATCATCCAAAACTCAGCTAAGTGTCTCGAGGTGTTGGAGTTCTCAGCTCTGAAGGTCGGACCAAAGGTGTATACTTTGCCCAGTGCCATGGCATAGGTCTCGGCTTCTAACTGGCCAGATACGGTGAGGTTGGTTTCCTTGCCAAAAAAATCCTCTTTGTAATTTACTTTTCCCTCCTCGTTAAGTGGTGGGTTTTGAGGAGCTAGCGTAGTTACTCGAAACATTTCTCCCGCTCCTTCTGCATCTGATCCAGTAATGATGGGGGTGTGTACGTAATAAAACGATTGGGTAGTGAAATAATGGTGAACGGCATAGGCCAGCCTGGATCGCAATCGCATTACGGCGCTAAACGTATTGGTGCGCACCCTCAGGTGTGCTTTCTCTCTTAAGAATTCAAGCGAGTGTTTTTTGGGCTGAATGGGGTACGTTTCTGGATCTGATGTACCGTAAACCGTAATTTCCGAAACCTTTAGTTCATATTTTTGGCCTGCTCCTTCAGATTCGGTAATGTCTCCGGTAAGTTTTACTGCTGCACCTACGCTGATTTTTTTCAATAAGGCGGGGTCGTACTGTTCAAATTCAACCACACACTGAAGATTTTGACCGGTTGATCCATCGTTTAGCGCAATAAATCGGTTACTTCTAAAACTGCGCACCCATCCCTGAACGGTTATGTTGTTGGCTGTTTTGTCTTCTAGGAGCAATTGGCAAATCGTAGGCGTTTTCATAGTTAGCTTGAATAGGCAAATAAGGTAACAAAGATAATTTATTGATCTGAATCATCCGGAAGGATATCCAGAGGGATTTCTTTTAAGGTGTTTTTGTTGGCAATGCTTCGTTCGAGAGAAAGCAGAAGGGCGGGTAGCAACACGAGGTTCGACAGCATGGCCAGCAGTAAAGTGATGGATACTAAGGCGCCTAAGGCGATGGTGCCGCCAAAATCAGATACGGTAAATATGGAGAATCCGAAAAATAAAACGATGGAAGTATAGAACATGCTCACTCCAGTTTCTTTGAGTGCTCCGTATACGGAGACTTTAATTTTCCATTGATGCAAGACCAATTCCTGTCGGTATTTAGCCAGAAAGTGAATGGTATCGTCCACCGAAATACCAAATGCGATACTAAACACCAAAATGGTTGAAGGTTTGATGGGAATACCGACAAAGCCCATGATTCCAGCCGTTATGATTAAGGGCAATATATTGGGAATCAGAGAGATGACGATCATTCTGAACGATCTAAACAGATAGGCCATAAAAAGGGACCTTGTGTTCTTCTTTTA
>JALRDO010000044.1 GCA_023262185.1 Flavobacteriaceae bacterium
TAACGAAGAGCTGTCGATCATGGCGGCCAACAAGCCACTACCTTTTCTGATGGCTTTTATGCGCAGACTTTTTAAAGGCTTCTAACCAATAGGGCTTCGCTAAAGGCCTTGAGATCGGTAGTATTGACCTGCTTTTCTTCGAGTCGATCCAAAATGTTATGGCTTTGCAGGGTATATTCTTTTACTGCATTTCGGGTGGCATCAGCGGCTCCACTTTCTTGAAACAATCGCTTCACCGCGTTGACCTTTTCGGTTTGTTGATCAGCGTCATTTACCTCAAACCACCGGCTTAAAGACTTTTGTTGCTCTTGATTACCCAATTCTTGAAGTTTGATGACCAGATAGGTTTTTTTGTTCTCTATGATGTCTCCTCCCACTTGCTTTCCGAATGAGGCGGCGTTTCCAAATGCATCGAGGTAGTCGTCTTGAATTTGAAACGCAGTACCGAGAGCCATTCCGAAATCGTAAAGTAGGCTTGCCACCTCTTCAGACGATTGAGCAATTAGAGCCCCCATCTTAAGGGCCGCAGCAACTAAAACCGCCGTTTTGTATTGGATCATTTTTAGGTAGGCCTCTTCACTGACTAAAGCCATGGTCTCAAAAGCGACGTCGTATTCTTGCCCTTCACAAACCTCGAGAGATGTCTTATTGAAAAGTTGGAGCAATGAGGCATGAAGTTCGGGCGCATAGCTTTCGAACTGTTGATAGGCGACGATGAGCATGGCATCGCCAGAAAGAATTCCAGTATTGAGGTTCCACTTGTGATGCACAGTGGGTTTTCCTCTTCTAAGTGGAGCCTCATCCATGATATCGTCATGAATCAGGGTGAAGTTATGAAAGAGTTCGATGGCCAATGCTGCTGCATAAGCCTCCTTAAGATTACCCTTGCACGCCTGGCAGGCGGCTAGGAGTAACGAAGGTCTTAGGCGTTTTGCGTCAAGGCTAAGAATATAGCGAATAGGATCGTATAAACCTTCAGGAGTCTCTGGGAGTCTTAAGGTCTGTAGAGCACTTTCAAAGGTGCGTTGATAAGGAGCGAAACAATCCATGGAGCAATTTGTTCAAAAATAGCGAAAAGCGAGCCGTTAAATTTTTATTAACTCTGGAAACTTTTTTCGTTTTAAAAGTTTTCTGTGTTGTATTTTTGCACCGCTGTGAAAAACGAAATTCTTCAGAAAGCCACTAAAATGTTTCTTGATTTGGGATTCAAGAGCGTCACTATGGACGACTTGGCCAAAGAGCTGGCGATTTCTAAAAAGACCATTTATTCGATTTATAGCAACAAGACCGAGCTCGTAGAAGATTGCACCTTTCATCTTTCTGAGGCTATCTACGGAGCGGTTAAAGAGCTCTCAGAAGAAAGGCGCCATCCGATAGACGAATTGTTTGGAATGCGTTCTATTGTGAAGCGATTCTTGAAGAATGAGAAAAACGCCCCTCAATATCAATTACAGAAATACTTTCCGCGCTTATTCAAGAAACTCAAAGAACGTCAACTGATGATCATGAGAGACTTTTTAATGCGCAACCTTGATCGCGGTGTGCGCGAGGGTGTGTATAGAGACGACTTAAATCCCGAGCTCGTCTTTAGACTTCATTTTTTCACCTATTTCACTCTAAAGGACCAAGAGCTTTTTCCAGAAAAGCTCATTGAACCTCATACGGCCATTCTAGAACATTTGAAATACCACATTAGAGGTATAGCAACTCTAGAAGGCCAACAATTTTTAGAAGACTACCTAAAAGAACATCAGATATCATGAAGAAATTAATTGTAGGATGGGTTGTATTTCTTTCTGCTACGCTTTTCAGTATAGCACAAGAACAGCAATCTCTTAAAGTCACCTTAGAGCAGGCGGTAGATTTTGCTTTAGAGCACAATATTCAGATGAAAAACGCGGCTCAAGATAGACGTGATGCTCAGGCGCAAAAGTGGGCCACCATTGC
>JALRDO010000045.1 GCA_023262185.1 Flavobacteriaceae bacterium
ACAACCAAGCGTTGCGCATGGCCCTTCAAACCCGCGAACAACATATCAAGCGCGATAAGGCTACTTCAAATATTTGTACTGCCCAAGCATTACTTGCCGTTATGGCCTCTATGTACGCAGTATATCATGGACCAGACGGTGTGCGCGCCATTGCAAACCACGTTCATCATTTAGCGTGCCAAGCAGCAGCTGGCCTAAAAGCGGCAGGTGTTCAGGTTGCAGCTACCGCATTTTTCGATACCATTCACGTGACGGGTGTAGCTTGTGCTACAATCAGAGCTAAAGCCGAAGCAGCTGGTCTTAATTTCAATTATGTGTCTGATTCAGCATTAACCATATCTTTTGGTGAACCACACACTAGTCAAGATCTCGCTGCTGTTTTAGGCGTTTTTGGTGCCAGCGCTCAAACCGCAAGCACGGCTATCCCAGCTGGTTTGCAACGTACTGAGCCCGTATTATCACATCCAGTTTTCAATTCGTATCATTCGGAATCACGCATGATGCGTTACATGAAAAAACTAGAAAACAAAGACCTTTCTTTGGTACACTCCATGATTCCGCTGGGGTCTTGCACCATGAAACTCAATGCTGCCTCTGAAATGATGGCGGTCACCAACCCGCAGTTTGCCAACATGCACCCTTTTGCACCGCTTGACCAAGCAATAGGTTATCACGAAATGTTTGCTCAGTTAGCTCAAGATCTTTGCGAATGCACTGGTTTTGCAGCAGTTTCTTTACAACCAAACTCAGGTGCACAAGGAGAATATGCTGGCCTTATGGTCATTAAAGCATACCATGAATCTCGCGGAGATTTCCAACGCAAAAAAATGATCATCCCATCATCTGCTCATGGTACCAATCCTGCATCAGCAGTAATGGCTGGTTTTGAGGTAGTTGTTACGGGTTGTGATGAAAACGGAAACATCGACATCGAAGAGCTACGCCAAGTTGCAATTGAACTCAAAGATGTCCTTGCAGGTATCATGGTAACGTATCCTTCAACACATGGTGTTTACGAAGAAGGTATCCGTGAAATCACAAGTATCATTCATGACAATGGCGGTCAGGTCTATATGGATGGCGCCAATATGAATGCACAAGTAGGCCTTACCAATCCGGGTAATATCGGTGCAGACGTTTGTCACTTGAACTTACACAAAACATTCGCGATTCCGCATGGTGGCGGTGGCCCAGGTATGGGACCAATCGGTGTAGCAGCGCACTTAGCGCCGTTTTTACCGAGCAATCCGTTAATCAAAACAGGTGGTGAACAACCAATTCATGCCATTTCAGCGGCACCTTATGGTTCAGCACTCATCTTGACCATTTCTTATGCCTACATCAAAATGTTAGGTGCAG
>JALRDO010000046.1 GCA_023262185.1 Flavobacteriaceae bacterium
GTGTTATTTCAAATGGCAACTTTGAATGGTGCCAAAGCTCTTGGCATTGAGGATAAGGTTGGAACCATAGAAAAAAATAAGTTAGCTGATATGACAACATTTGACCTATCAAATGTATATTGTCAGCCATCGTACGATCCTCTCTCAAGTTTAATATACAGTGGAGGTCGCTCTTTAGTAAGCCACGTATGGATTGATGGCAATCTAAAATTAAAAGAGGGTGAGTTACAAAGTTTTGATGAAAGTAGTTTATTAACTAAAGCAAAAGCATGGCAAGACAAGATAAAAACAATACAGACGAGTTAGAAATTTTAAAATTTAATAACCTAGCTCATAAATGGTGGGACAACACCAGTGAATTTAAGCCCCTGCATGACATTAACCCTTTACGAGTTGACTTTATTAAATCTAAAGTTGACTTGAAAGGGAAGAGGGTGCTTGATATCGGTTGTGGCGGAGGTATCTTAACTGAGGCTATTGCTAGAGAAGGAGCTGAGGTAACAGGCATTGACCAAGGCGAAAGGGTGATTAAAATTGCAAAATTACATAGCCTAGAGAGTCAATTAGATATTGATTATCAGCAAATCAATATTGAAAATTTTATCAAAAAAAATAAACATAAATTCGATGTCATCACATGTTTAGAAATGCTTGAGCATGTCCCTGACCCAGCATCTGTTATTAAGGCATGCAGTCAGATATTAAAACCAGACGGTAAACTTTTTTTATCAACCATCAACCGTAATCCTAAGTCTTTTCTTTTCGCTATTATTGGTGCCGAATATATTCTCAAACTTTTACCCAAAGGCACACATACGTATGAGAAATTTATTACACCCTCTGAACTTAGAGACTATTGCAATCAAAGCAACCTGAAATTTAATGATCTTATAGGGATGACATATAATCCTATTTTTAAAACATATCGGCTTGAGAAAGATACATCAGTTAATTACCTCGTCGAGGCATGTTTTAATTAATTTAAATAAAAGAAAAAAATTATGATCATTACACGTTTTGCCCCTAGCCCTACAGGCGACTTGCATATCGGAGGAATTCGAACCGCTCTATTTTCATGGGCTTATGCAAAAAAACATCAAGGTCAATTTATCTTAAGAATAGAAGATTCTGATGTTGAACGTTCAAGCCAAGAGGCAGTTGATATTATTTTAGAAGGCATGCAATGGTTAGGACTGAATCATGACGGTCCAATTCA
>JALRDO010000047.1 GCA_023262185.1 Flavobacteriaceae bacterium
CCTGAAGCTGTTGGTAAAGAACCAAGACAAGCCACGCATTGTGCGCCTGCGTAATCAGTTTGTTCCCATCGACCCCCGTGTCTGGGATGCAAACATGGACGTTGTGGTAAACGTGGCGCTTGGCACTGGCTCCGACCAGCAGAAGATGGCCTTCCTGAACGTAATCGCTCAGAAGCAAGAAATGCTGTTGCAGCAACTTGGCCCAATGAACAACCCGCTGGTGTCTCTGAACGGCTACTACAACACGCTTGAGCAGATGCTGTCTGTTGCAGGCTTCAAGGACGTTACGCAGTTCTTTACCGATCCGCAGGATTTCCAGCCGCCCGCTCCGACACCGCCTCCGCCAAGCCCAGAGCAAATCTTGGCACAGGTTCAGGCGCAGAGCATTCAGGCCGACATCCAGAAGAAGGCCGCAGAGCTTGAATTGCAGCGTGAAGAGATGCTGCTGAAGGATGACCGCGAGCGTGACAAGATTGACGCGGAAGTCATGATTAAGGCCGCTGAGATTGAAGCTAAGTATGGCACGGCTGTAAACACGGCTAACATCGAAGCCCTAATGCAGCGTGACCGCGAGTTGCTCCGCCAGCAAGGGAACGTCCAGAAGGCTATGGTCGCCGCACAGCAGCAGGCCCAAGCCGCACAGGAACAGCAGATTGTTGACCAGTTAGCCCAAGAGCAGATGGCCGCCCAAGAACAGGGGATGATGTAATGACTGACGAGGAACTTCTTGCATCTGGTTTGAGCGCGGCAGATATTGAGGCTCTGCGCAGTTTCGACATTAGTGCGTTTCAGGCGCAATATCAGAAGGCGCAAGAAGATCAGGCTCGTGCATTGGCTGCGGCTCAAGCTACCGGGCTTTCTGACCAATACACGCAGCTTTATGGTGGCGCTGACATTATCCCCGGCACTACGCAGGGCATTTTCTCTAAGTTGGGCATCGAAAACCCGTATGTTCCAGTATACTCTCTGATCGGCAGCGCAAGCGTTGGCAACAACCTTGCTAACGAGCGTATGCAATTTGCCCCAACTCCGGGTGTTTCATATCGCTTGGTTGATAAGAACACTGGTCAGACGACAACGGCCAATACACCAGAAGAAATTAAGGCGCTCATTCAGCAGAGTAACGCGCTGTCCGCATCTGGTGGCAAAAAGGCCGACTTGGCGATTGAAAGCAACC
>JALRDO010000048.1 GCA_023262185.1 Flavobacteriaceae bacterium
AGGGCGCGGCCAAGGATGATTCCGCCAAGTACGCCTGGCGCGCGCTGCCGGTGCGCGAGCGCCTGAAGCACGCGCTGGTGCACGGTGTCAACGAGTTCATCACCGAGGACACCGAGGAGATGTGGCAGGCCTTGAAGGCCGACGGCGGCCGCCCGCTGCATGTGATCGAGGGCCCGCTGATGGACGGCATGAACGTGGTCGGCGACCTGTTCGGCCAGGGCAAGATGTTCCTGCCCCAGGTGGTCAAGTCGGCCCGTGTCATGAAGCAGGCTGTTGCCCATCTCGTGCCCTATATCGAGGAGGAGAAGCGCCAGCTCGAGGCCGCCGGTGGCGACGTCAAGTCCAAGGGCAAGATCGTGATCGCGACCGTCAAGGGTGACGTGCACGACATCGGCAAGAACATCGTGACCGTGGTGTTGCAGTGCAACAACTTCGACGTCGTGAACATGGGCGTGATGGTGCCCTGCCACGAGATCCTGGCCAAGGCCAAGGAGGTCAATGCCGACATCGTCGGCCTGTCGGGCCTGATCACGCCCAGCCTGGAGGAGATGCAGTATGTCGCCGCCGAGATGGAGAAGGACCCCTGGTTCCGCGAACGTGGCATCCCGCTGCTGATCGGCGGCGCGACCTGCTCGCGCGTGCACACCGCGGTCAAGATCGCGCCGCACTACAGCGGCCCGGTGGTCTATGTGCCCGACGCCTCGCGCAGCGTCGGCGTGGCGCAGGGCCTGCTCGGCGACGGCCGTGACGCCTACCTGGCCGAGCTGGGCGCCGACTACGACAAGGTGCGCCAGCAGCACGCCAACAAGAAACAGACGCCGCTGTGGCCGCTGGCCAAGGCGCGCGCCAACAAGACGCCGATCAGCTGGGACGACTACGCGCCG
>JALRDO010000049.1:0-255 GCA_023262185.1 Flavobacteriaceae bacterium
GTTCAATTTCTGAAGCTGTACAAAAACATCCTGAGCTTGTTAAAAAATATTTAGGTTCAGTTATTCCTTTAACAGATCATTACTTTGCAACTTTAAATTCTGCAGTATTTACAGATGGTTCATTTGTTTACATTCCAGAAGGCGTTAGATGCCCAATGGAACTTTCCACATATTTTAGAATTAATGCATCAAACACTGGTCAGTTTGAAAGAACTTTAATTATCGCAGATAAAGGAAGTTATGTAAGTTATTTAG
>JALRDO010000049.1:272-877 GCA_023262185.1 Flavobacteriaceae bacterium
TGCTGAGATTAAATATTCAACCGTTCAAAACTGGTATCCAGGAGACAAGGAGGGAAAAGGTGGAATTTATAATTTTGTAACAAAACGTGGAATTTGTAAGGGAAAAAATTCTAAAATTTCTTGGACACAAGTTGAAACGGGTTCTGCGATTACTTGGAAATATCCAAGCTGTATTTTGCAAGGCGATAACTCATCGGGTGAGTTTTATTCAATTGCAATTACAAATAATTATCAAAAAGCAGACACTGGAACTAAGATGATCCATCTTGGTAAAAATACAAAAAGTAGAATTATTTCTAAAGGAATTTCTGCAGGTCATGCGGATAATACTTATAGAGGTCTTGTAAATATTCATTCAAAAGCAAGTAATGCTAAAAATTATACTCAGTGCGATTCATTATTAGTTGGTAATTTATGTGGAGCTCACACAGTTCCTTATATTGATAATAAAAATTCAACATCAACAACAGAACATGAAGCAACCACATCTAAGATTAGTGAAGAGCAACTATTTTACTGCAAGCAAAGAGGTTTAAATCAAGAAGAAGCAGTAAGTTTAATTGTAAACGGTTTTTGTAAAGAAGTACTCCAACAGCTTCCAATGG